>JAKLIW010000001.1 GCA_022709425.1 bacterium
CGGCGTACCCCTTCCAAGATATCCTCGGTGACCCACGGCAAGTACTTCCGTATGTGCGGCAACCAATGCTCCAGCAACCCCTTCAGTCGTTCCGACCACGGATAGCCCGTCCGTTCCCATACATACTCGATCACCATCATCACATTGTGCCCGTAGGTGTTGCCACGCCGCCGCTTCTCACCGGCACCTTCCTGCTTCAGCACGCTCATGGCATACTTCCGGTGATACTTCGTCACGCGGCATACCTCATTGAGGATTTCTCCCTTCTCCTGTCGATCCGCCTTGCGGTACTGTTTGCGCCACTCTTTCATCGCCTGCTCCGCTCGTTCTCCCGACATCTTTTCTTACCCCGATTGCCGTCCTTCCTCGGGTAAGATATCAAATGTCTTGACGTACCGCTCCTCGGTAAGATTTTAGATGTCTTGATTCGGGCACTTGCTATTTCATTTTCCCTACCTATAATGAACTGTCGGGCGGCGGTCGCCCGAGGGAGGTTCTTATGAAACAGTTCGTGTTGATGGTTGTCCTGCTCGGCGTAACGGTCGCTTTTGCGCAGGAGGTGAGCATAACGCTGGTGAACGGCAAATCGCTCAAAGCGAAGATCCTGAAGATCGAAGCGGAGAAATTCAACGGCACCGGCCGTGAGCCCTCGAGCGCGTTGTCGGTCGTACAGGGCAATAGTGAGTACATGCTTTCCTTCGACAAGATCGACTCGATCAAGCTTGTCGACACCGATGACATGTCCTGCTACGAGGATTCGGCGTATGTACCGGTCCGTGAGTTCTGTTCGCGCAAACTCATGTATGAAGTGAAGCTGAAAACTGCCGATAAGAACAAACAAAAGATAGAGATCGTCGATGAACGAAAATTTATCTTCAATTTTGCCGATAAAATGGAGCCGGTCGTCAGTTTCTTCTATAAGATTCAGGCAAGCGACGAAGGAAAAGAGGCCGAGACCAACCTCAAACAGATCGAGAGCGTGGTGAAAGATTTCCAGCAGAACGGCATCAAATCGATAAAATTCTAGCGATCAGTTTAGGAGGCACCCATGCTCGCACTGAACAAAGACAATTTCGCGGCCGAGGTCGAACAGTTCGACGGTCTGGTCGTGATCGATTTCTGGGCTCCGTGGTGCGGTCCCTGCCGCATGCTCGGACCCCTTTTCGAGGAACTCGCCGAAGAGAACAAGTCAAATACCAAGATCAAATTCGCCAAGGTGAACACCGACGAGAATCAGGAACTTGCCGTCCGTTTCAAGGTACGCGGCATCCCGACGGTGAAGTTCGTGAAGAACGGGCAGGAGGTCGATCAGTTCGTGGGCGCCGCCCCGAAACCGACCTATGTCGACCTCATCAAGAAGCACTCATAAGATCAGCATACAGTCGCCGTAACTGAAGAACCGGTAGCGCTCCGCCACCGCCTTCTGATATGCCTGCATCGTCAGATCGTACCCCGCGAAGGCCGATACCATCATGATGAGCGTCGAGCGCGGCAGATGAAAATTGGTCAGCATCGCATCGACGAAACGGAAACCATAGCCGGGGTAGATGAACAGTTGCGATGACCCACCACCCGCCGCGAGCATGCCGTCCGCCGCCGCCGTTTCGAGCGTCCGCACCGTCGTGGTCCCGACCGCCAGTATCCGCCGCCCCGCCGCCTTATCGGCATTGAGCCGTGCCGCCACTTCAGGGGCGATATGGTAGAATTCACGGTGCATGACATGCGCTTCGACCGTATCGACCTTGACCGGCATGAAGGTGCCGATACCGACATGAAGCGTTACCCGTTCGACATGGCCGCCGGTCCGAACGCGAAGTTGCTCAAGAACGGTGTCAGTGAAATGGAGTCCCGCCGTCGGCGCCGCGACCGATCCGGCAGCGCCCGCGTAGACGGTCTGGTAGGTATCACGGTCCTCGGGGCGGCTCCGTTTCTCGCCGCGCCGCTTGAGGATGTAGGGCGGCAGCGGCATATCGCCGTACTTTTCGAGATAGGCGGGCATCGCCGACGCCGGGAACGAGGTCCGTATCCGGCACGATTCGCCGTTCCGTTCGATGATCTCGACGGTGTCGCCCGAATTCAGGGTCACGATCTCGCCGGGCCGGAGCTGTTTCGACGATCTCGCCAGCGTATCGCAGGTACCGTCGCGCCGCACGCCGAGGAACAGGAACTCGACCGCGCCACCGGTCCCCTTTTTCCCGAAAAAACGGGCCGGCAGAACACGGCTCTCGTTGAGGACGACCGTCGTATTCTTATCGACTAGTGACAGGATATCGGTGAACTGACGGTGTTCGACCGTGCCGGTATCGCGCCGCACCAGCATCATCCGGGACGCACCGCGCGGCAACGGCTCGGCCGCGATCAATTCCTCGGGAAGCGCGTAATCAAAAAGGGATACTTCCATCAGTACATCTTCCGTATCTCGGCGCCGGGGAGATAGTGCTGGAGTATCTCGCGCCAGTTCTTGCCCGCCTGCGCCATCCCCGCCATGCCGTACTGGCAGGCGCCGACGCCGTGGCCGAAGCCTTTGCCGGAGAAGGTCAGCTTGCCGCCCGAAAGCGTTACGGTGAAATCGTTCGAATAGACCGTCGTGTAGCCGACCGCCTTGCGGAACTGGTTCACCTCTATCCGTTTCCCGTTGACGATGACCGCGGCGACCCGCAGATCGCCCTTCTCGACCGTCACCTTCTTCAATTTGCCCACGGCATAGCCCGCCGCCGCGAGTTTCTTAGATACCTCGTCGGCGCTCAAGGCGCGCGTCCAGCGGTAGAGCGACGAGTTCTTGCAGTGGTCGCACTTCACCGGCACGAGGTACGGCACCTCTTTGCCCCATACCTCTTTGCCCGACGCGGTACGGCCGCCGCAGGTAGAGTGGAAATATATCTCGGCCGGCAGATCGTTGTAGCTCAGTATCTCGCCGCGCGTCTCGGCGACCGCCTTGTTGGCGGTGAGGTCCTCCTTGTCGAGCCCGCCGTAGACCTGATCGAGCACCGTCGGATCGAGGTCGTACAGCGCGGTGCGCGGCCGCATCACTTTCTTGTGGACCGCGTAGGTCCGGGCAAGGACCGCCTGCGCCTTCTTCGCCTCGATATGCCAGCCCGGCATGATCTCCTTGTTGATGACGCCACGGACATATTCCTCGATGTGGAGCGCGTTGACTGCCGTCAATCCCTTCCCGGAGATAACGATCTCCACCTTCCCGCGGAACATCCGGCCGCCGACCGACATGAAGCTGAACTTCGGCGCGAAGGTCAGCGACGGGCCGGGATAATTCGTGCCGCAGACCGCTATCTTGCCGCCTGCGGCGGGCGCGATGCGGCATTCTCCCTGAATGGCGCCCAGTTCGCGGCCATCCTCGCCGAACATCTGCGCGTCCCCTTCGACCTTCAGGTCGGCGACATTCTGCACAATGCCGATGCGGAGCGTTGGGTCGAACGAGGTAACGGTCGCTTCCGATTTCAATATTTCAGTAAGGATATCATTCCCGGCAAACAGAACGCTGAAGGAAAAAAGCAGCGCAACGACGCTACTCAGAGACCTCGACGACGACCGTCTCATGACCTTTGGCCTGCTCCGCTTTGAATGTCTCGGCGCTGTCGCGGTCGGCGAACCGGCCGACACGCACCCGGTAGATGGCCCGGTCGCCCTGTTCAAGATAGATATAGGCCCCGGCGATACCGAGCGAATCGATGAATTCGCGCGCCTTTTCAAGGGTCGCATAGGCGCCGAACTGCACCGTGAAGAAATGTTCAGGTCCCTCCGCGACATTCCGTCGCAGCAGGCTGTTCTCCCCCGGCAGACCGACCACCGTCACTTTGCCGCGTAAGCGTCCCGCCTGCGCTTTCGAAAGCATCAGAAAGGCTTTCGGCGTGAGATCGACGACATTCTTCCCCGGCCGGTCGGTGACCCGCACCACCACCGTCGCATCACCGTCGATATCGCTCACCTCCAGCATCGTACCGAAGGGGAATCCGTCGGCGGCACAGGTGAACTGTTGCGGGTCGTAGGGCTCCCCGCTCGCGGTCGCTTTCCCTTTGAAATCATCGCCGTACCAAGTGACCCATACATAGTAGGTATCGCCGGGAGCTACCGGATGACGCACATGGAGGCGCGGACCGCAGGCAACCACCGTGACACACAGGATAAAAAGCGAAAGAATGATCGACGCGCGGTTCATGTGGACTTTTTCTCCGGCGTCGTCTCGCCGTAGTACTTGTACTTCTCGTGATAGTAGTAGTAATAGGAACCGTAGCGGCCACCGCCTTTGAGATCGAGGTTGTTCACGACCGCGCCGAGGAGCATCGCGTTCGACTTGGTGAGCTGGGCTACTGCTCGCTTGAGGATATCGCGCGATATCTGTCGTATCTTAACGACGATGATGACGCCGTCTATCATAGAGGCGATGATCGCGGCATCCGAAACGGCGATGATGGGCGGCGAATCGAAGATGACGACATCGTAAAGTTCTTTGAGCCGATCGACCATTTCGCGGAATCTTTTCGATTCCATCATCTCGGCCGGATTGGGCGGTATCGGCCCGCAGAACAACACATCGAGCCCCTGATACACATTGCGGCGGACAAGCTGTTCTATCGGCTTCTCACCGAGCATATAGGTCGAGATGCCCTCCTTATTGTCGAGCCCGAAAAGCTTGTGGACGCGCGGTTTGCGCATATCGGTGTCGACCAACAAGGTGCGTCGACCGGCAAGAGCGAAGGATACGGCGATGTTTGACGATACGGTTGTTTTGCCTTCCTGCGACACCGAACTGGTGATAAGCAGTGTTTTTGCATTCACATCGGGATGGGCCAGCCGGATGTTGGTCCGTATCGTCCGGAGCGATTCGACCGCCGGCGAATGCTGGGAGCCCTCGAAGGCGAGCTCCTGTATCTTTTGGGGATCGGCTATCTCGAAACTGGGGAACAGCCCCAAGATGTTGCGACCGACCAGATGTTCCAGTTCCTCTATGTCGCGGATGCGAGTGTCGAAGAATTCCACCGCCAGCACCGCCGCCGCCGCCGAAAGAAGCGCTATGATGAAGCCGATAAGCAACACCAAGTTTTTGCGCGGCGCGATGGGGCCTTTGGGCACGAGCGCCCGATCGATGATACGAATATTGTTCGCTCGCATTAAGGTATGAAGATCGGCCTCTTTGGTTCTTTCGAGGACGATATCGTAAAGCTTTTTGTTGGTCTCGACCTCGCGTTTGAGTTTATTGTAATCTATCTCCATCTTATTGAGTTTCAACGCTTCTTTCTGACTATCACGCAGCATCGTTTGGAGCTTTAATATCTCGTTGTCCAGCGTCTTTCCCTCAAGCCGATAACCTTCGAGAGCGCCCTTGAGCTCATTAAGGAGCGCCTTGCGAATGCTCTCTTCGTCGCCCCTGAGCGTCCGCACATCGGGATGTTTGTCCCCATAGAGAAGCGCCTTTTCGCGCAATTTCGTCTTAACCTGTAGAAACTGCAGTTTCATATTCTGGACAATGCTATTGTCACGGAAAATATCGGTCGCGAAGAACTCCTCGGTATCGGCGAATTCCAACGCCGAAAGTTCTTCTATCTTGGCCGTCAGCCCTTTTTGATATATCTGTTTCTCGGTGAGTTTGGTCGATATCTCGGTGATCGTCTGCGCAAGCATCGTCTGCTTCTGTTCAAAGGCCGAAGCAAGCACCTCGTTCTCTTTCTTGAAATTAAATAGTGATATTTCCGAATCTTCGAGTTGTTTTTTGAGATTGACACTCTGTTCCGATAACCACTGGGCGGCATCGCGGGTCGCCAAATAACGCTTCTCGATGTTGAACTCTATGTAGGAACTCGCCACGCTGTTGGCAAGGAAGGCGGCCACCTCCGGATCGGTATCGGAGACGCTGATCCATAGGATATTCGAGTTTTTCTGCGGCTCGACCGCGATCTTCCCCTGCAACATCGCGACGGTATCAATGTTCTTTATCGCCTCCGGATCCTCGAAATTCTCCGGTCGTATACCGAAAAGTTCCAGCACATTGTCATGTGAAAGGCTTTCGATGACCTTTGCGCTGACGGCACGACTACGGATGATCTCGTACTGTGTCGCTGAATATTCCTTATTGGCCCAGTAGTAATCGGAACTCGATGCGCCGACCGACTCAACGCGACGACCGAGGATGTTTTCCGACTTCGGCTCCATCTCCATGACGACCGTTGCCTTGTAGATACGCTGTGCCTTATAAAGATAGGCGGCGGTAAAGGTTAAAACTATAACGACGATGCCGACGAATAGATAGAGATGCTTAACAAGAAGCAAATACAATTGCTTGATGTCGAATTCTCTTGTCTGCATCTAACCTCAGAAAAATCGTTCCTGAACGAACACTATGTCGCCCGGAAGCAGATAAAAATTATTTACTTTGCCGGCCAATATCTCTTCCATGTTCAGCACATACCGGATCTCTTTATTCGATTCATCTTTTCGGGTGACCACCACATTGTTGATATCGGCGAAATTCGTGAAACCGCCCGCCACCGATATCGCTTCGACGATGCTCATTTCGTGGATGATCGTAAATTTTCCGGCATTCTTGACCTGTCCGAGAACGAATATGCGGCGGCTGTTGAACTCTTTGACCAGCACATGGACCTGCGGATCCCTGACGAAGCCCTCGCGCAACCGTTCGGCGATCCGTTCAGCCAGCGAAAAATTGGTCATACCCGTAACAGAAAGGTCGCCGATAAAGGGAAAAACGATAAGCCCTTCGGGACTCACCTGATATAGGCCGGTCAGTTCTTTCTCACCGTACACCGTTATCTGCAGGAGATCGCCGGCGCCGATGACACCGGGTTGAAGAGCGGTACGGTCCGTTTCTCCCGGCACTTGCGCTCCTCCCGTCGCCGCCTTACTGACCTGCGGTGACGCAACGGTCTGACCGTCGTCACGAACGAACTTCAAGGTGCAACCGCTACAACACAGCACTGCGCAAAGGAGCAAAAACACTGCTCTGGAGAAATGGATCATGATCAAATCAGTAGTCCGCCGCGAGTGTCAGCAATATGCGGTGGTCCATATAGTCATAATAGGTCGTGTAGGTGATGTCGCTCGGAGGAACGACACCGGTCAGCGCAAGATTAGTGGCGGCATAGAACGGGGTCTGTTTGGTCTCAAAGGTGTATTTGAGCGACAGGCCGAGCCATTGGAGGAAGTTATAGGATATCGTCGGCTCCACGCGGATAAGATGATCCTCGCGATCGATACTCCGTTGGCGAACGGTCGTTGTCCTTACCGCGCCGGTATTAGCGTCGGTGACGGTCTCGACATTGACCAGCGCCGGATACTTTACATTACGGCCATAGGCTAAATGGGAGTAACTTGCATCTATCTTGAAAAGCAGTCGTTTGAAGAATTTCTGAGTAAAACCGGCATAGACCTTATCCAGCGTATAATATTGGTAGGTCGCCATCGGGAACATGGTGCGCAGATAGCCCAGATTAAAAAGGGTGTTTTCCGAGTTTTTGAAAATGAACTCCAATCCCGCCAATCCATCGTGGTGCATGTCTTTAGACAGGGAGTTGGTATATCCTCCCGACAGCTTCAACGATATTTTGGGAGTCAACTGTCCCAAAGCGCCGACGAATATCGACAGCGGCATGGAGCGTTGATCGTCACGCAAGGCCGAATCGGCATTGAAATAATCCTGATAGATGAACGATGCGTTGAAGAACGCGGCGGTTTTCGGCAGGAATTTCCACTGACCGTAAACAGTATTGCGGGAACTCCAGAAATTGTAATCCCCCAGCAGATTTTCTTCAAAATAGTTAAGTTGTATCCCGGTCGATATTTTCAGCGACAGCGTATCTTCGCTGTTCTTGATGAAAAGAGCCAGATTGACATCTTCGATCAAATTGGTATGCAGTCCATTCTCTATGGTCAACGTATCGGGATTCGAATTGCGCTTGAGGTTATTGGAAACGCGGAACATCACGTTCCCGTCCTTATTGAACTCGCCGAGAATATCGGTATCGAAATGAAGCGATGAAAGGGTCGTCAGGTTCTCGAAGGTCTTTTTGTCGTCAATGCCGGTGTAGAGATTGTAGTTTATGAGGAAGGCCATTCCCAACGTCTTGAACTTGTCGTCTATCTTCGCCCGCAAACCGGGCGACAAATGAATGATGAGATCCATGACCTCGGTCGCATTTTGGCTGACGCCGGTAATATTGTCGGTCTGTCCGGAACGATCCGAGACCTTATTGATGTTCGTTTCGAATTCAGGGGCCAGCGAGAAACTGATATTCAACAATGCCGTATCGGAAAGATGAAAACCCTTTTCAGGAGCTTTCTCTCCGCTCTTCGGGATTTCTTGTGAGAACAACATTCCCGACAACAAAGCGCATACTAAAAGAAGAGAGCCTGTGCGGTACGAAAACAACATCGCAGATTTCACCGGTAGATGTTCATGATCACTTCTCGGGACTCGGCTCTATGAATGGCGGCTCAGATACAATGTCACCATTATCGACAACGACTCCCGGATCACCACCGGTGTTGCCGGGGGTCTCGGTCGGTCCCCCGGGATTATCGGTGCCGGCGCCGTCCACCGGGTCTTCGGTGCCCATATCATTGGGATCGCGCTCGGTCGCCCAATCGTCGGTAAAATCCTGCCCCATCGCGTCGCCGATACCACCCTCACCCCCATGAGTGCCGGTAAGTTTTTTGTCCTCCTCTTTTTCGACGACGGAACGATTGTCAACGCGGGTCAATTGCCGCGGGCATGCCTGCGACTCGGCAAACGTCTTTTCGGCGGCATCCGCAAGACCTTTCACCAACATCATCTGAGCCCGTGCCGCATCGGCCTTTTCGGCGCGAATAAGATCATCCATGCGTCCCTTCGCCGAAACCACCGAGGCCGAAATGCCGCGAACCGTGGCAAAAATATCATCCAAGCAAAGCTTCCATTTGATGTCTTTTTCCTTGGTCGCCTCGACGGTCATCTTCTGGACGATCTGTTCTATGTCGACAACGCGCTTGATTTTGGCATCAACCTCGGCGCGCATCTGATCGGGCGTGGTAGCATCGCGACTTTCAAGCAGGGGAGCCTCTTGCGCCAAGAACAGCGAGGGCATCAGCACGACCACCAGCGCCGCAAGTATCGTTTTCATGGCAGACCTCCCATACCCTCTGTTGCTAGTTCGCCGGCGAGAAGACGAACGGGAAGGTGACCGATGCGGGCGCTTCCGGTTTCTGGAACCGCCACCGCGAGACCACCCCCTTGATACACGAAGAAACGCCGGCGTCCTTCATGGTATCCTCGCTTATCTCAACCATCTCGGCGCGGCCGTCCTGATTGATCATCCACGTGACCGCGACCTTCCCCTTGAGTTGCGGATTGGTCTTGAGCGCTTTTTCATAGCACCGCTGGATCGCCGCGCTATTCTGCTTGACGACCTTGGTGATACCCGCCTGATCGAGCGATCCTTCGACCTCGGGCGCGCCGATCTTGGTGCTCCCGGAGACCTCCTTCTCTTTCATGCCGCTCACCTTCACGTTGCCGGAGGTGTTGGCGACCTTGAGATCGTCGATCTTAGCCGTCTCGGTGGCGCCCGCGTCGCCTTTACGGCTCCGCTGGCCCGCATCGGTAGCGATACCGATCTGCTTGACGCCCGACAGCGCCGAATCTATATCGCGGTCCTTGCCGCCTTCGCCCATGACATCGGAGATGATACCGGCCGAACCGTCGGCGCCGGCTGAACCGATGAGCTTGAGCAGGCCGACCCCGGCCACTTTCTTCTTCATTTCGGAGACGCGCATCGCCTCTTCCTGCGCGCGGGTCGCCGCATCACGCGGACCCTTCCTTTTTTTGGGCGCCTCGACCGCCTCGGCCGTTTCTTCTTTTTTGGCCGTGCCGGTCCCTTCGCCCTCGACCTTTTTCTCTTCGGTCGGTTTATTATCCTCAACCTTCTCCACCTCCGGCGCGATCATCTTCGCGAAGCGGTTATCGAGCTGATCGAAGGTCTTGGGCGCCGGATCGGGAAGGCCCCAAAGATAGAACAGAAAGGCATAGCCGATGACGAAGACCGTGCCCAATATCGAGGCGAGCGGCCAATCTATCATCTGAGTCCACGAACCGCGTATCGAACGCGGCAGTTTCAATTTCGGCGGTTTGGGGGGCGGGGTGATGAATTGGAACAGCACTATTGCACTTCCGACGATCACTTTGCCGCGGGCGTCGGTAGAAAGCGGCAGAATATAGGCATTGCCGCGTTTCTTGAGCATCCCCTTCTTGATGACCTCTTCGATATCGACGACCTTCCCTTTCAGGAAGACCTTGCCGCTCATGTTTTCCATGATGACCAGTTCGTATTTCCCCGACTTATAGTAAAAAATCGGGAAACGGCTCGGAAGCGCCGAACTGGGAACGACGAAGTGGGCCTTTGAGGTATCGCCGATATAGATGGTCTCCGGCTTGCGGAATACCTGCTCGTCAATGATCTTGCCGTTATAAATGACGCCGACGCGCAGAACCTTTTCGGCCGCGGTATTCTGTGTCATACGGAACCTCTCATCAGAAGTGCACTAGCGCCTTCCACATAAAAAACAGGGAGGGGGCGGCAACCCATCGACCGCCGCCCCGTTCCCTGAAAGAAACGATAGTTACCGAACGATTCTCTTTTCAATCGAACTACCCTTGTGCCCCCGCCTCGACATTCGAGATAACGAGGAACTTGAACTTGCTGAACTCGGCCTGACCGGCCGAATACATCACCTCAGTAAGCAGACGGAACGGCGTTTCGCCATCCATGATGATGGTGGCAATGCCGAGCGACTTGCCCGCCGAGGGGTTCACCGCGGCGATACGGCGCTGTTTCTCGACCGCATCGGCAAGCGCCTTGTTCAACGGAATGATGAAGTAGCCATCGTCTCCGCCGCGCTTCTGCGCCGCTTCGACCTTGCCGTCCTTCACGGTAAGCACCATGACGTTGTCGACGAGTATTGCCGACTTCGACACGGTCACCGCGACCGTCTGTTCGGGGGTGAGCGCGGTCATCCCTTTCGGGAGGTCAAGGTCGCTCGAGGGGGTGACCGACACCGCGTCGGTCGAGTAGTTCTTCAGCAGGAAGACCAGCAGGATGGTAAGAATGTCCATCAGCGAGTTCATGGTCAGTTTCGCCGCTCCCTCGTTACGATCACCCTTCTTGCCCGCCTTTTTCTTGGCGAGTACGTCCTGCTCGTAGTTCTCCGGGAGGATCTCGTAGGTCAGATTCTTTTCTTCGGCCATAGTGCCCTCCCTTTACGCGACGCCGGCGCTCAGGACGACGTTGGGGAACAAGGATTTCTTCTTGTCACCCACCTTCGTTTCCCGAGAGGCGTCCATGATCTGGATGATGTAACGGTACTTGATGTGCGATTCGGCGCTGATGATGATGTTCTCTTCGGTCGGATTCTCATCCTTGATGTCGGAGAGCATCTGAGTCAGCTTCTCGTTGTCGTACACCTTGCCGGGTACCGGTTTGCCGTCCACTATCTCCTCGCCATCCTTTTTGGGGATGGTGGGGCCGAGCGGATCGTCCTTGTTCTCGATGACCTGATCCCGCGCATAGAGGTGCAGGCCGCGGTCGGTGAGCGCGATGGTGAGCTTCAGCGGCTTCTCATCGGGCGCCTGATCGGGCGGGGTCACCTCGCTCGAGGGGCCGATCTGCGGGGTCGCCACGTTGATGACGCCCAGCTTCATCGTCTCCATGGCCGCGAGCAGAAGCGGGATAAGGATCAGGATGAGGTTCATCGCAGGAGTGAGGTTGAGATCGGTATCGATCACCTCCTCCTTTCTTTTCTTAGCCATTGAAAACCTCCTGTGTTAACCCTTAGCCTTCAGCCGGGGCCGTTCCCTTCTCACGCGAAACAAGCAGGTTCACGAGCTTGACCGAGTAGAGGTCGATGTCGTTGAATATCTTGTTCTCGAGCGCCTTGAGGATCATGTGGACCGCCATGCCGGGGATGGCGACGCCCAGACCGAAACCGGTCGTGTTCATCGCGACGGCGATACCGGACGCAAGGAGCGCCGATTTCTGTTCGGGGGCGGCGTGCGCAACGGCGTCGAACGCCTGGATAAGACCCTGGATCGTACCAAGAAGACCAAGCAGTGTAGACAGGTTGTTGAAGACCGCGACGGTGTCGGTGAGTTTCTTCACCTTCGGGGTGTACTCGAGGACCGTCTCTTCGATGGCGTTCTGGATCTCGAGCTCACCGCGGTTGGCGCGGCTGAGACCTGCCTTGAGGACGTTGGCAAGCGCGGCGTCGCCGGCGGCCGAGCAGAGCTTGATCGCCTTGTCGACATTGTTGGCCATGACGAGCTTCTGGATCTGCTTCATCAAGTTGGCGCCGTTGGTGTTGAACTTCATCAGCAGGAAGATGAATTTGTAAATAGTGACGCCGATGATGTACAGGCCGCACAGCGCGATGAAGTGCATGAACGTACCGCCCTCGCGGTAAAACTGGGCAAAAGACTGGAGCATGGGAACCTCCTCAAAAAAAAATGAATATACCTAGAAAGCGTCCTCACTGAAGAGCGCTTCCTGAACCTTCGGGACAAAACTCACCTTGAGATCGAGCGTCCGGTAACTGAAACGGGCCCGCGACAGAAAGTACATCGCCTCGGGTTTCTGGATTTTACCCTTTATCTCTATCTCCTTAAAAACGAACGATTTCGGACGCTTCGCGGGCGGAGCAGCCAAAAGACCCACCGCGACGAACAGTATCACAAGAACACCCCCGACCCTCTTCATAGCGATATCTCGTTATCCTCCGAAAGCCAAATGACCGTCATTCATACCCTTTTTCGCTCGGGAAATCAATTTTTTTATCATTTTTATTGTCCCGGATTCTCACGCACTTTCGGCGGTTCCGGCGTGGTCGATGACGGCGCCGACGGGATCGGCGCGGGAACCGACGGCGGCGGCGGTGCGGAAGGCTTACCGGTCTTCAGCTCCTCCAGCCGCTTCTTGGCAAACAGACCGCGCTCATCCTCGGGATCGAGCTCCGGGTACCGCGCAAGAAAAGCCTCGTACGCATCAATGGTATCTTTTGCTTTGGTCTCCTCGAAATCCTTCACATACTGTTCGAAGAGCCGCTGTTCCTCCTCCTCTTTCTTGCGCTTGGCCTCCTGCTTCGCCTTCATCTTCAGGTATGCCTCGGCCTTCTTTTTCTCGGTCTGCGCCTCCTTGATGTAGTCGGCGATCCGTTTCTGTTCGATCTTGTCTTTCTTGTCGACCATTTCGAGATATTTGGTCAGGTACTGGACCGCCACATCGAACCGCTGGGGCTGTCCGTCCCCTTCGACATCGGCGTCAAGGAACAGGATGGCGAGGTTATAGGTGACATCGCGAAGCGTGTCTTTAGGCAATCCGGGCTGTTTCTCCAGCCCCTGCAATATCTCGCGACATTTTTTGTACTCCTTGAGCCCCTTGAGCGCAACGGCGAGATTAAGTTTCGCTTCGATCAGATCGGGCGCTATCTTGAGGGCAAACTCCAACTCGTTCTTGGCGGTGGTGAAGTCCTCGATCTCCATCGCGAGTATCGCGATCATGTTGGAGACTTCGGGGATCTCGGGATTTATCTTCTTGGCCTTCTGGAAATGTTCGGTCGCCTTCTGCTTGTGACCTTGTTTGTATTGGATGAAGCCCGCGATACGTTGCAGTTTAAAATCGTTCGGGTTTATTTGTTCGGCCGTCGAAAGTATCATCTCGGCGAGTTCCAGCATATCCTTGTTGAAGTAGGCGGTGCCGAGAGTGATCATCGCCTCGATGTTCATCTCGTCCTCTTTCAGCGCAGCCTTGGCATATTTGATGCATTCGTCGAAGTTCTTCAGTTTCAGGTACAACCACGCAAGGAAGTTGTTGCGCACCACCATGTCGCTGACCCCTTCGGCGAGCTTCTGGTACTCGGCGGTCTGCAGCTTCCCCTTTTTCATATCAAGGAGCGCCATGTTGTAAAGCGCCTCGATCTGTTCGTTGCGCGCTTGCACGGCTTTCTCGTACCACTGGCGGGCATCGGCGGGTTTACCCTGCCGCTCATAACATAGGCCGATATTGTAGGCAATGGAGCCGTTGTCGCTGTCGCCTTCAAATGCGTTGCGCCACCGTTTCACCGCTTCGCCGCATCCCTGCGAAAAATAACTCTCGACCCCTTTGGAGAACTCCTCCTTTGCCGGACCGACATATTTGAGACCATCGTAGTTCCGGTTACGTAGCGCCTCTTCCTCTTTTTTCTTCTCATCGGCCAGCTGTTTCTCATCGGCAGTCACGGGCTTTTTTTCGGGAGCGGTTGCGTCGTCAGCGTTCTTTGCCCCTTTTTCCTCTGTCTTGGGGACCGCCGCCTCGGGCGATGCCGTCTTTTCGGCATCCTTTTCCGCAACGGGAGTAGCCTGCGCCTCTTCGCCTTTCTTCTCGGGGGCCGTTGCGCATCCCCAGAGAAGAGTGCCGAGAATCACCAACAATAGCATCAAGGGACGCATCGTCATATCACGCACCGTCATTCTTTTTTCTCTGCGGCTTCGGGTGTCGGCGGTTCAGCCTTCGGCGTCTCGTTCTTTTGTATGCCCGATTTCTTGTATTCCTTCCGTTCGGCCCGATCAAGCGTCAACAGGACCGGATATCCCGACTCCATCGTGGTGTTGACCGCATACCGCGGTGACTTCCCCATGCGGTATTCCTGCGGACGAAGGCGCGAGAGTCGTTCGATTATGAGGGTGGTCCACTTGTTGAAGACCCGGTTCTCTTTGGCCAGTTCGAGTGTCTTGACATACATGTCGACCGCCGACTGCTCGAGCGGATCTATCTGTTCTTGTAGGGTTTGTTGGTAGATGTCGACCAATTCGGGCTCCTTCTCTATCTCGGGCGGTATCGGCGCGTTGATGAGCGCCTCGGCAAAGAGTTGCAGGATGTTCCCCTGTCGATAGAAAGCGGCATAGGACCATTCCGATTTATAGGCCAGCACCTCGGCATACTTTTTCGTCAACGCCTGAGATGCCTCTTTTTTCGCCTTCAGCGACTCTTCGAGCTTCTTGGTGTTCTTGCCGCCGATCTTGAGTTTCTCGTAGTCGGCGAAATCATCCTCGATCAGTTTGAACTGCGCCTCGGCGGCATAGACGACCGCCTCTTCGTTCTCCAGTTTCTTGGCGGTGTAATGTTCCAGTATTTTTGCATAGGTTTCCTTGGCGTTCCGCCAGTCGCCTAATTTCTCCTCATAGGTCTTCGCGATCTGGTAGTAGGCCCGCATCACGAGGTGTTGGACCTCGGCATCGCCGCGATAGATATCGATGAATTGGTTGAAACGGGATATCATCCCTTTCCAATCTTCTGACTTCTGGTACATGAAGCCGACCAGATACGCGGCATCCTTTCCCTCCGGCTTGCCCGACTCCTCACGAGAATAAAGAGAATAATAGTCGGACGCCTCTTTATAGCGCTTGAGTCGTTCGAGCAGGAGCGCGGCATTGTAGATAGCAAAATTTTTCTTATCATTAGTCGGATACTTTTTATAGAGAAGCATGTAGGCTTCGAGCGCCTTCTCGAAATTGTAGGAGCGCTCGGCATTGTAGGCGACCAGATAGAGCGATTGCGGCGCTATCTGCGAATAGGGATATTCCTTGTAAATGCGTTCATGGATATTCATGGCCGAATCGAACATGAGCGCCTTCTCGAAATTGAATGCAGCATTGAAGAGCGCCTTATCGGCATCCTGATGATACGGGTTCTCCTCGACGATACGCAGATATTCGTCGGCCGCTTCGCGGTGCTTCTTCTCCTCCTGCAGTTGTTCGGCATATTTAAACAGCGCCGCACCGCGGTAGGTCTTGAACTCGTCGGTGATCTCCTTGCCCTTCGGACTCTTGGCAGCGACAAGTCGATCGGTCAATATCTTTGACCATTTCGCGACATTGACCCAGTCTTTCTTTTCTGTGTAGGCGCCGACGATGTCGCGGGCCGCCATGAGCGCCGCCTCCGATTCGGGGAACTCGTTGATGATGCGCAGATAGCGCTTTTCGGCATCCTCGAATTTGCCGTGATCGTAGAAGATACGAGCGGCATTGTAAGCAACCGCGCTACGGTCGGCGGCATCTTTCGCGATCTCAAGGTAGATGTCACTCGACTGTATGAGCTTCTCCTCAAGTTGAGAGAAAGGCTTGCCCCGTTTCTCTTCGCTCTTTATCAGCCGTTCGGGAGAATTCTCCCAGATCGTGCTGTAACAGATATAGGTCGCCAGCCCCGCATCGTTGCGGTACTTGTCCTGATTCTTATCATCGCGGATACGTTCGTAGATGAGGACCGCGCGTTCGATCTGGCCCGAGAAATAGAGCGAGTCGGCAAGGTTATAGCTGATATCATAACTTTCCGAGGTATAGGGGAACTTTTCCATATATTTGCCATAGAGCTGTGCGGCGATGGCGTATTCAGCCTTTGCGGTATCGAAGTCCCCTTTTTCCTTCGCCGTCTGCGCAAGCTTCTGATGGTAGCCGGCCGATCCGACCAAAAAGTCCTTCGCCTGATTCGATGCATCACGGATGGCGGTGGCATTCGCCCGATTTTTAAGCGCCCACTCCGATTCCTCATCGTACAATTTGGTGAAGAGTTCTATCTCCGCCTGCATCTTGTCGAGCATGGCCTGCTTGTTGTACATCTGGATGAGCTTCTCATGTATCTTGGGCGCGCTCTCGTAGTAGGGATGGCGGCCAAGAACGAATCGATAGGCCTTTTCAGCCTGCGCATAATTGGAGTTCTCGTAGTAATACTTGCCGAGCTTGTCGAACACCTCGACCTCAAAAGCGGACCCGTCTATGCCGGTGAAATAGGTTATCGCCTTATCGACGCTTCCCCATTCCTCATCGGCATAACTGATCGCGATATACTGCACCGATTCCTTGCGCATGTCCTGACCACCGGGCAAGCCGCGCCGTTTCATCTCGTCGGCATAGAAGATAAGGGACGCGAAGGTGTCGACGGCGCGCTGAAATTCGTTCATGCGATAATAGGTCCACGCGATCTTATAGACCACCTTGTCGTAGTCCTTGTACTCCTTATTCTGGGCGCTTCTCATGAAGTAGTCGAGCGCCAACTTAAGATCGTTCTTTTCCGAGAAATAATACTCGGCGATCCGCATATAGACCTCGGCGGAGTACTCGGTCATGATGTTCTTCTGGGCCATCTCTTCCCATATCTTTACCGCCTCCTCCTTTTGTTTAGAGGCGTCAAGACAGTAACCGAGCATGTAGTAGGCGCCGCCCAGATATTTGAATTGAGGATAGTTTTTTATGATCTCTCGGTACAACGCTATGGAGGGCTCAAGATCAACTACCGGCAGTGTGGGTTCCTGCGCGAGCTGACCTTTTTCGTAGAGTGCGATTTCTTTGTCATACTCTTCCATGCGCCCCTCCTGTTCGATCATCGAACGCTCGTAATAGAGTTCGGCGAGGCGGTACATGGCGCTTGGAACGAATTCTACGTTACCCCAATATTTCCTGATGAAATTCTCGAACAGCACGATCGCATCGGCACGCGAGGCGGTCTCCGATTCCTGCTCTTGCCGTATCGTCGGCTGATATTTCATCTCGATGAGACGCTTTTTTTCCTCGACCTTACGCTTAAGAAGCGACTGTATCTCCCGCTGATAGTCGCCAATGAGAGCCTCATAGCGCAATATTTGGCGCTCTATATAATCATTCTCAAAACGCTGTGCATCAACTACAATGGCCGCATCTTCGGCCGGTCTGGTTTTTGGGGGGGCATCCGCACCGACAAGCAATGCCGGAAGGATCGCGACCATGATCATGAGTACGGTCCGAACACTCATTCAAGATTCTCCAGATTCAGGTAGAGCTCCTGTATCTCCAGAGCCATGCGTGTCCGCATTTTATTCAGGGTCTGTGTCGCCTCTTCCTTTTTTTCCCACGCCACGTCGATTATCCCCAGATCCGCCTGCAGGATCAACTCGTCAAAAGTGTTATGCACTTTTGTAATATTCGAGAGCATCGCCAATGATGCCGCCTCGTTCGTTTCTCGCTTCAGAAGAGCAAGCTGGCTTTTGTATTCTTCTATTTTTATCTTTTCGCTCTCAAAAGAATCTCGTATGTTTTGTATGATGCCGCCGATTACCTCATTAAGTTTGGCATTGAATCCTTCGACCTTCCGCGAGAGCTCCTCTATGCTCGCCGACGCCTGATCGAATTGTTCGCGCTGGAGTGATGACTGCATCGGTGCGACCTTCAAGAGCGCATCCTGTTCTGAAACGATTTTATTGTAAGAGTCGCGCGCTATGATCATTTGCGAGAACATATCGCCGCCCAGCAAAAGGTGATTCTTTTCCGATTCGGTCTCTTGCTTGAACTGTATTATCTGTTCCAAGAACTTCAGCACCCGACTTTTTTCTTGCTCGATCTTTTCGACGATACGCTGATCGGTGTTACCGGACTGCGTCGTGCTTCTCAAATAATAGGTCGCTATCGAATCAAGCTGGTCATGCAACGAACGCATCTGTAACGAAGCACGATGTATCTCCTCTTCCAACGCCAATATCTGTTCGGCGTACCGAGTGACCGTCGCCTCAAGTTCTTGGCTTGAGCGAGGCAGCAGTTCTTGCAGTTTTTTCTGTAATTCTTGTTTGCCCTTGTCGATTTCACGGTAGCGGTTCTTCTCTTTTTCCGGCAAGGCATTTAACGTGAGCTCGGCACGTATGGTCAGAAGATCATCGCGTAAACGAAGCAATCGATTTTGAAAAGAAAGGACCCTTTCGGTGCCCTCCTTAAGCGGAGGAAATATCGCTGCGGCATTTTTGTTGCCGATGATGGTATTCAGTTTGTTCTCTAGTTTCGCCACTTGTTCCAGTTCCAACTCTATCCCTTTTAGGTCATCCTGCAAGCGAACCGCATGGGAGAACTTCTTATTGTCTTTGAGGAGAGATCGAACTAATGGGGAATAAACGGAAAACTGGACGTTCTCGGCAGAATCCTCTCCGTCGAAAACCGTCCGTCCACTCTTTTCCAGAGTGCTCAGTTGTTCGCGAATATCGACATACTCCTTGACTATCTTATTGAAAAGGACCATCGCATCGCCGTACTTGCGCAACTTGACAAGAAGATTTCCCTCCAACAATTCAGCCTGTGGAACTACGATGGATCCGGGCGCGATGTATTTTATGAGGCGCAATGCCTCCAGCGCTTTTTCGAATTGTTCCCTCTTGATATAGGCCCAACAGAGTTCGAAATATGCCTCGGCAAAAAGATCTGAACTGCGATCCAGCTTCAGGTAATAATCGGTTGCGCCGGTAAAATCACCTTTTTCAAACAGCAATCGGCCCAAGGCAAGGATCGATAGGTTTCGTACCGCCTGGTATTTAAAGTAGGACGTGCTCGAAGGCAGATCTATCACCTCTTTGAATAAGGGAATCGCCTTATCGATATCGGCAAGCTGTATGTTGATAACCCCGAGAAAGTATAAACTCTGAGGATAGTATAACCCCTCTTTTTTGATCGTCTGAAATATCTCCCGAGCCTCGTCATACTGCCTATCGAAGAAAAGAGACTTCCCTAGGAAATAGACGAGATCCTGATCACGGGTCATATCGTATCCAATACTCACAAACTCGGAATAATAGGTTTTTGCCTTCGAATACTCGCCGAGATAATAGGCCGCAGATATGAGACGCTTCAACGCTTCTACCTGAAACCGGGAATAAGGCTTATCGGTGAGCAGTATCTCGTAGTAGCGCGCAGCAGAAATATAATTGTTGTTGAGGAAAAGAGATTCGGCAAGTTTGAATATCGCCTCTTCCCAAATAAAGTCTTTTTCTTTGCGCGTGCTGAATAAAGAATAATAGATACCGCCGGAGGAAATATAGTCCTTGCGCTGAAAATAATAATCACCCTTCTCTAATTTCTTCGCCGGGGATTCAGTATACTCGCGATTCATAGTAAGCGGAGAAAGATAGCGACCTTCCGCCCCCATGAAGTCCTCTCGAAGGGAGGAGAGTTCGCGATTAATTGTCTCCATGCGTTTTTCGAAGGAAGAAACGCCTTGCGCGGTAGGTTGCTGCGCGTACAGCTCAGCAACGGTCAACACTATACACAACATCGTGGCGATTAGCCGCGCCGATATGTAGCGGTGTGCTGTCACTTGGCAGTCGGTTGCTGTTTGTCGGAATCGTCCGCAACAGGCTTCTGCTCGTAAGCCTTTTTGTCGATATCAAAAGAAATATATAGCCGGTTATCGAGCTTCACCAATGATCCTCGATCCATCGCAGTGGTCGACACCTCCACCAATTGCCCCTCTTCCACATTAAAAGAGTAGCCCGCTTTCAACTTGAAGGTGTATCCTTCCATGTAGGAAAAGACTCCGTAGCCCTTGCCGCGGAACACGAGATAGACCGATAGATGGTGCGGCCCCGGCACCACCGATCCGTCAAAAACGGACATTTCCGATTTGAGTTCGGCGACGCCCCCCTCGACCCATTTATAAATGGGTGCCTCGTCAAGGTAGTAGACCACCGAAATGAGATCAAAGGCATCGCCCACGTCATTGAGGTGAACAACAGATGCCCGAGCGCCGGCAAGCGCTCCTGAAAGAACGGTCTCCTGAAGTATCGCCAACCGCTGTTTCGCCCTGAATACCTTATCTTTTAGAGAATTTATTTTTTCTTCTAGGTTTCGCATCTTGAGGTTAAACTCCGAATCGGAACCGGTCTCTTTCTTCACCGCTGTCGAATCATCGTTCGTCACGACCGGCGGAGTTACCGTCTCTGGTTTGTCAGGTGTTTCTGCCTGTGGCATAGGCTCCTGCGCCATTATCAACGAAGGGAGAAGAAGGAATAATATCAGAAGTATCGGCATCGGAAATGTCTTGCTCATGAGCAAACCTCGAAAAATCCGGCCTACTATATATTATGAGACAAATGAAATCAATTTTTTTACACGTGCTCTATGGCAACAAGCGGGCGCTCTAGAAACAACTCTCCGGTGCGCCGGAAGGTCTCTGCGGAATCGGTAACAAAAAAACGCTCTTCACCCGATTTGTGGGATTCGTTTGCCACATGCCGTTCCGACAATATCTTTTTTAATTCCCGAGCCGTGTAATACGCCGAATCCATAATGCGTACGCGATGACCAAAATAATAATCAATCGGGCGCAGCAGGAGAGGGTAATGGGTGCAACCAAGGATAAGGGTGTCAATCTCGGCCCGCTTTAATCCCGAAAGATAATAATCCACCGCCTGCATGGTCAAAGGATGATCCACGATTCCTTCCTCGACCAAGGGGACGAAAAGAGGACAATGCTGTGCGAAAACCTCCACCCGCATATGCTCCAAGATCGCCCGTTGATAGGCATTGCTGTGGATGGTGGTCGCGGTGCCGATTATGCCTACCTTTTTCACCTGATCAAGCTTGATAAGATTTTCGACGACCGGCTGTATTACTCCAAGGATCAAAAGATCAGGGAAACACTCATGAAGGTATGCTATCGCCGCTGCCGAAGCGGTATTGCAAGCAACGACCACCACTTTGACGCCTTTTTCGATAAGAAATCGAACGTTTATCTCGGAATACTGCTTGATGACCTCCGGCGACTTGGTACCATAGGGAACCCGCGCCGTATCGCCAAGATAGATCAGATGTTCATGGGGCAGTACCTTGCGGATCTCCTTGAAGACGGTCAATCCGCCGATACCAGAATCAAAGATACCGATAGGGCGCTCATTGAAAACAACTTCTTTCTTCTGCTTGATCATATCGTGCTGTTCTTCTTCAGAGAATAAACCGGCAAAAACAGGATCAGATGCCGAAAGAGTACTTCATGTAGGGCATCACCGTGAGCCCCATGCCGTCGAAACTAAGAATATAATCGAATTTGACGGTCATGCCGATCGAGAAGTGACGGGTGAAGGTGTAGTACTCGGCATCGATACCGGCGCCGATCATAATGAACATGTCCGTTTCCTTACCGTCCACATCTTTCGCTTTCCCCATGAGGAGAAAGTCGGCGCCGACATCCAGACCGATCTCCCAGCGTTTGTTGATGCAGTAGGTCGGACTGATACTCAGGCCCGCAAGGACCGGGGCATAATCCTCGACCCACGGAGAAACCGACAGGGAGGAATCGGTGTTAAGTTGCAGGATACCGAATTTCCCATGTATCCCCAACGAAAAAGCATCGACTATCTGGATGTCGTAGCCAAAAGCAAGATTCACAACCGATCCGATCGGGTCGGAATAGTCGGCGGCGTTCCCGAAAATGACGAACATGCCGCCCGACATCGTCGAACTCAAGCCCTTAAGTACCGGCTCAAGGTCGTTGCCCGAAGCGTCTCCCACAGTCTCTTCTTCTGCTTCGGCCGCCCAAAGTACCGACGCCCCAAGAAGGAGCAGAATAACCAACAGTTTCTTCATGCCGATACTCCTCCCTTATCCTTCCGAGTGCTTGAAGACGAACGGATAGTTGACGATAACGATACCGCCACCCTTTGGCGCTGGGAACCGGATCTTTTTGATCTGGTCCGCAACGCAACCCTCAACGTTCTCGTTCCCCATCGTGGAGCGCTGAACCTTCGAACTGGAAACCTGCCCCGTCTTCGAGATGATGAAGTTGATGACTATCTTACCAAAAAGTTTTGGATCCTTGTTGAGTTCCTTTTCATAGCACCAACGAATCTTGGCAAGGTTACGCTTGATATAGGCGTCGATGACCGCGCGATCGAGCGCGCCCATGATGACCGCCTGTCCGCCGCCTGCAGTAATAGCCGAGAGACCCTTACCGCCGATGCGGCCAGCCGCCATACCGTAGCCCATACCGCCCATACCGCCGCCGCCCCTCCCGCGGGTGCCCAAACCGCCGATACCGAGCGCATTTCCGCCGCCGCCGGTACCGAAACCTCTGGTCCCCAGACCACCGGAGCCGAACTGGTCGACGCCACTGATGCCGGTGACCGAGCCAAGAGTCTTATCCATGCCGGCACCCAGACCACCGCCGCCGAATATACGGTCAAAACTGGCCGCACCCGAAGAAAGAGCGCCCATGACGCCCGAACTCTGCGCGACCTTCTCATCTAGGCCACGGCGGGCGGAACCCTGCGCATTGGCCACACGGCTCTTCTTGTCACCCACGCGCCCCTCTTCGCCAAGAGATTTTCTTTGCTGGGTGGCCTCGACCAATCCCTCTTTGGGCTTCTCGAGCTTGACCTTCTTTTCTTTCTCTAGATCCTCAACCTGAACATCATCCTGATTGCTTACGATCATGTTCGCAAAGCGGTTGTCGATCTCGAATATGTCGACCTCTATGGGCGGCGTTTCAACGATCATGTTCATGATGAAGAAACCGATGATAAAAGTGACCAACATTATGAGAACCGAGGTCATCTCGCGATTCTCGATGAGCCCTGCCGGTTTCAGTTTTTCATGCGGGGTTTTCAATGCAACAACGGAAATATCACCAAACTCGAGAACGGCAAAATTATCAGCACCTATTTCGTAGCTTTTTTTCGCCAGAACCGTAGCAATATCCTTCTTTTCTTTTTTCTCTACGACATATCCCTTGAACCCCTCCTTGAGATTCAAGGTCATTTGATCGCCGACAACACTAATAAGTTCGAACGAATCCTCAGGGAAGGCACTCTCGTCGAACATAAGGTCGACCTTTTTTGGGTCGGTAGAAGAACCGACCACATACGCTTTCGTAACAACTCTACTCTCTCGCAAAGTGTTCGGCTTGAAGACGACCCTCACTTCCGGATCAAGCTTGCCGGAGAACCCCTCGTTCACTGGGGGACGAGGAATCGGGGAGAGATCGTACAGCAGCCTTTTCTTCACATTCTCATTCGGCATAACACGGGCCCCATTTATGCGGTTGTTGATATACGACCATCATAGTTATTTAAGTACATCCACCGATTTTACCAGTTCCTTGTTGAAATCCTTTTTCAGGTTGATGAGTGAATTGAATTTTGTTTTGGTACGATCCATCAAGAAAGATCCGGAAGGCTTCTTTATCTGCCCTTCCAACATGACATCTTCGAAGTCAATGACCGTTTTTTGACGATAGACGACCTTTCTTCCCTCTGCGTCCATTTCTCCCGTGTCGGTTGCGGCGGCGGCGCCTTCTTCCTGAGCATAGGCCCCGAACGCCCCCAGCACGAGGACCAATACGAAGAAGAGTTTTCTCATGAGTTCCTCCTTTTGGGTTTAGTTCTGTGGTGCCTGTTCATCATCTGAAGGCCGAATCTTTACCTTGTCGGCGATATATTTATGAACAATATGATCCTGTCCGATATCGCCGCCTATACTGAGATACTTTCTGAAAAGACTCTGCGCTTCCACCTTTTTGTTAAGATGGTCGTGATACAGTACGCCCAGATTAAAAACCGCAAGCGGGTTATTCGGATCCTTGTCAAGCACCTTCTTATATTCCGCTTCTGCTTCGGTAAAGTTGCCCATTCCACGATGAGCGAGCGCAAGACCGACGCGCGCATCCATATTGTCGGGATCCTGCGCAAGAACTATCGAAAAGTGTTGGAAAGCGCGTTCCGCATCGCCGTAAGACATGGCCATTGAGCCAACATTGAAGTTAGCCGCCTTATTGGCTTGGTCATTGTTGATCGCGCTGGTGTAGTAGAACATCGCGAGCGAATCGTCATTCTGATAGTGGAATATTACTCCGCGGTTGTTCGAGATACCGGCATCGTTGGGATTCAGATTATAGGAGTTGGTCGTAACCATGTTCGCCAGACCGGTGTCTTTTTTGATCAGGTAGATCATGCCGAGGTTTTTGAGCGCGTCGACATTGGAAGGCTCCTGAATGAGTATCTTGCGGACCGACTCGATCGCCTTAAGAAAGTCGAGTTTCTTCAGATAAAAACCGGCAACGGCTGAAAGAACCGCTTTATCCTTGGGGTTCTCCTCTAGGAATTTCTCACACACATCTATAGCGCGGTTGTATTCGAGTTTATTGGCGTAGATGGCCGCCTTGTTGATAACGGGACGCGCATAGGCCGGCTCTATCTGAAGTGCGGCGTTGTAGTTTTTCACCGCATTCTCGTCATCGCCCATCTGCTGATAAGCTAACCCCAGATTGAACCAAACGGTTGAAGACTTCGGATAGGCTTCCGCGGCAAAGGTAAAATGTCTTATGGCACCAGCGAAGTCAGCCTTGCCCTTTTTAACCTCAAGAGCATCTATCCCTTTTTGAGTGTGAAATTTCGCATATTCCTCGGGAGTGGTGGGGCGATCAGTAATCGAAAGACGCTTCTTTTCCGGTTCTTTTTTACCGGCATCCGCCTTTGCCTCTTGTGTCGATTTGCAAGACACCGCCAAAAAGAAAATCGCCAACACAATGGCTGCAAACAGGGTCGTTCTTTTCATCATCATATGCGCTCTCCCTTTAATTCGTCGCTGGGGTCGCCGATTGGGCCGCACCAGCAGGCGCGGCGGCGGGAGCGGTGTGTTCGCTACCCGACATCTTTCGCATGATATCTTTTTTCTCCTCGTCGGTTATTGCCGGGAACTTGATATCCATATCGACACGACCGATGAGAGAGGAGGTCTCTATCATGTTGGCACCGGGTACTATCTCGTTTTCATCGTAATATTTACCCGGACGAAGCTCTTGGAAGTTGCGCAATTCGTATTTTGCTTTCTTGACCCAGTCGTTATACACCGAGGTCTCATAACCCTTGAGCATCGCTTTTTCAAGAGCCTCGACCGCCTTCTGGCGCGCATTGAGCGCCTTTTCGTCGAGCATGTTCTTATAGACGATCTTCTGGTTCTCATTGAGCCACGGCGGAAGCGGCGCGCTGAACATCTTGTCGGTCATATCGCGGTACATAGCGCCGATGTAGTACAAACTCGCCGGGGTAAGGCGGGGCGATTTGGTCTGCTCGATGATCTGCATGTAACGCTGTTCCAACTCGACAAGCATTTCTGCTTTCTTGGTCAGACGATCGGTAGTCTCCTTGTTGAAGGTGTCCATTTCCTTCTTGATGTTCTTGGGAACCGTCGATTCGTCGGCATAGTTTATCTCTTCAGGCTTGTATTTGATGGTCTTGTCGTACTTGACATTGAGATCTATCGCCATGAACTCCTTGAACTTCGCTTCGGTTTCGACCAACAATGCCTCCGCGATGGTATCCCGGGTCGATTCGGCAAAATCTTCTTTTTCTTTGAATTGACCATTTTTGTAAAGTTGAAGAATAGCGTCCATGTTCTTGTAATAGTCTTCGTTCTTTGCCTCCTCCTTAGCCATTTTAGCGAGAGAAGCATACAGCGCGAAGATGGTATTAAGGTCACCTTTGGACACATCAACCGACGAGGCATCTTCTTTGCCCGTCAGTTTTCCTGTCTTGTCGATATAGCGATAATCCTTCAATCCTTTGATGGTTGTATAATCAGCAACGAAACGGTCGAAGCCTTTGCGCGCCTTATCATAGTAGGTTTTCCCTTTGCGCATCCAGATATAGCCGAATTGAAGCGCGATCTTTGCCTTGTCCTTATCTTCCTTGGCGTGCTTGTCGATGTAGAGCTTATAATTATCAAGCGCCTTTTCTGTGTCGCCAAGCGCCTCATAAAGAACCGCCGCATTGTAGATGGCATCACCGGCGCTTTTGTGTTGCGCTGCCTTCGCGGCGAAATCGATATAGAGCTCGGCCGCCTTATCGTAGTAAGCGATCGCCTCGTAGTTCTTTGCAAGACCGAACATGATATCGTTGCGCAGTTTCGATTCCTTGTATAGTTTGCCCGTCTCACTCAAGAACCGCTCCTGTACACGGATGGACTTATAAAGATCCTCGCCCTTCGCGTAGTAGTAGATCGCGTTGTTGAGGGACACATCATTGAACTTTGAGGCCGGGAACTCGGTCACGAAAGCAATATAGCGTTCCGCCGAATCTATGGCCTTTCCGTTCTGGGCCGGGAGTTCCGCAGCGTAGAAGGAGGCCATCTCTTTGAACTTCTCAAGGTCGTCCTTAAGACGATTGCGCCCCGAGATAAGCGCTGAATTGCGGAGCATCTCGCGCGCCTTGTTGCTGATCGCTTCCCAATCCTCGGTGATGTTGAGTGAATCCATGATGAGATCGGCAGAAAATACGGCAAGCTCCTCACGGGGATACTTTTGAACTATCATTTCGAAAACCGGAACCGATTCCTGATAGTGATTGAAGGCATAGTAAGTAATAGCCTGCTTATAAATGATGTCAACAAGGTATTTGGAGCGCGGAATGTTCTTGATATAAGTCTCGCAGGCTTTGATAAATTTCTGCTCAAGTTCGGGTATCGGCTTGGGCTGATATTCAGGCGGGATGCCCTTTTTCTGAGTCACTCCTTTACCCTGGCCGGCAATGGTAACCCTGTTCTGATCGATGGCGGTTTCGCCCGCCTTCTTCTTATCGGCCATGTTCTGTTTGATCTCAGCGTTACGCTTGTCCTGCGATTCTTTTAACAGCATACCGAACGCCGAAACAGCACCATAGGATGCGTCCTCGAAGTGGGATCCTTTCGGATTAAGGTCGGCGACCACCTGATATTCGTCACCGGCTTGCGCATATTTTTTCTTTTCCCAGAGGAACTCGGCATAATTGAAGCGGATGTCGTAGGATGCCTCCGACTTGGGATAATATTTGAGATATTTAGGATAGAGCTCTTCGACCACCTTCCAAGTATTCTCGGCCTGAGTCTTACGCGCCTCATTGTGATACTCGACCAACAGTATGCGAAGATTCGCCTCGGCGGTCTGCATGGCGCTTTCCACAGAAGTAGCGTCTTTTGCCGCATTCGCTTTGGCCCAGGAGGAATCCTTGTTACCGTACTTTTCGACGAGGACAAGGATCTCAAGGCGGACATTGTCCTTCATGTTGAGTTTCTTGTAGCACTCGACGATCTGTTTCTGCCACTGAGGACCTTCCGGGGCGTTCGGGACCTCACTAATGAGTTTGCGGTATATCTTGATCGCCTCTTCATTCTTATCCTGCTCGAAGTAAATGCCGGCAAGTTTGATAAGAACCATAATGAAGTATTTTTGTTCTTTGACGATGGTCTTAAAGTACTTTTCTGCGTCATCGACATTTCCCGCTTCGGCATAGGGCGTAACCATGTCTTTGAGCGCTTCTTCCTTGATCTCGACCTTGTTGAACTTCATCGAGTACTCGACGACGCTATGAAAGACCTTGATCGATTCTTCATACTCGCCGACATTGTAAAGACACCAAGCATATTTATAAAGCGCATAACCGAAGAAGGGGTTGCTCGGATAGTTGTCAATGATCGCCTTGTAGGCAGGCATCGCCTTGAACACGTTGTTGTTGTTGAAAAAATATTCGGCCATTTCATAAAAGGAGTCGGCCGCATACTTGGAGTTCTTATATTTCTCGGTGACAAGAGTGTAGTAACGAATCGCCGGGAGCGGTTTGCCCACCTCCATCAAGTTCGAGGCCATGAAGAAATAGACCTCGTCGATACCGGTGAAGTTGGGATATTTCTTAATAATAAAGTCACAGATGTCGGTAGCTTTTTCATTCCATTTCCACGCCTCTTTAAGATCAAGTTCCGGCATGGGAGCATTGGGATCGTTGAGTTCGTAGTACTTGTCGGTTTTCTTGTTATACTCCTCCATGACGACCGCTTTGATGCCACGGGCCTTTTCCCAGTAAAGTTCGGCGAGACGGCGGTAGACTTCTGCTTTTTTCGGTCCTTCGGGGAAATCCTTGAGAAGCTCGAGGAGCTGCTCTATGGCTTTGTCGCGCTGCGCCATGGCTTTGGAATCGATCTGGACCTTGGTCGCCTCGACCTCCATTTTAGCGGGGCCCTTGACCGACCCACCCTCATCACCTTTTCTTTTTTCGCGCGCGGCAAGGAGCGTTCCCGCCATAAGCACGACGATTGCCGCGATCAGGAGCTTTTTGGTCATGCCGATCATATCGCTTCCCTTCCTTAGTTATCTGTTATTCATCAACACAAGCATTCTGGATATTGTAGAAATAGTAGCCAAGCTCATCTTCCCAGTATTCGCCGTCGAACGGCCAATAGTAAGCACGGTTCGGCACTGCCGGGGAATAAGACTCCTCCTCTTTGAGGGCACTCTCTTTAAGTTTCTTCCCATACAGCTCTTCCTTTTCAAGCGTCTCTTTAATCTTATCGGTCATCTCAAAGCGGATAGCCTTCATATCGGCAATGATCTGAGTGAGATCTTGCGCAACCTCCTGTAGTTTCTTAACCAACATTTTTCCGCTGTCATTGCGAAGAGTGGTAAGCTGATAGGTCATCTTCTTCGAGAGATCGTCGGCGATAACGCTTTTTTTGAAGGCCTCGGGGCTATTTTCTATGACCTCTATTTCGCGTTCTATTTCCTTGATGTGGATATAGTCGCGCTGGAATTTCTGATCGGTAAGAACACTGCGCAGGATCGCTTCGGGTAGCGGCGTCGGTTTGCCGGCCGCCGAATCGCGATACATGGAAAGAAGTTCTTTATAGATATCCAACCCGGTCTTGGTGGAGACATTCTCAAGCCATGACTGAAGACGCTGACGGTAATCGGGATACACCAAGAAGAATTTGTCGATGACCTCGTTGACCTCTTTGTAGCGACAGAGGTTATAGTAGGTAACAGCTTCGACAACATAAACATCGGGGAAATAAATGTCGGTGAAGAAAGGGCTACCAAGGGTCACAACGGTACCGAGGGTCGAATCGAAACGGCTAATCATAAGGGAGGCCCAAGTCCGCGCAAAGAGCGATTCGAACCACTGCGGGTTACGACGATCGACATTGGTAAAGTAATTAAGCGCAACGTTGAACATCGCAAGCTTGTTCTTGGTCTTCTCATCGAAACCGGCGGCATAGTAAAGTTCGCCAAGCGCCAGTTCCGCCATCCCCTTGAGCTGTTTGATGTCGGCGCCGACATACATATCGTCTGGCATTTCCATGATCTTCTGGAAACTCTTCATCGCCTCGGCATACATGCGCTGACGAACCTGGATAACGCCCATGAAATAAGTCGCGAGCGGATAGAACGAACTGTAGTCCTTCACCTGCGTAAAGAATTTCAGAGACTCCTCATCCTGCCCTTTGTAGAAGTTTATCTTGCCGAGGTAATACATGAGTTCGTTGGCAAACTTTTGGGGGAGCGAGGTGTAATTAACGTTTGAAAGAACCGCGAACAGAACGCGCTCATCCTTCGTCTCGTAGGTAACCGCAAGGAGTTTAAGGAGCGCTGATACGAAGTAATGACTATCGGGACCTTCAAACAGGATCTCAGCCAATTGATATTCGGCCGACTGATACAATCCCATACGGAACAATGCCTCAGCGTAGTAATAGCGGGCAGTTTCATGAAGGCGAGCCCATTCGCCGTTTTTCATAACGGCATAAAATCCTATTGCGGCAGTATGGTAATCACCGCCGTTATAGGCGTCAACGACCTTTTTGATCGCGTCGGGCATACCCTGTACGACCACCGAGTCGATCTGTTCATATTTCTTCATTTCCTGTTCGCGGACCGTCAACTGTTCAGCACAGGAGACGAACATCCCGACGAGAAGAATGAAGATGACTGCGAGCGCGGTGTTTTTCATGCTTGGTTACCTCTCTCAGTCGGCGAACGGCAGGAACATGCCGAAGTTGATGGTGAAGAGCGTATCGGTCTTGAGATACGAGCTCTTCGCGTTAGTCGTTGCTCCGAGCTTGAAACGCTCGTCGCCCATCAGATACCAGTCGAGATTGAGCGACAGGAAGAAGTTGTTGGTGATGAAAAACCGACCGGCGAACCCGGCATTCACCGCGAACCGATGACCGGTCTCTTCGCGGGCTCCTTTCTGCAAAAGAACCTGATAGTAGTTGCCGCCCAGCGAGACATTGAGATCGTATTTCGGTATGAAGTTGCCGAACAGACTGAGTTTGCCGTAGAACGGAGTGAACACGACCGAGAGACCGCCCGCCATAACGGCGTTACTCGAAGAAACCTCGGCGTTGAGTTCGTTGACCTGCTTACGCGTCTCGCGCTCCCAGTTTATGGGAGCATAAAAGAATCGTCCCTGAACGGCGAAGAGATCATTGATGTTGTAGGCGATCTGAGCACCAACGGTCATCGAATCATCCCAGTCACCGACGATGAAACCAACGCCCACACCCATCTCAACGCGACCTTCCTTGTAGAACTCGCGTTTCTGAACGACTTTTATCTTTTTCTTTTTATCGACGGAGAGCTCGCGCATCTCCTTTTCGAGCTTGGGATCGGCCGCCGCCTGCGAAACGGCAAGATTGGCCGTCTGTGTTTCGGGAGTCGCCGCAGCTTCGCCCTCTGCGGGAACGCCGCCCTCAACCGGAGCTACCGCGCCATCGGCCGGCGCGCCATCGGTCGGGGCCCCCTCAGCGCCAGCACCACCTTCGAGGTCGAACAGGTCGGCCGCGCCCAAATTAAGAGAGAACACACTCGCGAGGAAAACCGTCAAAACCGCCAGTTTCATCTGTTTCATAGTCCGTCCCTGTAGATTGTTAACACACCTCAAAACTCGAGGTAGGCTATTTTTTTTCCCGGGGGATGTCAAGAAATTTTTTTTTCGCCTTTCAGAAAAGGCACTTCCTCGATTTTACTCGGATTAACGGACTCACAACTTCTTTTTTGCATCATCGTCCGCACCTCTTCTATTGTATTTATTTTTTCCCTCTGTCGGGATAGTCAAAAAAAAGAGGCGACGACCTACTTTTCCATGGGGGGACCCCACAGTATCATCGGCGCGGGAGCGTTTCACGACTGAGTTCGGGAAGGGATCAGGTGGTACCACTCCGCAATCGTCACCTCAAGGGTAGGGACTCACGGTCAAGTGAGATCCGGCACTGGTCTTGGAATTACATAACGGTCATAACAAAACATTCGACCAATTAGTACCGGTCGGCTTTACTGGTTACCCAGCCTGCACCTCCGGCCTATCAACCTTGTCATCTTCAAGGGGTCTTATTAGTAAACTAGAGAGATCTCATCTTAGGGTGGGCTTCCCACTTAGATGCCTTCAGCGGTTATCCCTTCCGTACATAGCTACCCTGCGGTGCCGACGGCACGACAGCAGGAACACTAGAGGTACGTCCATTCCGGTCCTCTCGTACTAGGAACGGCTCCCTTCAAATCTCTTACGCCCATGGTAGATATGGACCGAACTGTCTCGCGACGTTCTGAACCCAGCTCGCGTACCACTTTAATCGGCGAACAGCCGAACCCTTGGGACCTGCTCCAGCCCCAGGATGTGATGAGCCGACATCGAGGTGCCAAACCTCCCCGTCGATGTGAACTCTTGGGGGAGATCAGCCTGTTATCCCCGGGGTACCTTTTATTCGATGAGCGATGGCCCTTCCATAGGGAACCACCGGATCACTAAGACCGACTTTCGTCTCTGTTCGAGATGTCTCTCTCACAGTCAAGCTCTCTTATGCCTTTGCACTCTACGGCTGGTTTCCAATCAGCCTGAGAGAACCTTTGCACGCCTCCGTTATCTTTTGGGAGGCGACCGCCCCAGTCAAACTGCCCACCAGACAGTGTCCTCGATCCGGATATACGGACCAGAGTTAGATAACCAATTTACTCAGGTTGGTATTTCACCGACGACTCCCCCGAAGCTAGCGCTCCGGGATCCAAGTCTCCCAACTATCCTACACAGAGCAAACCGGGTATCACTGTCAAGTTGCAGTAAAGGTCCACAGGGTCTTTCTGTCTAACCACGGGTAAGCTGCGTTTTCACAGTTACCACAATTTCGCTGGATCTTGGGTTGAGACAGTGCAGCAGTCGTTACGCCATTCGTGCAGGTCGGAACTTACCCGACAAGGAATTTCGCTACCTTAGGACCGTTATAGTTACGGCCGCCGTTTACTGGGGCTTCAATTCGGAGCTTCACTTGCGTTGACCCCTCCTTTTAACCTTCCAGCACCGGGCAGGCGTCAGCCCCTATACATCGTCTTTCGACTTTGCAGAGACCTGTGTTTTTGCTAAACAGTCGCCGCTGCCATTTCACTGCAACCCCTTCACGCTCGAGGAGCAAGTCCTTTCACGCTAACGGGGCACACCTTATCCCGAAGTTACGGTGTCAATTTGCCGAGTTCCTTAACCCAAGTTCTTCCAAAGGCCTTAGAATATTCTTCTCGTCCACCTGAGTCGGTTTGCGGTACGATCGATGGTGACCCTCCACACGAAGCTTTTCTCGGAAGCATGGAATCAGTCGCTTTGTGGGCCGTACGGCCCTCGTACTCACCTCTCGGCCTTGAGAGCACCTTTTGATCGTATGCTCTCAGCCTACGGGCTTGAACCGCCACTCCGTCTGGGCGGCCGACCTATCCTTCTTCGTCCCTCCTTGTTTCAACGGACCACTATCGGGACAGGAATATTAACCTGTATACCATCAACTACGCCTTTCGGCCTCGCCTTAGGTCATCGCCTAACCCTGGGAGGACAACCCTTCCCCAGGAAACCTTGGACTTACGGCCAGCAAGATTCTCACTTGCTTTGTCGCTACTCATGCCAACATACACACTTCCATGCGGTCCAGCACACCTCACGGTATACCTTCAGCCCCCATGGAACGCTCCCCTACCGCTCGACTTGCGTCGAACCTAAAGCTTCGGTGCTCCGCTTAGCCCCGTTACATCTTCGGCGCAGACTCATTAGACCAGTGAGCTATTACGCTTTCTTTAAAGGGTAGCTGCTTCTAAGCTAACCTCCTGGCTGTCTGAACGTTTCCACAACCTTAACCACTGAGCGGAAACTTAGGGACCTTAGCTGTTAGTCTGGGCTCTTTCCCTCTCGACTACGGACCTTAGCGCCCGCAGTCTGCCTCCCGTGAATTCATTACCGGCATTCGGAGTTTGGTTGGGGTTGGTAGGCTGGTAGGCCCCCTAGCCCATTCAGTGCTCTACCTCCGGTAACTTCGACACGAGGCTATACCTCAATATATTTCGGGGAGAACCAGCTATCTCCGAGTTTGTTTAGCCTTTCACTCCTATCCACAGCTCATCCCAGATTTTTTCAACAATCACGAGTTCGGTCCTCCAGTTGGTGTTACCCAACCTTCAACCTGGCCATGGATAGATCACTCGGTTTCGGGTCTACTCCGTAGAACTATTCGCCCTATTAAGACTCGGTTTCCCTTCGGCTTCGCTTCCGCTTAACCTTGCTCTACAGAATAACTCGTTGGCCCATTATGCAAAAGGTACGTCGTCACCCCTCAAGGAGGCTCCGACAGCTTGTGTGTATACGGTTTCAGGTTCTATTTCACTTCCCTCCCGGGATTCTTTTCACCTTTCCCTCACGGTACTTGTGCACTATCGGTCGACAGGTAGTATTTAGCCTTGGATGATGGTCCACCCAGATTCCCACAGGGTTTCTCGTGTCCCGTGGTACTCAGGTACCTCGTAGCGCTTCTGCCGATTTCACCTACAGGACTTTCACCTCCTTCGGTCGGCCTTTCCAGACCGTTCGGTTACCTGCATCGGTCGCATGTTCGAGGCCCTACAACCCCGAATGACAAGTCACTCGGTTTGGGCTATTCCCCGTTCGCTCGCCACTACTAGGGGGATCTCTAGATTGATTTCCTTTCCTGAGGATACTGAGATGGTTCAGTTCTCCTCGTTCGCCTCCTTATACTATGTATTCATATAAGGATACCGCTAATGCGGTGGGTTTTCCCATTCGGACATCTGCGGATCAACGCTCGTTTGGCAGCTCCCCGCAGCTTTTCGCAGCCTTCTACGTCCTTCGTCGCCTCCTGTCGCCAAGGCATCCTCCGTATACACCTAAACAGTTGTTATGCCTGTTATGTGTTACCAAGACCAGAGCCGGTTTCACTCAACCGACTTCCCTTTATCACTTTGAAAAGAACACGGCAAAAGCCGTCAATCATGAACCCGTCGGATCCATCATTCACCGCTCTCGCGAAAACATGGTGGAGGATAGGAGGCTCGAACTCCTGACCCCCTGCGTGCAAGGCAGGTGCTCTCCCACTGAGCTAATCCCCCGCACGTCTCGAATACCAAAGAACTCAACCTCAAACGCGAAACATTGGTGGGCCTGAGTGGACTCGAACCACTGACCCCTGCGTTATCAGCACAGTGCTCTAACCACCTGAGCTACAGGCCCGAGTCTCATTCAAAACTGAGCAGCAACGAGAGACGCTTATTTTTCCGTGAAAGGAGGTGATCCAGCCGCAGGTTCTCCTACGGCTACCTTGTTACGACTTCACCCCAGTCGCTAACTTCACCATCAATACCTGCCTCCTTGCGGCTAGCCCGGCATTTTCCAGTGAAATCAACTCCCATGGTGTGACGGGCGGTGTGTACAAGGCCCGGGAACGTATTCACCGTGGCATGCTGATCCACGATTACTAGCGATTCCAACTTCATGGAGTCGGGTTGCAGACTCCAATCCGAACTGGGATGCAGTTTGTGGGATTTGCTCCACCTCGCGGTATTGCGCCCCTTTGTCTGCACCATTGTAGTACGTGTGTAGCCCTGGACATAAGGGCCATGAGGACTTGACGTCATCCCCACCTTCCTCCGAGTTAACCTCGGCAGTTCCTTTAGAGTGCTCACCATTACGTGGAGCAACTAAAAGCAAGGGTTGCGCTCGTTGCGGGACTTAACCCAACATCTCACAACACGAGCTGACGACAGCCATGCAGCACCTGTCACTTCTGTCTCCGAAGAGCCTACTCCCATCTCTGGGTGTATTCAAAAGGATGTCAAGCCCAGGTAAGGTTATTCGCGTTGCATCGAATTAAACCACATACTCCACCGCTTGTGCGGGCCCCCGTCAATTCCTTTGAGTTTTAATCTTGCGACCGTACTCCCCAGGCGGGATACTTAGCGCGTTAGCTGCGACACCGACCATGTAAATATGACCGACATCCAGTATCCATCGTTTACCGCGTGGACTACCAGGGTATCTAATCCTGTTTGCTCCCCACGCCTTCGTGCCTCAGTGTCAGTTCTGCCCCAGTAAGCCGCCTTCGCCACCGGTGTTCTTCCCGATATCTACGCATTTCACCGCTACTCCGGGAATTCCGCTTACCCCTGACAGCCTCGAGACACATAGTTTCAAGCGCACTTCCCAGGTTGAGCCCGGGGATTTCACACCTGACTTATGTGCCCACCTACGCACCCTTTACGCCCAGTCATTCCGGACAACGCTCGGACCACACGTATTACCGCGGCTGCTGGCACGTGTTTAGCCGGTCCTTCCTCTGGGGGTACCGTCAATTTTAAATTTTTCGTCCCCCCTCACAGGGCTTTACAATCAAAAGACCTTCTTCACCCACGCGGCGTCGCTGCGTCAGACTTTCGTCCATTGCGCAATATTCCCTACTGCTGCCTCCCGTAGGAGTCTGGGCCGTGTCTCAGTCCCAGTGTGGCTGATCATCCTCTCAGACCAGCTACCCGTCGTCGCCTTGGTGGTCCATTACACCGCCAACTAGCTGATAGGACGCAGGCTCATCCCCAAGCAATAAATCTTTAACGAACAGGATCCCTCCTGCCCGCTTCATCCGGTATTAGCCCTCGTTTCCAAAGGTTATCTCAGACTTGGGGGTAGATTACCAACGCGTTACTCACCCGTGCGCCGCTTTACTCAGGGGTTGCCCCCTTTTCACGCTCGACTTGCATGTATTAGGCGCGCCGCCAGCGTTCGTCCTGAGCCAGGATCAAACTCTCCAGTTAAATCCTTACTTCTCAAGCGTTCACTCAAAAGAACCAGGGTTGGTTCCTTTTTATATCTCTCTTTGCTGCTGCTCAGTTTTCAATGAACTCGGATGCCCCGGTTTCCCAAAGCGCTCGACGAATATAGCAAAACGATTTTTTTTGTCAACTCTTTTTTTGAACATTTTTCTAAACGATGGTTAACGTGCTGATTTCTATAGAATATATCTTATTTTTGAAGAGAGCGGGGGCTCAGAGTACCGACGATGCGCGCCGTCAGCGCCTCGACCAGTGCCGCGCTTCGCCGTATCCGCCCCTTGCAGAAATTGAAAAATATGATGGCGGGAATGGCGACGCCGAGGCCGACCGCCGTGGCGATGAGCGCCTCGGAGATACCGCTCATAACGGCCTGCGGGCCGCCTTTAGTGGCTACCGCGAGATCAGCGAAGCTCTTCATTATGCCGAGCACCGTACCGAGCAATCCCACGAACGGCGCGTTGGAGCCGACGGTGCCGAGGAAGTCGGTGAATCGTTCCCACTGCTGGCGCGCCGTGATGAGGCGGGCGTTCACCAGTTCACGGAAGGCTTCGCCGGTATCGGGCGCCTCGTTGAGAGCGTCAGCAACGATACGGGCCTCCTCACCGCGCACCGAGGCAAGGGCCGTCAGTATCGCGGCTCGATCTTTTGCCGCGGCAAGGGCGGCATGCAGTCTCCCCTCGTCGCGGACCAGCGTCCGGCGATAGTAGAAGAGCCGTTCGATGAAGAAGGCGACCGTGAAGAAAGAGATGATGAATAGAAGATACAGTATCGCGCGGGCCGCGTAGAAGGCGAAAAGCGATATCTGAGCGGTTATCATGACGATCCTCCGTGATCAATATCGATTTTATCTGGTAGCGTGGATTTCGGTTCCCTGCGGAACTGCAACACGCACCGTGGCGTGGGGTCCGATACGACACTCGGTACCGATGAGTGCCGTGGCGCAGAGGTACGCGCCGGGAGAGATAACCGTATCGCTTCCGACAACGGCGCCCCGTTCGACATAAACGGTATCGGGAAGCAGTATCGTGACACCGCTTTCCATAAGCGTGTTTTTGATCCGTCCCTGCATCACGCGATCGGCCTCGGCAAGCTCCACACGCGAATTGATGCCGGAAAGCGAGCGAAAGTCCTCGTCGACACAGGCAACCACTTTCGCCTTTCGGGCAGCGGCGAAAGCAACGATATCGGTGAGGTAATATTCCCGCTTGGCGTTCGAATTGGTCAGCCGCGGCAACGCTTCGGCCAGCAGTTCACGCGACACCAGATAGACGCCGCTGTTTATCTCGGTTATACGCCGCTCGGTTTCGGTAGCGTCATTATACTCAACGATACCGGTAATGTTCCCTCGCGACCGCTGGATGCGACCGTAGCGGGCGGGGTCATCGAGGATGCAGGTGATGAGCGCCAGATCGGCCCGTTCCCGTTCGTAAGAGGCGATGAGCCGTTCGATCGTCTCCTTTTTCAAGAGCGGCGTATCGCCGGGCAGTATCAGAAAATGGGTGGCCTCGGGATCGGCGTCAGCGAAAGCATACCGCACTGCACCGCCAGTACCGTCCTGTTCTTGCTGAAATGAAAAGCGAACTCGCGGGTACTGCGCGCGCACAAAATCTTCAACCTGCTCGCGCAGGTGGCCAACGACCAACTGCACGCCGCCGAATGAAGTCGCTGTATCGAGAATCCATCCGATGATGGGGTATCCCGAAACCGGATGCATGACCTTCGGCAACACCTCTGAACGCATCCGCGTCCCCTTTCCCGCCGCCAATATCAATGACACGATTTTCATTATTTCCCCCTTTTCCGTTCTCGGTAAAGCGGTATGGTGCAAATGAATTCGACCACCTGTCGATCATCGTCCTTGTTCCGCATCATGATGTCCCCGCCCATGCCTTTCATTATCTGGCGGACGATGACCAAGCCCAAACCGGTCCCCTTTTCCTCGCTCTTGGTGGTGAAAAAAGGCTCGAAGATATTGTCGGCGATATGTTGGGGTATCTTGGGGCCGTTATTCGATATGGTCATAACAAGATGATCCTTGTTCTTCTCAAGGGTCATCTCGATACGTTTCGTCTTTACCGCCGAGCCCTCAAAAGCATCTATCGCATTGTTGACGATGTTCGTTACTGCTTGGATGAGCTCCTGTTTGTTGCCCCACACCTCTAGCGCTTCTCGCGAACGGTTCGTGATGGTAAAGACAATGCTCTGCTTCCTGATGTTGTAAAGAGTAAGAGTACGCACATCCTCGATGATCGCCATGATATCTATAGCGGTCAAGGTCTTTTCCTGTTTATAGAATCTGCGGAAAGATTTAAGAAGATCCTCGATCTGCCGCACCCCTTTGATCGAATCGTTCAGACTCGGCACGATGGTCTTATCGATAAGGTGTCTGTTCTCGACATTGCCACACTCGGCGCGTATCTGTTTGAGCATAAGCAGGATCGTTTCTTGATTCGCCTTGATGAATGTAAGCGGCGAATTGACCTCATGAACTATCGAACTCACCATCGTGCCGATGGTCGCCAAGCGATCGGCATGGATAAGCATCTGCGTTCGTTCCTGTACTTTTTCCTCAAGATCGAATTGATACTCTATCAGCTTGAGGTGATTTTGTATCTTGATGGCCAATTCGTGCCACTTTACCGGTTTTTCAATGAAGTCGATACCGCCGCGGGACAATGCCTTCTCACGCATATTCTCATCGTCGATGAAGGCGGTGTCGCCCGTAATGAAAATGACACGCGCCCGTGGTGATATTCGCGCAATATCGTTAAAGAGATCGATACCGTTCTGCGCACCGAGCCTCACGTCTATTATATAGAGGATGCGCGGATTGGTCGACGCCATTTTCAGCGCATCGGACGGCTCGGAGGTGAAAGAGCCGGTCAATCCGGGAAGATAGTGGGAAAGCCGGGCGCGAGCGACCTCCAAAAACGCCGATTCGTCATCGATAACGCAATAACGGCCGGCGACATCATGTTTAGATACCGTCGCCATGCTCCTCCGCAATCATCATGATGCGACCGGCGAGACGTTCGCCGAATAACAGGCAAGCCGTCTGGGCAATGGTCCGGCGCAGATCGTCAGCCTGCACCCCTTCCCATCTCAGGCGGATACCGACCCCCTCTTTTCCTTCTTCGTTCACACCATGGTACACGACGGTCCCCGGAATAGTGAATGAGCGGTCGATCGCTGCCGAGGTGATCACGAAGTTGAGATCGGCACCCAGCGGATAGCGATGTTTCATCTTCATGAATATCCATCCGCGGCTGAGCGATCTGATATAATCGAAGAGGAACGTGTTGAATTTTTTATACTCGAGCCTCAAGGTCGTTTGATCGGTCATTGATCGGTCCCCGTACGCGCAGAGTAAATAGTCGCCGCGATTATATCGTCGCTCCGGCGAGAGTCAATTTTTCGGCATTCTGGCAAAGATCAATAGAGATAGGCGGTTCCCGGAAGGTCAACACCGAGTGTTCTAGCCTCATCATCAAGCTGATAGGAGCTGTATCGGGAGATCCCGTACTTGACGATGACCCGACTCAGACGTTCGGTGTAATCGGTTCCGATACGAGAGTAATTGATGAATCCGGCGGTCTGCCTCAATGGTTCGCCGGGATAAAGTTCTCGATAGATGCGATATCGTAGATAGGCCCGATTTCTGTTCAAATTGAGCATGAAACGCTCGATCGAATCACTGATCGTCTCAAATCGCTTGATATTCCGTTCGGTCCCTTGCCAACTGAGCGGTTGTATCCCCTTCCACGCATGAATGGCGGTATGACCGAAAAGGTTATTCGCCTCCCCTACGAAGCGAGAAGTTCCCCATCCCGATTCAAGCGCCGCCAACGCGATCGCCAATGCCGGATCGACCGGGCGGATCTTTATGCGAAGTTCTTCCGACACCTCCCTGAGTTTCTCACCATGCAATGCCGCGTCGGACAATTCTTCATTTTCAAGGACGCGATACTTCCTTGCCGTTCGACGGATAAAGAGCAGATCATCAGGAGCAAGAACTTCTTTAGCCGACATCTTTTCCCATCGTCGCCATTCGGCGGCTATCCGTTCATTCTCGCGCAAGATGAGCGGCAACAACGTTCTGATGAACAGTCGTATCCGCGAAACGGGAGGAAGTCCCTCCAGTCCGTCAGGCATATAGGCATTGAATAGTGGCGGCACCAAAGGATCGTCAAGTTGATAATCCACCAGTTCAAAACAGTCGGAAAGCTGTCCGGCATCGCGCAGATAAAGATCGGCGGCCGAAACATCAACGAAAAAAAAGAAAATAACCGAGAAAAAAAGATGGTAGGCGGAGCGGGGATCGAACCCACGACCTTTGGCTTCGGAGGCCAACACTCTATCCAACTGAGCTACCCGCCCACTCGTCAGGTCCGATCACCGACCGCGACGATCGACCTTCTTCTCCTTGGCCTTCTTAATCTGTTTTGATATTTTGTCAACACAGAAGTCTATCGACCGATCGAATTCTTCGCTCGCGTCAATAGCAAAGTAGTCTTCCCCATTGTGGTTCAGCTTGATCTCGGTCTTCTTTTCATTTTTGTCCTTTACGAAGAATACCTCGACCTGAGTATTCTGCGTAATCAGCTTTTCCAGCTTGGTCAGTCTCTTTTCGGCGTACTCTTTAAGCCCCATGCTGTGATCAAGACCGCGAAAAGAAAAATTGATGTTCATCGAGTCCTCCTTTCAAAGAAGAAAGTGCTTTTTGATGGTAGCATGCCGGTCGGACTATGTCAACTAATCGCGACGACCGAAATGGAGTTTTCTCGCCAGCACATCGAAGAATGTCCGCCGCGAGCTGGGAACGAACTTAAGCATACGGGAAGATTCTTGCACCGACAAACGATCGCCCGCGATCAATGACGTTATCGACCGGCCGTCGATGGAAAGAACCCCGGAAGCCTCCTCTCCGAGGATGATCTCCAATTCGGAATTGCTGGGCAGGACCAGCGGACGATTCGTCAAGGCATGCGGGGCGACCGCATTCAGCACCATCGCGTGTTCGGTCGGAAAAAGTATCGGCCCATTGATGGACAGATTGTACGCGGTCGATCCGGTCGGTGTAGCCACAATAAGGCCATCTGCTTTGTAATGAGGAAGATTCATCCCCGCATAACGGAGGCCCAGATCCAACATGGGGGTGTCGTTGCATCGCATGATGAGCAATTCGTTGACCGCACTACCGTAGTGTAGCACACGGCCGTCCCGCGTCACCGAGACCGCAAGAACGATACGCTCCTGTACGCGCACGCGAGGTTCCATGATACGATGTATCTCATCGTGCTCATCGGGAGTTATCTCGGTTAAAAATCCGAGGCTTCCCGCATTCACGCCGGCCAACGGCACATCGAGTTCAAGCGCCTCATAACTGGCATCCAGAAAGGTTCCATCGCCGCCGATAGCGATAATAAGACCGATGTCATAGGTCTTTTCGGGGTGGATCAACACGGTAAGTCCTTTCTCTCGGGCCGCTGCACAGACCAGCGTCAATGCCCGTTCCACATCATCGGTTTTTCTTCCGTCCTTTCTGATATAAAGTAGAATGCCGGTTTTCATCACTGCCTTGTTTTAAGTTTAACGAAAATTTTGTTGTCATTCGGATTCTCCGAGGGAACGAACGGCAACTCAGCCACCTTGTCCTCTTTGCGGAATTCAAAAACATAGGTACGTCCCTTGACCAGTTGCAATTCAACCGGCGTTCGGGCACCCGCATCGCGTCCATCAACAAAGATATCGGCCTCGGGAGGCATCGTAGCGATAAAAACCTGCACCGTATCTTTTTGGAAGGGGAAAAAGAGGTATACCCCCAGCGCCGCAAAGAACAAAACCAAGATCGCGACGGCGCCACCGATCGACCAGATCCAACTTCTCCTTTCGGCGCGACGCTCCTGCTGATCTTCCTCTTCCTCCTCCTTGCGTATGTGCTGGACGATCTCTTCTTGTTGAATACGTATTTTCTCGTTAAGATCGACTTCTTCTATCTCTCCGATGTCCTTGAATAATTCATCCATCAAGTAAGCCGCCTGCGCCTTCTCAAGGATCCGATTCATCTTGATGAAGTGAGCGGCAAACTCTCGCTTGAGCACCGCCGTCAGCGATTCCACCTGCGGATTAAATTCACGCATGTTCTGGAATCGCTTGATATCGTCCAACATCTCCGAAGCGCTGCCGTAGCGTCGTTCCCGATTTTTCTGGAGCGCCTTTTGCAGAATGAACCACAATTCGCGAGGAACCTGCGGATTGATCGTGGTAATATCGGGTATCTCGTCATTGACAATGGCGTTAAGTATCGCGGCATCTGATTCCATTTGCTTGAAAAGCGACTTGCCTGCCAGCATCTCATAAAGAATCACGGCGAAACTGAAAATGTCGCTACGACGATCAAGCGGCTTTTCCTGACACTGTTCGGGTGACAGATAGCCGTAGGTGCCCTGCACCGATTGAAGATTGTTCTTGAGCACCTTGGTATAGGTGGCGTGCGCGATACCGAAGTCGACCAGCTTGATCTTGCCGTCATAGGATAAGAGTATGTTGTTGGGGTTCATGTCAAGATGAACGACGTTAAGGAACATCCCGTTGCGATCACGCGTATTGTGGGCATATTCAAGCCCGCTGAGAACGGCGGTGGCCACCTCAAGTACATTCTCCATGGGCAAGGTCTTTGCCTTTTGATCATATTTATTCAGAAGCTGTCCCAAGCTCTGCCCGAAAACATATTCCATGGCAATGTAGTAGGTCTCTTCGTTCTTACCGAAATCATATATCTTGACGATGTGCTCATGGGTGATGTTGCAGATGATCCGCGCTTCGGCAAGGAACATCTTGATGAATGCCTGATTGTTGTTGAACTGCTTAAGTATCCGCTTTATCGCGATCGGCATGCTGGTGACGGGTGAATTGGTGTGCTTGGCAAGGAATATTTCGGCCATACCGCCGGTCGCTATCTTGTGGATGAGTTGGTATTCGCCGAACCGTTCAAGCATGGTGACCGCCTCCCTTTTACTGTTTCGGCGCCGGTGCCGTTACCGGCTCGATAAGGCCGGACAGAAAATCGGCAATGACACGTTCAGTATTCTCTTCCGAGAGTCTCAAGGTCCGACAATAACTCCTGAGGAAACCTTTTAGATAGGTCGTCGCCGGTAGATTCCGGTGATCGTCGGTCTCGATCGATCGAAGCACCATTTGAGAGATGCGGGTCTTTTCGCATACCGACTTTAAACCGACACCCAATTCTTCGCGCAACGCCTTAAGGTCAGAACCGGCAATGCGGCGATCAGCAAATTTTTCGAAAAGCATATTGGCGTCCTGTCCGTCAAACTTCTCGGGAGTCGTCTGCGACTCTTCCGCCTCGCGCCCGAAAACATCGCGCTTGACGAGTTTGGGGCCGCTTTTTTTCTGGCGATTGTATTTGCGTATCACCTCGCGCAGATCGAAACCTTCCGGCAACGATTGCTCGAGCATTTCGGGCGCCTGACCACCCCCCATATCATATTCACGTTTGACATCGGGATCCATGAGATTCTGGTAAACACTCTCGAAGAGCCGCGTATATATGAACAGGCTGTCAGGATCAAACATGTCTCGCATCAGAGGATTTTGCGAAAAATAGACCGCGCGGAGTTTTTCGTACTGGGCGCGGATATCCTGTGCGCTCGACCCCCGCTGAACACCCAACATCTCATAGTAGGTCAACGGCAAGAAGCGGTTCGTCGTGGGATGATCCCGTTTGGTGGCGAGAGTCAGAACCCGACCTGCAATAAGATCGAGCATCTCGATAAATTCACCTCCGCGCTCACTGGTAACGGTGGGCGCCATCGTCTGGGCCGATGCTTGGATGACCTCCGAAAAAAGAATATCGCCGAGGCCCCGGAGATCAAAACCATAGTAGTTGCGGATAACCAGCGGATATATATCTTTGAGCTCCGCTTCCGACGAAGTGCGCAACATATTAAAAACAACGCCGATACGCAGACGACCGACGATATCGGAGAAATGTCGACGCGCCTTGGGCAATTCCTCCGCCAAGGAGAGCAGGAGATTACGCGCCGAATAGAGATGTTCAGTGCGATCGCGCTGGAGCTCCTGAAGCACCGATGCGATATCTAATTTCTGCACCATCGCATCGAGTTGCGTATGGAAGAAAGTGCGGAATAAATGGTTCGTCTTTTCGATACTGACCGGGTCGGGCGTGACGAAAAGAATGTTCATGTCGGCCAAATAGGCGGTCGCAACGAGGTCATGATCGAGGTGAGAGCCCATGTCGATAAGCAGGAAATCGAACCCGCTCTTCTTGAGTTCCGCTTCCCACTTAACGAGATATTCGGCGACACAGGAACTCTTCTGGGGACACCTCAGCGATGAAAAAAACTTGAGATTGGGGTAATCGGTGTCGATGAGGGGCAGTACTGAAAAGAAATCGGGAACGGTCCGCGACAGCGCCCAGCTCGGTATATTGAGATATGCGTGCAATGTACCGCCGTTGGGCGCCGCATCGATAAGCAACACCTTTTTCCCCTTCTGGGCGAGATATATGGCAAGGTTCGCCGTCATTACGGAAGTGCCGGCACCGCCCTTGGCCGAGAAGGTGGATATGACCTTGGTCATGGCGCCGTACCTCGCAATTTGTTCTCTTGTTCTATGACCGCCGCCGCCGCCGCGCGAAAGGCGGGATAGTCCTTGGAGGAGATCGCCGGCGCACGCAGTTCCAATGTCGCCCGGAGTGCGCCGCCATCATCCGGCGCAATGCGCCACACGAAAAATTCATTCTCCATCGTGACCGGAGCGGGCGGCACCGCGATACCGGACACCCGCGCATCCCACAGGGAAATCCGATCCGAAAGCTGAATATCGTATCTCCGCTCTTGGGCTTCGGCTAAACGCCCCAGAACGGTCGTTGCAAGCGCAGGGAAGAATGGTTGCGCGACGCAGGCCACGACGAGCGGTTCGGCATACTGATCGCCCGATAAAGCGCACTGCCCAACCGCAACGGGCGCCCCCGCCATCTTTGAGATCAGCGTGCTGAAATAAGCGAACGGGTCGCTGTCCGATGCAAAACGATAGCGTCCATTCGACGCCGCAGAACCCGTGAGCGACAGCTGTGCCGCGCCGTCTTCTTTTATGGTGAGAGAAACGGTGTTCTGTAGGCCAGAGGCGACCGTGACGAAGGCATGCCCTCCTTTCTGTTCCTCCACAACAAAAGCTGCGGTCTTCTCCAGTTCGGGATTGATCCCGCGATAGTGGTCGTAACTGGAGGTGGCGTCGACAAAATAACCGGCCGGAATGCCGGTCTGCGGCGGTATATAGACCAGCGCATGATCGAACTGCATCGAAGGAAGTTCTTGGATAACGGAGCCGAACCGCAGACTTTTCGCCAGCGCGTAACGCGACTCGATGCCGGCATATTCAAGCATGAGTTTAAGCAACAATGCCTTGTCTTTACAGTCACCCGCCTTTTCGGTGAAGGTTCGGCTCGTTCTTTCCGGCTTCACCTTATCGATACCGTTATCGTCCGAAAGGTAGCGCACCTGACGCGCCACCCAATCGCGGATCACTTCGACCCGCTTCTCGGGATCGGCGATGCCTTGCGTGATATCCATAACACGCCGCTCGATATCGGGCGAGGGATCGGACTGTTGGCGGATGAACAGCGCCTGCCAACGCCCCAGATCATCCCACGAACGGACCGTCGTGTAAGAGAACATCGGCAGTTCATCGACCATGGGCGGCATCTCTTCCTCGCGCGGCGCCTGATGCAACCCGAAGGATTCAAAACTGCGGATCACTCCGTCGGCGTCATCGGCCTTCGTCTCCGTTGCCGGTCCGCGTACATGGAAAAGCATCGGCATGTCCTTGGGCGACCGCAGTACTATGCGGCTGTGCAGATTGTAGACCCCTTCCGAAGCGAAGAACCAGCGGAAATCGGTACCGCCGAGCCACGAACGCGGCCCCTCCGACGATTCCATTACGAAATCGATAACGTCACCCGGCATCGTGTCGAGAAAATAAAGATTCGCCGCATCGGCGCGCCATCCCGGGATCGAAGTTCCATCGAGCTTGACCACCCGCGCCGACAAGACACGCCCGTAGTTGGCGACCGTGGAGAATTCGCGCACCCCCTCGTCGTTATTGAGAGCAATGGTCATGCGGAATCGCGAACGAACGCTGCCGCTGTAGTGTATCTGCTGGATGCCTTCGTCGTAGATAATGGTGTACTTCTGAGGATATTTCGCGGCCTCTTTGCGGAATGCCGCGATCTTCTGATCGACCGCCGGATCGGCGAGAGCCTGCTTGATAAACAGGTCGGCCGCCGTCGCCGCGCCCACTGAATCAAGTCGATCCGCATAGTCCTGCGATTCGGGAGACAGATCGTACGCTCGACGGAAGGCGATCGTTGCCGCAGGCTTATCGCCGTCAAGCAATAGCGCGTCCCCAAGACGCACCCAGAGATCGGCCGCCTCGGGATTGCGCTCCAATGCTCCGCGCAGGATGCGCGCCGCTTTGCCCCAGTTGGCATCGGAGATGTATGCCTCCGCGAGCATCCGTTGATGATCGATATTGTGCGGATCAAGTTCCACGAGCTGTTTGACCACCCGCATGATGCCCGACAGATCGCCCGACTCGCGGTAAAGTTCCGCAAGTCGCGACAGGGTCGGCTGATATCCGGGCATCAGGCGCACCGCCTTTTGTCGTATCCGCGCCGCCTTGCCGATATCGCCCATCGCATGCCACGAATCGGAGGAATAATAATAGGCGACCGGATGATCCTCGTAGCGCTGGACCAACGTTTCGGCGTTCGCGATATCGGCGGCGTACCACTTCTTGGCGAAATAGAGATCGGCCATCCGCAGGAGCCACGGCAACTCGGTCCGCTCGCGCCCCTCTTCCGATTCGACCACTCGACGCAGAGCGGCATCGTCGCCCATATCTTGATACACCTCTATCAGATCGCTCTTGATCAGTATCAGATCGGGACGTTCCCGAGCCACGAACGATAGGATCGACCCGGCACTCTGATCGTTACCAGCGCGCCGGTAATTCCGAGCGGTGTGAAACAGCGGTCCCGGCGACCGACTGCCGTTGACCGAGGCATAGAAACCCTCCCAATCGGCGATACCGGCATCGGCATACAGCAGTTCGCGGGCCAAGAGTCGCAGGTAGGCCGATAAACGGTCGTCGCCTTCGCGCGTCGCGGTGATATCGTCATCCCGAGAAGGTTGATCTTCCTCGCCGTCATTGAAGAAGAGGAGCGATGCATATCCGTCATCGGAAAGGTAAGGCGCCAACTTCAAGAGGATCGTATGCTTCCCCTTCGCCAAATCAATGCGGGCCACGCCGGAGATCAGTCCGACCGAGAGGCGGTCGGCATCGCGTTCAAGCACTACTTTTCCGTCGACATAAAGGCGGAAGGGTACGGTGATGTAGGGAAGTATCGTTACCGTCGCCTCTTCGGGGAGAGATATCTCGCCTGCGGCGAAAAACACGGCGTTGCGCACCGGGAAAAAATAGTTGCGCAGATCGAAGGCCGACAGCCCATCGGGCAGTTCGACGGCGCGAGCGTCGAGGGGGTTAAGCGGTGTCCCGGCGATATAGGCATTCTCTTCGGCCGATACCGCCGCCAGATCGCGAAAAGCCGAACTGTCGGCGGCGCGGAACAGGCGGAACGCCGACCAATGACGAAGTTGTTCCTCCTGACGACGCGCATCCCACGGCCGCTTAGTGGCACGCGCCCATTCGAGCGATTCAGAAGAGATAACGGCGCGGCAGAGCGCCGCGACGCAGGAGGGATCGACCCGGGAAAGCTCGATGGCGAGCGGCCGGCTGACGTACAGATCCCGGATGAGTTGCAGCGCCGCGAGCGCCGCCAAGGTATCGCGACCGCGCAAAGCGGCCAGCAGGTAGGGCGTCGCCGCTTCATGGTCTCCGGCCAAATAGAGCGACTCGCCTACGATGAACTGCGCGACATCGGCGCCTTCGGTTTCCCGTTCAAGTACGGCGCGAGCGCTCTTCACCGCCGCATCCCAATCGGAAAAATAGGCATCGCGCATCTGCTGTTCAAGAAGGCGCACCTCGGCCTGCGCCGTCTCGCGGGAGACCCCGCCGAAAAAGGCGCAACCGCTCAACTCAAGCGCGATCAGCAACAGCGTGACGGCGCGTAAAAGTCCTGATGTTCTCTTCATCTATGCTACCCTCAATGACCCCATGTTCGGTCACAACCGCCGTGACCAGCCGGTGCGGAACCACATCGAACCCGAGATGCAGCCCGGAGCTCGCCGCCGGTGCGATGCGCCGCCCGTTGAACACGAGCAACTCATCGTCCGCCCGCTCCTCGATGACTATATGCGTCCCGTCCGCGATCGTCAGGTCGAAACTCTCCAGCGGCAGAACCGGCGCGAAGGGTATCCCGTGATACCCCGCCGCCACGGCAAGTCCGTAGGTCCCTATCTTGTTGGCGTAGTCACCGTTCGCCGCCATCCGATCGACCCCGGTCAGCACCACATCGACCTGCCCCCGCGCCATGAGATAGGCGGCGGTCGAATCGGTGATGACGGTGTGCGGTATCCCCTCCTCGGCGCATTCGAAAGCCGTTAGGCGCGCCCCCTGCAGATAGGGCCGCGTTTCGTCGACCCACACCTGTTCGAGCAGTCCCGCCGCATGAAGCGACCGTATCACCCCGAGCGCCGTTCCATGGCCGCAGGTCGCCAGCGCGCCGGTGTTGCAGTGGGTCAGCACCCGGAGCCGCTTGTCGGGTAGCAGGCGCCTCAGCCAATCAACACCATGTTGCGCCATGCGCCGGTTGCGGTCATGATCGCGCCAGTGTATCTCGAGCGACCGGCGCTGCATCAGGGCGAACTGTTCCGCCGCCGTAGCGCACCCGGCCACCTCTTCGTCGTAAAAGGAGCGCATCTCGTCCAGCACCGCCATGAGATTCACCGCCGTCGGCCGGGCCGACCCGAGCGATGCGCAGACCGACGCGAAGACCGCCGGTTCGACCGGTTCTTCGGCGCCGCGGAAGGCAAGCGCCGCACCGGCCGATGCCGCCGCCCCGATGAGCGGCGCGCCGCGCAGACGCATCATCACGATGGCCTCGCGCACCTCCGACGGACTTTTCAGGCGCAGATACCGTTTATGCGCCGGCAGTTCGAGCTGGTCAAGGACGACGTATTCGTCCCCCTCCCAGAATGTCGCAACAAGGTTACTGTCCCTGTCCATCGCCCGCCGTTTGCTCCATACCCGGAAGTATGCCGTTGAGATATCCGCCCTTGAACAGTATGACCACCGCAAGTATCAGGGCGATGATGACGACCAGAAGCAACAGCAGATTCCGGCGGCCGCGCTGTACGCGCCGCGTCTTCTCGACCTGCTTGGTCACTTCGGTCACCTCGTCCTCGTCACGCAGGGTCTTTATCTTTTTCCCTTCTATCTCTTCGCGCAACTTGCGGCGCCGCTCCTCTTCCGCCGCAACCAAGTATTCATAAGGGCTGTACTGGTTCCCCTTCTCAATGTAGTCGAACAGGAATTCGCCGATCTTCACCTCGTCGCCGTGTCGCAGATCGATCGACTGAACCTCCATACCGTTGACCACGAGCGGATAGTTCTTGTCTCGGGTGCCGCTGATGAGCAGATAAATGTTACCATCAAAGATGATCTTCGCGTAGACGTCGGGAATATCGGGGTGGAACAGATACACATCGGCGCCGGCGTGCGATCCGATGACCGTTTCCGCCCCCTTCACGGCGAAGGCGCGGCCGCCGATGGCGCCGTTCTTCGCCAGAAGCACCTCGGTTTCTGCTACGCGGACCACATTCTCTATCTCGCGGGTCTTGGCCGGCCCCTCCTCCTCCTCGTCACGCTCGAGATAAATATTGTAGTCGCCGACCGTGATGATGTCGCCGACGAATATCTCGACCTTGCGTTGCAGTTCCTTCGCGTTGACATAGGTCGCATTGTAGGAACCGCGATCCTCCACGACGATACGGTCGTCGATGAGTTCGAGTTGGAAGTGATGCCGCGAGACATTCCGCTCGGGCAGGACCAGATCGTTATCAGTCGCCCGGCCCACCGTGATCAGGTCGGTGGCAAAACCATGTACCGATAGTTCATTGCGATCATTCTCAACGACGAGTTTCAGACCCATGACGCCCCTTCTCCTGAATGCTAGCGGTTATCCCTTCGTCTCACACTGCTGTTCGAGCCGGTAGAGCATTTTCTTGAGCTCACGCTCATCCTTATCCACCAGCGACATATACTTCGTGATCTTTTCCCTGAGCGTCGCGACCCCCTGCTCACCCGCCGTGGTGATGAGGGCATTGAGAAGCCGCTTCCACACCTCATCGATGTAGAGATGATAGTGTTCGAAGCGGTACTGAAGGGGTATGTATTTGCGGTCGTCGAGGATGTCCATCCAATTGACCGACAGCGTATCCTGCGAGAACTGTACCTTGCGATAGAGCGGATCGTACTTCTCGCGCAACTGGTCGAACATCTCCTTGAGCAGTTTTTCCACCTGCTGCGGCGTCGCCTTGTCAAGGAGCATCTGCAGGATAAAGTCGAAGATATCGAAATAACCGAGCAGGAGATTGACCACGATGTCCTTCTGCTGCGCCACGACGATGTCGTTGATGCCGTCGGCCGAACCCTTGCCGCGGAAATCGCGCGCCGTGAGGACCGGCGTCAGCTTCGGCAGCAACTCGACATAGCGGGCGAAGACCGACTGATCGTTCTCGTAGGCGTAGGACTTGGTATCGGGGTGGTAGTAGAGGAAATAGCGGAAACGGCCGCGATCGAAAAAGGCCATGTTCCAGACCATCCCCTGCTGGAAGCCGGCCATACCGGAAAAACTCTCGTCAACGAAGGTGCCCATGAACTTCGAGACATCGGTGTAGGCAAGCGGCGCATGCAGGATGCAGGCCGAAGCAAAGAAACGATAGATGCTGTCGAGTATCGTCGATTCCTCGACCACATTGGCGTAAACATCGATGTTGTCGTTCTCTATGAGGTGGCGGAACGATATCGGCTGGAGCATACCGCCGTTGCCCGGCACCTGGAACGCGAGCGCCCCCAGCATTTTGTTGTTCTTGAAGAACAGATACCCGACCGTTCCCTGACCCGCGCAGAACAGATAGCCCGAGAGGTCTTTCTCGTAACGGAACAGATCATTCAGGACCGAAAAGAGGTATCTTCCCGGAAGTTTCTGAATATACAGCACATTTCTATCGAATGGAATAAGCATAACACCTCACAGCACAATATAGGCCCTCTTTTATACTAAATTCGTGCGCCTTTGTAAAATTAATTGTTCATGCGCGCGAGGGGAAATTGTCGCGCATCCATTTCTCGTCCTGAAGGTTCGCCACGGCATAGAGCGGCAGAACAATGATGCGATCATATTGCCCCGCCGGTTCACCGGCAACGCGGAATCCCCGCTGCAGGCCGCGTTCGTCAAGGAACCGGTAAAGGCTCTGCATCTTGCCGCGCGAACCGCTCTTGACCTCTATCGGCACGATCTGTCGCTCGTAAGTGGTCACATAGTCGAGTTCAGCATTGCTCGCAGCCGCTTCCCGATGCCAATAATACAGATCCGACGGTCCCTCGGGCGGCGATGCCTTCATCAATTCGAGCCCCACGAACTGTTCGGCGAGGCTGCCGCGATTGACCAGCTCCTCGAAGGGCGTCGTCACGACCTCGGCGGTCTTCATGCCCAGTAGCCGCATCGTGAGTCCGGTATCGAAAACAATGACCTTGAAACGCCTCGGGCGGATCTGCGCGCCAAGCGGCACGCCACGCGCATCGCTATGGATCACGGGATAAGCGATCCCCGCCTTGATCAGCAACTCGAGCGAGTCTTTTATAAGCGTCGAACTTTCGTCGGATACGGCGCTGTATTTGAATTTCGAGCCCGACTGCATCGCGATGGAGCGGAACACTTCGGTGAGCCGACGGGTGGGAGCGCGTTTCCGGTATTTTGCGAAGTCGTTCGTCAGCGACAGAAGAAGAGCGTTCTGTACCCGAACCGCCGCCGCGACATCGTTGGTCCCGGCGAAGGTGGCGACAACCTCCGGCATTCCGCCGGTCATGATGAAATAGCGCATCAGCTCCATCAACTTGTCGTGGAACGGTCCGTCGAGCGGTTTGTCGGGGGTCATCTCCTTGATGAGCGATACCAGCCTGCCGGCCTTGGTCGCCTCGAGAAATTCGAAGAACGAGAGCGGATACATGTACAGGAACTCGATCCGACCGACGCCGAACGACGACAATTCTTCCAGCGCGAACTCAAGCAACGACCCGGCGGCGATAACATGCAGGCCGGGCATCTCTTCGTAAAAATAGCGCAAGGAATGGAGGGCGTCGGGGCACGCCTGTATCTCGTCGAGAAAAAGAAGCGTCTCTCCCGGCGTGACGGACATGTTGAAATACGACGAAAGTTTTCTGACGAGTTCCTGCGGTTCCCTGTCCTCTTCAAAAAAGGTCCGCACCTTCGGCATCAGTTCGAAGTTGACCTCGATGTAAGAAGGGAACTGCTTGGCCAACTCCCGCACCGAATAGGTCTTGCCGACCTGCCGGGCGCCACGGAGCAACAGCGACTTTCGATATGGTTTGTTTTTCCATGCCGTAAGGCGTTCGTCGACGTGTCTTTTCATGGTTTTTCTAACCTCCTGTTCTCAAAGGCATTGTAAGACATTTTCTATAAAAATCAAGGCTAACAATGACTATTTTTTGCGAAATATCAAGGCTAACAAGAGCCATTTATCACGAAAAATAAAGGCTAACGACCAAATTTCTATGCGCGAGGAACGGGTCAGAAGACCAGAGAACACCCGCAACCGCCGTCCTTCGGCTTCACCGTGTCGGCGTCGGACGTGACATTATCAATTAAAGAGTCATCGGTTATTGTTGAATCTTCGTCTGTCTCGGCGACCTCTTCGCATATGCCGGTATCCTCATTGCATACGAAGCCGTCAGGACAGCCAAAAGCCACACAATCGTCCGAGAAAATCTCGCCACCACAATCCCTTTGTGAGGGCTCGTAGCATTCTGCCTTCGTCAGACAGACACCCTTATGCAGTCGGAGTGGAACGTTCCTGTTAGTACGATACCATGTATTTTCGTCGCTCCCCGCCTCTTTGATGATTGCCGAGTTGGAAATGATGCGGTTCGCAGGGATGCCCTCTTTCGGTATCACCATGAAGCGGATCAGCAGACTATCCGCACAAAACCAAGTTGACTGATCACAGTATTCCATGTAATCGGCTACCTTATATCCTTCGCCCGCGAGAGGAAAAGTATAGTTCATCCCATCAGGTATCGGTTGCCATACACGATATACATTGACATTGTAGTTGTCTACATCGGTCGCTATCTCGGTCGTGCCGGGCACATACTCAAGGGCATCATCCAGTTCGTCAACAAGAGTAACATTGTATGCGATATCCCAACCCCAATTCTGGAGCTTAACAAGAAAATACATCGCTCGACCTTCGCACCATGCATCGGCAGGATCAGTGTTGGTTCGACAGGAACAGGATATTTTCTCGCGACCATCAGGCCAAGCGGTTGCGTTTTCGGGAATGTCGAAATTCACACCGAAGTCGACGATCATATCTTCGTCGTTCAGAAGCGCATCTTCGTCCGCCGCTCCGGCGACCACCACCGGCAGGAGGACCGCCGCAAAAAGTACCGAGAACAACGCTTTGCCGGACATGCCCCACTCCCCTTTGAAAAGATAGCGCATGATAGCACAACGGCTCCTCTTGTCAAAGGGAAAAATGCCCCTTTTCAGAAAAATTTGCGGCGGCCGATTCCTTTTGTTAGGATGCCCCCGTGGTCGATCACTAACAGTTCAGATAGGAGTCACTCATGATCAGTCGCCAGATGTTGGAACCCAAGAGCATCGTCGTCGTCGGCGCCTCGAACGAACTGGCCAAGCCGGGTGGCAAGGTGCTCAAGAACCTCAAGGACGCCGGGTTCAAAGGCCCGATCTACGCCGTGAACCCGAAAGAGAAGGAGATACAGGGGATCGCGTGCCACGCCACGGTCGCCGATCTGCCGCAGGTCGATATGGCCATCATCGCGGTCGCCGCGAAGTTCTGCCTCGAAACGGTCACCATCCTCGCCGACCAGAAAGGGACCAAGGCCTTCATCATCCTCTCGGCCGGATTTTCGGAAGAGAGCGAGGCGGGCCGCGAACTGGAAAAAGCGATCGTCAAGAAGATCGAGTCGGTCGGCGGGTCGCTGGTCGGCCCCAACTGCATCGGCGCGCTGACCACCCACTACGCCGGCGTCTTCACCACCCCCATCCCGCGGCTCGACCCGTTCGGCTGCGACCTCATCTCCGGCTCGGGCGCGACGGCGGTCTTCATCATGGAAGCGTCCATGCCCAAGGGGCTGTCGTTCTCCAGCATCTGGTCGGTCGGCAATTCGGCGCAACTCGGCGTCGAAGAGGTGCTCGCCCACCTCGACGAATCGTTCGACCCGAAGACGAGTTCCCGCGTGAAACTCCTCTATATCGAGAATGTGAAGAAGCCCGATATGCTTCTCAAGCACGCCCAGAGCCTCATCCGCAAAGGGTGCCGCATCGCCGCGATAAAGTCGGGTTCGTCCGAGGCGGGCAGCCGCGCCGCATCGTCCCACACCGGCGCGCTGGCCTCCCCCGACGCCGCCGTCTCGGCGCTCTTCCGCAAGGCGGGGATCGTCCGTTGCGCGGGGCGCGAGGAGCTGGTCGCGGTCGCGTCGGTCTTCATGCACAAGGAACTGCAGGGGAAAAACATCGCCATCATCACCCACGCCGGCGGCCCCGCGGTCATGCTCACCGATTCGCTTTCCAATAACGGGCTTGAGGTGCCGCATCTGGAAGGCGACGCGGCCAAGGATCTGCTCGCGAAACTGTTCCCCGGTTCGTCGGTCGGCAACCCGATAGACTTCCTCGCCACCGGCAGCGCCCAGCAACTGGGCGAGATCATCGACGCCTGCGAAACCAAATTCAGCAACATCGACGGCATGGTGGTCATATTCGGGTCGCCCGGTCTCTTCCCGGTCTATGACGCCTACCGCGTGCTCGACGAGAAGATGAAAACCTGCAAAAAGCCCATCTTCCCGGTCCTTCCCAGCATCATCAACGCCGCCGACGAGGTGAAGGAGTTCCTGTCGAAAGGGCGCATCAACTTCCCCGACGAGGTGGTGCTCGGCAACGCCATCGCCAAGACGCTCCACACCGCCAAGCCGGCCCCCGCGAAGATAGAACTGCCCAAGATAGACACCGCCAAGATACGCACCGTCATCGCCGAAGCGAAGGAGGGCTACCTCGAACCGGCCGCCGTCCAGACACTGCTTGACGCCGCCGGCATCCCGCGCGCCGGAGAGGCGGTGGTCGCCAAGAAGGCAGACGCCGTCGCCGCCGCGAAGAAATTGGGCTATCCCGTCGTCATGAAGGTGGTCGGGCCGGTCCACAAATCGGATGTGGGCGGGGTCGTGCTCGGCGTGAAGGATGACGCAACGGTCGAGAAGGAATTCGACCGGATGATGAAGATAAAGGAGACCACCGCCATCCTCCTCCAGCCGATGCTGTCGGGCATCGAACTGTTCGCCGGGGCGAAGTTCGAGGAGAAGTTCGGGCACATGGTGCTGTGCGGACTGGGCGGCATCTTCATCGAGGTGCTGAAGGATGTCAATTCGGGACTCGCGCCACTCACCAAGGACGAATCGCTCGCGATGATCCGGTCGCTCAAGGGCTACAAGATACTGAAGGGTGCCCGCGGCCAGCAGGCGGTGAGTGAAGAAAAACTCGCCGATGTGGTCGTCCGCCTCTCGGCGCTCGTCACCGCCGCTCCTGAAATATTCGAGATGGACCTCAACCCGCTGCTGGGCAAAGGCGATCAGGTCGTCGCGGTCGACGCCCGCATCAGGATCGTGAAATAGTTATCGCCTCTTCGGCAGACTCATGGTGGGTATCGGATCACCCGCCAACACTTCGTCCACATCGGGCAGTTCGACATCAGGCACTGCGTCGCCGGTCAGTATATCATCGTAATCAGGAACAATGACCTCGTCGGGTATCGGCGCACCACCAAGCTGTTCATCATAGTCCGACATCAGCGTATCGTCGGGTAGCGGCACATCGGGTATCGGCTCGCCACCCAACTCATCGTCGGCATCGGGCACCGCCGCATCATCAATCGGGAAATCGGGATCGGTCACCCCCTGCAGATCGGAGTAGTCGGGCTGATTCGTGTCGGGCTGATCAGTTGTATCGACCGCGATCGAATCATCATCGGCCACCTGCACGCCGGTCGTTTCCACTTTATTCGTACAGCCGAATCCGCTGAAGAAGAAGAGGAACCCCACCACGAGGAAAAGGAACTTCAGCGGCCGCGCCTCAAGCCGCCCCGGACGGCGCCGTCCCACCGGATAACCGGGGTCGTAGCCGGTCACTTTGCGCACTTGGAAGTTCGTGTTCATGGCCTCACCTCACACAATGTCTATCGGTTCTATTTCCTTCTTATAATGCTTCCGCATGAAGACCGGGTTCTTTTCGGCGATGAGTTCGCGCGCCAGCCGGTCGGCTATCGGGATGAGCATCGATTCGTTGGCGCACAGCACACCCGGCACGGTGGTCATCTCGCCGGTCGTGTCCCAGTTGAGGCACGGGCAGTAGGTGAAGCACCGGCCGTCGAGCGAACAGCCCTGACAGTTGGTGCGCGGCTTCAGGTTCTCGGCCGCGATCTCGTGGCATTTCTTCATGATGAAGCCGGTGTCGACATGGCCCATCACGAACCCCGCCGCCCGCTCCGGCTTCCCGGCGAACCGGACGCACGGGAATATCCGGCCATCCTCGGCCACCGCGAAGATGTTGCGCCCCACATCGCAGAAATCGCCGGGGCGGAAGCCGCCTTTGATATGCGCCGCGATATGAGCGTCGAAGAGCGAGTAGTAGAACAGATCCTTTTTGCGGGTCCGCGACCGTTCCAGATACCACTCGGCCAGTTTCTCGTACTGTTCTTTTAAGGTATAGAGCCCCGCCTCGTCCCACTTCGCGGTGTAGTCGACCACCGGGACGAAGTTGCGGATGCCGAGGTCGTCCATGACATGGAGCGTCGAATCGTAGAGCCGATGCGCCGTCGCGGGAGAGACGACCGCCACCGCGACGAGGTGTTTCGCTTTTTTGTAGAGCGTCGGCAGGTGTTTGACGACGGCAGCGTAACTGCCGTGTCCGTCGTTGAAGGGGCGGTTCGCGTCCTGTGCCGCCGGGACGCCATCGAGCGACAGTTCGACCGTCAGTTTCTTCTTCGCGATCCAGTCGATGATCTCGGGGGTGATGAGGGTCCCGTTGGTGGCGACATGGAGTTTGAGCGCGACGCCGAGTTTCTTCGCCTTCTTTTCGGCGTAGTCGGTCACTTCGCGCATGACATCGAACCGCAAGAACGGTTCGCCGCCGAAGAAGCTGATGCGCGCTTTCTTCTCCTCCACCGACTTCTCCAGAACGAGGTCGGCCGCCTTGAGCGCAACTTCTATAGGCATATGAGACTTCTCATGTTTCTCGACATAGCAGTAGGAGCATTTCAGGGTGCATTGGCGGGTCAGGAACAGGATCGCATGCATGGCTCACTCCAGCAAAGACGCCCCTTTAGTATAAGGAAAGGAAACCTTTTATCAAAGAAATTAAACCCTATTCCTGTGACGGGTCTTCGACCTTGCCCATGAACAGGATGGTGCCCGAACGGTCGTCGCGAATGACGAACACGAAGGGTTTGGTAGCGTAGAAACCTTCCGGCACCGATGTTTCGCCCACCTCGACCGATGTGACCGCCGCCGCCTCGGTCCCCTGCTCGTTGACCTCGATGTAGGTCTTGTGCTTCACCTCGGAGACATAAAGCCCTTCGCCCTGATCGGCCATGTTCAGAAGGCCGCCCGGCGCGAAAAGCTGTTCCATGCCGAGCGCCTGAAGTATCTCGTTGAGCGACTTCTCGTAGGCGAACTTGAAGCGCGGCAGAAGCACCGGCACCTCTTCGGTGGCGACGAGGTTGGTGAAGAACCCGTCGAGCCCTTCGTCGGCCATCCGCCCGATGAAGTCGTCCACCGTCCCGTCGTTCGGGATGAAGCCGTAGAAGGCGAACTTGTCGCGGCCGTAGGGAAGCCGCACCGCGCTGTAGCCGCCCGCGGCGCCGTAACCGCTGGAGAAGAATTTGAACTCCTGCGCCTCTTTGAAGGTCATCATCTTGACCGTCTTCTGCGTGCCGTCGGTCAGTTCGAACTGGCCGTCGTAGGTGCGATCCTCGTCGAAGGTGACGGTCCACGCCGCCTTGAAATAGAGGGCGTTGATGAGGAACATGACGGTGTCGTCGTTGATATCGTCGATGATCTTCTCTATCTTGCCGTTGGTGTTGTCGCTCACCCACTGATTGATGAGGTCCACGGTAGCGGTGTCGGCCATGTCGACCGTGTAGGGTTCCGCCTCGAAAGAGGCAAGGAGCGCCTCCTTGAAGGCCGTCTTGACGCGCGGTTCGAACAGGTCGTCCATCCAGATCGAGTTGGCGATGGCGAGCACCATGTCCTTGTCGGCCGATTCAAGGCTCTTGATGAGGTGGAGGAACTGCGCGTCGATCGCGGCGAGCGTCAGGTCATCGAACCCGAGCACCGTCTGCATCTCGGTCAGATTGTCGCCCGAGGCACCGTTCATCGTCATCGCGAGCGCCAGCTCTATCGACAGCGGCGATATCATGAGGTTCTTCCCCTGTTCGGCGGTCGCCATGACCTCGAAGATGCGCGCCGCGAAGTCGTTGTTGGCGGCGACCACAGCGGGACTCACCGCCGCCGCGTGTTCGTCGGCCGCCTGATATTTCACCGTGGTCGCGGGATCTTCCTTCTGGTCATCACCACCGCAGGAAACGAAAAGGCCAAGCATTCCGAATAATACCGTGAGAACGAGAAACCGTTTCATAGCATCCTCCATCGAACAGGTCCGGCCCTTTAGTATAAGGAAAGGGACTCTTTTATTGAAAAACTTATTCGGCGACCCGCTTCATGAGCAGGATATCGGCAGATTCATCATAGTAGAGCGCCTTATCGGCCTGCGGGCTGGACTGTCCGGTAAGATAGAGTTCTCCCGCCGGTCCGGCGATCACTGCGCCGGCGGTCTCGCTACCCGCATCACCGTACAGTTTACTCCACAATTCGACCCCTTCGGCGCTCCATGCCGAAAGAAAGATATCGGCGCCGCCCGCGTTGACCAGAGCATCCCAGACTCCGTAGGTATGACCCGTCACGAATATCGTTCCCGCATCGTCGATGGTCATGCCGAAGGCCTGTTCGTTGAGCGCGCTACCCCACTGCACCATCCATATCTCACTCCCGTCAGTGGGATCGATCTTGGAAAGGAACAGGTCGCTTCCCCCCTGAGAACTGCTTCTGTCGAGAGAACCGGAGGTCCCGGCGACATAGACATAACCATTCCGCGCTACGACCGCTGCCGTGGTCATCGCGCCGCCATCCGGGGTTATCCGCGTCGTCCATTGTTCGATACCGTCGGAGCTCAGCTTGGTAACGAAGGCGTCATATATCAAATCGCCGGTATTGAGCGGCATGTGCAGATCGATGTTGCCGGCGACATACACCGAACCCGCGTCATCGACCGTCACCGCACTACCGCTATCGGCCGCGCCGGTCCCCCATTGCCGGGTCCAGAGTTTGGTCCCCGCCGCATCCCATTTGGTCAGGAAGATATCGCTGCACGGCGGCGCTCCGTAGCCCGAATCGCACAGATCGTCCCGCTGGAGCGTGTTGCCGTCGAGCGAACCGTGGGTGTCCCCGGTGACATAGAGTGCGCCGGCACCGTCGATCGCTATGCTGCGGCCATAGTCCTCCGCAGTCTCCACACCCCACGACCGCATCCAAAGCGACGAACCGTCGGCCGCCCATGCACCAACAAAGATGTCGGGGCAGGGATACAGGTGACGACCATAGCCGCAGGTATGCAGAGGAGGCTCCGATCCATCGAGCGGCCCGGCGGCCCAACCGGCCACATAAATGGTCCCGTTACCGCCGACCGCCACGGCGGCGGCGTTGTCATCATTCTGCGAACCGAACTGCCGGGCCCACACCGGTGTGCCGTCGGAACGCCAATGGGCGATGACCGCGTCGCTGAGACCGACACGCGTATTGCCGTCGAGGGTGCTCCACGTCGCACCGGCGACATAGATATCCTCTGCGCCCTTCAGCGCCAATGCGTTACCCACATCGTACGAATCGCTCCCCCAGCGCACCGTCCACGATTCATCGGAGCCGAAGCCCTCGGCATCGGGAAGTTCACCCCCCTCGCTCAGCAAATCGTCACCCTCGTTTAACAGCGCATCGCCCTCGCTCAACAACTGATCGCTTTCGCCCGGGTCATCGCCCGACAACATGCTATCGGCATCCTCCGACGCCGCATCGGTATCGACGATAGCGGCATCACTATCGGCGGCGTTTTGGGTGGTCGAATTATCACAAGAGATCAGGCCGCAGAGCACAACTACAAAAAGCATTAGGATCTTTTGCATGGCAGACTCCCCCAACAGACAACAACAACTCATCGTAGCGGTATAGACCTTTTCGGTAGAGAAAAGGTTCTTTCTGAGGGTGAAAAAAACGGGGGGTCTTGCGACCCCCCGGAACCTTCCGGTCCCTTGTCAAAGGGACCTTGACGGGATTTTAATTACACGAGACCCTGATCGATCATCGCGTTGGCGACCTTCTTGAAGCCGGCGATGTTCGCGCCGACGACATAGTTGCCCTCAAAGCCGTATTCCTTCCCCGCATTGACGCAGGCGGCGTGGATGTTGATCATGATCTGGTGGAGTTTCTGGTCGACCTCTTCGCGGGTCCAGCCCAGACGCATCGAGTTCTGAGACATCTCAAGGCCGCTGGTCGCGACACCGCCGGCGTTGGAAGCCTTGCCGGGGGCGAAAAGTATCTTCTTCTCGGTGAAGAGTTTGACCGCCTCGAGCGTGGAGGACATATTGGAACCTTCGACCACGACCTTACAGCCGTTCTTTATGAGGGTCGCGGCATTCTTGTCGTCCAGTTCGTTCTGGATGGCGCACGGAAGAGCCACATCGACCGCCACTTCCCACGGCCGTTTCCCGGCGTGGAATTCGGCGCCTTTGAACTTCTTCGCGTAGTCCTCGACCTTGTCGCGGCCGCTGGCGCGCATCTCGAGCATATACTCTATCTTCTCGCCGCTCACGCCGTCCTTATCGTAGATATAGCCGTCGGGACCGGAGATGGTCACGACCTTGGCGCCCAGATCGTTCGCCTTGATGGCGGCGCCCCACGCGACATTGCCGAAGCCCGATATCGCGACCTTCTTGCCCTTCAGGCTGTCGCCCTTGGATTTATAGATCTCTTCCGCGAAGTAGACCACGCCGAAGCCGGTCGCTTCGGGACGAACGAGCGAGCCGCCCCAGTTGAGCCCCTTGCCGGTCAGCACGCCGGTGAACTCGTTGGCGAGCCGTTTGTACTGGCCGAACATATAGCCGACCTCGCGGCCGCCCACGCCGATATCGCCCGCCGGGACATCGGTGTCGGGACCGATGTGGCGGAACAGTTCGGTCATGAACGACTGGCAGAAACGCATCACTTCACCGTCGGACTTGCCGTTCGGGTTGAAGTCGGAGCCGCCCTTGCCGCCGCCCATGGGGAGGCCGGTGAGGGAGTTCTTGAATATCTGTTCGAAACCGAGGAACTTGAGGGTGGAAAGGGTCACATTGGGGTGGAAGCGGATGCCGCCTTTGTAGGGGCCGATGGCGCTGTTGAACTGTACGCGATAGGCGCGGTTGACCTGAAACTCGCCCTTGTCGTCGATCCACGGGACGCGGAACATGATGGTGCGTTCCGGCTCCACGATGCGCTCAAGGATCTTGTGGGCTTTGTACTTCGGTTCGCGCTCGACGATCGGGGTAAGCGAATCGAGCACCTCTTCAGCGGCCTGCAGGAACTCCTTCTCCCAGTGATACCGGGTCTTGAGGTCGTTGAGGACCGCGCTCACATAACTGTTCATCATATCCTCCAGAAAAAAAACAATTAAACATCCGCACACGCGGAAGCCGCTTCCACTTAACCCTCTTTTATATATATTGTCAAGCAAAATTTTAGGAAACTGTTAGTAAGTTTTTCCTTTGTGATTTCAATGGGTGTTGAAAAAATCGCGGTTTTTTTTGCTTGTTTCACAAAATACCTCAATAAATAGACGGAGAACGGTTCACTAAAGGAGCATGAAGGCTGTGGCGCAGATCACACACCCGGTTCTTGGAGAAATGAAGGATGAGGCCCTGCTTGACTTGGCTCTGAACAAGAACCAAGGGGCATGGCGGGAGCTGGTACGGCGCTACCACGGCAAGGTGAGCGCGACGGTGTACCGGATCTACGGATCGAAACCGGAGGCGGAGGATATCGTGCAGGAGATTTTCATCGAACTCGCTAAATCGGCGAAGAATTTCCGGCGCGACGCCTCTTTCTCGACCTTCCTGTACCGCATATCGGTCAATACCGCATACCGCTACATTAAGCGGCACAAGGACCCGAGCATCATTTCCCAACCGATAGAATTTTTCGCCAACCTCGCCTCCGGGCAGGAAAAAGAGAAAGAGGAGTCGCCCGCGGCGGCGCTTATGGCGACCGAAAGTCATGAACAGGTGCATGAGGCGCTCGGCAAGATATCGGCCGAGAAACGGATGGCGCTGGTGATGTTCGAGATCGAGGGATTGACCCTCAAAGAGATAGCGGAACTCCTGAAGGTACCGTTGCAGACGGTGTGGTCACGCGTCTACAACGGCCGGAAGGATATGGCACGATTACTAACTAAAGCATACGGCACGGCGTCATGAACGAAAAACATCTTTCCATCGCGGAGCTTACCGCTCTGACCGAACGGGGCGCGGAACTCACCCCGGAGATGGCGGAACATCTCGACCGGTGCGCCGAATGCGCCGATCTGCTGGAACGGCATCTCGCCGCCGAACCGCTATTGACCCTCGCGGCGGCCGACGACGCGGCGATAGACCGTATCGCGGCGCGGAGCTTCGGCTACCTTGCGGATGAGAAGCCCGGCTTCTTCGCGGCGCTCTTCACCCTGCCCCGCATCGCGCTCGGCGCGGCGGCGGCGCTCGTGATCGTCGCGGCCTACTTCGGGTTCGCCACCAGTACCACCACCGACGAGTCGAAGTTCGTCGATAACGATCCGGCCCCCAAGACCGCCCCGGCGCTCGACGCCACTCCGCGCGCTTTCGCCGACGGCGTCGCGATAGCCCACGGCCGCGCCGCCCTAACGGTCAAGGGAACCGCCACGCTTGCCGCCGACGGCGCCGAAACGCTGCGTCTCGCGAAAGGCACCGTCGAGGTATCCATAGAGAAAGGGAATGATTTCATCATCCATACCGCCGACCGCTATATGGTCCGCGTGCTCGGCACCCGCTTCACGCTCGACACCGACGGCGTGAAACTCACCGTGACGGTCACCGAAGGGCTGGTCGAGGTGATCGACGGCCGCTCCAACGACTCGGTCGCTCTCTCCGGCGGCATGTCGCGCACCTTCGCCGACGAACCGAAGGCGGTTGTAGCGATCCCGAAGGAACACCGCGCGATCAAGGCGACGGTTCCGGAACCGGTCGCCGTCGAGCCCGCCTCGTTCCTGAAAATGGGCCGCGGCGCGCTCAAGGCCAACGATGCGACCACGGCGATGGGCTGGTTCGAAAAGGAACTCGCCGAGGGCGCCGAGAAAGACAAGGCGCTCTTCGAGATCGTGCGGCTCCATGAGAAGGAGGGCCGTTTCGGCGACATCCTCGCGGTGCTCAAAGCGCACGGCGAGATCGTGGACGGCGGTTCGGTATTTCGCGAAGAACTGCTCATCAAAGGGTGCAAGGCCGAGGTGAAGCAGAGCATCGGAACCCTTCCTTCGTGCAGAAAATACTTGCAGGTTTTCCCCGCCGGATATAAAAAGGACGAGATCCGCGACCTTCTGGAGAATGGTGATGCGCGCTGACATCGCGATCATAGCGGCGCTTCTAGCGCTTTTACTTGTCGCCTCGTGCGAACAGGTCATCGAACTCGACAAGAGTCTTTCCGGCGCAGAGGGAAGCAGCACCGATGATCAGAAAGACACCGCCGACGGCACCGGCGGCAACCCCGCCGAAGATATCGCCGAAGGGCCCGACTCTCCGGGCAACGGCGCCTATAACGACTCGGCGGCCAGCGCCGACACCGCCGCACCAGCGACCGATGACTACAACAATCAGGACGGCGCCGATGACGAGATGGCCGCCGACAACGCCACGATGCCCGACACCGCAGTTTCCGACGACGCCGAAGTAAGCGACGACGACCCGACCTCGTCGTTCTCGGCCGCCGACTGTGCCTGCGGCGATGATCCGCTCTACGAACCGGTCTGCTGCGACGGCGTGACGACCGTTTTCAACACCTGCTTCGCCAATTGCCTTAACTACCATACCGGACAGTGCGCCTCACAGCAGAACGGGACCTGCGCCACGCAAGGAGGCGAGAACGACGCCGACACCGATACGGCATCCTCCCCCGACGACGATGCCGTTGTCGAAACGCCCGACGACGATTCCATAACGGTCGGCGGCTGCGGCTGTGTGCCGACCGATATGAACGCGTGGTGCTGTGACGGCGGAACGCGCTATATCAGCGAGTGTACGGCGACCTGTGAATGCGAAGGGGCCGCCGCCCCCTGCGACTGATATCCGGGAGGATCTCATGACGAAAGGTTTTTACAAACTCATGTGCTTCGCGACGGCCGCCGCGATGTCGATCATCGGTTGCGGCCCCGAGAACGATCCTCCGCTCGAGTACGGCCCCGGTCCGACCGATTACGATCAGTACCAGACCGACAACGACGAATACACCGACGCCACCAAATACGGTATCGCCGACACCGATTTCGCACCGGCCGACGCCGACGAACCGATCATCTCCGACGACCCAGCCATGGAATACGGCCCGGTACAGACCGACTACGATAATTTCCCCAGCGACTTCGACACCCTTTACGGCCCCCCCGACACCGATTACGCCGACGCCGACGAACCGATCATCTCCGACGACCCAGCCATGGAATACGGTCCGGTGCAGACCGACTATGACGAACTGGCGACCGACGCCGACGCGATCATCGAACAGCCCGACGAAATGACCACCGACTACGGCCCGATATCGCGGCCCTTCGTCAAGAAATGAGCATCAAGCGCGTCGCCAAGCGGGCGCTGCTCCCCTTAAAACAGCACTACGAGCGGAAACTCCATGAATTGCGCTACATCTTCTTTGAGTTGACCCACCGCTGCAATATCGCCTGCATCCACTGCGGTAGCGACTGCCAGAAGAACGACACCCTGCCCGACCTCCCCGCCGACAAGATACTCGAGACGCTCGACGGCATCAAGACGAAGTACGATTCCCACAAGGTGATGATCGTCCTCTCGGGCGGCGAACCGACGATATATCCCGGCGTCTGGGACCTCGGCAAGGAGATCATCAAGCGCGAATTCCCGTGGGGGATGGTCACCAACGGCTACGCGTGGGACACCGAGATGATCAAGAAGGCCAAAGAGGCGCGGATGCATTCGGTCACCGTATCGCTCGACGGCCTTGAAGAGACCCACAACTGGCTGCGCGGCGACAAAAAATCGTTCCGCAAAGCGGTGAACGCCATAGAACTGCTCCTCAAGAACCCCTTCTACCGCGTGATGGATGTCATCACCTGCGTCAACAAGCGCAACATCGGCGAACTCGATAAGATATACGACCTCGTGAAATCGATGGGGCTCAAACGGTGGCGCTTCTTCACCATCTCCCCCATTGGCCGCGCGGTGCAGACCCCGGATCTGTTCCTCGGCAAAGAGGATTTTCATTATCTCATGCAGAAGATAATCGCCTACCGCAAAAAGCCGGGGATGAAGGTCACCTACTCCGAATCGGGCTATCTCGGCTGTTACGAACACCGCGTCCGCGGCCACGACTGGTTCTGCCGCGCCGGGGTCAATGTCGCGGGGATCATGGTCAACGGCGATATACTCGCCTGCCCCAATATCGACCGCCGCTTCAAGCAGGGCAATGTCTTCGAACAGCCATTCATCGATGTCTGGGAGCACGGCTACAAGGAATTCCGCGACCGCAAATGGATGCGGACCGGCGACTGCGTGAAGTGTCCCGAATGGCGGCTGTGTCAGGGAAATCCGATGCACCTGTGGGACCTCGACACCAACCGAACGAAGCTCTGCCATCTGAAGCAGTTCGAACTCGACCGGCCGATCGTCGGCACATGACAAAAAACTGAAAAAAATCTGGTTTTTTTTGTCCGAAAAGGCATTATGCGTCGATTGTTTTTTTGAGCACCGTCGCCCTATGAAGAATCGCCTGCTCGCGCTGGTCAAACGGACCGTCACCAGCAACGGCTGCGGCTGTTCGGTGTTGTTCTAGGGCGCAATTCTCTTCGGAAAATCACCTCCGTCTTGACATCATATCGTCCGTTGGTACAATGGGCCGGAACCGGGAGAGGGACCGATGAAACTCGCCGACATCTTGGACGCCATTGCCAAAGAACATTACCGGGTCACCGAACACGCCGATGACGAGGCGCAGAACGACCGGCTTTTGTACGAGGACATCTTCGAGTCGGTCCTGCACGGCGAGATCATCGAGGAATACCCGAAAGACAAGCCCTGTCCGAGCATCCTCATAGCGGGAAAGAACTACCGCGAAGAGCCGATACATTCGGTGTGGGGATACAACGAAGAGAACGGGTACGCGATACTCATAACGGTGTATCGTCCCGATCCGAAGCGGTGGATAGAGAACAAGAAGCGGAGGAAATAGCCATGCTTCCTTTCAAAAAATGTCCGACCTGCGGCGGCGCCGTGGTGAAGAAAGAGGTCGAGAAGATCGTCAAGGGCGGTAACGACACCGCCGTGCTCAAGGTGGTCGCCGAGGTCTGCGAGAAATGCGGTGAGCGACTTTACACACCGGCGCAGGTGAAACGGTTCGAAGCGTTCCGCAAGATGCTGTTCCAGAAAAAGCCGGTCGGGCTTAAAGCGGTCGGCCGCTCCTATGTCACGGCATAATCGACTTCATCTTTCAATTTGACAATCTTTCCGATTTCTGATTAAATCCAGCAGAATATCTTTCATTGAACCGGGGGCGGGCCGTGCGGAACATACTTCTTGCGATGATCGGGCTGATGCTTGTCGCGTGCGGCGGCGAGATGCCGTCGGCCGACGGGCCAGCCACCGCCAACCTCACCCCGCCCGAATTCGCATGGGAAGAAGAAGCGCCGGTAGGTGGTTTCGACAGTCCATCCGCCCGCTACGCCGTTCCCGGCGATGAGCGGTGGGTGTCGATGAATCCGGAAATACCGGGGACGGATGGTACGATATACGCTATGGCGCGGCATGGCGATTATCTCTACATCGGTGGCTCTTTTACTATCGTGAAGGATATTGTGGCGAACCGGATAGCACGACTCACGATCTCAACCGGTCAGTGGAGCGCACTCGGAAGCGGGATGGATGGTACTGTATATTCTCTTGTGGTGGATGGCACGGGCAATCTCTATGCCGGCGGGTACTTTGCCACTGCGGACGGAATAATAGTGAACCGCGTCGCGAAATGGGATGGCACAGCATGGAGCGCGCTGGGGACCGGGATGGATAGCGCGGTGTATGCCCTTGCGGTGGATGGCGATGGTACCCTCTATGCCGGTGGTGATTTCACGACGGCGGGCGGGGTGTCGGCGAACCGTATTGCAAAATGGAATGGCACCCAGTGGGGTACCATCAATAATGGGATGAATGGTGGTGTTTATTCTCTAGTATTGGATGGGAATGGTAATCTCTATGTTGGAGGATACTTCACCACGGCGGATGGTGTGGCGACAAATCGCATCGCAAAATGGGACGGTGCTGCATGGAGCGCACTCGGGAGCGGTATGAGCGACTCCGTCCGCGCCCTTGCGATAGATGGCGAGGGCACCCTTTACGCTGGCGGAAAATTCAAGACGGCGGGAGGGGTGTCGGCCAATAGGATCGCGAAATGGGACGGCACCTTATGGAGCGCACTCGGGATCGGGATAACCGATATTGGTGTTGACCCGTGTGTGTATACCATTACGGTGGCCGGTGACGGGACCCTCTATGCTGGCGGTGATTTCACGACGGCAGATGGAATGACGGCGAAATATATCGCGAAATGGGATGGTACGATTTGGAGTGCAGTTGATAGTGGGATGAATGACCATGTCAAAATCCTTGTGATTGCCGGTGATGGCACCCTCTACGCCGCCGGCTCTTTCACGACGGCAGGTGGAGTGACAGCGAATCGTATAGCTCAGTGGGATGGCTCTTCTTGGTTTTCTCCTGGGTATGGTGTGAGCAACCCTGTCCATGCTCTTACATTTGATGATGTGAGCAACCTCTTTCTTGGCGGATACTTTACCCACGCGGGTGGGGTGGCCGCGAACCGCATCGCCAAGTGGGACGGCGCGACTTGGAGTCCTCTTGGGGGGGGAATGGATAAATTTGTCGAATCTCTTGCGTTAGATGCAGGTGGCAATCTCTACGCTGGAGGGAAGTTTGACACCGCAGGTGGGGTGTTGGTAAATCGTATCGCGAAATGGGACGGTGCCGAATGGATAGCCCTCGATAGTGGGATGACGGGAGAAGACCCGGGAGTCTTTGCCCTCGCGTTAGATGATACGGATAATCTTTACGCCGGAGGAGGATTTATCACTGCGGGCGGGGTGGCGGCGAAACACATTGCAAAATGGGACGGCACGGTGTGGAGCAACCTCGGGAACGGGATGGATGCTTATGTTTATGCCCTTGTAATGGATGATGCGGGAAATCTTTACGCCGGAGGAAGCTTCACCACTGCGGGCGGAGTGGCGGCGAAATACATCGCGAAATGGGACGGGACCTCGTGGAGTGCCCTTGGAAGCGGGATGGATAAGTATGTCAATACCCTTGTATTCGATGATGCTGGGAATCTCTATGCCGGCGGAGGTTTTACCACCGCAGGCGGGGTGACGGCGAACCGCATTGCCAAATGGGATGGAGTCGAATGGAGCGCATTGGGAACAGGGGTAAATAACTATGTCCGCATATTGACAGTTGATGGAACAGGCAATCTCTACGCCGGAGGAGGTTTCACTATAGCGGGCGGTGTAACGGCAAATTACATTGCAAAGTGGAATGGTATCGCATGGAGTGCCCTCGGTGGTGGGATGAATAATAGTGTTGAAAGCCTTGCGATTGACGGGAATGGTGATCTATATGCCTGTGGATTCTTTACGACGGCTGGCAACAAATTAAGTCCTTATATCGCCAAGTACATACTCTCCGACGAAGACCCCGTCACTCCCGACGATGATGTCCTCCTCTCCGAAAGCGATGCTGTCACCTCTGACGATGACGCTCTCCTCGCCGAAAGCGAATCTCTGTTGACGGAGGACGACACGGTCATCATCATAACTGACACCGTGATCGAGCCCGACGATGCGGTCATTCTCCCCGACGAGGACTCTGTGATCGAACCCGATGACGAAGATGCTTACCCCGAGGTTTACCACCCCGACACTTTCTACGAGATCGACCCGGTCGACGAAATATCAGTGCCCGATGAAGTAGTGGACGACATCCAGCCGGACGAACCCGTCGCCGATGATGTGGTCGACGAGACGGTCGATGCCACGCCGGACGATTACTACGAGATAGACGCTGTTGACGAGATATCGGTCCCCGACGACACCGTTGACGATACCCCCGATGAAGACACGACGGTCAGCGCCGACACGAACGATGCCGCAACGGACGAAGATACTGCGCAACCGGATGAAACAACGGACCAAACGAGCGACACTGCCACCGACACCTTCCAACCTGACGAAACGGTTGATGAATCCGTTGATGCGACGACCGACGAAAGCATCGACGGCACCATCGATGACGATTCTCCGCTCACGACTCACGATTCACTGATCACCGACACCGACACCACCAAGCCTACCGGCAACGGCTGTGGATGTTCCCTCGCCTTCTAGGATGCTGACAAGCCGCTGACCGCAAAATGACGAAAACTGAAAAAAATCTGGATTTTTTTGTCCGAAAAGGCATTATGCGTCGATTGTTTTTTTGAGCACCGTCGTCCTATGAAGAATCGCCTGCTCGCGCTGGTCAAACGGACACCATTGTCATTCGTCATCGTTTTTGCACTTTTCTTCTTTGACTACGCCTCGTTCCTGACACGCGCCGGGGTCATCCATCCGACCTTCGCCCTTTTCGACATCGTCGTCATCCTCGGCAGTCTGTGCGGCGCGCTTCTTCTCTGGTTCATCATCGGAACACTCCTTTCCATCGGACCGCGCTCCTATCTGGTTCTTTTTTCCATCTATATTTTCTTTTATCATCTGTTCGGCACTTACCGTTTCCGCTCGAAGATACCCTTCGACGTCTCGGTCATGATGGATAACTCCGGCGAGGCATGGAACTCTGAGTCGCTCATCGTGATACTCGACAGCCTCAGTCTTCATGTCCTCCTCATCGGGATCGCCCCACTGCTCGCGGTCCTCTTCATCCCGCCGTTACGAAGACTGGTGATGCGGGAACGGCAGTACGGAGCTCGCCGCTATATCGCGGCCGCCGCGGCCATCCCGCTCTATGGGTGGCTTATGCTCAGCCCCTTTGCGCTCCACGACGATCTGGGCGCGGTGCTCCGTTCGGTCCACGACTATGTTCGGCGCGACAGCCTCTATCAGACCGACAAGAACACCGATCCCGACACCTATCCCTTTATCACCAACGAGAACATGGCCTTGTCGCCCGGAAATACCGGAAAGAGATCACACATCTTCATCGTCGAGATAGAATCCTTCTCCAAAGCGGTTGTCGAGACCACCACTCCCGACGGACGTCCCTATACGCCGTATCTGAACGAAAAGATCAAAGAAGGTCTCTATTTTGAACGGTTCTATGCCAATTCCATCCAATCGGCAAAAGGACAGTTCGCGACGCTCTTCTCGATCATCCCGAGTTTCAAGCAAAAGGTTTTCACCAGTTTCCGGCATGTCCAGTTCCAGTCGCTACCGCAGGTCCTGCGGGATAACGGCTACTCCACCTTCTTCTTCAAGGCATACCGCGACATCAACTTCGACAACACCGGCCGGTTCGTCACGAAGAACGGCGTCGAGACCGCGCTGTCCATCGTCCCCTTCTTGACGCCGGAAGACAAACAGCGGATGTGGGGTTGGGGTATCGAGGACGAGATATTCTTCAAACGGTTCTTCGAGTATCTCGACACCCGTGAAGAGGTCGTGTCGGGACAGAAGCCGGTATTCGCCCTGCTCCACACCGTCATGAACCATATGCGGTTCAACGAGGTGCCGGTCGAAAAACGCCGTCTCTATCCCGACGCCAAGAATCTGCCCGAACACTATGCCAACAGCATCCGCCTGACCGACGAACAGCTCCACTTCTTCTTCGATGAACTGGCGAAGCGGCCGTATCTGAAGGATGCCATCGTCATCGTCACCGGCGATCACAGCTATCCGCTCAACGAACACGGCTACCAACATAACGAAACGGCATGGTATGAGGAATTCTTCCGCACCCCGTTCCTTCTCATCGCGCCGGGCCGATTCAAGCCGGGTCGCATCACCGACAAAGCCTATCAGCAGATAGATATCGCGCCGACCCTCTTGGAGCTGGTCGGCATCAAACCGAAACGTCACCACTTCCGCGGCGTTTCGATGTTCGCCGCCAAACCGCAGCAACCGATATATCTCGTTCAGCCCTACAACGGCATTTATCTCGGGGTGATCGAAGGCGGACGCTATAAATATGTTACTCACCTGCGCAGCAAGCGTGAGTTCCTCTACGATCTGAAGGTCGATCCCAAAGAAGAGAAGAATCTCGCCGGCGAGGCCGGACCGGCGTTCAAAAATCACCTGAACGGACTCTTGCAGACGATCTACCTGAACCAGAAACTCATCGAGAGCGACCGGGTCTGGAAACCGCTCGACAGCGGCAAGAAATGATGCCCAAGGAACTGAAGCCGAAAAAAGGTGCGGCCAACTGGAAAGCGCTTTTCTTCATCGCCTTCGGCGCCCTGATCGCGGTGTCGGCGCTGTCGCTCTTCTGCCGCCCCGGCGCTTCCGATTCTCCCTCCACAACCCCGCAGATCGCCCCTGAGCCGCCAACCGCCGGACCAGCCTCCGCGCCATCTATAGCGGCCCCGCAACCGATCCCGGCCACCCCGCAGACCGCCACGCCGCCGACGCCCGAGAAGAAGAACGACACCTACGCGCTGACGGTGAAGATATCGGCTTCGTTCTACAACACCTTCGCCGACGATCCCGAGATAGCGCGCATCGCCGCCGAAACGGGGAAAAAGCGGCTTGCCGAACTGCTGTCGGCCCATGTGTCGCGCAACCTCATCTGGAGCCTCGACATGCGCCGCGAGGTCTATCCGGGCGACGAGATGAAACTGCTCTTCCGCGTCATATCGCCCGAAGAACAGGCCAAACGGGCCGACACGCCCGACGAGATCGAACTGCTCGCGATGCAGTACCGGTCGATACGGCTCGGCAAGGAGATCCGTTTCTATCAGTTCAAGTCATCCGACCGGAAATTCCCCGCCTTCTACCACGCCGACGGCACGGCGGTCGAAAAGACGCTTAAAAAATCACCGCTGAAAGAGTGGATACAGATCACCTCACTCCTCAAGGATCGCCGCCCGCGCCACGACGGACTCGATTTCAAGGCGCCGGTCGGCACGCCGATATACGCCCCATGGAGCGGCACGGTCGAAAAGACCAACTGGAAGACCCGCTACAACGGCTATTCGCTCCTCGCGCGGGTCGACAGCCAGCCGGCGGTGCAGATGCTCCTGCTCCATCTCGACAAGGTCCACCTGAAGCCGGGGCAACGCTTCGCGGCGGGCGACCATATCGCCGACGTGGGCAATACCGGCCGCTCGTTCGCCCCTCACCTGCACTATCAGTTGCAGCACGAGGCGAAAAAGATCATCGACCCGATCAAATTCCACGGCACCGTGGCCGCAAAACTTCCGGCGGCCGACGCCGATGCCTTCCAGAAGGTCGTTCAGCGTTTCGACGCACTGATGGGAAACAAATAAGAGAACAGCCGGCTAGCCGCCGCTCATCAGGTGGATGACCTTGACGTCGGCCCCTTCCGGGACCGTCGCAGTAGGCCAATCGTCGCGTTTTATGTTCTTCCCGTTTATCTGGATGACGAGCAGTTTGAAGGTGTAGTTCATCACTGTGAGCACGTCGGAAACGGTCATGCCCGCGCGCCAGTCGATGACCTGATCGTTGACGATGATCTTTCCTTTCATGGCGGCCTTACTGCAGCGGTTTAACGACCTCGATTACCTCAGGCAGGTCCATCCCTATCTCCTTGAGCCACGCGATGGTCGGGACGCCGTTGCGGGTCCAACCGCGCCGTTTGTAGACGGCGTCGAGCAGTTTCTCGTAGCGGTCGGTGCGGTATTTCCGATGGGCCGCGATCTTCTCCTCGACGGTCATCTTCGCAACCGCCTCGGGGGTCATCCCCATCCAGTCGACGAGCTGTTTGTCGTAGCGTTCCTGCCGCGACTCGTATTCGCGCTTGGTGACCGGGCCGCAGGCGCGGTAGGGCTGGGCGTCGTGCTGCCGCAGACCGTAGCCGCGACGGATGTTGAAGATGCGCTGGAAGTTGTAGACGCGGGCCGACTGAAGGATGAGTTCATCCTTGTCGATGTCGCGGCCGGTGACCGCCTTGAAGACCGTCAGGTAGTTGTCGACATGCTCGGGAACCTTGGCCGCCTCTTTGGGCGGATACTTCTCGCGGTTGTTCTCCGGCTCGACATCGTTCCACGGCAGTTTGCAGAAGCCGCACAGACCGAACCACGTGCGGAACATCGGGAAATAGTAGAGCGCCTCGGCCTTGTCCTCGAACGACGGTATCTGGTTGTTGACCATGTCCATGAAGATGAGCCACGCCTCGTCGTGTTGCGGCCCCTTGTTGGTCATGGCGTAGCCGCCCTGCTGGGCCAGCGATTCCTTGGACATGTACTGCGAGTATTCGAGCCCCTTGTTGACCATCGCGATGTCGCTCAGGAACTGGCGGTCGCCCCACCCCTGATCGGCGAAGTAGTGTTTCATGTATTCGGCGCCGCGGCCGGCGATCGCGCCGAAACCTTTCCCCGTCGCCATCTGGTGGATGAGTTCGAGCGCCGCGAGCGAGTTGCCAAACTTGAGTTCCAGTCCGCCGGTCCGCTCTTTATTGAGTATCCCCGCCTCGTAGCACTCCATCACGAAGGCCGTTATCGTGCCGACCGTGATGGTGCAGATGCCGTAGGTGTCGCAGTAGAAGTTCGCTTCGATGATGTGCAGCGGGTCGAAGATGCCGCAGTTGGAACCGAGCCCCGCCGCCGTCTCGTACTCGGGACCGTCGACGGTGACCTTGTCGCCCTTGTAGGGGCCGGTCTTCAGTTCGAAGCCGTCGACCGACTTGCAGCACGACATCGCGCAGCCGAACCAGCAGCCGTCCAGATCGCGCCATTTGAGGTTGAACAGGCTCTTGAGCACGTTGGAGTGTATCTTGTTGATGTCCTCGCCGATGTCGGCCGCCTTGCCGAAGCGGAAATTGGTGGTCGGCAGGAGATCGTAGGCGTCCATGATCTCCATGAGGTGCGCCGTACCCTTGTCGCGCATCTCGCACTGTTTGTCGTCGAGTTCCTTTATCTCCTTCTGGAACCGCTGGCCGCGCTCGATGATCTTGTTCAGGTCCACGACGTTGTTCCAGTTGGGCTTGATACCGGTGGTCTTGCAGACGAGCGCCTTGATCCGCTTGTCGCGGAACACCGTGCCGATGCCGCCGCGGCCCGCCTGTTTGAGGCGCGCCACCTTGCGGCGCGGGTCCCAGAAACTGAAGTTGAGCATCCCAATGAGCGAATGGTCGGCGGCGGTCCCGGCCGAGACGACCGCGACATTGATCTTGTCCTTCTCGTCCTTCGCGTACATCTCGGTCAACTGTTCGGCGAGCACATGGGAATCTATCGCCTCCTTGGGCGCCGTCTCGATGGTGACCGAATGGTCGGTGCCGTCGATGACGATGATGACATCCTCATTCGCCTTGCCCTGCAGTTCGATCGCGTCGAACCCGGCGAACTTCATGTAGGGGCCGAAGTAGCCGCCCACATTGCTGTCCATGATGCGGCCGCTCTGCGACGATATCGAGACGACCAGCGATTTGCCGGCGCCCGCGTACTGGGTGATGCCGGCGCAGGGGCCGGGGCTGATGATGATCTCGTTCTCGGGGTCGTTCCACTGGGTGGTCGGCTTGGTCGCGTGCCACAGCAGGTAGAGCCCGAACCCCTTGCCGCCGATGAATTTGTCCTTCATCAGAGGGGTCACCGGTTTTTCCGTGACGGTGCTGGTCGAAAGGTCGACATGGAGGGTGCGGTCGTTGTAGCCTTTCTCGATGCGGCCGGGCTGATACTCCCAGCGCGTGATCCGTTTGTGGGCCGCTTTCATCTCGCCGATGTTCATGCCGTGCTCCGTTATCATGACGCGTTACTGCTATCGTCCGTTCCGAAACAGGGAGACCAGCCCTTTTCAGGGATGGCCCTACCGGTCCCTCGCCGTGGCCGTGAGGCGGTAGGCGCGGGGACTGCGGACACCGGAGGAGTATAATCGGGCAAACGGGCTTTTTCAAGGATTTTGTGAGAAGAGCCTTACCCGCCGATATTGTAAAAGCCGCCGTTGGTGTTGCAGGTCCCCTTTTCAGGCTTTGCCGCGATCGCCCGCCGTATCGCCTCTTCCGCGCCAAGTTCGCGGACGCTGAAGCCGAGGTCGGAAAAAAGACAGGGCTTGACCTTTCCGTCGGCAAGCAGGCGTATCCGGTTGCAGTGCGCACAGTCACCCCCCGTCCCACCGATAACCCCGTAGAACTGGCCGTGAGCGAGGTCCATCTGGCGGATGAAGCGTATCGGCAGACCTTCGGCCGCCGCCCAGACGGCGACCGCCGCCGCGTCGGGCTCTTCGGGCGACCGTTCGATGACGGTATTTATCTTGACGGGGAAGCCCACGCGGCGCGCTTCCGCTATCCCCGCAAGCACCGCCTCGAGTTCGTCGCGTCGGGTGATCTCCCGGAAACGGTCACGGTCAACGGTATCGAGGCTGACATTGATTCGCATGAGCCCCGCCTCACGCAAAGAGGCGGCATATTCGGCGAGCAGGAGCCCGTTGGTCGTCATGGCGAGATCACTGATGCCCTCGATGAGGGCCAGTTGCGCGACGAGCGACACAACGCCGCGGCGGACCAGCGGTTCGCCCCCCGTGAGGCGCACCTTGGTGATACCTATCCCGACGGCGATCCGCGTGAAGGCGGCGATCTCCTCGAACGACAGGATATCGTCGTGCGACATCGGGCGCACCCCCTCTTCCGGCATGCAGTAGCGGCACCGCAGATTACAGCGGTCGGTGACCGAGATGCGCAGGTAATCTATCTTGCGGCTAAAAGGATCGAACATCGACCAGCGTCCCCTTGACCAGTTGCGGCGACCCCGCCGGCAGACGGATCATGCCGTCGGCGACGGCGAGCGTGGTGTAATCGCCCGACCCGTTGTTCGGCAACGGGAAGACCCGCCCCTCCGCAAGGCGCACCAGTACCATCGTATCGCGCTCCGCGTCGGCCCTTCTGGTCTCCTCTCCGAGCGGCAGCGGCAGGATGCGCGGCGTGAACGGAGAGCCCAAAAGCGCGGAGAGGAACGGGCGCACCAGCAGTTCAAAGGTAATGAATACCGATACGGGATTGCCCGGCAAACCGAACAGCGCCCGTTCGCCGGCGACGGCGAAGGTGGTCGGCTTCCCCGGCTTGATGGCGACCCGGTCGAAACGGGTCACATACCCGTTCGCCGCAAAGGCCTGCGGGACAAAGTCGAAATCGCCCGCCGAAACGCCGCCCGAAAGGATGATGAGGTCGCAGGCATCGCGCGCTTCGCCGATGGCGCGGACGAGACCTTCCCGGTCATCCTTCACGATACCGAAATAGCGGGACAGGACCCCGCAGTCGCGCAGTTGCGCCGCCGTCTGGTAGGCATTCGCGTTCACTATCTGGTGCGGTAGCGGCTCGATGCCCGGTTCGACCAGTTCGTCGCCGGTCGCGAGTATCCCCACCAGCGGGCGGGTCATCACCGGGACCCGCGCCGCACCCAGCGAAGCCAATATCGTGAGGTGCCGCGTCTCTATCCGCGTCCCTTTCTGCAGAACGACAGCGCCCTTTTTCCGGTCCTCTCCCCGGGCGGCATAATTGCCGCGCCGCGCGGCCCGTTCATCGCCCGTGAACCTGACCCGGCGGCCGTCGGGCGTTTCCCGCGCATCCTCGACCATGAAGACCCGGTCGGCCCCCGCGGGGAGGATCGCTCCGGTCATCACCTTGATGCACTTCCCGGCGCTCACCGATCCGACCGGTTCGTGACCGGCGGGAAGGACACCGATGATCTCGAGTTCGCCGCCGATATCTTGGCCGCGGCAGGCATAACCGTCCACGGCGACGCGGTCGAAGGGGGGAATATCGCGCGGCGCGGCGACATCTTCGGCAAGCACCCGACCGCAGGCATCGGTCAGCGCGCAGGTCTCGGTCGCAGAAATCCGCCGCGCCTGTTCAAGGACGATGGAAAGCGCCTTTTCATACGATATCATTCAACGCTCCGTGGAAGATGGCAGACCCATGCACCGTTATCGAGGGAAAGGGCCGTTTCGATGTCGGGGGAGAAACGGGGACCGTCGGCCGTCTCGCGGCACACGATCCGGTGATCGACCAACGTCAGCAGGGCGGCGGCGCTTTTTTTGAGTTCCCCCTCCCCTTCGCGGCTCACCATGAGGAAGAGATCGGGTATCAGATAGTTGCGCACCGAGTTCGATTCGCAGACGATCAGCGTACCGGCGGGAATGCGCAGAAATAGGTCGTCGAGCGCCTGTCCCACGGTTGTCTCATCGCACCGGACCCAGAAGACCTTGCGGGCGCCGGCGATCAGCATCCGGCCGGTATCGTGCCTGCCGTCGCACCGGGTCTCTTCGGTGACCGAATAGCGGATCTCGGAGCGTTCGCCGTGGACGATCGTCACTTTGACGCCGTAAAGGTCGGAACGCTTCGAGAAACGGGCGATCAGCCGTTCGCAGAGGGTCGTTTTCCCCGAATCCTTGGCGGTCGCGCCGATGAGCAGAAGACCGCGATGACGCTTCATGATGAAAGCCTCCTTCACCGTCGGGATACCGTACCGGATTCACTTTTCTTGTCAATGTTATATCGCCCCTTGCAAAACGAACAAGGGTGTGGTAAGAAGCCCCCGTCGTTCTTTAACATCAACGCTCCGAGCCCGGATTCCTGCAGCCGCTTGATCGGTATGGATACCGGGACGACAAGGTATGGGGCGAAAGGCCCATGCCTCCCTTTTGGAAAGGAGGAATTCATGACCAATGCCATCTTCAATCTGCCCGAATCCTACAACGAACCGACCTTGAGCTATGCCCCCGGCAGCCGCGAAAAGGCGCTGCTCAAGGCCGAACTCAAAAGGCAGTTCGACCAGCGGATCGAGATACCGCTCATCATCGGCGGTAAGGAGATCCGCACCGGCAAGACCCGCACGGCGGTCTGCCCCCACGACCATCGCCATGTCCTCGCCGTCTGCCACGAGGCGGGCGAGAACGAGGTGAAAATGGCCATCGAGTCGGCGCTCGCCGCGAAAAAACAGTGGGAGAACCTGCCGTGGGAGGACCGCGCCGCGGTATTTCACCGCGCCGCGAGCCTCATCTCGACGAAGTACCGCTACATCCTCAACGCGGCGACCATGCTCGGCCAGTCGAAGAGCTGTTATCAGGCCGAGATAGACTCCACCTGCGAAACGGCCGATTTCTACCGCTACAATGTCAAGTTCATGGAACAGATCTACCGCAACCAGCCGATCTCCGATCACCATGTCTGGAACCGCGTCCATTACCGCGCGCTGGAAGGATTCGTTTATGCGGTGACGCCATTCAACTTCACCGCCATCGGCGCGAATCTCCCGTCGGCCCCCGCGATCATGGGCAACACCGTCGTCTGGAAACCGGCATCGACATCGCTCCTGTCGAACTACTACCTGATGCAGCTCTACAAAGAAGCGGGGCTCCCCGACGGCGTGATCAACTTCGTCCCCGGCGGCGGCTCGATGATATCGAATATCGTGCTGCACGACGCCGACATGGCGGGGATCCACTTCACCGGCTCGACCGCCGTGTTCAACTCGATGTGGCGGACGGTCGGCTCCAATCTCGACAAGTACCGCATCTATCCGCGGCTCGTCGGCGAGACGGGCGGCAAGGATTTCATCTTCATGCATAATTCGGCCGATGTCGACGCGGTGGCGAGCGCCGTGGTCCGCGCCGGGTTCGAGTATCAGGGACAGAAATGTTCCGCCTGTTCACGGGTCTATGCGCCGCGGTCGCGGTGGGGCGAACTCAAGGAGAAACTGCTTGCGATGGTCTCGTCGATCAAGGTCGGCGATGTGCGCGATTTCCGTAATTTCATGAACGCGGTCATCGACGAGGCGAGCTTTGACAACACCATGCGCTATATCGACATCGCCCGGAAGTCGCCCGACGCCGAGATACTGACCGGCGGAACCGGCGACAAGTCGAAGGGGTACTTCATCCAGCCGACCATCATCGAGGCGAAGAACCCCCGATTCGTCACGATGGAGGAGGAGATATTCGCGCCGGTGGTCACCATCTTCGTCTATGACGACAACAGCCTTGACGATACGCTGAAACTGGTCGATACGACCTCTCCCTACGCGCTGACCGGCGCGGTGTTCGCAAATGACCGCCACCTGATAAACAAGCTGAGCGACGCGCTCGCCAACGCGGCAGGCAACTTCTACATCAACAACAAGCCGACCGGCGCGATGGTCGGCCATCAGCCCTTCGGCGGTGCGCGCGCCTCGGGGACCAACGACAAGGCGGGCAGTTTCCTCAACCTCATCCGGTGGACCAGCCCGCGCACCATCAAGGAGTGTTTCACCCCGCCGACCGTCTACGACTACCCGTTCCTCGGCGAAGAGTGATATCGGCAAAACCGTCCGTAAAAACTTGCCTATTCCCGATATTCTGGTAGATTAGCCCGACTCCGAGCCCGGAACCCCTGAAGCCGAAAAGGTATGGGGACGGGCCGACAGGGCGCGGTGCCGAAAGGCCCGCACCTCCCTTTTGGAAAGGAGCGGTTATGCGTTTCTGTACATATCCTTTGAACAACGAACTTTGGGGAGGATAAGATCATGTGGAGAACTTTTGTTTTTTTTGCGCTTCTGTCGCTTCTGTTCGCGCTGGCGGGCTGCGATTCGTCGTCCAACGACAAGAAGGACGGCGACATCATCACGACCGACACCGAACAGGATAACGACCTGATCACCGACGATCTCATTCCCGATGAAGCGACCGACGAGGTCGAGCCGGGCGACGGCGACACGCTCAAACCCGACGACAAGGACATTGCCACGGATGACGGCACGGTCGTCATCGACGAAGATGGCACCGACGAGACGGTCATAGATGAGGACGCGGTGGTCGCCGACGAGGATGCCGTCGCCGACGAGGATGCCGTCGCCGCCGATGAGGACGACGTCCTTACCGATGGCCTGACCGACGAAGGAACGGACGACGATGCCGTTACGACAGAAGGCGGCCTCATCATCAGCGAATATATACTCGGCAGCGCCAACGGCGAGAAGGCGCTTGAGATATACAACGCCTCGAGCGCCGCCATAGCGCTCGGCGACTGTTCACTGCTGGTCTACAAGGACGGCAATACGGCCGTCGATGTCACGATGACGCTCAACGCGATCGATCTTGCCTCAGGCTTCGCCTACACCGTCTGCCACACTAACTTCCCCGATAAGACCAACTGCGACCAACTTTACAACCCCGGCTTCAACGGCAACGATGCGATAGAACTGGTCTGTAACGGCGTCACGCTCGATGTTTTCGGCCGGATAGGCGAAGATCCCGGCACCGCCGGGTGGGGCTCCGGCGACATCACCTCCGTCGACCACACCCTGCGCCGTGCCTGCGACATCATCTCCGGCGACCCGAACGGAACCGACGCCTTCGATCCGGCGGCACAGTGGGTCAGCTATCCCGACGGCACGATAGACGGTCTCGGCACGCACACCACCGAGTGCGGCGGCACCGATGACGACGCGATCGTCGCAGATGAAGATACGGTGGTCATCGATGAAGACACCATCATCGTGGACGAGGACACGACGGTGATCGACGAAGATACGGTCATCGTCGATGAAGATACCGTCGTCACCGACGAAGACGCCGTCACGACCGATACGTTCATCACCGATACGCTGGTCCCTTCGGATGACGATTTGCTCATGTCGGATGACCTGCTCGATACCGACATCACCTCCGACGATGATGTACCGCCTGTCGACGAACCGGCGGTCGCGGTCAAACAGGGGGAAACCCCCTATGCCAACGACGGTGTCGCCTACGATTTCGGCGAAGCGACCGTCGTCACCGGCACCGTGACACGCGACTTCACCATCGAGAACACCGGCACCCTCGCGCTCACCATCGACCTGATAACGGTCGACGATACTGTCAACTTCTCGATAGACGATACTCTGACCGAATACACGGTCCCGGCAGGTTCTTCGACCACGGTGAGCGTCAGTTTCACCCCCGCTACGACCGGCATCATCACTTCATTCCTCACGATAACCAGCGACGATCCGGCCGGCGACTACATCGTCAACCTGACCGGCACCGGAGCGCCGGTGCGGCCGCTCCTGCTCGACAATTACGACGGCACCGGTGACCTGACCTACGCGACCGACGGCACGTGGGCGGTCAATGCGGGCAATTACGAAGGTCAAGCCAGCGGCCTGACCACCCCCGAACACAGCTACGCCTCCTATGACCTGACCAGCTCGATACCGGGGTGGACGCTCGACAAAGCAAGGGGGAACGAATGGTTCTGCTGGCTTAAAATGAACCGGACCCCCAATGTCGACGGCTGGGGAACCGACCTGTTTTCCATGGCGATGATACTCGCGGCAGACAACGCCGACTTCAACGACAACACTACGAAAGGCTATGCGGCAGGATTCAAGAGCGACGGCTCTCTGGTGGTCTTCCGGTTCGACGCCGGCATCACCAACGCGAACACCGTCCTGCCGGGGACCTCGACCGAACTGGCGGACTCGGGGTATGATTACCTCAACACCGACGGCGGCGTCAATGTCTATGTTGAGCTCAAGAACGGCGGCAAGTGGGCCATCTATTACAAAAAGGGGACGCAACTCTCCGACACTGAAGCTCGAGACAAGACGAAGTACACCGACGGGAATGTCACCTCGGCCGCAGCCGATGAGACCTACACCGGCATCGGGTACAAGTACGCCGGATGGGCCTACGCACACAAGAATAGCGCGAACCATGTGGCGCTGTTCGACAACTTCGGTGCCGGCATGACCGAATGATATAAGAATATAGGGAGAAACCGATGACCAAGTATTTTGTCGTTTTTTTCAGCGCGCTCTTATTCATCGCCGCCTGTTCGAGCGACAACAGCGCGAGCGACAACGAGAACATCCCCGACGAATTGACGCCGACCGACGACACCACTGCAACGGCCGATGACGCCATCCCCGCAGACGAAGACACCGTTATTCCGACCGACGACGCCGTAGTGCCCACTGATGAGGACACTGTCATTCCGACCGACGGTGACGAAATCATCACCGACGAGGCGGGCGACGATCTTCTGACCGACGAGGAACACGAAGGCGGCGGAGACAAGGATGACGCCGTGGTCAGCGACGACGATAGCGTAGTGGCCGATCCGGTCGCCTGCTGTGTGGAGATCGTGAAGGAATGGTGGCGCTGCGCCGTCGAGGTTTATAAGAGCGATCAGGCGACCGCCTGCAAAGACTGCGTCGCGGGGCTTGCCGCCTGCACCGATTTCCTGCCGCTCGATACCGAATGGGCCTGCGCCGCCTCCTGCAACGACATCTGTCCCGCCGGTTCGGTGCACGAGAACGACGATACCGTCGGCAAGGGGCTGGGACAGTCGCGCCGCGCGGTGGCCACCGAATATTGCACCTGGATGACCGACACCGCCTGTTCTTATGAACCGGCCGACTTCACCGGGCTCGGCTCGACCGAACCGCTCAGCGCCTGTTTCTAGGGAGTTCTGTCCATGATCGATCTGCTTCTGGCTGCCCTCCTCTCGGCCACCGAGGGCGAACCGACCGCCGCGGCGGTCGACGACGCCGCGAAGAATACCTTCACCATGGGCGAAGTGGTCGTCACCGGCGAACGGATAGCCAACATCGAGAAAGCCGGGACCACCACCGTCATCACGGGCGTTCAGTTGGAAGAGCGCGGTGTCAAGACGCTCGACGAAGCGCTCGAACTGGTCCCCGGCGTGCAGGTCCAACGACACACCAAGGGATTCGCCCGCATCAAACTGCGCGGTTTCGAACAGGACAAGGTGATGATACTGGTCGACGGCGTACCGATGAACGATGTCTATTCGACCGATGTCGATCTCTCCTCGATCCCGGTCCGCAATATCGCCAAGATCGTCGTGAACCGCGGCGTCTCGTCCGCCCTCTACGGCACCGACGGGGCGGCGGGGACGGTGAATGTCGTCACCAAGCGGCCCGACAAGCCCTTCGTCGACGCCAAGGTCGAATACGGCGCACCCGACAGCGCATCGGTATCGGCGGCCCACGGCAACGCGGTCGGCGACTTCTACTACTGGCTCACCGGCACCTACGACGAGTACGGCGGTTTCACCCCCTCGGCGGCGCTCACCCCAGAAAAACGGCTCGAATGGTTCAACAAGATCATCCGCTACGACCGGTTCGGCCTCACCTACGACGAGGTGACGATGCCGGCCAAGGAGCAGTACATCTTCGACGGCGGTGTCTGGGACCACGAATACCACCGCAAGGGGACCTTCGGCCTCAAAGGGGGCTGGCGGATAACGCCCGAACTCGAGACGGGTCTTTCATCGAGCCTCTTCATCTACTCGGGGCGGACCAACACCTACCAGTCGACCTGTTCCAGCGACTACAACATCGCCAAGGAAAAATGGTCCTCGAACTCGCGCCCGTGGTTCACCGACGACATCGCCCACCTCAAAGACTTCGCCCTGCGCAACCGCGCCTTCGTCTATCCCCTCCTCTACCGCGTGACGGTATCGCCCTACCTCGACGCCCGCTGGGGCGACTTTTCGCTCAAGGCGAATCTGTGGTATTTCCGCAACTACGCCGAGCAGGAGGGCTACGCGACCGCCGACCACCGCCTGCCCAAGGACCTGCCGTCGCTGTTCACCGACAAGAACAATGCGGCGCTCTATGAACCGTTCCGCGACATCAAGACCTACGGCAGTCTCGGCTTCCGCATCATGCCGTCGTACAAGTTCAGCGACTGGTACCGGCTCAACCTCGCGCTCCACTACCGCTACGACACCTTCGACGCCGACGAAGCGGCGGTGTCGGCGGCCCGTTCGCCGCAGATCGTCGCGGCGGCCGGCGGGAACGACCCCTACCCCATCACCGAGATCGGCGCCCACACCTTCTATCTTGCCGTCGAGGACGAACTGAAGGCGGGTCCCCTGCGCGTGACGGCCGGTTTTTCGTATGACTCACAGAAGATAGAATACTTCCGCGTCCGCACGGCACCCGATGCCTTCGGCGACGCCTACATCGTGAAAGACGACTCGATGATCTTCGGCACGCGCGATTCGTTCAATCCGAGTATGGGGCTCACCTACGACGCGGTGAAGGATCTCCTGCTCCTGCGCGGCGCCGTATCGATGCGGACCCGCTTCCCGAACCTCGGCGAATACGCCAAGGTCGCCTCGGAGTCGCTCGACGCCGGACTTCGCCCCGAACGGGCCTACAACGCCAACGCCGGGTTGGAGTTCTTTTTCCTCGACCGGCGGCTTTCCGTCCGTTCCGACTATTTCATATCGGTCATGAACGACCGCATCGCCAAGATCAACCGCGACGATCCGCCGGTGAACATCAAGAAGATGGTCGCGCAGGGGACCGACACCGTCATCACCGCCGACTTCAAACACCTCGCCGGGATGGTCGACCTGACCGCCTCGCTCACCCACACCTTCCTCCACACCCGGAACTACGACCGGTCGCCCGAAGAGACGGTCAATAAGGGTAAGTACATCGAATTCACCCCGTCGCAGCAATTGCTTGGAGAACTCCGGATCGCGGTCGACACGCCACACGACATCTTCCGGCGCACCACCTTGTCGGTCTGGGGCAGTTGGCTCTACGGCGAACTCATCTACACGATGCGTGAAGCGCCTGAGGAGTACGCGCCGTTCGACACGAAATACTGGGAGGCGTCGACGCTCCACAACCCGCTGATGCTGAGTGTCCGGGTGTCGCAGGAACTCTGGAAGTATTTTGAGCTGTCGTTCACGGTGAAGAACATCCTCGACGACTACGCCGCCGACCCGTTCAACCCCGGCCCCGGCCGCACCTTCTCGCTCGAAGCGGCGGTTAGCTGGGAGTGAGTCGCACCACGATTTCTTTTCTTGATATATTTCCAGCCCACGCTAGAATCGGCATGTCTGTCGGGAGAAAGGATCTCTAGGTGTGTGAGGGAAATGGGATATGGCAAACCAAATGATCGCACCCGGTTATGCCGAACTTCTAGAACAGCTTAAGAGCCAGATACGCTCGGCGCGTGCCCGAGCCACGCTGTCAGTTAACCGCGAACTCATCTACCTGTACTGGAAGATCGGCAACACCATTCTGGAAAGACAAAAAGAGGAAGGTTGGGGCGCGAAGGTCATCGAGCGGCTTGCGGAAGATCTGCGAATCGAATTCAAAGACATGAAAGGGTTGTCGCGTGCGAATCTGTCCTATATGCGCGCCTTCGCCGAGGCATATCCGGAAGAACAAATTATCCAGCAGCTTGCTGGACAATTGCCGTGGTTCCATAATGTGCTTGTTTTTACTAAGGTAAAGAATCGTTCGGAACGCGAATGGTATCTGCGCGCCTGCATAGAGAACGGGTGGAGCCGGGCGGTGCTGGAAGCGCAGATCGAAACAGGTCTGCATGAACGCACCGGCAAGGCCGTGACCAATTTCAGCCGTACCTTGCCCGCGCCTCAATCCGAGTTGGCGCAACAGATAATGAAAGACCCATACAATTTCGATTTTCTCACTACACAGGATGCCTTGCTTGAACGCGATCTCCAACGGGGACTGCTCGAACATTTGAGAGACTTCATGGTCGAATTGGGTGTCGGCTTCGCTTTTGTCGGAAGTAATTATCATCTTGAGGTCGAAGAAGAGGACTTTTATCTCGACCTTCTCTTTTACCATTTGAGGCTTCGTTGCTTCGTGGTGGTGGAACTCAAGAACACCATATTCAAACCCGAATATGCCGGTAAACTGAATTTCTATCTTTCGGCCGTTGATGACACCCTGCGCCATCCGCAGGACAACCCTTCCATCGGACTGCTTCTGTGCAAGGGAAAAAAGAAGCAACTGATAGTCGAGTACTCGTTGCGGAAGGTACACCAACCCATCGGAGTGGCGGAATATACTCTCGCGAAGGCGTTGCCCGATGAACTGAAAGGGGCATTCCCCAGCGTGGAGGATCTGGAAAAAGAACTCCAGCGCATGGACGATCCGATGAAGAAAAAACCGATCTAGGCAATATCCTTCTCCCTCGAAGCGGCATTCAGCTGGGATTAGAACGGTCCCGGACCTCGCAGAACACCCTCGACCCGGCCGAATCTATAAAAATGAAAAAAGTTGCATGACAACTCTCAAAATCTTATTATCTCTCTTGTGTGTCGAATAAAGTTAGAGGAAGGCAAAATTATGAAAGAATTCACGCGCAAAAAAATTATCGAAGCCGCGAAAGAAGCGGAGGCAACAAACGGAGCTCCAATTTCATCCCGCGACTTTGCGAGGATTACTGGAATCAGCCCGTATCACATTTATCGACTTTTCCCAGACGGTGGATGGCGCGAGGTCAGAAAACTAGCTGGTCTTGAACGGCATCCTGGAGACACATCGGCAATCGCAGACGATCAACTGATGCGAGAATTCAATCGCGTCGCGTCTGAGCTAGGCAAAATTCCCACATGGACACAGTTTGCGGCACATGCGACCATTTCAGCCGATGTCATTCGAAGGCGACTAGGAGGGTTACAAGGGACTTTGAAACATTATCGGGCGTGGCTAGAAGAAAACGAACCGAACTCACCACTATTGGAACATCTTAAGAGTCGTTCACGACATGAAATCCCGGCACCACCACAGCAGATTCCCGCAAGTATTTCTTCTAATAGCTCCTCCGCACAATGGACTAAACTTAATGGCCCCACCTTTGGAGCTCCAATCAACTTTCGCGGACTTCGCCATGCGCCTATTAATGAACAAGGGGTGGTTTTCCTGTTTGGAATGGTCAGTTATGAATTGGGATTCATCGTTGAAGCGGTTCACGCAGCGTACCCTGACTGTGAAGCTAAACGATGTGTCGACCAGAAGCAACAACGATGGCAACATATTCGAATCGAGTTCGAGCATTCGAGTAGCAACTTTCGCGTTCACGGACACGACCCCGCAAATTGCGATGTCATTGTTTGTTGGGAGCATGACTGGGCGGATTGTCCTCTCGAAGTAATCGAATTGCGGCGCGTCATAGATGAACTGGAAGGATAAAAGCCATAATAACTAAGTTGACTATCATGCGTGAGAATCGCTCTTCGTTACGGATTCAACATCAGTTCTATATCCGCACCACGATCGCGGTACGGTCAAGCACTGACTGATCTTTTGAGACGATGATGACGGTCGGAATGTCGTGGACCGCCTCGAAGAGCGCATCGAGTCTGTTTTTATCCATCCCGTCGCAGAGTTCGTCGATGAGGAGTATCCGGGGCCGCCGCAGGATGGCGCGCGCCAACACCGCCTTTTCGCGCTGACCCTGCGCCAGCAAGCGTCCCCCCTCACCCACCGAGGTCTTCAGCATATCGTCGGCGATGTCGAGCGCGGCGGTCACGGCGGCAAGCGTCGCCTCGTCGCCCGCGTCGTTGCCGTATCGCAGGTTCTCGGCGACCGTCCCGGCGAAAAGGGCGCTGTCGGGTCCGGCGTAGGCGACGAGTTTACGCCATTCGGCAAGCGGCAGGTCATTCAGCGGCGTCCCGCCGTAGGTCACCGTCCCGACGGTCGGCTCGTAGAAACGCTGAATGAGGGCGCAGAGCGTCGTTTTGCCCGATCCCGAGTTGCCGGTAAGAGCGGTCACTCCCTGCGGAAATCGGCACGAAAAACCGACGAAGAGCGCCGGCATCCCCTCGTAGCGGAACGAGAGCCCTTCCATCTCCACCGTCCCTGCGGCAGGAATGTCGGCGCTTCCCTCCGGCTGTTCTTCCTTTTCGTCGAAGAGGCTGAATATCCGGCCGGTGCAGACCAGCGTATTGTAGAGTTCGCCGAACGCGGCCGCCACCTTCTTGACCGGCTTGTAGGCCTGTTGCATGAGGTAGAGGTAGAGAACGACATTCCCGAGCGTCGTATCGCCCGCGACGAGCCGCCCCGCGAAGTAGATGAAGACGAGCGAAACGCCGATCATCCCGATCAGTTCGTTTGACGGTTTCATGAGGTACTTGAGCCGTATCATCCGGACAAAAAGCCCGTAGTTGCGATCGACCAGCGCGTCGAAGATGCCCCTCTCGGCCGCCTCGGCGCCGAGCCCCTTGATGGTCCGTAGGTTGCGCGTCCTATCCTGCATCACGGCGGTGTAGTCGCCCACCGTTTCGCTGATGTCCCGGCCGACGCGGCGGATGCGGCGCGAAAAACGGGTGATGAGGAGCCACGAGAGCGGGAAGAAGAGCATCGTGAAGAGCGTTATCTGCGGGTTGATGACGAACATCACCGGCAGGAAGACGAGCATGTAGACCGCCGTGCGCGCTATCTCGATGAAAAGTTCGAGCACCCTCTCGAGCGTCGTCACATCGTAGGTGACGCGTGAAACGAGGTCGCCGGAACGCGACCGGTCGTGGAACGCGAGCGGGAGCCCCAGCAGTTTGGCGAACACCTCGGAGCGGAACCGCTTGAGGATGCGCTGTATCGCCGAATTCATGCATATCTCGCGGGTGTATTCGAAGATCGCCTTGAGGAGGTACAGGACGATGACCGCCAGCGCGAGGTAAAGCATCGCGCGGTAGACCTCGTCGGCGCCCGACACGACGGTGTCGAGCAGTTTGAAGCGCCCCTTACTGCCGGGGAACGGTATCTTGATCTTGAACGGTATCTCGACGATGCCGTCGCCGCCGTGCTTGAAAAAGCGGCTGATCTCCTCGATGCCGTCGGTGAGCATCTTGAGTATCGTACCGGTACCCACCTCGACCAGCCCCATCAGCGCCGTGAAGAGGATGCCGCCGCCGATGAGCCGTTTCTCGCGCCACAGATAGCCCAAGAGGCGTCGTGTAGTGGTCATGACTCCTCCCCCTTTTTCTTCGGGAGTGTCTGCCACCGGTTGGGCGCTATCCCCAGCACCGGCAGAATCGGACGGCCGCTCACCCAGTTGGGCCGCAGCCAACCGTTATTCCCGATGATGTCGCCATCGGGGATCCACGCCGCGTTCTTGTCTATCGCCAACGGCTCGATGCGATATTCGCGCAGAAACCCCGCCGTCGTCTCCTGCGGCACGGTGCGCGTGAAGCCCGCCTCATGCCATTCGTTGACCCGCCCCGATTCCCCCAGCGCCGTGAGGCCGACCCCCGCCGCCGCCCCGATGACGCCGTCGTTGGTGCCGCCGTGACCCGACAGGTGGGCCTTACCGACGGCAGCGTGCGCCTCGGCCTGCGTCACCTTGCGGACAAGGCAAAGTTTTCCGAACTCTTTGAGCGCCGGGATCGCCGGATCGTTTTCGGCGACAACGCACAGCCCCGGGTCACTCCCTTCGACGAAATGCTTTTTGATATGGGCCGCGCCGCGCCGGATGAGGTCCGGTATCACCGACCCGTCGGGCGCTTCGATCATGCAGACAAGACTGCTGTTGTGCGAGGTGTACGGGATGTCGTCGGCGACGAGCAACTGCTGGCGGATGAGCGCATGGAGGCGGCATCCGTCGGGCAGTTCACCGCCGTACCAGCGGGCCAGCTTGCCGGTGCCGCGCCCGCAATCCAAAGTGTCGGTATCGTCGAAGGCGACATAGATGATCATCCTTTTTTCTCCTGTGCGCTGAGCCACGCGAGGATATCGCCGTAGACCACGTCGCGGTTGAGTTCGTTCAAGGGTTCGTGGCGCGCTTCGGGATATAGTTTCAGCGTCACCTTGTTCATCCCGGCATCGATAAAGAGCTGATGCGCCTCGCGGACCCCCGCCCCGTTGCGCCCCACCGGGTCGCGGTCACCCGAAAGGAAGAAGACCGGTAGCGCCTTGGGCATTTGAGCGATCCCCGCCGGATCGCTCATGAACAGGATACCGTCGGCCAGATCGCGGAAGAAGGCGGCCGGAAAGATGCCACCGCAGAGCGGATCGGCATCGAAGGCGTGCGCCACCGCCGGATCGCGCGACAGCCAGTGGTATTGACTGTTCGAGCCCGGCTCGCGGAACGGCCGGTTATAGCCCCGGAGAGACTGGTTATGCAGGAAGGTACACGGCGTCCGAATGCCCCATACCAAAGTACAGAACTTGACGATGGCAAGCACCGCCCATTTCTCCCACAGCACCGGCATTCCCGCCGTGCCCGACAGGAGCAATCCGTCAAGTTCGTCGCCGAAGCGGATGGCGTAGGAACGGGCGACAAACGAACCCATGCTGTGGCCAAAGAGGAAGAACGGCAGACCGGGATGGTCCCGTTTGGCGATACCGGTCAGGTCGCGGGCATCGTCCACGACCTTCTGCCACCCGCCCGCTTCGGCGAAAAAACCGCGCGGTTCACCGGGAAGCACCGATTGTCCATGGCCGCGGTGATCGTTGGCATAGACCGCGAACCCCTGCCGGGTGAGGAATTCGGCGAAGTGCCGATACCGTCCCGCGTGTTCCGCCATGCCGTGGGCGATCTGGATGACGCGACGCACCGGCATCCCCTCGTCGGGTAGCCACCGGTGGTAGTGTATCGCGCCGTCGTGACGACTTTCAAAGGTGACCAACGTTTCCCGCATCCCGACACTCCCTACATAACATCATCCGTCCTCTACCAGAAAACGACGGAAAAGACAAGCAAGCGGTAAAGTTGACAAGCGCAACGGCGGCGTGCTAGATTTGATCCGCGCATGTGTTCAACAACCACGGAGGAAATACCGATGAAAAAGGTTCTGCTCGCCACCGAGAAAGCGTTCGTGAAAGAGGCGGTCGAGAAGATCGCGGCCATCGTGAAAGAGGCCAACTACGAACTCATCAAACTCGAGAATTACAAAGACCCGAAAGATCTGCTCGCGGCGGTCCCCGCGGTCGACGCTATCATCATCCGTTCCGACATCGTCAATAAAGAGGTGCTCGACGCGGCCAAGAACCTCAAGATCGTCGTCCGCGCCGGCGCCGGCTACGACAACATCGATACCAAATACGCCGCCGAAAAGAAGGTCGTGGCGATGAACACCCCCGGTCAGAACTCGAACGCCGTGGCCGAACTCGCCTTCGGCATGATGCTCTATGCGGCCCGCACGTGGTTCACCCCGAAAAGCGGCACCGAACTACGCGGCAAGAAACTCGGCATTCACGCCTACGGTTTCGTCGGTCGGGCGCTCGCCGCCATCGCCAAAGGCTTCGGCATGGAGATATACGCCTACGACCCGTTCGTGGAGGCCGCGATCATGGCGAAGGACGGCGTGAAGGCGGTCAAAACGGTCGAAGAGCTCTACAGCACCTGCCAGTATGTTTCGCTCCACATCCCCGCCACCGAAAAGACCAAGAAGAGCATCAATCATGCGCTTCTTTCCAAGATGCCCAAGGGAGCGGTCCTCATCAACACCGCCCGCAAGGAGGTCATCGACGAGGCGTCGCTTCTCAAGATGTTCGAGGATCGGCCCGATTTCAAGTATCTCTCCGATGTTGAGGATACGGTGAAGGAACAGGTGGTCGAAAAATACAAGGACCGCGCCTTCTTCACCCCCAAGAAGATGGGCGCCCAGACCGAAGAGGCCAACATCAACGCCGGCATCGCCGCGGCGCGCCAGATTGTCAACTTCTTCGAGAAAGGCGACCTGACCTTCAAGGTGAATTAAGACCCGGAAGGGCATGCTTATTTGTAGCCGTTCCGTTCTTTTTTCTTGCTTACATTCCCGAATAAGCTAAAATCGCTTCAGATTTTTTCGGTCTGGGGATGAAACGCTCTGTGACCTACATTGTTTTGTTGGCGGTCGTCGCGGCCGTGATGCTCTATCTCCTTTTCCGCCAGCCCCACCCCGAACGGTCAAAGGACGGCACGCTGGTCATATTCAACTGGGAGGATTACCTCGACAAAGGGATCATCGCCGATTTTGAAAAGGAGACCGGCATCGCCGTGACCGTGGTCGAATACCAGACCATGGACGAGGAGCTGTCGCGACTGCAGGAGGATCCCGGCGCCTTCGATCTGATCATCAGCAACGAAAGCACCATCGATTTCCTCCAGCATGCCAAACTGATACGCGAATTCGACCGCTCTCAGCTTTCGGGCGTCGAACTGATAACGCCGCGATTCGCTCACCGTATGCCGTGGGCGGTCCCCTACCTGTGGGGAACGACCGGATTTATGGTCGACACACGGCAGGTACCGAGCGACATCGAAAGCGTCGAGGCCCTCTGGGATCCCAAATATCGCGGCAAAACACGGTTGCTTGACGATGTCCGTGAAGCGGTCGCCCCGATACTGCTGAAGGGCGGCTATTCTTTCAACACCGACGATCCGGTACAGATCGCCGATGCCGAACGGCACGCCCTTTCCCTGCGCGACAACGGCATCTCGTTCGGCGACACCTTCGGCAATGTCGCCAAGGTGGCCGACGGCACCCTCTGGATCGCACAAACTTATAACGGCGACTACCTCTATAAGGCACGCGGCCGCTCCGAGTTCCGGTTCTTCCTTCCGCGCGAAGGCTTCGCGGTGATGGTCGAGTATTTCGTCCTCCCCAAAGCATCGAAGAATCAGGATGCCGCCCACCGGTTCGTCAGTTTCTGCCTGCGTCCCGAGATAGCGGCGCGCAACTCGAACACCTATTTCTACGCGAATGCCGTGAAGGGATCGGAGGCCTTCCTGCGCCCTGAACTGAAGGACAACGCGGTGATGTTCCCGGCCGAAAGCACCCTCAAACGGGGCACCGAATACCGCGATGTCGGCGATGCCTACGCGGCCTACCAACGCATCTTCAACGCCATGAAACCGACCGCGCGGTGATCGACATATGAGACGACGGCTCACGCTCTATTTCCTCGCCATCGTCGCCCTGACCCTCTTCACCATGTCACTGATCGCCGTCATCACGATGCGCACCAGCGTCCAAACCCGCAACGCCGAGAAATTCTCCAAACTGGCGGGGGAAATTTCCTACAACCTCGACCGGCTCAACCGCAACGGCATCGATATGGCCCAGCTCATCGCCGAGAATCCGCTCATCAGCGACGAGACCAGCGACCGCGAAACATTGCGCTATGAACTGCTCAAATTCCGCAAGATGCTGCCGCTTTATGAAGATATCAGCATCGTTGCCCCCGACGGCACCGTGCTCATATCCACCGATTTTGCCGGACGCGGCGACTGGCGTCACAAGCGCCATTTTCTCGATGCGCTGGAGGGGCGCGCGGCGGTCTCGAACGTTCACCTCCTCACCGAACCGCTCGCCAAGGTCATCCAGTACACCGCGCCGATACGAAGTGGGGAGCGGGTCATCGCGGTGGTCGCCGTGACGATCAACATGCGTCAGTTCGCCGAAACGGTCGAACATTTGCGGATAGAGAAAACCGGACACGCGCTGGTGACGGATCAGACCGGGACCATTATCATCCATCACGACCAGACCCGCCTATTCGAACGGATCGAACTTCCCGACGACAACGCCATCACACAGGGCTTCTTTTTCACCGAACGCGGCGCAGAATATTTCGGCAACACCCACGCGGCTCTCGATCTCGACGATGCGGCATCCTTCGCCACGCCCCACTGGCGGGTCATCGTGGCGCAGGAGACCGGCGAAATGTTCGCACCCCTCTGGAGCGCGATCTTTTTTCTTTCCCTGACCTCTCTATTGATATTCATCCTCGCGCTGTTCGTCTTCCGGCGGCTCGCAAAGCGCATCACCGAACCGTTGGAACGGCTCACGCAGGGCATCGCACGCATTGGAGAAGGACAACTCGACCAGCGGATCGAGGCGACGGGCGACGATGAGCTGAGGCGGCTCGCCGATGCCTTCAACAAGATGGTCGGCGACCTGCGCGAAAGTCGCCGGATGCTCACGGCGAGCGAACAGCGTTACCGCGAGATGGCCGATATGATGCCCCAGACCCTCTTCGAGACCGATTTGCAGGGTCGCCTTGTCTATTCGAATCAGGCGGGATTCAAGACCTTCGGATACAGCGAAGAGGATGTCAAACAGGGAAAGCGGTTCAACGATTTTCTTCTCCCCTCCGACCGCGAACGGGCCGCCCGCAACATCCAGCGGATACTTGCGGGGGAAAATACCGGCGGCAGTGAATATCACGTCAGAAAGCTCAGCGGAGAGATATTGCCGGTGTTCATACACTCCGCACCGCGCTACGAGAACGAACGACTCGCCGGCCTGCGCGGGGTCGTGATCGATATGAGCGAGATCAAACAGGCGCAGGAAGAGATCAAGCGCAAGGAACTCCAACTGATACAGGCGCAGAAGATGGAGTCGATCGGCACTCTCGCCGGCGGACTCGCCCACGATTTCAACAATGTGTTGGGAGGCATCGGCGGCGCATCCTCACTGCTCACCTATCTGCTGGAACACGATCCCGCGAATGCCACGCCGGAGAAACTCCTCGAATACCTTGAGCTCATCGATTCACAGGTGAAACGGGCCAGCGAAATGATCCGCCAACTCCTCGCCCTCTCCCGGGGTCAGGAAATAGCGTTTGCCCCGATGGATCTGGCAAAAGCGGTGGAACAGGTCGCCGCCATCTGCGAAAAGACTTTCGAGAAAAGTGTACAACTCCGCCTGACACTTCCGCGGGAGCGCCCCCTGATCAACGGCGATGCGGCGCTGATCGAGCAGGTGATCCTCAATGTCATGGTCAACGCGTGGCATGCCATGACCATCATGCGCGGGCCGAATGAGAAACAAGGCGGCATCTGCGCCGTCACGCTGGAACACATCCGCGTGGACAATGGATTTCCCGGCTGGCCGCCCGACCTGCCGACCGGCGATCACTGGAGCATACGGATAACCGACAGCGGTGTCGGCATCCCCCCCGATACCCTACCGCGCATTTTCGATCCCTTCTACAGCACCAAAAAACCGGGCACGGGCACCGGATTGGGTCTGCCGATGGCCTACAACATCATTCGCCAGCATCACGGCCATATCAAGGCGGCGTCGGTTCCCGGAAAAGGATCGACCTTTACCCTCTTTCTGCCGGCATTACCGCAGGGGGGACTCTCCCGGGCGGCCGATCCGACCGCATTCATCGCCCACCGCGGCACCGGCTTTGCACTGCTGGCCGACGACGAGCCGGCCATCCGCGAAACGACCGCCGAAATGCTCGAAATGATGGGCTACAACGTCCTCATCGCGACCGACGGCCTCGAGGCGGTGGAGATATTCAAACGCGATCCGGACAAGATATCGTTCCTCGTGCTCGACCTCCTCATGCCGCGGATGTCGGGGATCGAGGCGCTCCGCGAGATACGGCGCCTGCGCCCCGATATTCGAGCGCTTATCATATCGGGCTATCGGTTCGACGAGCAGGTGCAAGAGGCGGTATCGTGGGGCAACCTCATCACCCTGCAGAAGCCGTTCACCGTCGAACAGTTCTCCCGATCAGTCAAGGAACTCACGGCCTAAGATATTTCTTTATTTTCAGAACGGCTCGATTATAATCGCCCCGTATCACAGTACCGGAGGAATTCATGCGGAATGTTATCTTGAAAATGGTCTCGAAGGGGGTTATCTCCTCCGACAACGCAAACCGCCTTGTCAACATGAAACAAAATCTCGATCCGGTCTGGAAAGGTATCATCCGCGGCTACATCGACGAAAAGAAACTGGCCCGCTTTTTTGAGGAGGAGGGCTACCCGGTCATCTACGACGAAGGGACCACTTCGTTCAGAAAGGACGATATCTTTAAATTCTTTACTCCCGATATCATCGCGCACTATCTCGTTTTTCCGATATCCTACAAAAAAGAGAGCCGCGACATCATCCTCGGATTCCTCAATGCCGCGCATCTCGACACCGTCAAGCAGATGATACAACACATCTTCCCCGACATCTCGACCACCTACTTCCACGTTCCCTACACCCTTTTCCGACGCATGGTCTACAAGAATTTCCTCTTCGACATGAGCAAGTACGCATCGCTGATGGCCGGGATGGATGCCGCTGGAAAAGCGCCCGCCGATGTCAAAGGCGACGGGAACGATATCCTTCAGCAGATCAACGCGCTTGCCGAACGGGTCATCGCCTTCACTATCGAGAACGGCTCTGCGGTCTTTCGCGACGAATCGATAATCAACCGCTTTCCGCTCGCCTCTCTTCCGACCATCCGCGACGGCCTGCAAAAGAAATATCTCGAACTCTCGGCCGACAGCGCCGTCAAACAGCTCTCCCCCACCGAAAAGATACTCCTGTTCACCAATATGGGGGTCAAACGGGATGACCGTATCGTGGTAATCAGCGGCGGAGAAAAGAACGACAACTTCTTCATTCTCATCAACCCGCGCGGCGCTAAGAACGAGCTCGAACGGATACTTAATCCTGCCCAGCCGGCGCCGCGTCCGGTCAACCCGAACGCCGCAACCGAGATAGTTCCCGACGATCTTCTGAAGATGTAAGGGAAAACAGGTTAGTTCGCGACCATCTCGACCGTATCGTCATCATTCACCCGGACAAGTTCCTGCACGACATCGCCGTTCTCGCCACGCCAAGTGCGCTTTTCAGGATCCCAGATAAGCGACGCGCTCTCACCCCGACGCTGTCCGTCGATGCAGTAGACATCGAACCGGTTCTTGGTCGCCGTTATCGTGTAGAGATCGCCCAGATAGTGGACCACCTGTGTTTCGCTCTCCCCCTCTTTCATCGCCAGCGGATCGCTCCCTTTCCAGAATTCGACCGTATTCAGGATGAACAGGTCGAGGAACAGTACCACCGAGTAGACTTGGAACACCCAGCAGATGATGTTGACGGCGGTCGAACCCCACCGACCGTCGATGTCGCCGACCAGCTTATTGACCTTCTTAAAAAGCGGATAACTGCCGTAACAGCCCTGCATGAACAGCGCCGAGAAGACCATCAACATCGCCATGGTCAGTGCGATGAACCGTTTCTTCATGATCGCCTCCTAACAGTAAAATAATAAATCGGTCGAACCCTCGACCAGGGGAATCTACGCCTGCGCCGAAACTGTGTCAATTTTTTTAAGGATTTTCTTCTCCAAAATCTTGCATTGGAGACGCCACAGGGATATCATGGGATGGGTCTTGGGAGACCATCCACATCTTTAGGAGGTTAACACATGAGTATGCTCAACGAATTCAAAGAATTCGCCTCAAAGGGCAATGTCGTCGACATGGCGGTCGGCGTCGTTCTGGGCAGCGCCTTCGGCAAGATCGTCACCTCGGTGGTCAACGATGTCATCATGCCCCCCATCGGACTTCTGCTCGGCGGCACCGATTTCAGCAATCTTGCCGTCACGCTCAAAGCGGCGGAGGGTACCGCACCGGCGGTGATGCTTAATTACGGCCGCTTCGTCCAGACCATCGTCGATTTCACCATCGTGGCGTGGGCGGTGTTCCTGCTGGTCAAGGGGGTCAACTCCCTGCGCCGTTTACAAGAATTGAAGATCCCCGAGGTCAAGATACCGTCAATAACCGACAAAAAGAACTAGGAGGTATGAGATGAAACTGACCATCATCACCGCCGCGATGGCGATCCTCTTTTTGCTTCCCCTTGCCCTCGGCGCGCAGGATGCCGGCAAGGATTCAACCACCGCTCCAGCATCGACCAACGACCCCGCCAAGGGCGACCGTCTCTTCTTTTCTCTGATGACCGGACTCAACTTCACCCTCAACGATAATCGCGATGTGGTCGGCCAGACCAGCGGGACCGCCTTTTCCATTGGATCGACGCTCAACACCCGCCTCGAATACTACAAGTTGAACCACGAACTCCGCACCGGCCTGCTGATCGACGAACAGTTCAGCTACACCCCCGATCTGGACCGGTTGGTCAAGAGCGCCGACAAATTCGCTTTTGACATCATCTATCTTTACAATATCCATGAGAACCTGTGGGGCCCCTTCGCCAAATTCCTCTTCGAGACCCAACTGTTCAACGGTTTCCTCAACACCGCCGTCCCCGAACCGTATCTCCTCCCTGACGGCACCACCGTCGAGTCGTTCGATCAGTTCCAAACCTCCGGCTCGTTCGACCCCATCAAAATGTCTGAATCGATAGGTCTTTTCGTCAAGCCGTGGACCCGTGACTGGCTCAAGATAGAGTTCCGGGCCGGTCTGGGAGCGCTTCATGTCATCGCCAACGAGGTCTATGTCAAGGGCGATAAGAACGCGCTCGGCCAGATACCGCTGACCAAGGTTGAGAGCTTCAACCAACTCGGCGCCGCCTTTGCCGCCAGTTTTACCGGCGCCTACAAACTCTACGCGCCGGTGACCTACGGCGCCACCGCCGATATCCTCGTACCGTTCGTGTACGACGATCCTCAGGACCGCAACGCCGGCGAACTGACCAACTATAACTTCGGCGCCAATCTGACCGCCGATGTCGCCTCGTGGCTTGCGGTCGGGTACCGCCTCTCAGTCGTTCGCCAACCGCAGGTGAGTGAGGATTGGCAGATACAGAACAACCTCGTGGTCACCTTCCGCTTCTCGTTCGAGAAAGAGGTCAAGGAAGAAACCGCCGAACCGACCCCTGCTCCGGCCGCCGCCCCGGCTCCGGCCGCTGAACCGGCCCCTGCGCCCGCCGCCGAACCGGCCCCGGCTCCGGCCGCTGAACCGGCCCCGGCTCCGGCTGCTGAACCGGCCCCGGCTCCGGCCGCCGAACCGGCCCCTGCTCCGGCCCCTGCCGCCGAGCCGACCCCCGCTCCGGCTGAACCGGCTCCCGCCGAAGAGGCTCCCGTAGCCCAATAACTTTTCCCCAAAAAACCCGTCAATTTTATTGCCAATCATTCCTAATTAGGTATAGAGTCGTCTCCTAACGGTGTTCGGAGTCGCACATGCGCTTTTTCTCAATGCCTGCGCTGACCATCGGTGATTCGGTCGCCACGCTTCCCATCGTACAGGGAGGAATGGGGGTCGGCATATCGCTTTCGGGCCTTGCCGCCGCAGTCGCCAACGAAGGCGGTATCGGCGTCATCGCCGCCAACGCCATCGGACTCATGGAGCCCGACTACCGCCAGAACGGACGGCTCGCCAACATCCGCGCCCTGCGCCGCGAGATACGGACGGCGCGCGAACGCTCCAAAGGGGTGATCGGTGTCAACCTGATGGTGGCGGTCAATAATTTTCAGGACATGCTGCGTGTGGTCATCGAGGAAAAGCCCGATGTGGTATTCCTCGGCGCCGGACTGCCGATAAAGGACATCCCTATCGAACAGCTACGCGCCGCGAAGGTCAAGGTGGTTCCCATCGTATCGTCGGGGCGGGCCGCGAAACTGATCTTCAAGTCGTGGGAAAAGAACTACCACGACATCCCCGACGCGGTGGTGGTCGAAGGGCCCGAGGCGGGCGGCCATCTCGGCTTCAAGATAGAACAATTGGACGACCCGGCCTACACGCTCGACAAGATAGTCCCCGAGGTCGTCGCCGAGGTGAAGGAGTTCGCCCAGCGCTTCAACCGGCAGATACCGGTCATCGCGGGGGGCGGAATTTTCACCGGCGAGGATATCATGCGCATCCTGCAACTCGGCGCATCGGGCGTCCAGATGGCGACCCGCTTTGTCGCCACCGACGAATGCGACGCCGACATCCGGTTCAAGGAGGCATACGTCGACTGTGCGCCGGAAGAGATCACCATCATAAAAAGCCCCGTCGGGATGCCGGGCCGCGCGATACGCAACGACTTCCTCAAGGAGGTCGAGCGCGGCGAGCGCAAGGATTTCCACTGCCCGTGGCGCTGCCTCGAATCGTGCGACGCCCGCGAGGTGCAGTACTGCATCTCCGAGGCGCTCAACAACGCGCGGATGGGAGAACTCCGCGACGGATTCGCCTTCTGCGGATCCACCGCGTGGCGCATCGAAAAGATAGTCCCGGTCAAGGAGCTGGTGGGCGAACTCAAGGAGCACTACGAACAGGCGATGATCGCCTACTATCAGGAGGAGTTCGAGCGGTTCAAGGAACGGCTCGCCGTCGCGGTCGAGGGACGCAAGGCGCTCATCGGCGCCCGCATCGACCAGTGGAAGGAAGAATACGACGCGGCACTCGTTCGGCTGGCCGCCGCCAAGAAGGAGTACGAGAACGCCTACGACCAGAAACGGCTCTCGCTGATCAACGGCTATGAGCTCAAGGTCGCCGGGTTCAAGAACGGCTATGAACAGCGGCGCACCGCGCTGGTAACCGGCTACGAACAGAGACTCGCCGATTTCAAGAAAGGCTACGAACAGAAGCGCGCCACCTTTGCCGATGAATACGAAAAGGCGCTCGAAAAGGCCGCCGCGCTCAAGAAGGAATATGCCGACCGCCTCGCCGATCTGCAGGCGGGCGACACCATGACGGCCCAATAACCCACACTTTCCGGTAATAACCTATGACACAGGAACTCATCGCGATCATATCGCTTCTCGAAGGATCGCTCTATCAGGAGACGAAGAATTTCTGGGACCTCTGCGCCGAACGCTACGGCGCCAAGGAGGTGCAGATGTTCCAGCATCCGTCGTTCACCTTTCAGGGCGGGTCGGTCGACGCCGGAAAACTGCCCGAGGTACGGAAACAGTTCCAGCGGTTCGCGGCGAAGGTAAAACCCTTCACCCTGCAAGTGCGACGGCTGGGGAACGCGGGAAAGGAACTGCTCTTCTTCGCGGTCGAACCGACCGACGAACTGACGGGGACGCACCTCATGGCGAACGCCTTCCTCGAGATATTCTGCGACCGGCTCATCGAGGAATACCAGCCGGAGCACTGGCGGCCTCATGTGGCGCTGGCGATGAACGACCTTTCGGAGCGCGGCTTCAACGAACTGTGGGACGATTTCGGCGAAGTGACCTACGCCTTCGATCAGGTCATCAGCAACCTCATGCTCGTCCGGTTCCTCCCGGAGGGCGGCATCGAGGTCTTGGAAAAGGCGAAACTCTCTATTTAAATATAATGTAGTCTTCCTGACGGCTGACCACATCCTGCACCGCGGTGCGGAACGCCGGATAGTCGTCGGGCGCGATGATCGTGCACTCCTTCGTGTAGACCGTAAGGAGGTTCACCATGTTCTTGTCGGCCTTCGTCCCCCGCTCCACCGTGAAGCAGGAACCGACCGTCTTGAATCCCTTCGGGTAGAACTCGACCTTCGCCTTGGCGGGCAACTCCACCGTCACCGCCGAACTCATGAACCCCTTGATGCCGAGTTCCATCGGCAGGGTGCGCGTGGTCAGCTTCACCAGATCGGCCTTGAGGATGTCGAGCGGTATCCGGAGCCGCTTCTTGTCGTCCTGCGTCTGGAGGAGATTCGACACATCGGCCTCTACGGTGAGGGTGAGCGGGTTTTTGATATCCTCGATGTCGCTGGATTCGGCGTTGAGGAGACTGCCGCCGAGGAACAGTTTGTTGACGAGTCCCTGAAACAGTTTGTCGGCATCTTTCTGCGTCCGGAGCACCCGCCGCACGAACGACGATGAACTGCCGCGCACGGTGACCACCGCCTTGGCCGTCACCACGCCGTTCGCACCGACCTTGAAGCTGATATTCTGCTTCTCGTAGTTGAGTTCGGCCGGCTGATACGGTATCGGGATGAATGCCCACGCGTTGGTGTCGACATCCATCACGAGGCTCTCGACCCCCTGATCGTCGGAGCGGAGGTTGCCGATCTCGAGGAGATCGACCGTCGGATCGATGAAGTATCCCTCCTCGATACCCGGCTGGACCGGCACATGGACGATGGCGTGGTTGAACTGCTGGTTCGGTATCTTCTTCTGAAGCGCCCCGGCACCGCGTGTCCGCAAGATGGCGTAGTCGAGCTTGACGCCGACCTCCTTGGCAAGTTGTATGAAGAGGACCGCCTTGTCCTTGCAGTCGCCGTAGCCCCGCTCAACGATCTGCGGCGGCGTGTGCGGCTTCACCCCGGCGATGGTGGTCTCGTAGTCCTGCTGATAGCGGATCTCCTGCGCAACGAAGGGGAACAGGGCATCGAGTTTCTCGCGCGGCGTCTTGGCGCCCGCCGTCAGTTTAGCGGCCAAATCGCGTATCTCTTTGGTCGAGGTGAAGGCGTTCTTGAGGAGCGCCCGTTCCCAGTTGACATATTCATCCCAGCTTTTGACCGAACTGATCGTTATCTGTTCAAGGAAGTCGGCCACCGGCGGCGACATCGGCTCGATGGAGAGCGGCGGCCGGTCGTTGACGGTGAAGGTCTTCATGATGAGTCCTTCCGGGAGCGTTTCGGTCTTCTCATCGACTTTTCCCTGAATGTCGAATATCATCTGTCGCTTCGGATCGTAGATGAGCCGCAGTTCGCTGTGAAGCATCTGGTAGTAGGTCGTCTGGAGGTACCACTCACCGAGAAATTGGTTGTCGAGGAAATGGGGGGCAGGACTGTAATGGATGTACTGTACGACGGTCACCGATCCTTGTTCAAGCTGGCGGAACCGTATCTGGGAGCCGCGGATGGACGATGCCTCCTGCCGGACGCCGTTCGGGTCGAGCGAATAGGCCTTGAGTATCTTGACGCTACCGGAGAAGGGAAGGTTCTCGTTGATGAGGATGTCGCGGCCGGTGTCGTTGACCACCCGTTTCACCTCGGTGAGATACCATTTCGAGGAACCGTCGTCGTTGACCCGGACCACCGCCTGATCGAGCGCCATGAGCGCCTGCGCGCCGGGATGCGGCTTCACCTGTCCCGCCACGGCGATACGGGCCTTGATCTCCTCATCGGTCGGAACGTACTGCAGGGCGATATCTTTTTCCTTCTCGGTCAGGTAGGCGATCCGCTCCGAAAGGGCCGAATTCTTGGGATTGCGGTCGAGCGCCAGCTTCCACTGGGCGAGCGCCTCTTCACGCCGAGCCCGTTCCCACGCGATATTGCCGAGATCCTGATAGGGCGACGGATCGTAGGGGCTGAGCCGTATCGCGGCGTCGAGCCGGGCGACCGCCTCATCGTACCGCTTGAGCCGGCGCAGGAGTTCGGCCTGTTCGATGAGATAACTCGGATCATCGGGAGCAAGCTTTTTCATGAGGTCAAGCAGGTTGATCGCCGCCGGATAGTCCTGTTTACCGCGGGCAAGAGAAAGCAGTCGCCGCAGTATCGTCAGACGTCCCGGCTCCAACGCCAACGCCATCGCACTCAGCTTGGTCGCGTCATCGAAAAATCCGCGCGCTTCCTGACAGTCGGCGAGTTCCCGGATGATATCGGTGTCGTCGGTCGTTTGCCCCCACATCAGAACCAAGGCGTCGCACCGGTCCTTGTACCAGTTACGGTCGCGGTATAGATTGGCGATGCCCCACTGGGCGGCGACCGCCCGCGGGTTGAGAGCAAGCGCGGCGCGGTAATCCTCTTCGGCGCTGTCGCGTATCTGTTTACGCCGGTAGAAATCGCCGCGCTGAATGAGGAACCCGGCGACCCGCACTCCCTCCCGTCCGACAGCGCGGTTGAGAAGATCGATGAGTTGCCCCTCCTCGTCGTTGTCGCCGAAATTCTTCGCGGCGTAGTACATCGCCACAGCGTTGTCGGGATTCCCCTCGTAAAAGGCGAGCATCGCCTGCTTCGCCTCTTTCTTGAGACCGCTGCGCTGGGCCGTGAGCGACCGGAGGAAACTCTGCCGGTTCTGCGCCGCGATCGAGGGAAGCAACTCGTCGACCGGCGCCGGGCGGATCGGCTGTACGAGCGCCGCGGCCAACGGCGCGCCGCCGGTGTCACGGCCGTAGGTGATGCCGGGGATCGGTTTCCCGTCGGGAGCGGTGATGCGTGCGGCGATGAGCCAGCTCCCCTGTTCGGCCGCCGACTTGATCAGTATCCGATTCCATCCCTTGGAAAGACGGATCGGCACCCGTATGGTGTCGTAGAAGAAAGAGTCGAGCCGGTCGTTGCTGTAGACCTGCACACCGTTGAGCCAAACCGCCGTCGGATTGCCGGTGCTTATGGAAAGCAGGGCGTCGGTATCGGCCACGACCTGCGCGTGAGTGACCAGATAGGCGGCCGACCAACTATCGGGATAAAGGAAGTTTTTGAGCGACAGGAATCGATCGTGTCGCAGGGGCGCAACGCTCATCCAGCCGATCTCACCGATCTTTCCTTTGTACTTTTTCGAAAAATCGATCTCCTGTTCGGGCGGATAAACCTCATAGAAACCTTTTCCCTGATCGTTGTCGAAGGTCCCCGTTACGACCCAATCGGCGATGTACCCGAGACTGTCGGCGATACGACGCGCTTCGCCATCACGGCCGATGTCGAGCAGGAGATCGGCCCGCATCGCAACCGCGACGGGACGCACCGCCGGGTCGGGATGGCGCTCGCTTAGCGCCGCGAGTATCGGCAGAAGCGTCCGTTTCTCGCCGGAGGTCAGTCCACCATTGAGCGCGTAAAGATACAGATCGGTGCGGGGGCTGGCCAGATCGCATGCCGCCTGCATATAATGGGATCGGGCCCCCTGCCGGTCTCCGAGAAGGGTGCGCCACCACGCCGCCATCTCATGCAGTTCGTAACTGCCGGGGTACTTCGCGAGCGCCGTGTCAAGTATCTTGTCGAAATCGCCGGGGCGGGGGCCGACGCTGAAGAAAATGTCCGCAAGCGCAGAGACCTCGGGACCGGTCGCCTGCACCGCCGGAACGCACAGCGGCGGCGGTTCTTTCGATACCGCGCCGGGCCCTGCGTTCGATGCGGTCGTAGCGCAGGCGATCAGGGCGGGGAGCATCAGGATAACGAACAGCCGTTTCATCGGACACCTCGCGAACGGTTAATCTCGGCGGAGGATAGCACAGAGAAAGATTCTTTGCAAAACAAAAACCGCTCGCTATGATAGCGGCATGAGATATCTACTCCCGCTTTTCATCTTTTTTTCGCTTGAACTCGCGGCGATCGAACCCTATCAGGGGAAAAGCACCGAAGAACAGGACCGCGACACGCGGATGAACAACGCCCGCATTGAAAAAGAGGAAGAAGAAAAGAAGGATTCCGGCATCATCGCCTTTCCCATCGCCTTTTATACCTCCGACACCAGTTTCGGCTTCGGCGGCACCGCCATCATGTTCAAGAAAAGTTACGAGACCAAGGAAGAGAAACGATCCGATTCGTTCACCACGGTCCTCTTCTACACCCTCAACAATCAAGTCCTCAACGCGAACGCCGGAACGCTCTACCTCGACAATGGACGATTCAAGATCGACGCGACACTCGTGGTGTCGCGCTACCCCGAGGAGTTCTACGGCCTCGGTCCCCACAGCCCGTGGAAGGCCGAAAGCTACACGCCGTTGACGGTCAAAGGCGAGGTGACATCCTCGATGCGCCTCTGGGAGAAGATCTACGGCGGCATCGCCGTTCTGCAGGGCTACCATAAACTTTTCGAATACGACGATAACGGCCCGCTGGCATCCTATGTCGCCGGGAACCGGCCGAACGGATTCTTCTCGGGGCTCGGGCTCGAATTCAACCGCGACAGCCGCGACAACTCGCTCTATCCACGCGACGGCTCGCTGACCACCCTGTCGATCCTCTGTTTCAATGACGCATTCTCCAGCGACTACAGTTTCACCAATCTCGTTTTCGACCACCGTCACTACCACGCACTGCCGCTCGATTCGATACTCGCGTGGCAATTCTACCTCAACACGATACTCACCGGTTCGCCGCCACTCCCCTATCTCCCGGCGCTCGGAAGCCAGAACCTGATGCGCGGCTATCCGCAGGGCCGCTACCGCGACAAGACCTATGTCGCCGGGCAGGTCGAATGGCGCGTCCCGATCTGGTGGCGTTTCGGCGCGGTACTCTTCGCCGGGGTCGGTACGGTCCAGCATGAACTGTCGGACTACTTCTTCGACGACCTCAAGTTCGCCGCCGGCGCCGGACTGCGGATCACCCTCAGCAAAAAAAATAATATCAATTTCCGTTTTGATTTCGGGATGTCGGCAGAACGACCCTATTTGAAGCTTTACTTCAATCTTCTCGAAGCCTTCTGATTTTTTCTTCTTACGCGCGCGTAAAATTGCAATGGGGATTTCTTTTTGCTATAGTGGCCGACGAAATTGGAGTGCTATCGGCGACCATGATCAACGAAGCGATGCTCGGCGAAGGTTTTGACAAGACCCTCCCCGATCGGTTCGGACATTACAACAACTGGACCATCGACGCGATGACGAATCTCGTCAACTTCGCGGCGATAACCCTTGAGCCGGCCCCCGCCGAGGATATCCCGCGCCACATCGTCGATTTCCTGTCGCGCCCCTTTTTCGGACTTTCTTTCGCGGGACTGTTCCGGTTCGATCTGCACGATGCCCGCTGGGTAACGCTCGCCTCCTTCGGCGCCACCGCCACCGACATAGAGATGATACCCACCTTTGAAGGCAACATGCTGCTCGAGGAAGAGCGCGAGATATACTCCTTCTTCACCATCCTCGACGAGGCGTTCCTCGTCTTGGTGACCCGCGACACGGAGGGAACGACCTTCTCTCCGTATGAATGCTCCTTCATGTCGCTGTTCTCGACCCTTATCTCCTCCTTCTACCAGATGAAGAAGCTGGCCAAACAGGTCGAAGAGCGCATCGTCGAGATGTCGACCCTGTCGGCATCTTCCAAACTCATCGCCGGACTCAAAGAGAACACCATAACGCTCGAAGAGGCTTTTCTCGAACTGCACGACAGCCTCTCGCTTACCGGCATGGTGCTGGCCATCTGCGACCCCGCCACCGAAAAACTCCATGTCGCGGCGGCGCGCGGCATCGACATCGGCGATTGGGACGCCCTGCTCGACAAGATATACACCGATGAACGGCATTTCCCCGAAGAGTGGGAACTCTTCGCGATGTTCGACGAACATCTCATGACCTACGGCGCCGTCCTCTGCCGACTCACCAAACAGAATCCGACCCTCTACGCGATACAGCGACGCGTGCTGGACTATACCGTCTCGCAGGTGACCACCATCCTCTCCCAACGCCAGTTCCACAACGAGGCGATCACCGACCCGCTGACCGGCCTGTCCAATCGCCGCCACCTCATGAAGGTGCTCAAGGACCGTGTCCGGGCGGCGCGGTTGGAACCGCTCACCAAACTCTCGGTCGCGATGGTCGATATCGACCGCTTCAAGCTGGTCAACGACACCTACGGCCATCCGGCGGGCGACGAAGTGCTCAAGGCGGTCGCGGGGGCCATCTCCGCCGCGTTGCGCGGCACCGACCTCGCGGGACGCTACGGAGGAGAGGAGTTCCTCGTCATCATGCAGGCGGGCCGCAAAGGAGCCTACCATGTGTCGGAGCGGATCCGGCGCAATATCGCCAAACTCAGGGTCAAGACGGGCGATAAGACCATCTCGCTCACCGCGTCGATCGGCTATGCGACTTGCACCGGCGTGACCGCCTCCCCCGAAGAACTCATTGCGCGGGCCGACGCCTATCTGTACGAAGCGAAAGAGGCGGGCCGCGACCGCGTCGTCGGCGACAAACCCGAAGAGGAACCGAAATGATCCGCACACTCATGCTGGCTCTCGCCATCTCCCTTCTTTTCCCTGCGCTCTACGCCAAAGGTCCCGCCGACGAGAAACTGCTCTTCGCCGTACAGGCGATGGACGTCGCCAAGGCGCAGGCGGCCCTCAAAGCGGGCGCCAACATAAACGGCTCCGACTCCGACGGCTGGCCCTTCTTCATCACCGCCGTCACCAGCGGCTCGATGGAGATGGTCGATCTGTTCCTCGCCCGCAAAGTAAAACCGGACCTCAAGGGCCCCGACGGCAAAACGGCGCTCATGCATGCCATCGGCTCGGGCAACGACGATCTGGCCATGAAACTCCTCCAGCGCGGCGCCGGTCTCAAAACGGCCGACGACAAGGGGAAATCGGCGCTCATGTACGCCGCCGAAAAGGGCAATGTCAAAGCGGTGCAGTTCCTCCTGAAAAAGAAAGCAGACCCCTATCAGGTCGACGATGAAGGTCGCAACGCCCTCTCCTACGCCGTCGAGAACCGCCAGCGGGAGGTCATCAAGATACTCAAGGTCTTCGAGATATCGCCCGACGAACTGGCCACCGCCGTCATCAAGGGCGACACCACCGGGGCCCGCAAACTCATCCGCAAAGGGGCCAACGTCAACGCCCCGAACTACGAGGGACGTCCTCCCATCATGATCGCCATCGAGCAGAACGACAAAACGATGTTGCGGCTTCTGCTTGAAAGTAAGGCCAACCCGAGCATCAAGAACTCGAAAGGCTACTCTCTGCTCATGTTCTGCTTCGCCTCGGGCAAATACGATCTTGCCAAGATGCTCCTGCGCTATAAGGCAGCGGCCGACTTCGACTTCCAGTACGGCAAGGGGAAAACGGCGCTCATGCTCGCGATACAGAAGAACGACCGCGAACTCATCCGAACCCTGCTCGAACAGGAGATGAATCTCAACATTCAGGACGACGACGGGAACACGGCGCTCATGCTCGCCATTGAGAAAGGGATGAGCACCATCATCAAGGACATGCTTAAAAAAGGGGCCGATCCCGACCTCAAACGCAAGGACGGTCTCTATGCCGAACTCATCGCCGAGGCGCGCGGCCAGACCTATATCGTCCGCATGCTGCGTGAAAGTTCGGGGAAATAAGGAGGAAAGTATGACGCTGACCCGTTTCGAGGAACTTCGACATGACGCGGTGATGCAGACGGCTCGGTTGATGCTCGTCGCCGCCAAGACCGCCCCCAAGGGCCGTGGACTCGAAACGCTCGATTACGCGGTGGCCGACGGTCCCGACCGTGACCGCATCGCCGACAAAATGGATGAGATCGGCGCCCGCGCCGGTGTCCCCCATATCCTGCGCGACGCCGCGAATGTCCGCAAAGCCGAAGCGGTGGTCCTCATCGGAACCAAGATCGCGCCGCTCGGGCTCAAACTCTGCGGCATGTGCGGGTTCGCGAACTGCGCCGAAAAAGAAAAACACCCGACGGTCCCCTGCCTTTACAATACCGTCAATCTCGGCATCGCCGTGGGAAGCGCCTGCGCCGCCGCCGCCGATCTGCGGGCCGACAACCGCATCATGTACAGCATCGGACTGGCCGCGAAGGAATTGGGGCTCCTCGGCCCCGGCATCGTCGCGATATACGGGATACCGCTTTCGGCCACCGAAAAGAACATCTTCTTCGACAGAACATAACTCACGGGGGCTACCATGAAGACCAGACACTTCGTTCCGTTCATCATCGCCGCCATCGGCATGCTCCTTGCCGCTTGCGCCACCACGCCGCAGGAAAAGATCGCCGAAGGCGACCGCTACCTCACCGTCAACAAGGAAAAGGCGCGCTGGTACTACGAAGCGGCCTGTAAGGACGGCTCGATGATGGGCTGCCACAAGGCGGGCCTCGCATGGCTGAGCGGCGATTCGCCGAACGCCGAGAACGAAAAGGGACGCGCCCTGATCGCCCAGTCCTGCGACGGCGGCTATGATGAAGGCTGTCTTACCGTCGCCGACATGTGGCGCAACGGCACCAACGGCGTGTTCCAAGACTACTCTTCGGCGGTCGGCTACTATGAAAAACTGTGCGAAAAGAAACTGGGCAAGGCCTGCCGCGCGCTGGGCGAGATGAACGCCAAGGGACTCGGCATGAAGAAGGATGTCGAGAAAGCGAAGGACTACTTCGACAAAGCCTGCGAGTACGGCGATATCGATACCTGTTCCGACATGGGCGACACGTGGTTCAAGCGGATAGACGATCCCGAAGGCTACGAGAAAGTTCAGAAGTATTGGTCTCGCGCCTGCGAAGGCGGCTCCAACGAGATCTGCCTCAAGATCGCCGACGTGATGGAAGAGCACTCGAACGATGAGGAAAAGCTTCAGAATTCACAGAAATATTACGAGAAGGCCTGCAATGCCGGGCTCATCCCCGCCTGTGTGAAGCTGAGCAACCTCATTCTCAAGAACAACGAGAAACTGGTGGGTCTCGAACAGGCCGATCCCTTCATGCGGAAAGCCTGCGAGGCCAACGAGGGCGAGATGTGCAAGTTCGTCGGCGACTTCATCATGTCGCGTTCGGAAGAACTGATAAATCTCAAAGAAGCGAACAAGTTCTATGAGAAGGGCTGCCTTGCCGGCAACGCCGACGCCTGCGACTACAAAAAAGAGACGGGCGACAAGGTGGCGACCATCGAGGCGGAGATAGCGAAAAAGGAGGCCGAAGAGAAGGCCCGCATCGAAGAGGAAAAACGGAAAAAGGCCGAGGAAGAGGCCGCTCGCATCGCCGAAGAAAAGCGTAAAAAAGAGGAAGAAGAGGCCCGCATCGCCGAAGAGAAACGGCAGAAGGCGGCCGAAGAAGCGGAACGGAAAGCCGAAGAAAAACGGCGTATCGAAGAAGAAAAACGGCAGAAAGCCGAAGAGGAGGCCGACCGCAAAGCCGCCGAGGAAGAGGAAAAAGCATCCAAGAAAAAGAAGAAGAAAGCGGTCGAAGAAGAGGAGGAGGATAATCCGTTCGATGACGAAGAGGAGGTAAAGCCCCAAAAGAAGAAAGCGGTAGAAGAGGAAGAGAGCATCTTCGAGGAGGAGGAACCGAAACCGAAGAAAAAAGCGAAAAAGGCCCCCAAGGACGATATGGACGAACTTGACGAACTGCTCGGCGAATAAGGAGACACCCCCATGACGCTCTGCCCCTGCGGGACCGGGAGGTCCTTCACCGACTGCTGTGAACCCTTCATCAAGGGGAAGAAAAAGCCCGCCACCGCCGAAGAACTGCTCCGGAGCCGCTACACCGCCTTCGCGCGGGCCGAGATAAAGTACATCATTGAGACCACCCACCCCAAGGCGCAAAACGCCATGAACGAGGAGGAGACGCGCCGTTGGGCAACCACCTCGCAGTGGGAGAAACTCGACATCCGGGGCCAGCAGGAGGTCGACGGTAAGACCGAGATAGAGTTCGTCGCCACCTACACCCAGAAAGGGAATCATAACCAACACCACGAGGTCGCGATCTTTTCGAAGGAAAAGGGGCGCTGGTATTTCGAGGACGGCCGCGCCGCGCCTCAAACGCAGGTGCGCTACGAGGCCCCCAAAGCGGGCCGCAACGATCCCTGTCCCTGCGGTAGCGGCAAGAAGTTCAAAAAATGCTGCGGTTCATAACCTGACACCGGAGGCATCGTGCGCGACTCCATCGGCGGACTGAACCCGGTACTGCTCGCGCTCATCGCCGGTCTATTCACGTGGGGCATGACCGCCGCCGGCGCCGCCTTCGTCTTCGCCTTTCGCAAAATAAACCGGAAATTGCTCGACGCCATGCTCGGCTTCGCCGCCGGGGTGATGATCGCCGCTTCGTTCTGGTCGCTCCTTGCCCCCGGCATCGAGATGGCCGAAGAAATGGGTCTGCCGGCGTGGCTGGTGGCGGCGGGCGGATTCCTCGGCGGCGGCCTGTTCGTCAGGCTCGCCGACCGTTTCATGCCCCACCTCCATATGGGGATGAAGACCGACGAGGCCGAAGGACCGAAAACCTCGTGGCAGCGCTCGACCCTGCTGGTGCTTGCCATCACGCTCCACAACATTCCCGAAGGGCTCGCGGTCGGGGTGGCGTTCGGCGCCATCGCGGCGGGGCTCGATTCGGCCACCGTCGGCGGCGCGGTCGCTCTGGCCATCGGCATCGGCATCCAGAACTTCCCGGAAGGGGCCGCCGTATCGGTGCCGCTCCGCCGCGAAGGAATGAGCACGGGACGCAGTTTCCTCATCGGCCAGTATTCGGGGATGGTGGAACCGATCGCCGCGGTGGCGGGCGCCTATTTCGTGACCCATCTCCAGCCGGTGCTCCCCTTCGCCCTCTGCTTCGCCGCCGGCGCGATGATCTATGTCGTGGTCGAAGAACTCATACCCGAGGCGCAACGCGGCGCCGAACACGACGACCGCGTCACGATGGCGACGCTCCTCGGTTTCGCGGTGATGATGATACTCGATGTGGCATTGGGGTAGCGGCGATGGAACGGCGGCCGCTCCTTATTGTCAGCCGCTGTTTCGGACCCGACCGGTGCCGCTGGGACGGTGAACCGCTCCCCTGCCCGCACCTCGACGATATTCTCTCGACGGCCGCTGTCCGTTTCGTCTGCCCCGAAATGGCCATCGGGCTCGGCGTCCCGCGCGACCCGATACGGCTTGTCAGGGATAACGCGCACTGCCGCATGGTGCAGACGGCGACGGGACGCGACCTGACCGCGGCGATGGAGCGGTTCTGCGGCGACCTCCTCTCCGCGCTCGATCCCGGCCATGTCGACGGCTTCATCCTGAAAAGCCGCTCCCCCTCCTGCGCCCTTTTCGACGCCAAGATATACGCCGATGATGGGCAGACGCCCGTGGACCGCGGACCGGGGCTGTTCGGCGCGGCGGTCCTGCGCCGGTTCCCCGGCCACCCCGCGGCCGACGAGGTCGCATTGGCCGACCCCGAAAAACGGCGCGACTTTCTCGCGCGCATCGTCAAAACGAAGTGAGGTGATGCCATGAAATTCATCGGCGCCGTCTTCCAGAATGTCCCCGAACTGGCAGAGGCGGCCTACAAGCGGTTCCGTCTGCCGGTCGTCGTCGCGATCATCGCCTCGGCCATCGGCATCTTCCTCATCTACCGCGACAAAGCCGACGACACCGGCTTCTGGATACTCCGCAATATGCTGATGGCGCTCTATCTGTCGCTCCCGGCGCTCACCGCCGCCTATCTTTTCGCCGAACATTTCGCGCTGAAAGTCATCCCCGCCTGCGCCCTGAAACTGGGAACGCTCGGACTTTTCATCCTCTACTACGCCCTCATGCCGCAGCATTTCGCGACCACCGACATCGTCCGGTTCATGCTCTACTGCGTGGCCACCATCGGTACGCTCTTCTTCGTGCCGCTCACGCTCGGCTACGGCACCCACGCCGCCCGCCGCTTCCTGCTCGGTCTTGCCGGCCGCGCCGCGTGGGGCTACTTCATCGCGATGGTCCTCTACGGCGGCCTCACCTTCGCGATACTCGCGATACAGTTCCTCTTTCTTCCCGAATGGCACGATTCGTGGAAGGTGATCGTCTCGATACTGGTCGCCTGCACCGGCATCGTCTTCCCGTGGGTCCTCTTCGCCTCGATACCGCCGGTGAACCAACTCGACACCATGCCGATACACGAAAAGATGACCGGGGCGCTCGGGAAGTTCGTCCTCATCCCCATCGTCTCGTTCTACCTCATTATATTGTATCTCTACTTCACCAAGGTACTCCTCCTCTCCGAACTGCCGAAAGGCTGGGTGAGCTATCTCGTCCTCTCCTTCTCGGCCGCCGGCATCTGGACCTATATCGCGGTGCTGGAAGAGGCGCGCATCGGCGGCGGCATCGCCCCGCGCTTCACTCAGTGGCTGTGGCGGGTGCTTCTGCCGCTCCTGTTCCTCCTGTGGTACGCCATCGCCCAGCGGACCGAGGCCTACGGCATCACCGAACGGCGTTACATCCTCATCGTCATGGCAACGCTCCTGTCGGTGTGGGTCATCTATTTCATCATCTCGAAGGGCAAGAATATCCTCATCATTCCCACGATGCTCGCACTCGCGGCGGTCATTATCTCGTTCGGCCCGTGGGGCGCGTTCGAGGTATCGTTCCGCTCCCAGCACGGCGAACTGGTGGAACTCCTCACGCAGTACAACCTCCTCGCCGACGGCAAAATAACGGCGCTCAAGGGTGAGATGCCCTTCGCCGACCGCAAGAAGCTCTCATCGGTCCTCATGTATCTTGAGGAGCACTGGGGGCTGGAGCGGATCGGCGATCTCCTTCCCGCCGACATCACGCTGAACCCGAAAAGCGATGGACAGCGCTATTACCGCTACTACTCCGACGCCTCCGACACCAAGAAGGTGCTCGACAAGATCGGCGTGAAATATGTGAACGACTACGAACAGGAAAACACCCAGAACAACTATTTCTCAGTCAATACCTATCAGGCGCAGGGCTCCATGCCGCTGGGCGGTTTCACCGGCGCGGTCATCATCCCCTGTCCCGGCAAGTGGAAGGATGGCAAGCAGGCGCAATCGGTCGTGACAACGGCCGACGAGTTGACCTTTGAACTGGTCGACAGTTGCGCGCGGCTCAAGGTGAGCAAAAAGGGACAGCCGCTTTTCGACCGCGAACTGGCGGTCATCATCAAGCCGCTCCTCGACAAGCATCCGCAAGAGAGCAATCTCAACGATCTGCCGCCGGATGAACTTCTCTTCGATGCCGAAGAGGGCACGCTCAAGCTGCGTCTCTTCCCGTGGACCATCTACGGTCAGCGCGGCGCCGACAACAAGCTCACCATCACCCAGACGGCTTTGCAGGTATATTACGGCACACCCTCAGCCGCGCCGCTTCAGCTCCCTGCGACAGGGAGCCAATAATTGTTCAACCTATTGACTTTTTTCCGTTCCGCCGGTACAGTCCGATATCGTTGAGGAATGAGACGGGGAGGATATGATGTTGCTGATCGACGAAAAAACGATACGCGCCGCGCGTACTTCCGAACAGGATCTGCGTCAGGATATCGCCGTACTCCTGTATGAGAAATGTACCCTGTCGCTCGCTCGTGCCGCCCGTTTCGCCAGCATGGACCGCATAGCCTTTCAGCATCTGCTGGCAAGTCGCGGAAAGACGGTGAATTTCGAGAGCGCCGATCTCCTCCATGATGTCGCGGTCCTTGAGAAGAAACTCGCTCGATGATCGTCGTCAGCAATACCAGCCCCATTCTTAATCTACTTCATATAGGTAAATTGGACATCCTTCAGCACCTCTTCGACGAGGTCATCATACCTGAAGAGGTCCGCTACGAACTGCTTGAAAAAGGGCCCTATCCCAAGGATGCGGCACAGATACGCAAGGCTCTCTGGCTACGCACGGAAAAGGTCGAGAACAGCGACCTGCTCACGGCGCTCAAAGCCGATCTCGATGACGGCGAGGCGGCGGCCATCGCCCTCGCGATAGAAAAGAACGCGGACCTTCTGCTGATAGATGAAAAGGCGGGCAGAGCGTTGGCGGCTCATTTCGATGTCGAAATGGCGGGTGTCCTCGGCGTGCTGGTCATCGCGAAGCGAAAAAAATTGATCCGCGCCGTTTCGCCCATGCTGAAAGACCTTGTTAAGAAAGCGGGCTTCCGCATCACCGACCAACTCAAGGCGACTATTCTCAAGATGTCCGACGAGGCGTAACTCGCCCACTCTTTTCCTTGAATTCCCCTTCCCTTTTTATTACAATCGGGCGGTCTATGATTGAAATCCGGGGGCTCCATGCGTAACGCGCTCATCATCCTTTCGGTCTTGGCTCTCAGTCTCGCACTCGTCGCACAGGATCGCCAAACGAAACTGGCGGTCATGGAGATTGAAGACAAGTCGGGTAAACTCTCCACGGAACTTTTGGAGAACGCTGCCGAAGCGCTCCGCACGGAGATCGGCGCGACCAACAAATTCATCCTTATATCAAAGGATCGCCAACGAAAAGAGATGATCAAAGGTCAAAAGAAGGAAAGTTGGAAAGAGTGTTATGACCAGTCGTGCCGCATCGAATTGGGACAGGCGCTCACGGCCGACCGGATACTGACCGGCATCATCACCTACTTCGGAAAACAGTACACCCTGACCGCAGAACTCATCGACCTTGCCAAAGAGGCGACCATCAAGACGGCAAAGGCCGAATTCGACGGTTCCGAGGAAGGACTTGCCGAGGCGATAAAAAGCATCGCGGCGCAGATCGCCGGGAAGAAAACCGGCGGCAGTTCATTCAAGGAAGGCAAGATAGGCGAACAGGTCGAGGATTGGGAAATAGGACAGGGCGAAGAAACCATCGTCAAGTTCGAGTCGGAACCTACCGGCGCAACCGTCCGCGTTGACGGCAAGCTGTTATGCCAACAAACGCCCTGCTCGAAGATGCTGACGCAGGGAAAGCACGAAATAACGATGGAATTGGAAAACTATCTGGCAAAGACCAAGACCGGCGGGGTAAAGAAAGGAACGCAGATAAGTTGGACACTCGAACCTGACTTCGGCTATCTGTCGGTCGAGTCGGAACCGGCGGGCATCGAAGTAACGCTCGACGGCAAGAGTATTGGAAAGACACCTATCAATAAGGTCACCCTCTCCCCCGGTCCTCATCAAGTCGAAACGAAAGACAACTGCTACTATCAAACCGGCGAGAAGTTCACCGCGAACCGGGGCGAGTCGAAGAACATCCGCTTGGAGGTCAAGCCGAAAGAAGCAGGCATAAAGGTCACGGCGCAAGACAAAGATGGCAACGACATCGAAGCAACCGTCATGGTTGACGGCAAAGAGATTGGTACTGCACCGGGCAAGTGGAAAGTGTCTGTCTGTGCAAAAGAAATAGTTGTAAAGGGCGCACAGGGCAAATATAAAGAAAAACTTCATCTGGAAGAAAAACAAGTGCAGAATATATTGTCCGTGCTTAAACAAGAAGACGGTTATGAAATCTTTGATGATGTGGTTGTCGATCATAAAACCGGACTCATGTGGCAAAGAAGCAACAGTAAAGAATTAACATGGGAAGCATCCTTAAGTTATTGCGACACCTTGGAATTGAACGGTTATTCTAATTGGCGCTTACCTTCCATCTCTGAGTTAAGGAGCCTCATCCGTGGTTGCTCAAACACCATGACTGGTGGTCCTTGTCAAGTCACTGATTATTGTTCTTCAGTGAAATGTTTAACCGACACTTGCTCCTGTAAAGCAGGGACTGGTTCTGGTGAAAAAGGATTCTATTGGCAAAAAGATGTTTGGGACCACACGGCCAGCAAAGGCTACGGTGTTTACTGGTCATCTTCAACACTTCCGTTCTTTACTGATTTGGCTTGGTATGTTGCTTTCTATTCGGGCAATATAAATCGTTATGGCCGCGAGAACACATATTACGCTCGATGTGTCAGAGGAAAGCCATGAGTCCTAGGAAGTTTGTCGAAATCGCAAAAGAATATCTGTCAAATCTCAAAGATTGGAAGTTTAAGGAGGATGTTTGCCCCGATCAATATGTTGGGATTATAGAAAAAATCAATCGAGACAAATCTCATCCAGATGTATTCGCCATTCGGAAAGAAGTTCCAGAATGTCCTCAAGGTATCGCTGGGTGCCTGATTCTCGTGCTTGAATCACCACATGTAAATGAGTTTATAGGCGAAATCGGTCCAGCAAAAGGACATACAGGCAGAATGATTCAAAGCTACATAAAAGTGGCCGCCCAAGATATTAAAAACATCGAGAATCACGCCCTTATTGTAATGAACGCCATACGATATCAGTGTTCCCTAGGACAACCCACACATAAATTTCGTGATGATGTTTTCAGACTTACATGGGGCAATCAGGGAAGAAAAGATTTCAAAGAAAGATTGGCTCGGGCCATTAATATCATTAATAAAAATAATCCCCTCTATATCTTCAACTGTTGTACGAAAGGTAATTTCAAAGACAAAAACGATGAAGACTTGCGGTTGTTGGTACATGCGGCGATAAAAGAGGTTATACGCGACTCTAAAAAAAACATATACCTTGAAGGCAGAAACCATCCTTCGTCATGGTTTAATAAAAAGAATAGAGACTCTGTATGGGACAAAAACATGAGTTGTGAAAAAACAGTAGAATAATCAATTAGGAGCATCCCATGACCAACATCATTTTCTACTACACCGGCACGGGCAACAGCCTGCACGCCGCGAAACGGGCTAGTGCCGCATTGGGCGGCGCCGAACTCATCCACATGGGCCGCAAACGCGACCACGGCTACAAGGCACTGACCGCCGACGCGGTCGGCTTCGTCTTCCCCGTCTACGCCTGGGGCCCGCCGGTAGCCGTCGAAAAGTTTTTGAAGCGCCTCGATATCGCCAAACCCACCTACACCTTCACCATCCTCACCCACGGCGGCGCCCCCGCCGACACTCTGCCGATGTGGGACGACATGCTGCGCGGCAAAGGCTTCCGCAACGACGCCGGCTGGGCGCTCCGTGCGGTCGATAACTACATCCCCTTCTACAATCCACCCGATCCGGAAAAACAGGCCGGCATCAATGAACGGCTCGATAGCGCGCTCGACACCGTCTGCGAACGGATACAGAAACGCGAGAAGAACGACATCAAAGGATCGCTCACCGGCAAATTCGCCCGCTACCTCATCCACCCGATGTGGGCCTCCCATGTCAACCCGAGCGACAAGAACTGGAAGGTGTCGGAGAAATGCACCGGCTGCGGCATCTGCGCGAAGGTCTGCCCCGTCGGCAACATCACGATAAGCGCCGAAAAACGGCCGACATGGAGCCACGCCTGCGAACAGTGCATGGCCTGTTTCCACTGGTGCCCCGAGCATGCGCTCACCTGGGGCAAGAAGGGGGCCGATTACAACCACTACCACCACCCCGCCGTCAAAGTATCCGAACTTTTCCCGACCGATAAATAATGAAGCCGACCGTCGACCCGCGCCGTCTGACTGTGCTCAAAACGGGCGCTCCCGGCGGCGGTCCGGTCATCTACTGGATGAGCCGCGACCAGCGGGTAAGCGACAACGGGGCGCTCCTCCACGCACAGAACGAGGCGCTGAAGAAGGGCCGTCCGCTCGCGGTCGTATTCTGCCTCGCGCCGCACTTCGGCGAGGCGTCGCGGCGGCACTATGATTTCATGCTGGGCGGTCTGCGCGAGGTCGAAGAGAAACTGCGGCGGCTCGGCATCGCGTTCCTCCTTTTCACCGGCGACCCGGCGGTCACCCTGCCGCGCGAACTGACGAAACTCGACCCGGCGCTGGTGGTCTGCGACTTCGACCCCCTGCGCGAAAAGATCCGCTGGTGCGCCGCGGTCAGCGCCGCGATGCAGTGTCCCGTCGTCGAGGTGGACACGCACAACATCGTTCCGGCCCGTATCGCCTCGGGCAAGAAGGAATATGCCGCCGCCACCTTCCGGCCGAAGGTGAACCGGCTCCTCGCCGAATTCCTCCTCCCCTTCCCGAAACTCGTGAGGCACCCCCACCCCCTCGCCGCGCCGCCGGTCGATTGGGATACTGTCACCCACAAGGCGACACCGGCCGGACCGGCGCTCACCATCGCCCCCGGCGAGAAAGCGGCGTGGAAGCAACTCGAACGATTCCTGAGGGGCGGCCTTGCCCGCTATGGCGACCGGAACGACCCGACCGCCGATGCCACCTCGCGGCTTTCGCCCTATCTCCACTTCGGCCAGATCTCGGCGCAGGCGGTGGCGCTCATGGTCCGCGACTACCCGGCTCCCACCGCGCCGGTCGAGGCCTTCCTCGAACAACTCATCGTCCGGCGTGAACTTTCCGACAATCTCTGCCTCTACGAACCGCACTACGATTCCCTTGACGGCATCCCCGGCTGGGCGCAGAAGACGCTGAACGACCACCGCGCCGACAGACGGCTCTACCATTATAATAGTGACGCGTGGGAAGCGGCGGCGACCCACGACGACCTCTGGAACGCCGCCCAGCGGGAACTCATCGCCACCGGCGCGCTGCACGGCTACCTCAGGATGTACTGGGCGAAGAAGATACTGGAATGGAGCGCGAGTCCCGAAGAGGCGATCGCGACGGCGGTCCGCCTCAACGACCGCTACGCCCTCGACGGCCGCGACCCCAACGGTTACGCCGGCATCCTCTGGAGCATCGGCGGACTCCACGACCGTCCGTGGTTCACCCGCCCCGTCTTCGGCGCGGTCCGTTTCATGGGGGGCGCCGCCTTCCGCCGGAAATTGGGTATGCGGGAATTTATCAAAAAATCGACAAGTTGACTTTGCCAGCAGGATATTTTATGTTCTCTCGATACTTTGTTCAGCAAGTATACTAGTTCTATCAGGGGGTTGTGATGAAAAAAGGACTTCGGGCCGTATGGTGCATCTCTTTTGCTTTTCTGCTCAGTGCCTGCGGTGGGCAGGAGAACGACTTCTCCAACACGACGATCGGCAACAATGCCCACTACGGTGCGCCCTCCGGCGAGGTCACGAAAATCGAGCCCGGCGATCCCGCGACGATCCGGGCCGACATCTCCACTATCATACCGGTTCCTTATCGTCAGCACGATCCGACGATACCGCACCGGCCGACAAGGACAGCGCAGTGACCGACACGACGGTCACCGACACCACCGTCACCGACACCACCGTCGTGGACAACGAGATCCCCGACGAGGCGGGCGACGAACTGCTCGCCGACGAGGACACCGTCATCGTGCCCGACACTAATAAGGTATCCGAAACAGGGTGCGGATGTTCGCTGGTATTCTAAAGCATCCGACATCGCGCGCCATTCTCTTCAAAACTTGATATTCTCTTTTTTTACAAGATAATCGGTGCAACGGATTCGTTATCTTGTATGAGAGGTCAAGCGATGAAGATTCTCGAAAAAAAAGGCCTTGTTACCCCTATTCTTTTCTGCGTGCTTTTCCTGCTACCGCTTATGACTCACGCGGCGTCGGTCATTGACGGCTTCGATCCTCTCGTGAATGATGATGTCTACGCCATCGCCATACAAGAAGACGGCAAGATACTGATCGGAGGACAGTTTACTTCGGTCGATGGCATAACGCGAAACAATATTGCCCGCCTTAACCCCGATGGTACGATCGACGAGAGTTTTGATCCCGATGCGAATAATGAGGTTCGCGCCATCGCCATACAAACCGACGGGAAGATAGTGGTGGGAGGCGCGTTCACCACCATCGGCGGCGCGACGCGGAATCACATAGCCCGGCTCAACGGGGACGGTTCTTTGGATACCTCCTTCGATCCGAACGCTAATGATGTCGTTCTCTCTCTGGCGATACGACCTGACGGAAGGATACTGGTCGGCGGCGGGTTTACCAGCATAGCCGGAACCACAGATCAATTTATAGCGCAACTCCATACCGACGGCTCGACGGACACCAGTTTCGAGACCTTGAAACCTAATGCCCCCGTTGTGTCTGTCGCGATACAGGATGACGGCAAGGTTCTGATAGGAGGGATATTCTCTCAGATGGGAGCGCAGATAAAGGGCCATCTTGCCCGACTCAACGCCGATGGCGCTTTGGACGAAACCTTTATAAGCAACGTGAACGACGATGTCTACGCCCTCGCGCTAGAACCGGATGGGCAGATATTGGTCGCGGGCTTGTTCAGTATGCTGGCCGGAGATGCGCACGAAAATCTCGGTCGGATCGATACCGATGGCAACGCAGACCACTTCTTCGCCCCGAATGCGAACGGTCCGGTCTATGCCATGGCCGTACAAGACGACGGCAAGATACTGGTCGGCGGTCAGTTCACTACCATCGGCGGCATCGCCCGAAATAATATCGCCCGCCTCTATACCGACGGTACGGTGGATGAGATATTCGATCCCGGTCTGAACGGTGATGCGGTCTATGCCTTTGCCACCCAGTCCGACAGTAAGATACTGGCGGGGGGACTGTTCATGGGTCTTGGCGGTATCGCCCGGCTCAATGCCGACGGAACGCTCGACGCGACATTGAACCCCGATGCGAGCGGTACGGTCAATGCTCTTGCATTGCAGGTCGATGGCAAGATACTCGCGGGCGGCGCATTCACTACTATCGGTGGCGTGACAAAGAACCATATCGCCCGCTTTAATGCCGACGGTACCCTCGACACGGCATTTACCCCTTCGGCAAGCAGTACGGTTTATTCCCTTGCCCTGCAGTCCGACGGTAAAATGCTTGCGGCAGGGGGATTTACCTCCATTGGCGGTGTGACGCGGAACCGCATCGCCCGTCTCAATGCCGACGGATCGTTGGATACGGCTTTTGATCCGAACGCGAACGATCTCGTGTTCGGCGCACTCGTTCAACCCGATGGTAAGATAGTTGTCTGTGGCTCTTTTACCAGCATCGGTGGAGTCACACGGAATCGACTGGCCCGACTCAACGCCGATGGATCACTGGATACGACCTTTGATATCGGTACGGATAACTATGCCAGTTCTCTGGCATTGCAATCCGATGGAAAGATATTGGTGGGCGGTGCCTTCGCAACGATCGGCGGACAAGCGCGGAGCCGTATCGCCCGCGTGAACGCAGACGGTACCCTAGATACGGCCTTCAGTGCGGATGCGAACAGTTTTGTTCGTTCCATCGCGGTACAGGCGGACGGCAAGATACTCGTGGGGGGCGCCTTTTCAACCATAGGCGGCGTGGCTCGAAACTACATCGCCCGCCTCAATGCGGACGGTTCCGTAGACACGGCTTTCAACCCCGGCGCAAATAATCAGGTCTACCCTATAGTTGTTCGATCGAATGGTAAGATCGTCGCGGGCGGTCTCTTCACCACCATGGGAGGTGTGACTCGGAACTACATAGCCCAACTCAACCCCGACGGATCACTAGACACCTCTTTCGACCCGAATGCCGACTCCTTTGTCTATTCTCTTGCGATACAGGCGGATGGCAAGATCGTCGCAGGCGGCGATTTTACCACTATGGGCGGAGAAACGAGAAACAGGATAGCCCGCCTGAGTGCTGATGAGGCGGCACTGCAGGAGGTCGCGGTCTCTTCAGATGGAACAACCGTGCAATGGATAAGGAGCGGTTCGGGACCGGAGGTGCATGAGGTCTCTTTTGAAGGGTCTTCCGACGGTGCTACATGGACATTTCTCGGCGTAGGCACTAGGATATCGGGTGGCTGGGATATCTCCGGTCTTTCCCTTCCGTTCTACCAAAACTACTATGTGAGGGTGCGTGGCAAGGCATACGGGGGATATATGAACGATTCAACATCGTTCATAGAGTCGACGTATTTATTTTACCTGACCTGTGACCTCGACTATATCTTTGAAGGAGGCACCTGCATCAATCAGAAAGAAGTACCCTGCAATGAAGATAACGGCAACCCGGTGAACAGCAGCGACACCATTGCGAATGTGACGATCCATTACACCACCGCCGGTGGCTGGACCTCACCCGCCGACTGTGCGTGGAGTTGCGACACCGACTACGCCGAAGAGGGCGTTTCCCTCGATACGACCTTCGCCCCTGAAGTGAACGGCGATGTCTGGACCATAGCGCTACAGCCCGACGGCAAGATACTGCTGGGCGGCGATTTCACCGCTATCGACGGTGTGACGCGGAACCATATCGCTCGGCTCAATGCCGACGGCACCCTCGACACGACCTTTGACCCGAGCGCGGACGGCACCGTCTATTCCATCGCCGTACAACCCGACGGCGTCATACTGGCGGGCGGCGCGTTCACCACCATCGGCGGCGCGACGCGGCATTACCTTGCGCGGCTCGGTGACGACGGCACCCTCGATACCGATTTCAACCCGGATCCGAACGACTGGGTCCTCTTCATCGACGCGCCGGCCGACGGCACGATACTCGTGGGCGGCGCGTTCCACACCATCGGCGGTCAGGCGATGAATTTCATGGCGCGACTCAACGCGGATGGCACCGCCGACGCCGGTTTCAACCCCGATCTGGACAGCACGGTCTTTTTCATCACCACGCAGTCCGACGGCAAGATACTCGTGGGCGGCACCTTTACCGCCGCCGGCGTCGAGACGCGGGATCATATCGCCCGGCTCAATACTGACGGCTCTCTCGATACGACCTTTGATCCCGGCGATGTCAACGGCGATGTCTATGCGATCGCCGTGCAGGCCGACGGCAAGATACTCATGAGCGGCGGATTCAGCGCCATCGGCGGCGAAACAAGGAACCATCTGGCGCGACTCGAGGCCGACGGCGCCCTCGATATGGCCTTCGATCCGAATCCGAACAACTATACCGTTTCCATCGCCCTGCAGGCCGACGACAAGATACTGGCAAGCGGTTTCTTCACTACCATCGATGGTCAGGCAAGGGATCGCATCGCCCGTCTTAATGTCGACGGAACAGCCGACTCGACCATCGACCCGGAGGCGAACGACACCGTCCGCTTCGTCGCCGTACAGCCGGACGGCAAGATACTCGCAGGCGGCGCTTTCACTGCCATCGGCGGTCAGACACGGAACCACATGGCTCGGATCAACCCCGACGCGCTGTGCATCAACGAGAAACAGGTCGATTGCGCCGAGAATACCGAAAAACCGGTGAACAGCCACGACATCATCGTTCCGGTGACGATACTCTACACGACAGTCGGCGGCTGGGAAACACCCGCCGTTTGTGAGGCGTGGGAATGCGACACCGATTTCTCCGAAGAGGGTAGCGCCTGCATCAATCAGAAGGATGTGCAATGTGACACCGATAATGACAATCCGGCGAATAGCACCGACACCGTCATCGATGTAACGATCCACTATACCACCGACGGCGGCTGGGAAGACCCGGCCCAGTGCGTATGGAGTTGCGACACCGACTTTTTCCTCAATGGTGACGCGACCGCCTGCGTCGACTGCCTGACCGATGACCACTGCGGAGACAACAATGTCTGCAACGGCATAGAGACCTGCGAACTTGGTTCATGCGTCGTCGGTACCCCGTTGAACTGCGACGATGTGAATGCCTGCACTAATGATTCCTGCGATCCTTCTGGAGGATGCGCCAATGTTAACAACGACTTTTCATGCGACGACGGTGATCCTCTCACCGAGAACGACACCTGCTTCGAAGGCGACTGTAACGGCGAACTGATAGCGGGCATCTGCGGCAACGCAATAACGATAGACGCACTGCCCTATACCGCGACCGGTACCACCATCGGCAGGCCGGACAGCCTGACCGCGTACGGCGCCGCCTGCCCCCAGATCAGCCAAGACAGCGGCGACATCGTCTATGAACTGACGATCGAGAACGGCGTCACGTACCAGATAGTGGTGACCCCCGAAACCTCGTTCAACGCGGTGATCAACCTGATCGGTGCGTGTGGCGAGAGCGAGATGTGCTTCGGGATGGCCAGCGACGGCGCCGACGGCACGACAGAGATACTCCTCTACACCGCCGACCACACCGGCACCGTACATATCGTCATCGAAGGCAACACCACCGCCGAGACGGGCAATTATGAGATCAACGTGGCGATCGCCGAACAACCCGACGACGACGCCATCGTGACCGACGATGTGGTAACCGACGACATCATTACCGACGAAGATACGGTGATCTCTGATGATGTAACGACCGATGAGATCGTCACCGACGAAGATACGATGGTCACGGACGACATCACCATCGACGATCTCCTGCCCGACGACTTGGTGATGGATGATATCGTTACCGACGAGATCGTAACCGACGATGGAACGGTAACGACCGATGATAGTACCGTGGAACCCGACGAAGCGACTGATGAAACGGTAACCGACGGCGATTCGGTGAAACCCGACACCGACGAGGTCGACACCGACACGACAGCCGACGAGGACACCGAACAGCCAGACGAAACCAACGATGAAACGGTCGATGAGGGAACGGACACTCCATTGCTTGACGAAGACGCGATAATCGTCCCCGACACACAGACCAAGCCGTCGGCTGATGGCTGCGGTTGTACGGTGTTGTTCTAATTTCTCTTGACTTTCATTTTCGGACACCTATAACATATTTGCTAGTGGCAACCTTCTGCGGGGTGACTCGTGACTGAACGATTTGTTTGCAATGAGAACGGCGCGCGCTATACTGCATTGTTCACGACGGGGGTTCAAGGATGAAAAAGGCATCGGCCGTCGCGCTACTCTTCGCGACGCTGATCATCTTCTGGTTGCTTCTGAACGGATCGTTCGCGGCCGACATCGTCATTGTCGGCATCGTCACGGCCGCCGTCATCGCATTCCTCTTCCGTGACGGTCTGGCGGTCTTTTCAGAATTCAAGGGCACCCCGCGCGCTTTACTCACGGCGCTCCTGTATATACCCTACTTCCTCAAGGAGCTGGTCAAGTCGAACCTCCATATCGCCCGTGTCGTTCTCACCCCTTCTCTGCCGCTCAACCCCGCCATCGTGAAGGTGCGGACGCGGCTCAAAAGCCGTATGGGACGGCTCATCCTCGCCAACTCGATAACGCTGACCCCCGGCACCCTCACGGTGGAACTCGACGGCGAATGGCTTTACATTCACTGGGTGACCGCCGAGGCGCTCGACATAGACGCGGCCACCGCGAGCATCGTGGCCGGCTTCGAGAAGTACCTCGAGGTGATGTATGGCTGATATCCTTATCTATATAGCGACGGCGGTCGCGGGGGTCGCGTTCCTGCTCGCCCTCTACCGGTTCCTCAAGGGACCGACGGCCGCCGACCGCGTGGTTGCGTTCGACACCCTCACGCTCATCTCCGTCGTCTTCATCGTCGTCATCGCGCTGGGCGAAGGGCGCGGCATCTACCTCGATGTCGCGGTGATCTACGCGCTCCTCTCGTTCCTCGGGGTGATCGCGGTCGCCCGCTATCTGGAACGGGGGCTGTGAGATGACGATATCCGGCATCATCGGCGGCATCCTCATGCTCTGCGGCGCGGCGTTCCTGCTCCTCGCGGGGATCGGGCTCGTCCGGATGCCCGATCTGTTCAACCGCATACAGGCGGGGACGAAAGCGACGACGCTCGGGACCCTGCTGACACTCGCCGGGGCCGCCTGCCTGCGTCCCGAATGGACACTGAAACTCCTGCTCATCGGCCTGTTCATACTGCTTACCAACCCGATATCGTCGCAGGTGCTCGCCCGCGCGGCGCACCGGACCGGCACGCCCAAAACGGCCGGGACGGTCGACCGGCTCGCCGACGACCGGGAGGAGCGGCCGTGAGCGTGCTCTTCCTCGCATTGACCGTACTGCTCGCCGTGGCGATGATCGGCGCCGCCTTCGTGGCGATACTCGGCAAGAGTATGCCCATCGCGATACTCGCGGCGGGTCTGGTGAGCCTGCTCGCGTCGGTCCTGTTCCTCCTCCTCGCGTCGCCCGATGTGGCGATGACCGAGGCGGCCATCGGGAGCGGCCTGACCACCTTCCTGTTCTTTTTCATCCTCGGCCGGATGCGGGGAGGTGAACATGATTAGGAAATTCGCCGCGCTCCTCATCCTTGCCGGTATCGCCGCGCTGTTCATGGAACTTCTCTTCACCTACCAGCCCGACCCGGAACTCAACACCACCGCGCGCTACTACGCCGACCGTACCGCCGCCGACATCGGCGCTGCCAATATCGTCACCGCCATCGTCGTCACCTACCGCGGACTCGACACGCTGGGCGAGGTGACGGTGCTGTTCCTCGCGGCCGCCATCGTGGGGCTCGTCCTCGCGCAGGGCCGCCGGAAGACGGCGAAAGAGCGGGCTGTGACCCCCGCGGGCGAACTGCTGGCGACCGGGAGCCTTTTCCTCGCGCCGCTCATCATGCTGCTGGGCGTCTATGTCTTCGTGAACGGTCACCTCACCCCGGGCGGCGGTTTTCAGGGCGGCGCCATCATCGCCTCGGGGATGCTGCTGATGCTGCTCGCCGACCCGTTGAAACACTTCAGTCACCGGCTCATCGCGATGGTCGAGGCGCTCTCCGGGATGATCTATGTGGCCATCGGCCTTTTGGGCATCGCGCTTGCCGGCGGGTTCCTCGACAGCCATATCCTTCCCAACGGCGAACTCGGCGCGCTCTTCTCGGCCGGCGCGATACCGCTCATCTACGCGCTCATCGGGCTCAAGGTCGGGGCCGAGTTCTCGGCGATACTGGCCGATCTTTCGGGAACGGAGGAACTCTGATGGCGCACCTTGCGATGGCGACCGGGTTCATCCTGATACTCATCGGCTTCTACGGCGCGCTCACCAACCGCAACATCCTGCGGATGATCGTCGCCTTCACCGTCGCCGATTCGGGCGTCAATCTCGTACTGGTGGCCGTCGGCTATATGCGCGGCCGCACCGCCCCCATTCTCGACAACACCGTTCCGGCCGCCGAGGCGGCCGCCCGCATCATCGACCCGGTGCCGCAGGCGCTGGTGCTGACCGCCATCGTCATCGGCGTCGGCGTCACGGCGCTCATGCTCGCCTACAGCTATAAGTTGTACGAAAAGAAGCGGACGCTCGATATAACCAAGCACACCGAGCTCAAATGGTAAGCGCGATCGTCATCATAGCGGCGGCGCTGGCCGCCGAATTCATGCTGGGGCTCTTCAACGAACGTTGGCGGGCCGCCGCGTACGGCGTGACGCTCTTCGCGCTCGGGTTCATGGCCTTCATATCGGCCGAGTGGGTCTGGGCCTTCGCCGTGTACGACGCCCAGCCGGCCGAGATATTCACCGCCGGGGTCCAGCCCCCCTTCGCGATAAATCTGCGGATGGGCTTTCCCGAGGCGGCGCTCACGCTGCTCATCAACCTGACGGGGCTCTTCTCGGCGCTCTATCTCCGGCGGGCGCTCCTCGAAAAGGGGCGCGCCGCGATGGCGGTACTGCTCGTCTTCGTGATGGCGCAGAACGGCATCGTGCTGACGCGCGACATCTTCAACCTCTTCGTCTTCTTCGAACTGGCGGTCATCGCGACCGGCGGATTGATGCTTCTCTCGGAGGACGAACGGGCGGTCGCCGCCGGGTTCAAGTACCTCATCGTGTCGCAGGTGATATCGGCGTTCCTCCTCATCGGCATCATATTTTCCTACCACGCGACCGGCGTACTCAACTTCGACCTGATGCGCCCCGAACATTTCGCCGCCGCACAGGGCGGGGCCATCGCCTTTTTCCTCATGTTCATCGCAGTGGTGGCCGAACTGAAACCCTTCCCGGCCAACGGCTGGGCGCTCGATATCTACGAGTCGGCCCATCCCGCCTTCGCGGGGCTCTTTTCGGTCGCCTCTGCCGCGGCGACGCTCTACGCGGTCGACAAACTGCTGGTCCTCGGCGGCCCGGCGTGGCTCCCGGTCGCGACCGGCATCGGCGTGGTCACCTTCATCGCCGCCAACCTACTCGCCCTGCCGCAACGCAATGACCGGCGGCTCCTCGGCTACTCATCGGTCGCCCAGATCGGGCTCATCCTCGCGGTGCTCGGCCAGCGCGACATCCTCGGCGACCATTATTTCTTCGTCGCGGGCGGCCTCATCGCGGCGCACGCCGCCGCCAAGGCGGGGCTCTACTGGCTCTCGGGCCTCGTCGCCTCGCGCGACATCATCGGCTGGAGCACCCTGCGCGGACATCCGGTCCTCATCTTCGCCTTCGTCTCGTTCATCGCGCTCCTGACCGGCCTGCCCCCCTTCCCCGGCTTCTACGCCAAATGGGAACTCGCCGTCGCGCTCGCCGGGAGCGGCCGCTATATCCTCCTCGCGCTGATACTGATCGGCGCGCTCATCGAGGCGGGGTACCTCTTCCGCTGGCTCGGCTATGCGCTGAAGCGCGACAAGCCTTCCGAAGAGATATCCTGCGATCCGTCCGCCGTCACGGCGATCATCGCGGCGCTCGCCGCCGGGTGGGCCTTCGCCTACCTGTGGGGCGACCTGTCGGCGCACGGCAACATCCTGCACGCCGTACCGCTCCTCTTCGCGCTCTCGTTCCTGCTCCTCGACTGGCTTCCGGCGTGGGTGAAAAACACCGTCGCCATTGTCGGGATGGTCGGCTACTTCATCCTCAACTACACCGATTACGACCCGCTGCGGCTCATCTTCGCCGTCATCATCCTCATCGGCGGCCCGGTGATCCTGCTCGCGAGCTACGACGCCCACGGACGGCGCATCGGGTTCTACCCATCGGCGATGCTGATGTACGCCGGACTCACCCAGCTCATCGGCGCGACCGACTTCTTCTCCTTCTTCGTCGCGTGGGAACTGCTCACCGTCGGCTCCTACTTCCTGATACTGCGCGGCAAACATTCCGAACCGCACGCCCTGTCGTACATCATCTTCTCGCTCGGCGGCGCCTTCCTGATACTCACCGGCTTCGCGCTGGCCGCCACGGTCAGCCCCTTACCGATGTTCGAAGCGCTGCAACACCTCACCGGCGAGACGGCCGGTTGGGTGTTCCTCCTGCTCGCGGTCGGCTTCATGACCAAGACCGCCGCGATCGGGCTCCACATCTGGCTCCCCGGCGCCCACGCCGAGGCCGAGACCGACGTCTCCCCGATGGTGTCGGGCATCCTGCTCAAAGCCGGTCTCTACGGGCTCATGGTGCTGATGCTCGCGATGGGGAAACAGCGGTTCTACGGGATAGACATCGTCCATGTCATGCTCTGGGTCGGCGCTCTCTCGGCGCTCCTCGGCAACCTCATGGCGATATTCGAGGAGGACGCCAAACGTCTGCTGGCCTATTCCTCCATCGGCCAGATGGGCTATGCCCTCTTCGGCCTCGCCCTTATGAACCATCTCGGCTGGGTGATGGCGCTCATGTTCGTCATCAATCACTATATCTATAAGTCGATGCTCTTCCTCTCGGCGGGCGGCGTCGCGAAACGGACCGGCACGCGGCTCATGTACAAGATGGGCGGCCTCATCACTCTCATGCCGCTCTCGTTCATCGCGGTCCTCATCGGCATCATCGCCGTATCGGGCGTCCCGCCGCTGTCGGGCTTCGGCGGCCGCTGGATATTCTACAACGCCATCCTTTCGGCCGAACACCGTCTGCCGATGGTCATTACCTTCTTCTCGGGGCCGATCGCGTTCCTCTACCTCTTCCGCCTCATCCATACGGTGTTCCTCGGACAGTTGAAGGACGAGAACCGCCGGATAAAAGAGGCGCCGTTCTGGGTCATCCTGCCGCAGATGCTCTATGTCGGGTTGCTCATGGCCTTCGCCATCGTTCCGGGACTCGCCCTGCGGCGCGTCGACACTTACCTGAACCAGTTCTTCCCCGAAGGGGGCCTGAACTGGGAGGGGATCACGATAACCAGCCAGTTCGGCTACTGGAGCCCCGTTTCGATCATGATCATCGTCTGCGCGATATTCGGATCGCTCTTCGCGTGGCTCATGTTCATCAACCGCCGCGCGCAGAAGGTCAAGCAGTTCAATATCGTCTTCGCCGCCGAGCGGCCCTACCGCCCCGAGACGACCCACTTCGCGTGGAACTTCTTCGCCCCCTACCGCAAGGCGCTCGGTTTCCTCGTCCAGCCCTTCGTGACGCGGTTCTGGGAAACCATCGCCGATATCCTGCACACCGCGGGCGATATCGGGCGGCGGCTCTACACCGGCAATCCGCAGACCTACGCGCTCCATTTCCTCGCCTTCGTCGTGATCGTGTACTTCTTCTGGACCGGAGGGTAGGATGCAGTTCGACTGGATGAAGATCCCTTACGCGCTCCTCACCCTCTTCATCGTCATCAACTTCGGCTACCTGCTCAACTCCTTCATCGCCAAGATAGCGGCGCGCGTCGGGCGGCGGCGCGGCATCCCGATCTGGCAGACCTACATCGACGTGGCCAAGAACTACGGCCTGCGCACCTCGATAACGCACGGCGTTATGTTCTACCTCGGCCCGGTGTTCCGGCTTTCGGGCGGCGTGGGACTGCTCTTGTTCGTTCCGTCGATCTACGGCTCCTCTATGTTCTCGAACCTCTCGTTCGCGGGCGACCTCATACTCGCCCTCTACTTCGTCTTCTTCGGGACGCTCGGGATGGCGCTCGGCGCCGCAGAGAGCGGACATCCCTACTCGGCCATCGGCATCACGCGGGGACTTTCGCAGGTGACCGCCGCCGAACTCCCCTTCGCGCTCGCCATCTTTTCGGTGGCGCTCCAGTATCAGACGCTGTCGGTCACCGATATCGTCGCGGCCCAGCAGGGGGGCATCCTCCACTGGACGCTCTTCACCAACCCGCTCGCGGTCGTCGCGGCGATGCTCTCGTTCCTCGGATCGATGATGCGCCCCCCCTTCGACGTGGTGCTCGCGCCGCAGGAGATACCGATCGGGCCGCCGACCGAATACCATTCCTCCTACCTCGCCCTCATGCAGACCAACCGCGCGATATTCCCCATCGCGAAGATCGTGATATACATGAATCTCTTCTTCGGCGGCGCGACCGACTGGCCGACCTTCTTCCTCAAGGTATTCCTTATCTATATGTGGTCGGTCTTCGTCGGCGTCTCCTTTCCGCGGTTCCGCGTCGATCAGTCGATCCGCTGGTTCCTGATCTGGGCGGTGCCGATCGGCGTCCTTTCGATAGTGCTGGTGTGAGGCGACATGAAGGATGAACTGAAAAAACGGCTCGTCAAAGGCCCCGACGGGGTCGAATTCGAGGTCGATCCGCTGCGCGACTACTACTGCGACGCGCGTCCGCAGGTCGAACCGCCCGCCATCTCGAAGATAGTCGAGGACTTCTTCAACTGGGCCCGCGCCGAATCGCTCTGGATACTCGGCTTCGCCACCGGCTGCGGCGCCATCGAGATGCGGCCGCTCATGACGCCGCGCTTCGACGCCTACCGCTTCGGCGTCCAGTGGCGCCCCACCCCGCGCCAGTCGAACCTCTTCATCATATCGGGCTACCTCTCGACCAAGACCTTGAAGCGGGTCATCCGCTCCTACGAACAGATGCAGAGCCCGAAATATGTGATGGGGCTCGGTTCCTGCACGATAAACGGCGGGATGTACTGGGACTCCTACAACACCATCAAGCGGCTCGATGACTACCTGCCGGTCGATGTCTATGTGGCGGGCTGCATGCCGCGTCCCGAGGCGCTGCTGGCCGGGTTCGAGGAACTCAAGCGGATCATCCGCGAAGGGAAAGGCGAAGGGGCCAACAAGTACGCCGCCGAATTCGACCGCTACAAGGCGAATCAGAAGAAGGTGATACACGACTGGGATATGCCCGACTATAACTGGTAGGAAGCGATGCGTGAACTCTATGAACAGCTGAAACGGCTCTTCCCGCTGGGGGAATATACCGAACAGCGCCGCGATCTCGCCTTCGTGACGGTGCCCAAGGATCATCTGCGGCCGCTCCTCATCCACCTGCGCGACCGCGAAGGGTTCACCCATCTGGTCCTGCTGACGGCGGTCGACTGGATCGAAGAGGGACGCTTCCAGCTCACCTACCTCATGAACGACCGCGCCGGGAAACGCGATCTCGGCCTCCGGGTGCTCATCCCGCGCGACGGCGCGGCGATGGAAGGGATCCACGATCTCTGGCCGACCGCGGCGACCTACCAGCGCGAACTGCGTGAGATGTTCGGCATCGACTTCCCCGGCAGTCCCCGCGTGAACGGGGAGTTCATACTGGAAGGGTGGACCGGGATGCCCCCCTACCGGCGCGACTTCGACACAAAGAAATTCTCCGAAGAGAACTTCAACCACCGGCCGGGCCGCGCGACCAAGGACCCGGCGAAGCACATGAAGGACAAGCTTTACCCCGACGAGGCGTGACATGGCGCTCTACGAACCCGACCGCAGTCAGTACCCGGCGAAAAAGCCCGACGGGACGCTCGACATCGACCTGACCTCGGGCAAATACCTCAAACTGTGGCAGGGCCCCCAGCACCCCGGCATCACCGGCAACATGTCGCTGGAACTGACCGTCTGCGGCGACGAGGTGGTTGATTGCCAGACCCATGTCGGCTATCTGCACCGCGGCTTCGAGAAACTGATGGAGCGGCGCACCTACATCCAGTGTTTCCCGATCGTCTGCCGCATCTGCGTCCCCGAACCGGACTTCAACGAATACTGCTACGCCGCGGCGGTCGAGGAACTTTCCGGCATCACCGCGCCGCGCCGCGCCGACTGGATACGGACCCTCATCCTCGAGATGGGGCGCATCAATTCCTACATGATGTACCTCGGCGGTCAGGCGGGAAGCCTCGGCATGGGGGTCATCGGCCAGTGGACCACCTATGTCCGCGACCTGATGCTCGACCGGTTCGAGGAACTGACCGGCGCCCGCATCTACCACATGTTCATCCTGCCGGGCGGCGTCCGCGACGGCCTCCCCGAGGGCTTCGAGAAACGGATGGAAGAGACGCTCCGCGAGATAGAGAGCACGATGAAGGATGTCCACGAGGCGATGTTCTGCAACGCCGTCTTCAAGAAACGGGCCGTCGGACTGGGCTACATCGACCCGGCGCTCATCGAACCCTACGGCGTCACCGGGCCGACCGCCCGCGCCGCCGGCGTCGCGAAGGATGTCCGCAAGGACTTCCCGTATCTGGTCTACCCCGAACTCGATTTTGAACCGGTCACGGGGAAGGACTCCGACGCCTTCACCCGCGCCGATGTCCGCCGCCGCGATGTACTCCTCTCCATCGACCTCCTCCGCCAGATACTCGCCAAGATGCCGCACGACGGCCCGCTCATGGCGAAGATACCTAATGTCCTTCACTGGAAGGTGCCGCGCGGCGAAACCTATATCCGTGCCGAATGTTCGCGCGGCGAATACGGTTACTACATCGTCGCCGACGGTTCGGGCTACCCGCGCCGCGTGAATGTCCGCGGCCCGTCGTACACCCACGCCGTCGCCCTGCTGGAGCGGCTGATCATCAATGTGAACATCGCCGATGTCGCCGGGCTCATGGTATCGCTCCACACCTATCCGCCCGAGATAGAGAGGTAACGATGAAGATACGCGATATCCTCTCACCCTTCACCGTCTGGAAGAACCTGTTCCGCGACCCGGTGACGATCAACGACCCGGTCCGCGAACGCCCCGGCGCGCCGCGCTACCGCGGGTTCCACAAGAACGACGTAAAGAAATGCATCGGCTGCGGCACCTGCGAGACCATCTGCCAGAACGGCGCCATCGACATGGTGCCGGTCGACGGCATCGCGGCAAAAGAGGGCGATTCAGGGCTCCGCCCGCGCATCGACTACGGCCGCTGCTGCTGGTGCGCCCTGTGCGTCGATGTCTGCATGACCAAGTCGCTCACGATGTCGAACGACTATCAGTGGATCGACCGCGATCCCGACGCCTTCCGCTTCACCCCCGGTGTCGACAAGAAGAAATGGGATGATGCCGAACTGGGCTATACACGGCCCGACGCGCACCGGCTCACCCCCGAAGAGCGCATCCACATGCAGGAACTCGGCCCCGAGACGCGCATCGGTTCGTTCATCGAGATCGTGAAGGGCTATTCGGTGGACGAGGCGCGCAAAGAGGCCGACCGCTGCGTCTCCTGCGGTCTGTGCGTCGCCACCTGCCCCGCCCACATGGCGATACCCGACTACATCGCCGCGATACGCGACGGCGACTACGAACGCGGCCTCAAACTCCTCTACGACACCAACCCGCTCCCCGAGGTCTGCGGCCGGGTCTGTACCCACAAATGCGAATCGGTCTGCGCCGTCAAACATGAGGGCGACCCCATCGCGATCCGTTGGCTCAAACGCCACATCGCCGATCAGGTGCCGCTTGACAAGTACCGCGCCATCGTCGGCGCGGCCGAACCGGCCACCGGGAAAAAGGTCGCCGTCGTCGGCGCCGGCCCGGCGGGCCTGTCGGCCGCCTATTACCTCGCCCGGATGGGCCACGCCGTCGAGATATTCGAGGCGCTCCCGGCCGCCGGCGGCATGATGCGCTACGGCATCCCCGAATACCGCCTCCCCTACCCTGACCTCGACAAGGACATCGCGTTCGTGAAAGAACTCGGCGTCAAGATAACGCTGAACACCCGCGTCGGGAAAGATGTCACCCTCGACGACCTGCGCAAGAAGTTCGACGCCCTCTTCATCTCGACCGGTCTCCACCTCGGCCGCTCGACCAAGGTCCCCGGCGCCGACCACCCGAAGGTTTTCCAGTCGATCGACCTCCTGCGCCGCGTAACGCTCGGTGAGGATATCTACTGTCCCGAACAGGCCATCGTCATCGGCGGCGGCAATGTCGCGATGGACATCGCCCGGACGCTCGCCCGCATCCAGACCAAAAAGTACGGGAAAGTGGGCGTGACGCTCCTCTGCCTTGAGACCGAGGATATCATGCCGGCCGACCGTGAGGAGATCGTCGAATCGCGCGAGGAAGGGGTCGTCCTCCGTCCCGGCTACGGGCCGACCCGCATCGACACCGACGGCGACCGCGTGACGGGGACCCGTTTTGTCCGCTGTCTTTCGGTATTCGACGAGAACGGCCGCTTCGCCCCGCGCTTCGACCAGAGCGACGAGATCGCGATCAGCGGCGCGATGGTGGTCGAATCTATCGGTCAGGGAATGGATCTCTCCTACCTGCCCGACGACCTGCAGAAACAAATAGTCTTCGAGCGGGGCCGCCCGAAGGTCGACCGCCACTTCCGGACGAGCCTGCCGTGGCTCTACGCCGGCGGCGACATCGTGCAGGGTCCCGATGTGATACACGGCATCGCCAACGGCCACGCCGCTGCCGTCGGCATCGATATTTATCTACGGGGGAAAATGGAGCAATAACATGAGAAAACTGACCACCCACGGCATCCTTGAGTTCTCGGAACGCATCGAACGCGAAAGTTTCGACTTCTACACCGCCGCCGAACGGGCGATCGCCGACAGATCGCTCAAAGAACTCTGCCGCGACCTCGCGACGCAGGAACAGGGGCATGTGAACCAGATCCGGGCGCGCTTGGACCGTGCCAAACTTGACCGTGCCATACTCGAAAAACAGTTGCCGGTCGACGGTGCGATCATGAAACGGATAGTCGCCACCCCCCCCATCGCCCCCGGCGCAACACCACGCGCTATACTGACGATCGCCCATCAACGGGAGATGAACACCCGGCAGTTCTACGCGACACTCCTGACATTGACCGAACTTGATCATGATATCGTGAAACTCTTTGAAGAACTCATGCGGCAGGAAGAACTTCACGCCGAAAGCGTGAAGAAACGCCTAGCATTGCTCCACTAAAAAAAACCCGCGCCGGATGGCGCGGGGCATAACTTCAAAACAGACCTGATAATTACTTCTTCTTCTGCTTCGGCGCCTTGTCGTGACGGATGGCCGCCTGCGCCGCCGCAAGACGCGCTATCGGCACCCGGTAGGGCGAACAGGAGACATAGTTGAGCCCGACACGGTGGAAGAAATCGATCGAATCGGGGTCGCCGCCGTGTTCGCCGCAGACGCCGAGTTTGAGGTTCGGGCGGCTCTTGCGCCCCTTCTCGCACGCCATCGCGACGAGCTGTCCGACGCCTTCCTGATCGATCGACTGGAACGGATCTTTCTCAAGTATCTTGTTGTCGATGTAGACCTTGGTGAAGCGGGCGGCGTCGTCACGCGAGAAGCCGAGCGTCATCTGGGTCAGGTCGTTGGTGCCGAAGCTGAAGAACTGGGCATCCTTCGCGATCTCGTCGGCGGTCACCGCGCCGCGCGGGACCTCGATCATCGTGCCGACCATGTAGTCGACGCGGATCTTCTTCTCGGCGAAGACCTTCTCGGCGGTCTTCACGATGAGGTCGGCCTGATGGAGATATTCCTTCTTGTTGCCCACCAGCGGTATCATGATCTCGGGAAGCACCTTGACCTTCTTCTTCGCCAGTTCGCACGCCGCTTCGATGATGGCGCGCGCCTGCATTTCCGATATCTCGGGATAGGTGATGCCCAGACGACAGCCGCGGTGACCGAGCATCGGGTTGAATTCGTGGAGTTCCTCGACCTTCTCCTGCACCTGCTTGAGGGTGATGCCCATGGTCTTGGCCATCTCTTTCTGCTGGTCGAGTTCCTGCGGAAGGAATTCATGCAGGGGCGGATCGAGCAGGCGGATGGTGACCGGCAGACCTTCCATCGCCTTGAAGATGCCGAGGAAGTCCTCGCGCTGGTTCTTGATGAGTTTGGCGAGCGCCTTGCGACGGCCCTGCTCGTCGTCGGCGAGTATCATCTCGCGGACCGCAATGATGCGGTCGCCTTCGAAGAACATGTGCTCGGTGCGGGTCAGGCCGATGCCTTCGGCGCCGAAGCGGCGGGCGACGGTCGAATCGTGCGGGGTGTCGGCGTTGGTGCGGACCTTGAGGGTGCGCCGCGCGTCGGCCCAGCCCATCAGTACGCCGAATTCGCCTTCGAATTTCGCGTCCTCGGTCTTTATCTGGCCGAGGAACACTTCGCCGGTCGAACCGTCGAGCGATATCCAGTCGCCTTCCTTTATCGTGACCTTGTCGACCTTGAGGGTGCGCGCCTTGTAGTCGATGAGGAGCGCGCCGCAGCCCGATACGCAGCATTTGCCCATGCCGCGCGCCACGACCGCCGCGTGGCTGGTCATGCCGCCGCGGGCGGTAAGAATGCCCTGCGCCACCGCCATGCCGCCGATGTCCTCGGGGCTGGTCTCGATGCGGACGAGGATGACCTTCTCTTTCTTCGCGGCCCAATTTTCGGCGTCCTCGGCGTTGAAGACCACTCTGCCGGTCGCGGCGCCCGGGCTCGCCGGAAGTCCGCGCGCGACCATCTTACCCTTCCCCTTCTCGGCCTTGATGAACTGCGGGTGGAGCAGCTGGTCGAGGTCGGAAGGCTTGACGCGCAGGAGCGCCTCATCCTTGGTGATGAGCCCTTCCTTCACCATGTCGACCGCCGTCTTCACCGCCGCCGCCGCGGTCCGTTTGCCCGAACGGGTCTGGAGCATGTAGAGTTTCTTATTCTCTATCGTGAACTCGATATCCTGCATATCGCGGTAGTGCTTTTCGAGCTTCGTGTAGATCGAAACGAGCTGTTTGTAGGTCGCCGGCATATACTCCTCCAGCGAGGGATACTGCTCTTTGCGGGTCTTTTCGGGGATGTTGTTCTCGGTGGCCCACTTCTTCGAGCCCTTCACCGTCACCTGCTGGGGGGTGCGGATGCCGGCCACGACATCTTCGCCCTGCGCGTTGATGAGGTATTCGCCGTAGAAGGCGTTCTCGCCGGTGGCCGGGTTACGGGTGAAGGCGACGCCGGTGGCGCAGTCGGTGCCCATATTGCCGAAGACCATCGCCTGCACATTGACGGCGGTGCCCCATTCGGCCGGGATGTCGTTCATCTTGCGGTAGCGGATGGCGCGGTCGTTCATCCACGAACCGAACACCGCGTTGATGGCGCCCCAGAGCTGTTCCTCGGGATCGGTCGGGAACTCCTTTTTGAGGGTCTTCTTTATCGCCGCCTTGTAGCGCTTGACCAGTTCCTTGAGATCGGCGGTGGTCAGATCGAGATCGTTCTTGACCTTGCGTTCGTGCTTGAGCTGGTGCATGACCACCTCGAACGGGTCCTCTTCGTCCTTGTTCTCGGGCTTGAGCCCCATCACGACATCGCCGTACATCTGGATGAAACGGCGGTAGGAATCCCACGCGAACCGTTCGTCGCCCGGCTTCTTGATGAGCCCCTGCAGGGTATCCTCATTAAGGCCGAGGTTGAGGATAGTGTCCATCATACCGGGCATCGAGGCGCGGGCGCCCGAGCGGACCGACACGAGGAGCGGGTTCTTGGCCGAACCGAACTTCTTCCCCATCACCGATTCTATCTTCTTCAGGTTCTCCGCCACCTGCTTTTTCAGTTCGGGCGGATACTTCTTATCCATTTTGTAGTAGACGGCGCACATCTCGGTCGAGATGGTGAAACCGGCCGGCACGGGGATGCCGAGGTTGGACATCTCGGCGAGGTTGGCCCCTTTGCCGCCGAGGGTGTTCTTCATCGTGGCGTCTCCTTCGGAACCGTTGGGGCCGAAGAAATAGACATACTTGGTAGTCATAGGATCCTCCTGTTACATAGGTCAACACACATCGCGGGTGAATATATACGAATCCTAATGGAATTCAATTTAATTCGATGAGGAGGGCGTTAATTCTTCGCGCTTTCTTCGACGAGATTCATCCGGTAGGCGCGGAGCATCGCGATGAGGGCGACCACCTGTCCGAGGAGGAGCGCACCGAGAAGCGCGGCCGGTTCGTTCGCGCCGATGTGCCATGGCTCGATCGAGGCGCCGATGAGCACGCCGATACGGTCGGCAAAGAGTGCCGGGATAAGATGCCCCAGCAGAAAGCCGAGAACGACCCCCGCCACCGTGACGATGAGTGTTTCAAGCATGATAAGCAAGGCGATGGTCCCGCGGCCGATGCCGAGGATACGCAAAAGCGCCAGTTCCCGTCGCCGCGCGTCGAGCGCCATGAGCGTGATGGCGAGGATAAGCGCCGCGGCGATGAGGAGCGTCAGCCCCGCGAAGAAGGTGGCGACCAGTCCCGCCGTGTTGAAGTACTTCTGGAACGACCGGACCGCGCCGGCGGTATTGACGGCGGTAAGTCCGGGACGGCTGTATTCCTGCTGGAGTTCGAACACCTGCACCGGATTGCCGGTCCGTGCGAGCACGGCGGTCAGCATCCCGTCGGAGAGGTGGTAGCGGTCGTGGTCATGATCAGCTTCGTGGTCATGGTGGTCTTCGTGGTCTTCGTGGTCTTCGTGGTCTTCGTGGTCTTCGTGTTCCTCTTCTTCTTCCCCCTGTCCCTTATGTCCTTTGTGTCCCTTATGTCCTTTTCCCCCATGAATCTCCCACACTGCCTTGTAGGAGGTATACACCGCCGCATCCTCCGGGCCGCCGGTCGGATCAAGAACTCCCTTGACGACATAGGTGTGGTCGGCGTGTTCATGCGCCGCGTCGGCCGAGCCGCCCATCCCGTGGGTGCCGGTGAACTGCGCGCCGATATCCATGAGCAGTTGCCGCGCGACCGTCGCGCCGAGTACCGCGTCATGGCTGTCGGCCAGCGCGATGTCGCCGCGGTAGGTCGCGCCGAGGTCCTTCAGAAAGTCGCCGTTGGTCCCGATGATCGGGAAAACCCCCACCGAATCGGCGGCGGCGACGGGAAAGGCGGCCGTGACGCGCGGATCCTTCTTGAGCGTTTCGTAGGTCTCGAACGGTATCTTGCCGCGCGGTTTGTCGATATGGAAAATGGTCGAGAGGATGATCTGCGTTTCGCTCGCCCCTTCGGCGGCGACGATGAGCGGGTACTTGCGTCCCGATTCGAAGGCCTGCTTTGCGATGGCAAACGACACGATGCCGGTCACGGCGACCACGGCGAGCGCAACGGCGACCGCGAGGACCGAAACGACCGTCGCGAAGAGCCGCCCCTTGAGCGACGCGATGACGAGCGTGAAGAAGGCGTTCATTTTACGCATGGCCCGCCTCCCCGCCCAGAGCGATGGTCAGGTCGGGCTTCACGGCGCTGAAACGGCCGTCGTGCGAGGCAAGCAGTATCGTCGAGCGGCCCCGCAGGGCGAGTATCGCGTCGGCGACGATACGGGCCGAGGCGTCATCAAGGTTGGCGGTCGGTTCGTCGGCGATGATGAGCCGCGGAGAGGCCAGCAGAGCCCGCGCCACCGCTACCCGTTGCCGCTGGCCGACCGAGAGCTGATGCGGATATTTGTGCAGATGATCGCCGATGCCGAGCGCCGTCAGCGACTCAACGGCCCGCTTTTGAAGGTCGCCCTTCGCGCCGCTGCCGATGAGAATGTGCGGCAAGACCACATTGTCAATGATGGTCAGATCGCCCAGCAGATTGAAGGTCTGGAAAATATAGCCGACCTCCTTGGCGCGCCACCGGTCCCGTTCCCGCTCCGAAAGTTTCGTCAGTTCGGTCTTCCCGGCCGTTATCGTGCCGCTGTCGGGAAGAAGCAACCCCGACAGGAGATTGAAGAAGGTCGTCTTACCGGCGCCCGACGGCCCGGTGACCGCCACCAGCGCTCCCGCCGCGATATCGGCCGATATGCCGGCGATGACGCGCCGCGCACTACCCGATGGGTCGCGGAACGACTTTTCAATGTTGCTCAGGGTTATCTGCATCGGCCATCCCTTTTCTATCAAGAGGAACTTACCTTATACCGCGCCGGAAATCAAATCTCCGGTCGTCTAGTGGCCGCAACCGCCGCCGTGTCCGTGGCCGCCGCAGGTGCCGCTCATGAGCGACAGCCGTTTCTGCTTGACCAGTTCGACATTCTCCTTCACCGTCGACGCCGCAGAACGGTAGACGGCGATCCCCGCCGCGTTGAGTTTCGAGAGCGCCCCCGCGCCGATGCCGCCGAGCACGACGATATCGATCTCGTGACCCGCCAACGCCTGCAGCGGATGGCACATACCGTGCTCGTGGTGCTGATCACTGTTCTGAAGCACCTCGACCGCGAGCGTGTCGGCATCGACATTGATAAACAACGGCGCCGAACCGAAATGGTTGTAAACGACGCTGTCGAGCCCTTTGTTCTCTTCCACGGGAAAGCATACTTTCATGACTGTTTCTCCTCGGTGATGGGTTGTGTATCGTTGCAATCGTGTTCCGTTCCGCAGTAACCGCACCGTTCGTGATGGCCGCCCCGACGGTGTTCCCGCACTCCGCCGCAGCGCGGACAGCGGCAGAAATCGCCCTCGACATCGACCGAACCGCCTTCGATCAGCAGCGCCGCCCCCTCGACGATGGCCTGCGCGGTCTTCCGGCGCGCCGCTTCGATGAGCCGCGTGAAGGTCGGCCGCGAGATGTTCATCCGCTCGGCCGCCGCGGCATGTTCCAGCCCTTCGTGGTCGGCAAGCCGGATCGCCTCGAACTCGTCAAGCGACAGGACCACTTTCTTCAGATTGCGAAAGGGGACCGCGCGCGGTTTGAAGCAGATGAAAGCGGGCGGACGTCCCACCCGGCGGAATTTTCTCGGACGCGGCATTCAGCGTTCTCCTGAACAGTTCGGCGCACTATATGCACTTATGTTCATAATGTCAAGCGTCTCGTTTTTATTCCGTCTTTTTTGACAGGAACCCTTCGATACCCGCCGTGATGGCGGCGAACCGCCGGTGCGTCTCGTCGTTCTGATCGATCCCCGCCACCGGATAGCCGCCGTCGCCCGACCTGACGATGAGGGGGTCTATCGGCACCGCGCCGAGAAAGGGAACGCCGCGCTCTTCGGCAAGTTTCCGGCCGCCGTCGCTCATGAAGATATCGGTCACCTCCCCGCAGCGGGGACAGCGGAAACCCGACATGTTCTCGACAACGCCGATCACCGGCACCTTGAGTTCCTCGCAGAACGATATCGACTTGCGGACATCGACCGCGGCGACCCGCTGGGGGGTCGTGACGATCACCGCGCCGTCCACTTTCCCGATCAGTTGACAGACCGAGAGCGGCTCGTCGCCGGTCCCCGGCGGCAGATCGACCACGAGCGCATCGATATCGCCCCACGCGACATCGGCGAGGAACTGTTTGATGACATTCATCTTCATCGGGCCGCGCCAGATGACCGGATCGTCGCTTTTGTCGAGGAAGAAGCCCATCGAGATGACCTTCACCCCGTTCGCCTCGACCGGTTCGATGGCGCCGAGTCCGCCGCGCGTGCGGGCCCCTTCGAGTCCCATCATCGTCGGGATGCTCGGCCCGTGGATATCGGCGTCGAGCAGGCCCACCCTCTTCCCCTGCCGTTGCAGGGCGACCGCGATATTGACCGCGACGGTGCTCTTGCCGACACCCCCTTTCCCCGACATCACCAGTATCGTTTTTCCGATGTTCCCGTTGACCGTTACAGCATCCGACATAGCACTCTCCACAGCTGTTGTATCGCTTCGGCCGCCGGACCACCGGTCTCGACGACGCTTTTGCCCATTATCTGCGCCTCGGTGACCTTCCGGTCGTAGGGTATCCGCCCCGCGATGAAGGCCCCGTTCGCCCGCGCGGCGCTCTCTATTCTGACCGCCGTGCCGAGATTAATATCGTATTTGTTGATGCAGACCGCCGCCGGTATCCCGAAATGACGCGCGAGTTCCAGCACCCGCGCCATGTCGTGTTCCCCCGACACGGTCGGTTCGGTCACCACCAGCACCCAGTTCGCGCAGGTGAGCGACGCGATGACCGGACAGCCGATGCCGGGCGGCCCGTCGACGATGATGAGGTCACGACCGCTCTCCTCCGCCACGCGGCGCGCCTCTTTGCGCACGAGCGACACCAGTTTCCCCGAATTCTCGGCGGCGGCGGCGAGCCGCGCATGGACCATCGGACCCACCCGCGTATCGGACACCATCCACTCGCCGCAGCGGCTATCGGGGAGATCGATCGCTTTGGCCGGACAGAAACGGACGCAGACACCGCACCCCTCGCAGGCGACCGGATCGACCGCATAAACGATACGGCCGTCGATACCCTTTCTTTGGTGTATCGCGGCGAACCGGCACAGTTCGGCGCACCGCCCGCAACCGGTGCAGTCGGCGGCGCGGATGATCGCCTCGTGACCGCTGATGAATTCATGCCGCTCTTTCACCTCCGGCGCAAGGAGCAGGTGCAGATCGGCCGCATCGACATCGCAGTCGGCGACGACCGGCCTGTCAGCGAGTAGCGCGAGCGCCGCGGCGATACTCGTCTTCCCCGTTCCCCCTTTGCCGCTGATCACTACCAGTTCTTTCATCGCGCCACCTCCGTCGCGCGGCCCTTTTTCGCCGCGAGTTCTCCGACGGCTTGCCACAGTCCGGTGAAGAGCGTCCGGTATTCGGGAAGCGCCTCGACCAGCAACCGGCCGCTCGAATAGGCCTCGGCGATCCGCCGGTCGTCGGGGATGTCCAGCAACACCGGGATCCCCTCTTTCGCGCAGTAGGCATGGACCCGGCCGTCACCCATCCCGACGCGATTGACCACCACGCCGAACGGGACGCCGAGTTCCCGCACCGTCTCGACGGCGAGCGTCAGATCGTGCAGGCCGAACGGCGTCGGCTCGGTGACGAGTATCACCGCATCGGCACCCGTTACGGTCGCGATGACGGGACACGAGGTCCCCGGCGGCGCGTCGAGTATCGCCGTCACGCCGGACCCGATACGCCCTTTGACCGCCCGGATGAGCGGCGGCGCGAACGCCACTCCGACATCGATCCGGCCGGTGACGATCGTGATGTCGCCCGACCGCGCCGTTTCCAACACGCCGATGCGACGGGGCGTTTCAGTGATGGCGCCGCGCGGGCAGACGAGCATACAGCCGCCGCACCCATGACACAGTTCGGAGAACACAAGTGCCTGCGAACCGAACGAAGCGATCGCGTGATACTGGCAGAGACGGCCGCATTCGTTACAGCCGTTGCATTTCGCCGCATCGACCGCCGGCACCGGCAGGGTCACCTCGTCGGTGCGCTCTACCGCGCCGTGCAGGAAGAGGTTCGCGTTCGGCTCCTCGACATCGCAGTCGAACAGATGGACCGGCCCCGCAAGCGACCGCGCCAGATTCACCGCGACGGTGGTCTTCCCGGTCCCCCCCTTCCCCGAAGCGACCGCGATGATCATTTTCTTCTTACCAGTGGCCGTTCACATCTGCCGACTTCGCCTCGGTGAGCGACCCCGCCTTGAAACGCTTCACCGCCTCCTCGACGGTGGGCGCGTCGGTGGTGTACATTTTAACGCCGCTCGCCCGGAGTGCGCGGAACGCCTTGGGTCCGATGTGTCCCGATATCAATGCGACGGCCCCGGCCCGGACCACCGCTTCGGCCGCCTGAATGCCGGCCCCCTGCGCCGCCGCGGCGCCTGCCGCGTTGTCGACAACGGTGAATGCGTCGGTGTCAGTATCGACGATTATCAGTCTCTGCGCGCGGCCGAACCGCGGATCAACGGGCGACTGCAGGCCGTTACCGGTCGTGGTGCATGCGATCTTCATGTGATGCTCCCTAGTTGTAGGATTGTTTTATCTCCAATGACTCTTCCATCAGCGCTCCGGCGATATCCCGCATGGCCTGTTCCCGCCAGAAAGGCAGAGCATCATGCTTTTCCATGTATTTCTGAGGTATCGGGTGGGTCCCGATCACCACCGGTATCCCGTAGGCCGTTTCGATGAATTCCTTGAACCGCCGTATGTTCGGGCACGGCGGATAACCCACCACCAGACCGGTGGCGAGGTGAATGACCTCGGCGCCGTTCTTCTTCATCTCCTCGGGCACATATTCGATGTTGCCCCCCGGACAGCCGCCGCAGGAGGAATAGCCGACGACCTCCACCGGCTCGTCGGTTGCATAGCGGGAAAAACCGCCGTGCCGTTCACGCAGGGCGCGGAAACATTTACCGCCGCCGCAGGAACGGTAGCGGTCGCAGATAATGATGCCGATCTTCTTCATGACCAACTCCGTATTAGGCGGATACCGTATTTGAAGTACGCAACACCGCGAAAAAAGATAGCTGTTCGGCGACCCTCACTTTCCGCTCTTATTCTCTTGCTCCGGAGCGATACCGACATTCTTAAACCGCATCCAGCGGGTCAGGCCGGTCGCGCGGAACCAGTGACGGAACCCGCGGCCGCCGCCCTGCATCCCCGTACCCATGCCGCGACCACCGCCGCGACAGAACGCTCCGCGACCGAAAAACCCGCGGCCCGTACCTCTGCCGCTTCCACACGGCCCGAAGCCGCCGCCCGTCATCGCACCCTGCCCCATGGGGCCTGTTCCATCTCTACCCGGCATAACACACCTCCTGTTAAAGTGAACCAGTGACATCTGCTATGATATGCACATATGTTCATAATGTCAAGTGGCGTATCAAAAAATAATCTTCAATGAATTCAATAAATAGGTTTTTTCGACTTGACTAACTTAATTTGCACTCTATATCCTATTGCGTTGTTGGTCATTGTCGTTTCGAATCAGGAAACATCATCCACTGGAGGAAACCATGGAAGAGAAGATCGTCGCTATGCCCCGTATCGGAGACAAGGCCCCCGAATTTACCGCCGTCACCACGCAGGGTCCCATCAACTTCCCGAAGGACTACAGCGGCAAGTGGGTCATCCTGTTCAGCCATCCGGCCGACTTCACGCCGGTCTGCACCTCGGAGTTCATGACCTTCGCCACGATGGAAAAACAGTTCGAGGAGGCCAACTGCAAACTGGTCGGTCTGTCGGTCGACGGCCTGTTCAGTCACATCGCGTGGCTCCGCACCATCAAGGAGAAGATCCAGTACAAGGGGATGAAGGATGTCGAGGTGAAGTTCCCGCTCATCGAGGACATCACCATGGAGGTCGCCAAGAAATACGGCATGATGCAGCCGGGCGAGAGCGCCACCAAGGCGGTCCGCGCCGTCTTCTTCATCGACCCGAAAGGGATCATCCGCGCCATCATCTACTACCCGCTGAGTCTCGGCCGCAACTTCGATGAACTGTACCGCGCCCTCATCGCGATGCAGACCGCCGACGCGTTCAATGTCGCGATGCCCGCCGACTGGCGTCCCGGCGACGAGGTCATCGTCCCGCCCGCTGGTTCCTGCGGCGTCGCCAAGGAAAGAATGGACGGCAAGGACAAGGATGTTACCTGTCACGACTGGTTCTTCTGCACCAAGAAGATCGATAAGGATACCGTCCTCAAAACGGTCCTGAAGAAGTAACCGGCAATTCGTTCTGGATAATTCTGCGACTGCTATTGCTGAACGAAGGTAGTTTCTATCATAATGCGGGTACTGCTGCCGCCGCTACCGCCCGAAGGGGTCATGGTCACCGTGAAGTTGGGATAGGCTCCCTGCACGAGTGAGGCGTGCTTGCCGGTCCATTCACCACCCCACGCCCATCCGGCGTTCGGCACTACGGTCAGAGCGACCGTCGTATCTTTAGTATAGCAGACAAGTGCTCCATTCGAGGCCGCTATACCCGCCGGAGAAACATCAACATGGCCACCTTCGGGAGGTGTTACACCGAGTTTGAGAAGAAGCAGGCCTTCGGTACAGGTCGGTTCCTCTTCGGGGATAGTTCCGTCGGCAAGATAACTGCCCTCTATCATGACCTTGGTCATATCTCCTTTATTGGGAGACATGGTGACCGTGAAGTTGGGCGCCGTACCGCTCGTCAGGTCGGCATCGCGACCGCTCCATCCGTCGAAATAGTATCCGGCGCTCGGCTGAGTCGTTATGGAAACCGTCGCGCCGACGGTATAGCAGACCGGCTCGTTCTCGGTTGAAAGGCTTCCCTGTGGTGCAACGGTGGTGGTTCCCCACTGCGGGTTGGTGATGGTCATGGCGAGTTGAGCAAGACCTTCGCCGCAGACCGCTTCGGTAAGGACCTCGTCACTATCGGGCTGTACGCCATCCTCGTCAGTAGCGACGGAACCATCGTCGGCGACGAGCGGAGAATCATCGGCGCTCATCGGCGCATCATCGACGGCCATTGACGTGTCATCATCGGTCGCAACGATGTCAGTCGCCCCTCCGTTGTCGGTGTCGGTCGGAGTTGCGGTATCTTCTTCAGAGGTCGGTGAGTCATAAACATCGCCTTCTTCATCGAGGATCGTGACTTCGTCTGTGGTACAACTGATGACCAAAAACATGAGTAGCGGAAAAACGATCGCCCAGCGGCGCACGTGATGAGTCTTTGCCATGAAACCCTCCATTATGTAAGAAAACAACGGCCATAGGACGAAACCGACACCATGAAAGTTCCAACAAACATCAGAAATAAGCGGTCACCAGAAGCTTGAGTCCCATACTGTCAGGAGACGATGGACCTTCCGCGAGGTTCATGAAAAAAAGTACGGCCGGCTTGACATAACCGGCGATAAGATATCCGCCCCCCGCCTCCAATCGCGTCTGAAATAGTTCATAGCTCCACTTTCCCGGCGGCTGGAACTGATCATCGAACTTGAGATGCAGTCGCGCATAGAGATTCAAGCCGACGATAGGGAAACTCTGTATCTCGAAAAAGGGCCACACCGGCAGATACCAGTCTTCGCCGGGATGCTTCTCAATGAGGAGGAAACTACCCGCCGAAAGCGAAAGCTGGCGATCAAGCAACCACTGTCGTACCTGAAGAGCGAGATAACGGTTGACATAACGAACATCTTCTTTGGGGAAAGAATATTCTTCGTAGAACCATGCGAACAAGTCGGTGTTGGTCGTAAAGTTCCAGCGCCCTTTCAAGTAAAACGCCAGACGATCCTTCTCGTTCAGAAAATCAGATTCGTCCCGTTTGTAGTATACCGCATAAGAAAGGTACAAACTCTTATCGAGGAACAGTTCCTCTCCACGCAAGCCGCCACGGAACCGCAAGAAATTGAAGGTATCCTGCTCATTGAGATCATCGCTATAAAAGAATCCCACAAACGGCTCCAATGCCGGGAAAATACGATAACTCACCTCTCCGTAGGTGAAGAAGTCGGTATCGCGCATATTGCCGGTACCCAGCGCAGCCGCCACTTCGTAGGATTGACTGCTCACCCCCAGCGTCGTTGAAACACGCAGATCCTTGAGCGGGGCCGACTTCAGATATAGTTCTTGATGAATATGATCGCCTCGGTAGCCACCCAAGATCGCGGGCCCTTGGAACATGATCTTCGAGTAGTCGCCCGAATTGTCCGAAATAGTGGCATAGGTCACCGTTCCCAGCTTGACCTTCGGCCAGTCGTATTGCATTATCAATCTACCGCGCCCCAGAAGATAACTTGTCTCGACAAGGTTGGTCATGTCTTTCTCGGGAAAGCCGTGCAGGAAGAACAGATCACCGCCGATGGTGAAGTTATCGACTGGTTCATAGGCCGCACGGCCGCTCAGAAAATAGTAACCCGGTGCGGTCGGATCGGCCGATTTCGACTCGACAAAGGGGGCATAGCCGCCTAGCGTCACATCGCTGCCGGCAGAAAGAGCCACAAAGAAAAAAAGAATGGGCATCATCAGGATTAGCCGTCTCATTGTGGCCTCCCGGTGATCGCTTGATAGGGACATTCACGGACGCAGATGCCGCACTGGGTACACTTGTCGGGGTCAAGTATGGGAGTATCCTCGGGACCGTAGAAATGTATCGCATCGTAGGGGCAGACCCGCTCACAGACACGACAGGTCGAACCGACACACCGATCTTTGTTGATGGTAACGGGAGTGTCGAGCGAGGGATCCATTCCGCAGGCGGACAGAAGCCCGCCGAGCAAAAGCGTACAGAGGAGAAGCCTCATTGCTTCACCTCCCGTTCGACCGGAGCACTGAAGGGACACGCCTTGGCACACAAAGCACAATTGACGCATTTCTCGGGGTCTATAACCGCCTTACCCATCATCAAGCGTATCGCCTTGGTGGGGCAGACCGGGATACAAATACGGCAACCGGTGCACCGCGATGAATCCATATAATACACCGTTTTTACGGGATCTTCCGGAGTCGCTACCTTCTCGATATCTTTTGCTCTTTGTTTCTTTGCAGGAGTAGTAACAAACTCATCCTTCTCTTCGGCATCTTTTTCTATGGGCGCAGAGGGGGAAGTAGCAAACTCATCTTCTTCAGGGTCTGCTTCCGGTTCAGCTTCTACTTTTTTTTTTCAGTTTTCGGCGGATGGATCGCCTTGGTAGGGCATTTAGGAACACAGAGGCCGCAGTTGACGCACTTTTCGGGATCAATTACCGCCTTTTTGCCCTGCATCGTGATAGCCTTCGTCGGACAAGACTGTACACAGAGGGTACACCCGATGCAGCCCTTCGCATCGACGGTATGCTTCTTTTCCTTCGCGGCATAGAGCACCCCCGCTAACAGCCCGATCATCAAAAGGAGAATCAGTTTTTTCCACATGAGCAACACCTGTCTATCCGTTATTTCTTATATATCGCATCTCGTGGGCAATAGTTCACGCATTTGCCGCAACCGGTACATTTTTCGGGATCGATGACCGCTTTGCCTGCCACCATTGAAATGGCATTGACATCGCATGCGGGCAGACATTTTGCACAGCCGTTACATTTCGACGCATTCACCGCATAGACCGGCGTAGTAACCACTTGCTGACACGCGGCGATATCCCAGCCGGTGCAATCGGGACGGCATGAGGCGGTCCCGGTATAATCGGCACCCATTATATCGGTGCAGGGCACTGTGCCGCCGTCACAGGTCTCCCCCGACTCGGCCATACCGTTCCCACATTGGGGACCGGCAGGGATGTCGATATCGGCATGTTCTTCATCGGTTGGGTGCTCTTCGTCGGTCGGATGCTGCTCATCCGGAATATCACTACTATCGACGGTAGTATCCGGCAACTCACCGGTATCGGTCGGAATCTGCTCATCTGAAACGGGCGTTTCATCGATCTGTGGTGTCTGATCGGATTCTTCCGTGTCGGGCTGGTTGATCCCCAGCACCTTGTCCCGCTCGAAGTTATCGCCGCATCCGGCAAGAATAAGAAATATCAACACGATCAACAGGCGGTACATACTCTCCCCTGCTTCCCTTGCGCGAAGCATTATATCCCTTTTGACGCACGACTTGCCAAAAGAGTTCCAAAAAAATTACATTATTCTTTCAACGCTTGGTTAAAGGCTTCGCGTCGATGTGATGAATTGTAAATGATGTCAATATATTGACTGATCGAGAAAGAATGAATCACTTTTTTGCCAAAGGCGCGTTATGCACTTATGTTCATAATGTCAAGGAGAATTATTCCGTGACGGCACGCCAACTCATGAGCGATCCGGCTATCAGCACCACACAGCCGATCCAGAGAGACGCCGATGGTACGACCGCGAGGTAGAAGGCGGCGAAGAGGGTCGAGAGGAGCGGTGTCAGATAGGAGGCGGCCGCCACCAGCACCACATCGCCCTTGCGCATGGCGGTATCCCAGAATTCATAGCCGAGGAAGGTGGCGGTACCGAGGAAGAGCAGTTCACCGATGACCGGCGCACTCCACTGTCGCGGTTCGTCGGCGGCAAGCGAAAGGAAGAAGAGCACCAGCGCGGTGACCGGAAGAAAAAGGGCCACCGCCCCCTCGCCCGCCGCACCGCCCCATTTCCGGGCGAGCACCGAATAGAGCGCCCACACGACCGCCGCCAAAGCGCCGTACAAATAGATAAACGGCGACCGCATCAGGTTAGCGGTGAGTCCGGGCCACGACAGGTCGGCTCCCTGCGCGAGGACAAGGTATATCCCGACGAGGGCAAGCAGTGTTCCGGGGATGAGCGGCCAACGCCCCTTCCGCCCGAGGAAGACGACGGTCCCGAGGAGCGTCAGCACCGGCCAGAGATAGTTGAGCAGTCCCACCGCCAACACCTGTTCGCGGTTGACCGCGCCGCCGACGGCAAGATAGAAGAAAAGCATGTAGGCGACAAACAGCGCGCCGCACCCGAAGAGATAGCGACGGGAGTTGCCGGTGAAAATGGTCCGGTGGCCGCCACGCAGGAAAAGTGCCGTGAGCGCGAGCGTGCCACTGACCGCATAGACCGCCGTCGCCGCCGTGAGCGGTCCCAGCCGTTCCGAGAGGCTCCGGGCGACCGCCACGGTGACGCTCCAGAGCAGTATCGCGGCGAATCCTTGCAGGGTGGCGGTATTTCTCATCGCGTTAGAACGGGACCTGACAGGCGGTCAGAACCTCGGTGGGGACCGTCAGCCCCGACCGGGCGGCGGCGGCGGCAAAAACGGCGCAGACCGAACTGTTCACCCCTTCGGAAAAGGGTATCACATTGCCCGCGACCACCACGCCGATATGATGTTCCGCGTCCCACAGAAAGGCGGTCGTAGTGCCGGTGGAGGTACCATTCTTCTTATATAATGTATAATCGCCGCTCGCGATGACGCCAAGGCCAAGTCCTTGATCGACCGGCACCCCGGAGACCTCACGGTGGAAGAGTTTCTGCGTGGCGAGCGCGAGCGCCGCGGTCGTCGTCGCGTCGGGCGGCTCATCGATACCGGCAAATACGCGGAGCAGACGGCCGAGGTCGGCGGCGTTCGAGTAGAGGAAACCGTCGCCGGTGAAGATCGGCGTGATGACCGGTCGGGTCGCCGGCACCAGTTGCGGACCGGCATGACCGTAAAAAAGATTCTCTTTCTGCGCTTGGGTCAGATAGGCAGGGTCTACGGTGTTCTCAAGCCCCATCGTCTGGGCAAGATCAACGACAACATCGCTGTAGGCGAACGCATAGACCGTTTCTATGACCTGCTGGGCAAGGGCGAAACCGAAGTCGGAATAGCCGTAGGTAGTCCCCGGCACGGCCGTTATCGTCGTCGCGGCAAGATCGGTGATCAGATCATTGAGCGTATAGCCCTCCCACGCGGCATACATATCGTCCAGACCGGCGACCGCGTCGAGCGATGCCTGCAGGGTCGCCGGATAGTGCGGCAGGCCCGTGGTGTGGGTCAGGAGCTGTTCGACCGTGAACGGTTCACCGCCGGGACCGGTGGGAGCGGTCAACCCCTGCGGCAGATGCGACGCGGCGCTATCGGCGAGAGCCAGTTCACCCGCGACGACCTTCCGGGCGATAAGGTGAGCGGTGAGCATTTTCGATACCGACCCGATGACCCAGAGTTCGTCGCCCGTCGGCGGGGCCGTCGTCCCCTTTTCCCGCGCTCCGAAGGTGCAGGTCTCCGAGATATCGCCGCTTTCGACCCGGACGATCATCCCGATCGCCTTATCGGCAACGCCTGTCTCATCGATGTAGGGGGTCACGATCGCCGACAACTCCTCGCAAAGCGGTACGGTGTCGCCGTCGGGCAACAGGGTATCTTCGTCTCCGCTCAAATCAGGCAGGTCAGGCTGATCGGTCTGATCGTCATTCACCATCTCATCGACCTGCGCGGTGATATCATCGTCGTTGGTCGGTTTCGTGCCGCCGCCGTCGCAGGCCACGAACAGTGCGCTGACGAACAGGAACAGAAAAAACATCGAATATCGCATCTAACGGACCTCCGCGTCTCCGACCACACCGGCAGTGTCGCCGCTTCGCGAAAAAAGGCAAGAAAGTACCTTGACGCGCAATGCGCATAAGATAGAATGAACTCGCACCATGAGGCATGTCGATCCATGAATCTCATTCCCGGTCCCCACATCTCTTACCGAGCCTACCCCGACCGGACGATACTCATCGATCACCGCACCGCCACGACCTACGAACTGAACGACGCGGCGGGAGAGACACTCGACCGGCTCGAACGGGGCGAAGCGCCGCTTGCGGGCGAACAGGAATTCGTGGATGAACTGCGCGATCTCGGCATCTTTGATACCGCGCCGCGACCGATCCCGTCTGTTGCGCCGTCGGAGGGAGCGGCACCGACCATCACCGACGAGATATTCACCGCGCTCAAACGCTACGGCGAAACGCACTGCATCCCCGTCGCCGCGACCTTCTCGGTGACCTACCGCTGTCCACTCGCCTGCCATCACTGCTTTTTCGACAAAAAACCGCCGACCGCCGCGGGCGAACTGACGCTCGCCGAGATAGAGACTATCTTCGACCAACTACGCGATGCCGGGACGCTCTACCTCACCTTCACCGGCGGCGAGCCGTTCCTGCGCCACGACCTCCTCGACATCGTCGCGGCGGGACGAAAGCGGCGGTTCGCCGTATCGCTACTGACCTCAGGATACCTCTGCGACGAGCCGACGCTTGACAAGCTCGCGGCCTTGTGGCCCGAAAGCGTGCAGGTGTCGCTCTACGGACCGGACGGCGCGACGCACGACCGTTTCACCGGCGTTTCCGGGTCGTTCGACCGGGCCATCGCAACTCTGCGTGGTCTGCGCGACCGGGGCGTTTCCGTCACGGCGGCGGTATCGATCAACACGCTGACCGCGCCGACGGTACGGGAACTCGCCGCCCTGCTCCGCGCCGAGACGATACCGCTCTCCTGCAATATCACGATGCTCCCTTCGCGCGGCGGCGTCACCAACCCCACGGCGCTCAATATCCCCGAGGAGGAACTCGCCGCGCTCATTGCCGATCTCGCCATCCCGCACGGCGACCGGCTCGCCGGAAAAGGGCCCGATGATGCCCCCTGCGCCGCCGCCCGGTCGGTCGTCGCGATAGATCCCTACGGAACGGTGCTCCCCTGCCACGAACTGGAATTTCCCGCCGGCTCTCTACGCGACAAGTCCTTCGCCGAATTGTGGCGCGCCCTCCCCTTCGAGAACCTGCGACGGCTACGGTTCGGCGACCTTGTCGACTGTCCCGACTGCCGCTACCGAGCGGTCTGTGGCCGCTGTCCCGCACTCGCCCTGCGGACGGGCGCTACGATCACCGGCCATGCAGCACTCGACTGCCGTGCGGCGCGGGCATTTTCGACAGCGGGCAAAAATAGTGTTTGACTTGTCTGAAAAGTAGTTCTATACTGACCCGTTATGAGTCAACAACGGCGAGGTATCTGCAATGACGAAGAAACCGGTCATCGTGAAGAAAGAAACGGCGAAGCCGACCACCACCACCGATCAGTGTCAGTACTGCACCGGCAAACGTATCTGCTGAACGTCATTCGACGAATTCGACCAATTCAACCGTAGGCCGTATTTTCTTGAATCGCGCTATCTCTTTTTTGCTCACCTTCGTTTCGGCGACGATCACCGTCTGGAGTTTCTCCAGTTTCTCAAGCGGCTTGAGCGACGCGACCGGCGTGTTGCGCAGATCGAGATAACGCAGGTCGGCCATCCCCGAGAATATCGACGCATCTTTTATCTTGAGTCCCCAGAGTTTCAGTTTCTGCGCGTTCTTGAATTTCGTTAGGACCGTCACATCGGGTATCAGCGTGTTGCAGAGATCGAGATAGGTCACCCGCTCGGCATAACCATAGAGTGGCGCGACATCGGGCACCTTCGTCGAGCAGAGGACCACCTCGGCAAGCGCCGGATGATCGGCAAGCGGTGTGATATCGGCAACCGGCGCCATGAGAACGTCGAGCGCAAAAAGGTTCTTCATCGCGGCGACCGGCTTCAGATCGCTTATCTGCGTCATCTTCGCGTCGATGCGGCGCAGTTTCGGCAGATCCTTCACCGGCGACAAGTCGGTCACTCCGGTCCCCCAGATCGTCAGTTCCTCGAGATTCTTGAGCCCCGCCAGCGGCGTCAGGTCCTTGATGCCCGCCGAGAAACGTAGATCGAGTTTCCGCAAGTTCGGCATCTTGGCGAATGGCGTAAGGGTGTCGAGTTTCGAGAAACCGACGAAGAAATTGTCGAGATGGGCGCATTTTTCGATATCGGCCGCCGTAAGATCCTTCATCGCCCCCATCGTGACGATGTACCATTTCTCGAACTCTTCGCCGTGCGCCTTGCCCCAATCCTCCCAGTACTCGTCGCCCCACGGTGGGACAAAACGATTGCAGTCGGCGGGCGGCGTCTGTTCCTTCACCGGTGCCGGTGCGCTCTGCACAACGGGCGGTTGATCCTTCGTACAACCCAGTAGCGAAAGCATCAGCACCATCATGATCGCGATCTTTTTCATCTGAACCTCCTTTATCTTTTCACGACTCACTTCTCACTACTCACAGGAATACCAGCCATTCGGGCTTGAAAACGAGGAGCAGACCGAGCAGGAACATCAGTGACCCGCTGATGAGTTTGAGCACGCGGGCATGGCGTTCTTCGAGCCGGAATTTCTGCATCGAGAACATGAACAGGGCGACGATGAGGGCGAGCGGTATCACATAGTAGATATTGTAGAGCGCCATATAGCCGTATTTGGCCGCCGTGCCGAGTTCCTGTATCGACAGGACGCGGGTGTAGATGGCGGGAAGACCGATGGTACAGCCCAGTTCAATGAGATTGACGAAAAAGGCGAGCGCGACGGTCCCGGCGAAGGCGAGCGCCATGTTCTTCGAACCGAGGATACCGCGCATCTTGTCATAGAGCTTCCCCTTGGCCGATTCGGGTATCATGAGGCTGATCCCTTTTTTGAAAAAGAAGAAATCTTTCATGTTGATGAGCCCCATGACGAGGGCGACGATGCCGAGCAGCACCGTGGCGGCCGTCGTGATGCCGACGAACATGAAGATGTTGAGCCACGCGGTCATGAAAAGAAAGTAGACGATGCCCGAAGAGACGACGAAAACGCTCCCGATCATCAGAAGCATTCCGCGGCTTTTGGTGTTCACCAGCAGGGTCAGCAGGAACATCAGCACCCACATGGCGCAGGGGTTGATCCCGTCGAGCAGACCGATGAGGAAGGTGAAGGAGGGAAGCGATATGACCCGCGCGTCGAGCGTACCGATGAAAGGGATGGTGACCGTCGTCACCGGGCCGCGGTCACGCTTGCCGCCCGACAGATGGTCCTCGATCATCTCTTCTATCTCCCCTTCGTTCACCCCCGGCTCGAAGGCGCCGACGTAGCGGTCGCCCAGCACGAAGGTCGGCGTACCGGGGTTTTCGATGCCGAGCAGTTCCACCTTGCGCTTGAACAGCGCCATATTCTCTTCGTTGCGGATGATCTCGAGCCGTTTGAAGAGTATCTGCGGGTAGCGCCGCTCCCACTCGTTCATGAAGGGGCGCGCCTTGCGGCAGTGGGGACATTTGTAGGAGTAGAAAAAGTAGAAGGTGCCGTCGCCCGCCGTCTCGCGGTACTTGGATACGATGCCGGTCACCTTTTCGCGGAACGCCGGATCGTCCGGCTCCCAGCCGACCGCATGACGACCACCGAGGGTGAACAGCGGCACGAGCGGTTTTTCCATCTCGAACTCATCGAGCGCCTCGCGGAACAGGGCGGTATCTGCGGCCGAGGCGTTCACCTCGACCTCTTTGAAGGTCACCTCTTTATTCTGCGCCGCCAATTCACGGACGAAATTCAGCGCCTCGACAGACCGGGCGCTTTTCTGCGAGTAAAAGGTGTAGAACACGCTATCGTCGAGCGCCGCGGTGAGGGAGGTCACACCGAGCAGAAGAAGGAGAAAAAGAAGCTGTCTCATGGCGTCCCCCTCTCCTTACAGCACCGGAAACCGGCATACAGTTCGGTCCAGCCGGCGGCGAAGGTGCATTTGAGCCGGTCCGATGCTCCGGCGCAGTTGAAGGCGCCCCCCTTTATCACGAAACCGCCCATGCCGTTGTCGACCGCCTCCCACACATTGCCGTTGACATCAAAAAGACCGTCACCCGCGGTGCAGTTCGGGAACGAGCCGGTCGGCACGACATGAAAACAGTTGTAGGTATAGCCGCAGTTGGCGGCGGTACTGCACGGATCGATACCGTTGGCGGCGCAGTGATCGTCGCAGAAGACATCGACATTGTTGCAGGTCTCGCGGTCGTAGGTGTTCCCAAAGTGGTAGACGCGCTGTTCGGGCCCTTCGCAGGCCGCCGTCCATTCGCCGACCGAGCAAAGCCGTTTTCCCGCCGCCGCGCAGGCCGCCTTGAAGGTCGCCAGCGCCGCAGTATTCATCGGATTGACCATCCACGGCAGGACGCCGGGAACCGAATATGCCTGCGCCCCGTCGCTCCCCTGCTCCGTCGCGGTCGCATCGCCGCGCGACGCCTCATAGCGGTCCACGCAGATATTCCCTATTTCTGCCATATCGGCGGGACAGCCGGCCGTCACATCGATGTCGGGCGCCGCATCGTCGGTCACCGGCGGCGCATCATCGGCAACGGCTGCATCGACATCGACGGGAGCCTCGAACTCCGGGACAACCTCGTCGCTCAGGATAGCGTCATCATCTGGAATATCGGCCGTATCGGCGTCGCTCACCGCCGTGTCGATCATGTCGGAATCTATGGCGCTCTCCGCCTCGGGCATCGTCCCCTCCCCATCGGGAACGACCCCATCGGCATCAGTACCCGCCGCCGCGTCAAAGTCGAATACGACGCCCGTATCGTAATAGGTCGTCTGCTCGCCGTCGTCACAGGCACAGAGCAGGAGAGCCGCGCCGAAAAGAAGTATCATCCATTCGCGCATCGTCATCTTTCCCCCCTCCCTAGCGATCCTTGCAGCACCGGAACCCGGCGTACAGTTCGGTCCAGCCGGCGGCGAACGAACATTTCAGCCGGTCGGACGCTCCGGCGCAATTGAAGGCGCCCCCTTTTATCACGAAACCCCCTTGCCCATTGTCGACCGCCTCCCAGACATTGCCGTTGACATCGTACAGGCCGTCGCCCGCGGTGCAGTTCGGGAACGAACCGGTCGGCACGGCGCGGAAACAGTTGTACTCGTAGCCGCAATTGGCGGCTGTGTTGCATTGAGCGAGGTTGTTCTCGGCGCAGTGGTCGTCGCAAAAGACATCGACATTGTTGCAGGTCTCGCGGTCGTAGGTGTTCCCGAAGTGGTAGACGCGCTGTTCGGGCCCTTCGCAGGCCGCCGTCCACTCCCCCGCTCCGCACAGATGCTTCCCCGCCGCCGCGCAGGCCGCCTTGAAGGTCGCCAGCGCCGTATCATTCATCGGGTTGACCATCCACGGCAGGACGCCGGGAACCGAATATGCCTGCGCCCCGTCGCTCCCCTGCTCCGTCGCGGTCGCATCGCCGCGCGACGCCTCATAGCGGTCGACACAGATATTCCCGATCGGCGCCATGTCGGCGGGACAGGGGAGCAGATCGGCGTCGGCATGCTCATTGTCCAGAGGGGTCGTCGTCTCGCCCGGGTCGCAGGCAACGGCAAAAAGAGCAAGAAAGAGAACGCATGGGGTGATGAACGAACGCATCGGACCTCCCTAGAACCGTTGTGTTGCGAGTACCCGCGCCGTGTGCCGCGGACCGTTCATGTCGTAGTAATCACCCTTCCCCAGCGAGCTTATCGTGTATTCGAACGCATATTCCGCCGAGAGATCGAAGGAATCGGTAAGGGCGAAGCGGAACTCCGCCGACGGCGCGACGACGAACTCTATCCGTCGCTTTTCCTTGAGCGCCGCGAGAGTCGCCCCCCGGTCCTTCGCGAAGGCGTAACGATGTATCGCCGAGAAACGGCCGATGACCGAAAAACGCTGGGCGACATAGGAGACCTTGGCAAAGAGCGCCTGCTCGAAGTGTTCGTTGCAGGCCGTAAGAGCGATGTAGCCCGACTCGGCCAGTCCCGCGATATCGTACAGACCCGCCTCTTCGCGCAGAGACACACCGGCGCGGTAGCCGCCGCCCAGCGTCCCGGCATCGTCGTCGAAATACCAGCGCACCGCCCCCTGCAGGAAGAAATCGGGACCGCGGAGATAGCTGACATCGGCACGCAGGCCGTGTTGGTAGGCGGCGGTCAGAGTGACCAGCCACTCCAGCGTTTCTCCGTGCGGTATCACCAGTTCGGCGTAGCTATCGAAAGAACCGAAATAGGGTTCCGGCGCAAAACGGTCGATGAGTGAAAGTCCTCCCGCCCCGCCCAGATCGAGTTCGACCGGGCCGAGGTCGCGGTACCAGTCGGCGGTCGCCTCGAGCGCCATCCGGGTATAGCGGCCGTCGTAGGCGGGCAGAAGATCGTAGAGGAACGAAGCGCCGAACGACGCCTCTTCGAAAAGGGTCATCTCACCCTGCGCATCGACCAGCAGGTCAGCCGCCCCCAGACGGCCGCCGACAACGCCCTGCGAGCGCGCCACATCGCTTTCATAGCCGCCCCCCAGCGCCACCGAACCGCCGAAAGAGAGGGCTGCGACCTCTTCTTCCGCCTCTTCCGCCTCCTCCCCGGCAAGGCACAGGAGCGGCGCAAGGATAAGGAACAACGCCGTCAGACCTTGCATTTGCCCTTACCCGATTTCTGCTGTTTCTTCTTCCGTTCCTCTTTACGCTCCTTCTTGCGCTCTTCGCGCCGTTTCTCTTCGGTATCTTTCGCCGCATCCGACGGCGCCGGTTCGAGCACCACCTCGTCGGCGGCGGGAGGCGCGGGGGGCGTCACCGGCGGCCTCACCACATCGGCATCGCTCGCGATCAGGAAAAAAGGAAAAGAAAACAGCAGGAAAAGAACGTTCCTGAACCGCAGAAAAAGGGACATGCTGGAACTCCTTATGAACTGAACAGGTATTTCGAGGCGAATTCGGGGTTGCTGGTGACATTGACACCGAGTTTGCGCAAGCCTGCTTCATCGCCGGGGCTCGGCATGTGGGTCAGGTGCACTTCACAGCCGCGCAGTTCCTTGAGCTTCTCGAGAGCGACCGACGCCGACGGGTTGAAGGTGGCGCTGATGGAGAGGCAGATGAGCGTCTCTTCGAGGTCCAGACTGGGCGAGCGGCCGTTGCAGATATCTTTCTTGAGGTGGCCGATGGAGCCGGTTATCGTCGCGGGAAGGAGGTCTATCTCCTTCGGGATGCGCGCCAGATGCTTCACGGCGTTGAGTATCAGCGCCGAGGCGGCGTGCATAAGCGGCGAGTTGTTGCCGGTGATGATGGCGCCGTCCTTGAGTTCCAGCGCCGCGCCGCAGTAGATTCCGTCGTTCCCCTTGTTGCGCGTCTTGGCCTCTTCGGCCGCCTGCATCGCGGGAGCCACGACCACCCGGGCGGCGGGAGAAGCGCCGACATCCTTCATGATGACCTCGGCCCGTTCGACCGTCTCGCGGTTGACCAGCCCCAGCGCGTATTCGCAGGAATAGCGGTAGTAGCGCCGGACGATCTCCTGCCGCGAGGCCTCGGTGACCGCCGCATCGTCGACGATACCGAACCCGGCGCGGTTGACCCCCATGTCGGTGGGCGACTGGTAGTGCGACGGCTGGCCGGTGATCTTCTCGATGATCCGTTTGAGCAGCGGGAAGGCCTCGACATCGCGGTTGTAGTTGACCGAATATTCCTTGTGCGCCTCCAGATGGAAGTGGTCGATGACATTGACATCGCGCAGTTCGCAGGTGGCCGATTCGTAGGCGACATTCACCATATGCTTGAGCGGCAGGTTCCATATCGGGAAGGTCTCGAACTTCGCGTAACCGGCGTTCACGCCGCGCAGATGTTCATGATAAAGCTGGGAAAGGCAGGTGGCGAGTTTGCCGCTGCCGGGACCGGGGCCGGTCACTACGATGATCGGCTTCTGCGTCTCGATATAGGGATTCGCGCCGTAGCCTTCGGCGCTGACGATGGTATCGACATCGGTCGGATAGCCCTTGGTGAAGCGGTGGGTGTAGACCGTCATGCCGCGCCGCTCCAGCTTGTTCTTGAAGGCCACCGCCGCCGGCTGGTTCTCGAAGCGCGTTATCACGACGGCGCGCACCGTCAGCCCCCATTCGCGGTAATCGTCGATGGTACGCAGGGCGTCGGCGTCGTAGGTGATGCCGAAGTCGGCGCGCATCTTCTTCTTCTCGATGTCGCCGGCGTAGATGGCGAGTATGATCTCGGCGTCGTCCTTGAGTTTCTGGAGGAGCCGCATCTTGACATTCGGGTCGAAGCCGGGCAGAACGCGCGCGGCGTGATAGTCGAACAGTATCTTGCCGCCGAACTCGAGATAGAGTTTGTTGTTGAAGCGCTTCACCCGCTTGAGGATCTCTTCGGACTGCTCCGTGAGGTACTTCTCATTGTCGAACCCGATCCGTTTTGCCATCTGTCGCTCCGTTATGTTTATGATCGAACGAACATCATGCCCCACACCATAGCGTTACGCACCGCAAATGCAACTTTTGGGGGTTGGTTGGAAGGTCTCTATTGTTCCTTGAACGAATCGAACGCCACCACATCGCGGCGCAGTGGCGCCGGTGTTTTTGAGGTGATGGTGCGAATGAGAAATACGGCCGCCTTGGGAAAGTGCTCCTTGAAGGCGTTCGCGTTCCCCGGTTCGTTCTCGAATATCGCGACCACTTCGCGGCCGAGGTTCTTGATATCGGCGAAAGCGTCGAGTTTGAACAGGAAGTCATCCATCTCGAAACGCGGCTTGAGGTGCATGATGGTACGGTCATCCATCGGGAAGTTGTGTTTCGCGAACGATGCGCGGGTCCCCTTCCCCATCCCCGGTTCGTCGCGGCCCGACAGATAATAGATCGTCGCCCCCGCCGCGTGGAGGTCGTAGACATAGTCGGCCGCGCCGGGATAGGGCTCGTCGTAGAGCACATATTCGTCGGTGAAGAAGCGGACCTTCCAGAAATCGTTCATCTTGGCGAGCACCTCTTCGTTGGCATACCCGGCGCGCCGCAGATCGTCCATGATGGTGTAGCCCATGTCGCAGTGGCAGAGTTTCGCGACGAACGGTCCCATGTCGGGATAGGTCAGCACCGCCTCCTGCAGGATGCGGTAGTTGCGCTGGCCCGTGTTCATCAGCGTCGAATCGATGTCAAACACGCACAGCGGTCGCTCGACCGTCCGAACGATGTCGAGAACCTGCGCTATCTTCTTCAGGGTCATCAATGACCTCCCGCCCGACCGGGCTTCGCGTTCCATATCCGTAAGAGTAACAGCGTCCCCGCCACCCCGAACGGCAGGAGGAACACCGGCCAGAAGGCCCAGTCGCGGGTCGTTATGTAACCGAGCGACAGCGACTGGAGCCCGGTGCCGAGGTAGACGAACCCGTCGATCACCCCCACCGCCGTCGCCGCCCCCTTCCGGCCGCCGAAATCCATCGTCGCGGTCCCCGACAGCAGTCCGTGCGTCCCGATGACGGCGATCGACATCAGGAAAACGAGCGCCCCGAGAAGCCAGCCGTTTGCAAGCGCGACTATCATGACGCCGGTGCAGAGGATGAGCGTGCCGTAGAGGAACACCGCCGCCGGTGCGCGCCGCGACTGGAAGAGCCTGTCCGACACGATCCCCGCCACATTGCCGCCGATGATGCCGGCGATCATGAGGAGCAGACCCCAGTGGTCGAGCATGAAGCCGAACCCGGCTGTCACCCCCGCGGTTATCTGTTCTTTGGCGTATATCGGGAACCAGTGCATGACGCCGTTGCGCAGGACGCCGGTGCAGAACTCTATCGCCGCGATGGTCAGTATCACCGGATGGGTCAGTATCCGTTTATACAGTTGAAGCGGCGAAAGCTTTTCATCGAGGTTCTCCCCGGCGCTCGCATCGTCCGTCTCGAAATCGGTGAAACCCGCCTGCGCCGGACGGTCGCGTAGCAGGAACCATTCGACGACGAAGATGACCGCCAGCAGCGTCGCGGGCGAAAGGAACACCCACCACAGCGCGTCGCCGCCGCCGAACCCCCGCCCCGCGACCAGCGGCGAGGCGATGATGGCGGCCGACACATCAAAGGCGAGATAGATGCCCGAGGCGATCATGATGCCGAAGATGCCCGAGAAGGTGCCGCGCTCGGTGAGACCGAACCAGTTGGCGTTGACCTTGACTATCGAGACGGCGCCGTAACTCTGGAAATACATGTTGACCGCATAGAGCGCGATATAGACAGTGCGCAGCGGCGCCGATGCCGGGTCGGGCAGTCCCAGCACATACCACAGATAGAGGCCCATCAGCAGGTTCGCGAGCGCCGCCCCCGCCACGCCGATGAGCATGCCGCGCTTGCCGCCGATGCGGTCAACCAGCGGCCCGTTGAGAAGGAACGAGAAGGCATAGACCACCGCGCCGATGCCGAAGATGTCGCCGAAGTCGGCCTTGGTCATCAGGTCGCCCAGCGCGTTCTTGGAAACGGTCAGGTTGTAGCGCCCCATGTAGAGCAGGGCATAGGCCAGACCGAGCGGGAACCAGTTGAAGAACCGCCGCCGCCGGAACGCCGGACTGTGGAGTGTTGCGTGATCGCTCACGGTACGGATATCGTGCGGTAGTAGATGCGGCCGGTTGCCTTGATGTCGGCGGTGACCGAGGGATCGACCGAGATATTGATGCGGTATTCGATCCCGTTCTCGCCCGGCTCGTTCTTGGCCGCCTCATCGACGAACGCATAGTAGAACTTGTAGCCCTTCCCGTTATCCTCCGGATGGAATATCGATATCGGCGATTCGGTGAACTGGTGCGGGAAATAGTAGATACTGCCGGTGTCGAACACGACGGTGACATTCGGATAGCCGGGCATCTGCGGGGTTTTGGCCATCTCGTCGCCCGCCCAACGGATCTCCAGCAGCATCTTGGCGTGGGTCATCTTGTCGGCGTCGCGTTTACCCGCCACATCGAAGGTGGAAAGCTCCCAGACCGGTTTGCGGTCGCTCACCACCCCCGACCGCTGGATGGTGCGGTATTCGCCGTCCGCATCGTCGACATCCCACGACTCCTCATAGCTCCAGTCGACCCCCAACTGAGGGATACGCGCCTTCACCACCCCGAACGACTCATGGAACCAGAATTCACCGGTGAGCGGGATATTCTTCACGATGGTGGGCAGGCCGTCGCCCGCCAGCGTCCCCGCCGCCGTAACATGGGTGCACTGATTCACGGTGCCCGCCTGCGTGGCGACGCTTTCGTCGTGCGACACGATCTTATACGTACCCTGCACGGCGACGGTATAGGTACCGGTGACATCGGGCAGCGTGCCGGTATAGGTCGTATCGACCGGCTGTTCCTCGCCGACCGGCGCCTCCATGTCGATGGTGAAAGCGGGCGTGACCGTTCCGGCGATGCGGTTGTCGTGGTAGTTACCGCCCACGATGGTCACCTTTCCGTCCTTCCCCATCGGGAACGGGGTGACCCAAAGTTCGGTGTTGGTCGCCGCGACATTGTCGGGCTGGTTCTCGGCGTTGGCATGGCTTATCAGATAACGCTGATATTCGGCGCCGCTCACCGTGGTCGTTCCCACGATACGACCAATGACCGATTTCACATTCATACCGCTGTCGCCGGAATAAAGCATACGGGTAAAGACATTTTTGGTCGGCTTGCCGTAGGGCTGTTTGACATCGCTCTTCGAAGCGCCGCCGTCGTCACAGCCGGCGATGAGAAAAAGGAGCGCAAGGATAAGAAAAGAAGCAATACGTCGCATGACGACCTCCGTATGATGTTATGATCTGGTTACGGCATCATCCATATCGGTGCGGCGATCAAATACTGGCCGTCGGTCTCGACCACCCGCGCCACCACATAGGTCGGCATCGTCACGGTCAGTTCAAACGAGAGGGAACATTCCTGCGCCCCGGCGCAATCCTTCGTGGCGATGATATTCTTCAGCGGATCATACAGTTCGATGGTCGCGAAGGTGTCGCCCGCGTCGGGATCGCTCGCCTCGACCGTGAGATCGTACTTCGACAAGCCCGACAGGCGGGAACCCATCCAGCATTCATCCTCGGCCATGAAGCGTATCGTCGCGTTCTTGTCGTTGGCCGCGAAGGTGCGCCGCTGGGCGAAGGCGTCGTAGAGCGAGGGCATATCGAGCGCCGCCATGAATACCCCGGTCCGGTTGTCGTTCGCGGTCCCCCAGTTGGCCGAATGATTATCCTGATTGAACATCGGCGAAAGCCACCAGCCGTTGGTGAGCGCCGTGAAGAAGAGGTCCCACACCGGCCCGTTGCCGTTGAATTCGTAGAGCGCCATCTGGAAGAAGATGCTTTGCTCGAACTCGAAGTCGCCGAAGGTCTGCGTGGGGTCCTCATCACCGGGATGGTTGAACTGCGTGATGATGTTTGGAAGCGCGGCGACCGAGTCGTAGTAATCGTGGAAGTCCGTCTGCACCATGGGCAGGAGTTCCGGATTGAAGAAGACATTGCTGTGCCCGGCCGACTGGATGAGGTCGGACATCCGGGCGCTGCCGTATTCGTAGCCGCACAGCGCAAGGAAGGTGGAGCTCGATACCGCGGCGGCCGTCTCGATGCATTCGGGATACTCGTCGTCCGGTATGCCGGCATAGTAGAGATAGAGTTGTTCGAGGTGATCGGTTATCGCCTGTATGTCGAGTCCGCCGGTGTCGCGGGCGTAGGCAAGGGCCGAATCGGGATCGCCCTCTCCGTCGGAATTGCCGGTGTGGGCGTGAAAGTTGCCGAAGTAGGCGGTGAACTCGCCTTGCAGACAGCCCTGCAGAACCGGGACCACCTCGTCGACATCGGACAGTTCCTCGTCGACATCCCCGACCGGGAGCGCATCATCGTCGGGCAGCAGACCGTCGTCTCCAAACTCTTCTTCCCCATCGTCCATTATGTCCTTTTCGTCCTTCAGGTCCTTTTCCTCACCGTCGGCCGCATCGTCGTCGGGGAGCGGTGGCTGGTCGGCGTCGACCGTCACACCGGTATCGTTAGTAAGCGGATCGTCCTGCCGGTCGGCGTTCTTTCCGGTGGAGCAGGCGAAAAGAAAACACCAGCAGAGCAACGCACCGCAGAATACTCTCATCGGACCTCCTTCGTTTCAACGCGTGGCATTGTATCAATAGCTCGGGGGGAAGTCAATCTGACGAAAATATTAAAAAATAACTTGCGTTTAGAAAAAAAGTGGCGATACTGACTTTGTTTTGCTCCTCTTTCGGGTGAATGAGGAGTTTGTTTTATTTCCGTTTTGAAGAGGTACAGGACCATGGCAGTTCAGCTTTACGTGGGCAATCTTTCCTACAGCACGACCGAAGACGGTCTCAAGAGCACTTTCGGCGAATTCGGCGAAGTCATTTCGGCGAAGATCGTCATGGATCGCGACACCGGCAGATCGAAGGGCTTCGGCTTCGTCGAGATGGCGGATCAGGCTGCGGCCGACAAGGCGATCAGTCGCCTCGACGGCAAAGACCTCGGCGGTCGCAACATCAAAGTCAACATCGCCAAGCCCAAGAAGTAATACGGCGAACTGTTCCGCTCTTCTTTTCTTTTCACCATTATTATTCGACATTTCTTGACTTGAAAAAGCACATAACGCTATTCTCGTTCATGAATACGGAGGAGATATATGTCATCACCCAAACAGAACACCATTGAACAACGGCTTCTGAAGCGACTCTCCGGAACGGCGCGGCGGGCGGCAGAACTGCTGTGTGGCGACCCGGAACTCAAAAGTCTTCAGGAATACGCCAACACCGTATCGATAACACGGCTCAATTTCAACGACCATGGCCCGGTCCACATGCGCACCGTCGCAGCGAATGCGATGAGGCTCTTCGATCTACTCGAAGAGGCGGGCGTCGAATTCAACCTCGCCAAGGAGAATATCGGCGACAACGAAATGAGCCGCGTCGCGGTCCTTTTTGCCGCGCTGATGCACGACATCGGCATGACGGTCGGCCGCGAGGACCACGAACACACCGCGCTCCTGTTCGCCATCCCCATCATGGACCGGCTGCTTCTGGAACTCTATCCCCACTCGTTGGAGAAACGGGTCGTCATTCGCTCGCTCGCCATCGAAGGGATCGTCGGCCACATGGCTCATCAACGCATCCACTCACTTGAAGCGGGGGTGGTGCTCGTCGCCGACGGACTCGACATGAAGAAAGGACGTTCGCGCATCCCGATGCTCATCAGTCCCGGCGCGAAGGTGGGCGATATCCACCAGTACAGCTCGGCCTCGATAGACGATGTGGCGATAGAGAAAGGCGCCGAGCGACCTGTCCGCATCACCGTCACCATGAGCGAATCGGTCGGCTTCTTTCAAGTGGAGGCGGTCCTCTTCACCAAAATAGACGCCAGCTCGGTCAAACCCCACATCGAACTCTACGCCGCCGTCGAGGGAAACGAACCAAAACGGTACCTGTGACCATGCGTATCCTCGTCGACGCCGACGCCTGCCCCGGACCGGTCAAAGAGATGCTCTTCCGCGCCTCGGCGCGGCGAGACATCGCGATAGTGCTGGTGGCGAACCGTTGGGTTGAACCGCCGAAAAGCGATCTCATCACCGCCATCGTCGTGCCGCAGGGGCCCGATGTAGCCGACGACCGTATCGTCGAAATGACCTCTGCGGGCGACCTCATCATCACCGCCGACATACCGCTGGCCGACCGCGTCATCGCCAAGGGGGCGACGGTGATAACCCCCAAGGGACACCTGCTGACCGCGTCCAACATCGGCGAACGGTTATCCCTGCGTAATGTCATGGATGAGATGCGCGGCGCCGGCATCGACACCGGCGGACCCTCCCCCTACTCCACCAAAGACAAACAACGATTCGCCGCCGCATTCGACCGGTTCTTGGCAAAATACTCCTGATTTTTCTAGCAAAATCTTGCGACCGCGCTATCGTGAGAGGGATCGCTGGGTTTGATGTCCACCATGAAGGAGTCCGTCTCATGAAAAAAGTCATGTGTTTCGTGATGATGTTCCTGTTCATTGCCGCGTGCGACGACAACAAGAAAAAGATCGTACCGAAAGACGGCGATGAGGTCGCCACCGACGAAATCGCCATCGGCGACGCGGATGAATTAACGGGCGACGAGTTATTGCCCGACGGCGACGAACTGCTCTCCGACTCGGACGAACCGGTCGTGCCGGGCTGCGGCAACGGCGTCATCGAAGAGGGGGAAGAATGCGACGGCCCGGCCGAATGCGCCGTGGTAGACCCGGAACGCTATCTCAGCGGCACCGCCGAATGCATCGAAAGCTGCGCCCGCTACGATACCACCAACTGCATCCGCCCCTGCGAGGACGGCCAACTGCGCTGTAATGCCAATGTGATCGAGCAGTGCGCGAGCAATGTATGGTCCGAGACACAGGACTGTTCGGACGACGATCTCAAATGTTTCAGCAGCATGGGCGCCACCGAATGCCGCGAACTGGGTGAATACATCACCTGCAACGAAATATTCCAGTGTTATCGGACATGCGACGGCGACGAGACCTGCATAGAGGAATGCATCGCGGCCGGCGGGCCCAACTCGCAAAGCCTATTCACGCCTCTTGAGGAATGCATCGACACGAGCTGCGCCGATGTCGCCGCCACCCAACTCAGCCAATGCGTCAACATCTATTGTCGTCCCCTCTATCAGTCCTGCCGTAACGACGAAGGTCCCGTCTGCGGCAACGGCGTGGTCGAACCGAACGAAGCCTGCGACGACGGCAACATCTCGGCAGGCGACGGCTGTGCGTCCGATTGCACGGAGGAAACACCCGGCGTGTGCGGCAACGGTACGCTCGAAAGCCCCGAAAAATGCGATGACGGCGCGCTGGTCAATGGCGACGGCTGTTCCGACGCATGCCTGATCGAATACGGCGACCGGTTCGATTTCACCGGCCCCGATTATGCGGGCGATGTCCTGATGGCGATCAACGTGTCGCCCAACGGCGACACCCAGTCGGCGACCGGCACCTTGCCCACGATGCTCGCCCGCCGCGCGGTCATCCCGGCCACCTCCGCTACCGGGCTCGATCTTTTCATCAACCCACACTTCGGCGTACCCGAAGGGCTCACGCCCGAAGACCTGTTCCGCCCGACCCTGCTTCTGGCCGCCGCCGAAGGAGACACACAATCCTTTAATGTGATCAATGAGAACAATCAAGTCGAACAGGTCACCGCCACCCTCATGAAGATCGCCGAACATGTCCAGATCTGGGTCTCCGATACCGAATGGGCCACCGAAGAACAGATCGAAGCGATCGCCACCGAATTCGATACCGTCATCTTTCCGCTGGTCACCACGAATTTCTATGAACCGAGCGATGTGAACGGTGACGAAACCATAACGCTCCTCTTCACCGATCTGGGCAATCTCATCGCCGGTTACTTCAGCCCCGGCGACCTCTATTCCGCCAGCCAATACCAGCAATCCAACGAACGCGACATGATCTTCGTCAGCACCAAGAACACGCTCGACAAAGCAGGCGCCTACGCCGTTATCACCCACGAATTCCAGCACCTCGTCAACAACAATCGGAACACCCTCGTCGAGGGCGACATGGGCGCGCTTAACGACATGGGGAACCTCTGGATCAATGAAGGACTTTCGATGACCGCGATGCACCTCTACAACGGCGTGCAGACCAACTGGATCGGGGCTTACAACACCGGCGCCGCGATAGCTGAAGGGCAGTCGCTCACCTACTGGGAATACAATGACAACGTAAAGGTCTACGGAAATTACGCCCTCAGCTACCTCTTCTTCCAGTACCTCTACGCGCAGGGCGGCAAGGATGCCGCAATGTTCCGCCAGATCATCGAGAGCGCGAACAACAACTATCTCTGCGTCGAAGAGGCCATCAAAGCGCATGTGGCTCCCGGTTTGACGATGAGCGACTTTACCACCAACTGGCATCTGGCGCTCTTCCTCAATGAACCGACCGGCACTTTCGGTTTCGAAAGCGCCGACTTCAATCTTTCCCAGCGCCTCTACACCGGAACCGCAACCACCCTGCGCGGCACCGGCGCGATCTTTAAAGAGATATCGGCCACCTTCACCGAGCCTGCCGACAAAGGTCCCCTCACCCGCTATATCGGCATCACGACGAACTGATCCTAAATCATAGAACAAGGGCGGACCATAACGGCCCGCCCTTCGTTTTTTGTGTTTCTTAAGAAATGCCTTACGGGCAGTCTATCTTGATGGTGCAGTCGTAGCCGGAAAATTCGGTGCCGTCGATCCATGTTTGGGCCGCGAAGGCCGAATCGATGTCGGGATTCTGATAGTCGCAGTAGGGCTGGCTGGTGTGCGGTTCGTTGGCGCAGACGACCGAATGGAAACCGCTACACAGAGTCGCATCGGGCCAGTCGGTGCAACCGCTCACCACGGTCAGTGTCGTCACGCCGTCGGCGCAGGCACAGGTGGCCGCCGCCCCGTCGCTATCGGGGATCTCGGTATCGGTCGTATCGTCGGGAATAGCCGAATCATAATCGGAAATGACGCTGTCGGGCTGCCCTTCGACGACGCATTCACAGGCAACGCAGGTCTCGCGGGCCGCCTCGTTACAGTCGGTCGACTGTTCGCATTCTTCGGGGGCAGTGATCGTGCCATCGCCGCAGACCGCGTGGCCTTCCGGCACGCACTGGCAATTCACGCAGTCCTCGGTGGCGCCGCAGTCGGCCTTTACCTCGCATTGTTCGGGCGCCGTGACCACACCGTCGCCGCAGGCCGCCGGGCCGACGCATGTGCAGTTCTGGCATTCCTCGTCGGCATTGTCGCAATCGGCGTTCTGTTCGCATTGCTCGTTAAGGTCGATGGTGCCATTGCCGCAGGTGAGGAGCGCGCATTTGCAGTCCTCGCATTTGTAGAGTGACGGATCGGCCTCGGAACAGTCGGTCGGCGACTCGCATTCCTCACCGGTCTCCAGCGTGCTGTTCCCGCAGACCGCGCCGATCTCGACGCAAATGCAGGCGCTGCATTCCTGCCCTTCGGGGCAACCGTATGCCTCCGAACCGTGATCGCACTGTTCGCCACCCGACAGGAGGGCATCTCCGCAACAGCCGCAGTTGATGCATTCGTATTGGTGCGCGGGGTAGAGTGTCGCGCAATCGGCCGTGGTGGCGCAGTTGGTCTCGCGGAATACCGCTTCGCCGTTGCAGGTATAGGGATCGGTCTCCACATGGCTCAGCATAAGAGTGAATGCGGAGAAGTGGCCGACCTGCGACATGATGGGATCACCCGCCATGATCGGGTCGCCCGCCATGATCGGGTCGCCCGCCATGATCGGATCGCCCGCCATGATCGGATCGCCGGCGCCTTCCTGTCCGACATGCCAACTCCCGCCGCGCAATGTCGCCGCGACCAGAATGTTACCCGCCGGGACCTTCCCATCTTTGGTCAGGTAGCCTTCGTGCGGCTTGATACCCATGACGACCTTGGTCTTGAAGGTGGTGCCGCTCGGTCCGAACTCATAAATATAGCTCATGCAGTCTTTTTCCGCCGGATAACCGTCGCGCGTTTTTTTCACGATGGTTATCTCGGTGTCGGCCTCGAGCGCACCGGCCGGGATATTAACCAGAGCGTCACCCGAAGGAAGAGAAACGGTCCCACCGGCGACGGCCGTCACCTTTTTCGAGGTCTTCTCTATCTCCTTTGAGGACTCTTTCTTCGCACAAGCGCCTATCGCCACTAAGGCGATGAGCGAAAAAACGACAAGGAATCGTTTCATAGACACACCCCGTAAATAAATAATGAAAATGATCAATACTAGAAAAGAAATTAAACCCCGAGCCCGCCACCATTGTCGATATACCCATCGCAATCGTCATCAATCCCGTTATCGAAATCAAACGCGCCCGGATGGATCTCGGGATCGAGCGGAGCGCAGTCGATCTCATCATTCGACCCGTCGAAATCGCTGTCGATGCCGGCCGTCTCGCAGATGAAATGCGCCATGGACCATGCTTCGAGGATCACCCATGCCGCAGAGTCAGCCTCAAGATCGAATACCGCGGCGAAGGGACCTTCCCCCGTTAGATCGGGCTGATCGGTATCCCAGTTGAGATACGACGACTGATGGGTGGTGACCCACGCGAGGGTCTCCGCCTCGGCGATATCGCTCAGACCGATCCACACATGATCGAAATTCCCGAACTCGCTCCGTGCCTGCGCATAGAGCCAAGCATTTTCCGCAGCATCGTCCACAACCACCAGCGCGGCGTTGGCATCGGTGCGGCACACACTCATCGCATCGACGAACGACGGCCAGCCGTCGCCGTTGTTAACGCCGAGCATATAGGTGTGACCGTCCCGTGTATAGGTAGGCCAAGGACAAACGCCGTTGCCCATACCGATCTCATCGCCCATCAGCATTTTAGGTGCAGGGTTAGGAATAATCACTCCGCCGCCTTGAGAGGGATATTGATCGATAAGGCCGTCGCAGTCGTCGTCCCGACCGTTGCAGACCTCCTCGTTCCCCGGGTAGACGAGCGGGTTGTTCGGAGCGCAGTCACAGAGATCGCCGACTTCATCTCCATCGGAGTCGGGACCGCAGGCCTCGCATACCAAAGACGCGTAATTATCGCATGACGTACTGTACCACAGCGGGCTGTCGCTATAGGTGTCGATCATGGCGCAGGCCGATGAGAAATCAACATCCGGTTCTCCCGGCATCCATTTACGGAAGGTCGGCTGATCGGGGGTCCACCACCGCCACTGGTCGAACTGCACCACCGTGGTAAGGCCGATCCAGTAGGAACTATCGGTGCCGAAATAATCCTTAGCCCGATCAAAGACCCAGAGGTTCTCCGCGCTGTCGTTTATCGTAACCGGGACATATCCCTGACCGCATTCACCGGGAGAATTGTAGCCGCCGCCATCTCTGAAAAGGTAGGTGTGGTCGTTAAAAACATAGAGCTTGCCGCTACAGTCGCCATAGTAGCCGTCACTCTGACCACTATCGAAGGCCTTATCGCCGCCTTCGCCGCCGCCTTCGCCTTCGTCTACGATACCGTTGCAGTTGTCGTCCCGGCCGTTGCAGGAATCATACCGATAGGGATTGATATTGGGATCTTCCGGCGCGCAATCGCAGGCATCGCCGGCGCCGTCATCGTCCTCATCTTCCTGATCGTGGTTAGCTACCTCGGGGCAGTTGTCCCATTCGTTGGGAATGCCGTCCCCATCCTCATCGGGCTCACAGGAAACGCTGGGCGGCCCCATATCGTAATCGCTGTCGGTACCGGAGGTGTAGAGAACATATCCCTCCGCGCAGGCGTCGCAGAACTGACCGCCCCACGGACCGTAACAGATACAGAAATTGTTGCCGTCGCATTCTCCGCGATCGTTACAGTCGTACTGCTCTCCCACACAATGGGTAGCGGTCGCCCCCGCGCCATCGCACTCGTAGGCGGCACACTGATCGGTCCCGACGCAGGCGGTCCCGGCGCTCTTTATCGCATCGCTCGGACAATCGACCGACGATCCGGTGCAGTAATCTTTGACATCGCACGGCCCCTGCAGATCGCGGCAGACGGTCGCCGCGCTCTTAACGCGGGCGACGCACTGGTTGTTGGTCCCGTCGCACACATCGGCCAGATCGCAGACGCCCGCCGCCGGGTTGCAGACCGTGTTCGCCGCCACCTTCGTATCAGTCGCCGGGCAATCGGGAGTTCCACCCGTACAGGTCTCCGCCAGATCACAGGGACCGGCCGCTTCGCGGCATTCGAACCCACTATCCTGATAATCGTCGGCAGGGCAATCGGCCGAAAGCCCGGTGCAGAGCTCGACGACATCGCAACCGCCGTTGGCAGGACGACACGGTACCGTATCGGGTTGTAGTTCATCGGTGGGACAGGCGCCGGAAACGCCGTCGCACAGTTCGGCGGCATCGCACAGGCCGGCCGCCGGATTGCAGACCGTCTCGGCCGGTTTCACCGCATCGAGCGGACAGTCGGCGGAAGAGCCGGTACAATATTCGGCCACATCGCAGGTCCCAACCGCGGCGCGGCAAACAACCTGAGCGGATTCGTAATTCGCCATACAGCGGCCCTCGCCGTCGCAGGTATCGGGATTGTCGCACGCGGTATCGGCGCTATCTCCGCACGCGGTCTGGGCCGCCTTGTTGGCCGAACCGCAGATATAGCCGCCGCTCCCTTCGCTGCACAGGTCATCGGCGCAATCGTTACCCTGATGACAGGCGGAGGGCACGCCGCCGGGGAACTGATGCGTAGTGCAGGCGCCCGCTGTATCACAGGCATCTTCACCATTGCAGTAGATGCCGTCGTTGCAGTTCTTGCCTTCAACGATGAGGCCCTGATCGTCGGTGCACTCGCTCACACAGTAATGGCCTTGGGCAACGAACGGCTCCTCGCAATCGCAGGTCGCCTTGCCCTCCGTCACCACGCAGGTCCCATGTCCCGAACAGGTCACCCCTTGGCAGGGATCGGTGACGATATCGGTATCGACCTCGGCGTTGTCCTTGTCGGCCGGCTTTCCGTCATCCACTTCCTCAACCTCGTCGGCGTCCCCCATCAGATCGTCGTCGTTCTCCGGCAGGATATCCTGCATATAGAGGGAAAAATCGGTGAAGTGACCCACCTGCGACATGATCGGATCTCCCGCCATGATCGGGTCGCCCGCCATGATCGGATCGCCCGCCATAATCGGATCGCCCGCCATGATCGGATCGCCCGCCATGATCGGATCACCCGACATGACCGGATCGCCCGAGTGACGATTCTGCCATTCGCCGCTTCTGAATATCGAAGTGGTCAGACGCCGCCCTTCGGGAACGGTCGTCGTTTTCAGCGGTTTTATGCTGAGCGTCACCGGCTTCTTGAATTTCAGCCCCGACGGCTCGCAGCGAACCACATCGCTGACGACATTCTTCTCGTCGGGATAGCCGTCCTTCTTGACCAATGTCAACGTAATGTAGGTGTCTTCGGCCAGCGCCCCGGCCGGAATGTCCATTTTCACGACACCCGACTCGGTCTCGACCGATCCGCCTTCGGACGCGGAGACTTTGACCTGCGTCTTTTCAACCACCTCGCCGGTCGTCTCTTCGCCGCAGGAGACGAACATCAAAATCGACAAGGCGCACATTACTGATAAAACGGTTCTCATAGGAGCCCCCTTAAAAAAACAAGACGATTGATTCTATCTTTATTAGGGGAAAAGTCAACGAGAGAGAGAGGCTTTTTCTGTTATTTTTCGTTTTGTTTTTCTTTTTGCGCCGCCGCCTCTTTTTCCTCTTTTTCCTTGCGCCGCATCTCATAGTATGCCTCTTTGGGCATGAGCTCGCCCGGCAGCTTACGATCAACGAATAGTATTCCATCCAGATGGTCAAGTTCGTGCTGGAATATCACGGCGGTAAAGCCCTCTATCCGTTCACTTATCCGTCCTTTTCCGGCGATATCGTGCGTCACCACCACCCATGTCGAGCGTTCGACGCTCCCGAACCCGGCCGGCACCGAGAGACACCCCTCCCAACCGGTCGCCTTTTCCGGAGCATATTCGTCGATGCGCGGATTGACATAGAATTCAAACGGTTTCTCCGGCTTATCCATCCGCTGGATCCACGCGGCACGGCGACTGATGCCGACCTGCGGCGCCGCCACGCCGACACCGGGCGCCTTTTTCACCGTTTCAAGCATTCGGGACCGCAACAACGGCAGTAACGGATCGTTCGGATCGATATCGAACGCTTTCTCGCGCAGAAATGCGTTGCCCGCCGGAGTATCGTCGGTGACCAGCGTCATCACCTCATTCTCGGCGCCGCCGGTTATCAGCCGTCGTTCATAGCGGTCGAACGGAGAGGGTGTTGCGGCAACAGCAGCCGACGGCGTGGACACGACGGCACAAGGTGCGATCGGCTTGGCGGTAGCACAGGAAATGATAGACCAGATCGCGATCAGTATCGCAAGGGAGCGTGCGATTCTCATAGGGCGTCTCCTCGGGAAAGGTGATCAAAGCGCCGCGATATTCTTATCCTCATCCTTCTGCGCCTTCTTCAGGGCGCTTTCGGCACGACCAAGAAAGATCTCGTTAGATTCGCCCGGAACCAGCTGGGTGACCCCCACGGTTATAGAAAGCTGTTCGGGACCGAAATGAAAGGCGACGATCTCGTTCCGTATCTTTTCGGCCAGTTTTACCGCGCGCGGAAGATCGGTCTCGGGGAACAATACCGCGAAACGATCTGCGGCAAGACGGGCGATCACATCGGTCCGTCGCGTGTTGCGTTGAACCAACTCCACCAGAAGGACCAGCAGGCGGTCGGTCTTGTCACGACCGTGCTGTCCCTGTATGTGATCGTACTCGTCGATCGAGAACATAATGATGGCGCTCGGCCGCTCGTAGCGATCCGCCAGTAAAAGATACTGCTGAAGGATATAGCTGAAAGCGACGGGATTGAGGGCGCCGGTGACCGTATCATGCGTCGCCAGATGGAGCAGTCTGTTGCGGATATACATTCTGCCGAGCACGCCGGCAAAAAGCAAAAGGATGAGAAGGGAAACGATGTTCGGTATAAGGAAATAGAAAAGCTTCACGCGGCGCTCGGCGTCGGCCTGCACGATACGGACCGTTTTTGCGGTTATATCCCAAAGCGATTCGCTCCACGCGATAAGCTGTTCCCGCATCTCAGGCGAGGCATCCTTGCGATAGAGCATGACCAGTTCCTTCAGCCGGCGCCAATCCTCTCCGGCATCAATCAGAGATTGGGCAAGTTCGCCGTTCCCGGTTGCATCGGCATGCTCACGCAGAAGAACGAGCGAACGGTCTATCTCGATGATGAACAGATCGGCATTTTTGCCGCCCAACTCGGCCTTGACCGTGCGCTGGATACCGCCCATCACCGCATCAAGCAGGTTGATGACCGAGGCATCATCCTTGAGCAGACTGATGCGCGAGAACATGAAAAGATTCCCCGCGAGCACCAGTAGCATGAGGGCGAACCCGACAATGTACAAGGCCTTATGCTGTATCTTCATGCGTTACCCCGCAACTGACCTTTCGAGTGATACACTACTTAAGAAGCGATGTCAAATTGTTATCCACATCTCAACGCACGACCGCCGCCAGCAAGAAAAGATTCCCTCACAGGCTCATAGCGTAGCGGGCCATTAACGATACCAATAAGTTATCTACTTTTTTCCGTTAGTACCTTGCTTTATGTAGTAGTGTGTTGTATGTTGTACCGTGCTTAGTGTAGGAGGCAGCATGAATGTCCAATTCAAAAAAGGGGTCCTTGACCTGTGCGTGCTGGCGGTGGTGGCCGAGGGCGACTGCTACGGCTATGAACTGGTGAAGCGGATCTCGGAGAACATCGAGATCGCCGAGGGGACCATCTATCCGCTTTTGCGGAAGTTCCAGAACGAGGGGTACTGCGAGACCTATCTGACCGAATCGAGCGGCGGGCCGCCGCGCAAGTATTACCGGCTCACCGTCGCGGGACGGCGGATGCGCGATCAGCTCATCGCCGAATGGACGAAGTTCTCCAAAAGCGTCGACACGATAATAACCGCCAACAAAGGGGGGCGCAGCAATGGATAAGAGACAGTATCTGGCACGGCTCCGCGACAGCCTCGCGGGCCTTCCCTCCCCGGACATCGAGGATATCATCCGCGACTACGAGGAACATTTTCGCAGCGGCGCCGAATCGGGCAAGTCGGAGTCCGATATCGCGCTGTCGCTCGGCATGCCCGAAGAGATCGCGCGGCAGTACCGCGGCGAAGCGCCGGTGGGCGTCACGGTCGTTGACGGGCCGGTCGACCGCACCAAGATGTGGATCGCCGGCGCGATCCTCATCGCGCTCAATGTGACGGTGCTCGCCACGCCGGTCATGTCGCTTTTCTGGATGTGGGTCGCCTCGTGGATCGTCGCGTGGGTCGCGGCGATACTGGGAGTGGTCATCATCATCGCGGGGCTGGTGACCCTGCCGGTCCCGATACTCAACTTCTTCGCCTCGCCGTTCCTCGTCTTCTTCGGCGCGGGGGCGCTCCTGCTGGGGATCGGCGGCACGATGCTGCTGTCGGCGCTGACGGCGCTGGCCGTCAAGGCGATCAAGTGGTGGGTCAACTTCAATATCGGCCTTGCCCGCCGGGCGGGAGGGGCCCATGCGTAAAAAGATACTCACCGCGCTCGTCTGCTTCGCGCTGTCGGGCGTCTCGTTCGCCGTCGCCTTCGGGATGTTCTTCAATGCGTCGCAGGCGGGCACCGCCTTCGCCCAGAGCGGCATCTCGCCGCTGTTCAAGAATGTGACCGGGCTCATCCGCGAAGGGATGGAGCCGATGCGCGGCTGTACCGTGGACGACTTCGCGGGCGACCTCAAAAGCATCAGCCTCTCCACCATCACCGCCGGGGTGCGGCTGGAGACCATCACCGACACCGCTCCGGTACTGAACAGCGACACCGGGGTCAACTGCCAGCGGACCGGCGACAAACTGGAGATACGGGTGCCGCCCTTCAGCCTGCGGAAGCGCCATCATGCCGTCAATCTGCGCCTGCCGCCGACCGACAACGACGACCTGACGCTCTTTCTGCCGTTGGGAAAACGGTACGATCTGGAGGTGAAGACGATATCGGGCGACATCCGCGCCGAGGATATCGCGGCGGAAAAACTGGCGGTCGAGAGCAAATCGGGCGACATCTCCGTCAAGGGACTCACCGGCGACCTGACCGCGTCGGCCGTGTCGGGCGACATGAACCTCGAACTCAAGGAGCTGTCGTCGTTCGCCGCCGCCGTGGCGGTGTCGGGCGACATCCGCCTGCGTCTGCCGGGCGCCGAGCCCTACAACATCACCACCGAAACGGTGTCGGGAAAACTGTCGGTGAACGCCTCCGAAGAAAAAGGGGCACAGAAACAGGTGCAGGTGAAAACAGTGTCGGGCGACATCGCCATCGAAGCGCGCTGATACCATTTCCGTTCCTTGACCTTCCTCAAAAATCATCGTGGCGACATCGCGGCGATGGACTTCTTCACGGTGCCCACGGTGAAGTTCCAACTCCTGTATGTGTTCTTCGTCATCTCTCATGCACGACGGCGGATACTCCATTTCGCCTGCACGCTTAATCCGACGACAGGATGGGTGTTTGCAGCACCGCTACACTTGGAAGAAAGCGGCGTAACGGCCGCCGTTCCTCATTTCGGCACCAAGTTCCGTGACGGGAAAGGTGCGTCGGAAATGGCCCCGGAACGGCCGTTCCTCGCGAGTTGTCGCTGTTTCTCCGCGCCGCGTCACCCCCACTTCGATCGGCATGATGAAAAGGAATGAAAACGGGCCTTTCTAAGCGTCGGACATCCCTATTTGGCGCGATTTTCAGGGCTCCCGAGGATTTCGAACCTTTGGGCTAGCTAACAGAGATCTCTGTCCGATGTGAAATGACAGAGGACACCCGTTCACCCGTTTTCCTATCAGCCTCCCTTGCGCGTCGTCTTTTTTTTCTTCATCTTACGCTCACGCTGCCCGCCGACGGACGATGGATGGTTCATGGTTTCACCGAGTCCGATGTTGATCTGACGGGAGATAGGCTATTATCATTGCCAAATCCTTTTTCCCCCAAATCAATTTTACATTCGTTGTCCTGCGGTTCGCCAAGGCCTCTTGCAATTACTTTCTTTGATTCAAGCGTTACCACAACATATTCCTTTTGCAAGGGACTATTCTTGGGGTAATCTTTGTGCGCAACAACAAAAATCTCATATTTTTTGTTTTTATCAACATTCTCAAAGCACTTGTTTTGTGGAAAATAGTCTCCCCGCACGTCTTCTCTTTTCAATATTTCTATTTCACATTCGACATTTTCACTGCATATAATATTTCTAATGAATTCTTTCTCTTGCGTGTTGTTTTCGTTAGTATTCGCGCAAGATATTATTGGAAAAGCGAAGCCGAAGATTATTAAATAAAAGACCTCTTTCGCTGTTTTTATCCTCATTTTAATATGCCTCCGATCCTTGGCTATCTCGATTCTCTTTAATAAAAGGGCCCCAGTGGGGTCACATCTATATTAACACAACTTTTCATGCCAGCCCCTCCTCTATTTTATCCACCCACGCCGCCAACCTGTTGTCGGCCTTCAGCCCCCTCTCAAACACCCGCGCCGCCGTTGCCACCGCATTGCCCGACATGCCGAGCAGCCGTCCGATCTCCGCCAGCGTCAGCGCCGTCCGCCGTTTGAGAAGATAGAGATAGACGCGCCGCGCCTCCCCCCGTTCGTACTTCTTGAGCAGGTCGCCTTTCTTCACCCCGAACGCCGCGCACACCGCCTTCTCGACCGCCTCGGGCGTCACCTGTTTAAGGCCGCGATACTCGGGCAGTTCGTTCGCGTCAGCCGCGCGGTCGGCCACCTGTTCCCGCATCTTCGCGCGGAAATCGTCGCCGCCGATGAGCGCGTTGCGCCCGTACATTTCTTCGGGCAGGATGTCCTCGCCCTGCATGCGGTCGATGATGCTCCGGTAGTTCTCCGGGCCGCCAGCATACTTGAGGACGGTCGCCGGGGAGAGGAGTTCGGTCGTCTCGCCGGAAAGGTACTGACCGTAACTGCTCCAGCGATAGGCTTCCGGTTCATCGACGAGTCCGGCGCGTACCGGGTTGAGGTGGATGTAAGTCGACAGCCGCACGAGGTAGTCGTCGCGCTCGACCAGCACCGCCTTGTAGCGGCCTTGGAACACCGAGCCAACGAGTTGGTACTTCACGCGGAACCAGTTGGCGTAACTCGCGTGGAAGGTGTGCATCGCGCGGGCGAGGTTCGCGTTCGGCGTCTCGATGAGCAGGTGGAAATGGTTGTCCATCAGGCAGTAGGCGTGCACGACGATGCCGAATTTACGCCGCGCGGCGATGAGTTTTTCGAGGAACACTTCGCGGTCGGCGATGCGACGGAATATCTTTTCCTTGCGGTGTCCCCGGTTGATCACATGGTAGAGAGCGCCGGGGTATTCTATGCGCAGTGGGCGTGCCATGACGACACCCTAGCAGAACTCAACAATAAAAGCAAGTTTGTGTTTATATAGATGTGACCCCAATGTTTCTGTCCTATCAGGATCCCGTAGATCAGCCACAAAAGGATGCCGGTCGAGAAGAGGGCGTACATCGGCAGCGATATGTCGTGGGTCTGCCGCGTCTTGATGATGCGGAGCGCCTGCGGTACGAACGACACGGTGGTGAGGGTCGCGGCGATGGCACCGATGAGGTCGGTGATGGTCATCCGGGGCCGAACATCTTCGGCATCGAGGGAAGGTTGCGGCCGTAGAATATCTCGTTCATCTCGCGGGTGAGGCGCTGTTTGATCTTGCGCTTCTCCATCGAGTTGATCTGCCGCTTCGAGACGCCGAACAGATAGTTGTCGAGGTCGAAATCGCGCAGGATCATCTTGGTGTGGAAGATGTTGTCCTGATAGACATTGAGATCGACGCAGTGGAACGCGTCGAGCGTGTCGGGATGGATGAAGTTCTGTATTGAGTGCAGTTTGTGATCGAGGAATATCTTGCGGCCGTCCATGACCCGCGTGAAACCGCGGACCCGGTAGTCGATGTTGATGATGTCGGATTCGAAGCTGTCGAGCAGGAAATTGAGCGCCTTCAAGGGCGATATCCGGCCGCAGGTCGACACGTCGATGTCGACGCGGAAGGTCGAGATGCCGCTGTCGGGGTGGCTTTCGGGATAGGTGTGGACGGTGAGGTGGCTCTTGTCGAGGTGCATGGTCACATCGCCCCCCTCCCCATTCTCGCCGTTCTCACCGCAGTCACCCGTCCCTTCGTAGATGGAACCGGCGAGCTTCCCGCCCTGCACCACTTTCTCCTCGGAGATAAGCACCACCACGCTCGCCCCCTGCGGGTCGTAATCCTGCTTGGAGATGTTCAGGACATTGGAGCCGATGATCTCGGAAACCTGTTCGAGGATGCTGGTGAGACGGTCCGAGTTGTATTCTTCGTCGATGTACTGTATGTAGGCGCGGCGGTCCTCGCGGGTCATCGCATAGCAGACATCGTATATATTGAAGGAAAGAGTCTTGGTCAGGTTGTTGAACCCGTAGAGCTGCATCTTCTTTTTGTTGCTCATCTGCTTCACTTTCATGGACGCCTCCTACAGTCAAAATCGCCGTAATCATAAATAGTATTTTATATTTAGCAATAAAAATCTTTACCAAAAAAATCGCTCCAAAAAGGTTGAATTTTATCTTTTTTTTGCTAGAGTGAACCGGAATTGAAACGGTTTCGCTGACTTTATAACGGAGAGGTATCCGATGAGAACGATTTCCAAGATGCTTACTTTCATCGCGGCCGCCGCGTTCCTGACCGCCTGCGGTAACTACGAGGACCAGTACCTCGGCAAACTGTACTCAAAAGAGTCCCGTTCGTGGGCCATCAACCAGATCGTCAAAGAAAAGGACAAGATCGAGGACAAGGCCGCCACGGTGAAGAAACTCATGACCCTTGACCAGACCCCCGACATCCCGATGGCGCTTAATGCCGTCGGTGCTATCGGCGATCCGGTCGCGGTCCCCCGTATCGGCGAGATCGTTGACGAGTGTCTCAAGACGCTCAATGTCCGCAACCTGAAAACGCTCGAAGCGGCCGCCATGGCGCTCGGCGCGATCGGCGACCCCAGCGCCGCGCCGATACTCGGCAAATACTTCACCATCCAGACCCCCGAGGGACTCGCCGCCGGTCAGCGCGAAAAACCGGAGTCGGTCGCCAAGCGCGCCGCCATCGAGGCGCTCGCCAAGATGCCCGAGGCGGGCAAGCAGTTCATGCCGCAGATCATGGCAACCTTCGACTCGAAATACGAAGATTTCGGCACGAAGTACACCACCTCCGGCGTTCTGGGCGAATTCGGCGATCCGTCGGTCGTCAAGACGCTCGTCGCCGCCCTCTTCTACGAGGAACAGGGCTTCAGCCTCTTCCCCGAAGCGCGCAAATCGCTCATCCGTCTGGGCAAATACGCCGAGGACGAGCTGATGAAGGCGTACAACAACCAGAACGTCGCGGTCAATGAGATACTCGACAAGTATCGCGAAAAGGCGATGAAGCAGTTCTGCCCCGAATATATGGACGCCGACAAGAAGAAAAAGGGCGAGTGCGACAAGCACGACGAATACATGGCGACCCTCGCCGGCATAGATGCCACCACGAAGGTCAAGACCTCCATCGTGCTTTCCGACATCCGTTCCAAGAAAGCGGTCGACATGCTCCTCAAGGATCTCGACGACCAACTTTCGAAGGAGCAGAAACAGGCGTTCCTCGCCGAACATCTTTCGACCTCACTGGCCAAATTCGGCGACTTCAAGGCGACCGATACCATCCTCCGCATGGTCAGCAAGAAGTTCGCCCTCAAGGAAGCGAAGAAAAAGAAAGGCGAACAGGACAACAGCAAAGAGGGCAAGATACAGGCCAAGCTCGCGCTTCGCGGTCAAGAGATATCGATCCGCATGAAGGGCGCCGAAGCGCTCGCCATTCTGGGCGATCCCAAAGCGCTCCCCTACCTGCTTGAGGTCATCAAGGCGGCCGACGACAAGGAACAGAATGTCGACGGTCAGTGGATCGTGTTCTATGAGCCGAAAGTATGGGCGGCCGACGCTTATACCCGCATGATCAGCGATCCGGCGGCGGCGGCGGAATTCATCGCTATCGGCGAAAAGATCGTCGCCGAGACCAAAGCCTATGTCAAAAAGGTCGAGGATAAGGCCTACGCCGAACTCGACAAGCAGATGAAGGGCAACAAGGATTACGCCACCATGAAGCCCGAAGACAAGGAAAAGAAGATGAAACTGCAGGCGATGCTCGATCCGAACTACGACTCCTCCATCCGCACCTACGGGATGATGGAGCGGTTCGTGAAGCGCGCCCAAGCGGCCAAGGAATGCGCCGCCGATCTGGGTTGCTATGCCAAGAAGCTCTCCGACAAGGAAGCGCCCATCGCCGAGAAGTCGATCTACATGATCGGCTTCGCGGGTAAGCTCGGCCAGTATAAGGATCAGGTCAAGGCAACCTTCACCCACAGCGAACCGTATGTCCGCGTGGCGTTGACACAGGCGCTCCTCAAGACCGAGGACAAGGCCTTCATCCCGATGCTACAGGAAGCGCTCAAAACCGAAGGCGACAAGGTCGAATACTCCGAATCGTCGAAGGAGTACAAGGCGATCTTCAGTTATCTCTCCTCCCTCTGATAGCCCTTCATTGAAACACCCTCCACACCGAGGTTCTCCGTGCGGATAGCGCTCGTCGCCATCAGTAAAAACCGCGTGTCGCGCGATATCGATTACCACATCCTGACTGCGAAGGCCTTTGTCGAAGAGCGGTCGAACGGCCGATTCCGCGCCGACATACTGGAACTCGCAATGACCGACGATCTGGCGACCGGGACGGCGATGCTGGTGAACGGGGATTACGATGTCATCCTGTTCCATCTGGTTCACTGGAACATCGATCATTTCCGTCGCACCGTCGCTCAACTGGGCGAACCGCGCGCCCTCATCGGCGTGTGGGGACACGATTCGTTCGCCCATCCCGACGACTATCTCAAAGGACCGGTCCGGTTCGTCATACAGGATGAGCCGGAACTGCCGCTTTTCGAGATCGCATCGCTCGTGGCCGAAGGATCATCCCCGGCGCAGGCATCCGATATCATATTGCGCGATGACGCCCAAAAGAGCTATCTCTACAGCGCACGACGGGTGCTCGACCCGCTGGATCTCATTCCCTCGCCTTATCTGGCGGGGCTTATCGAGGTCGACGAAAACACGTCGGTCTACTGGGAAACATCGCGCGGCTGTCTGTTCCGGTGCGATTTCTGCGTCGAATTCTCGCATCTGTCCAATGTGCGATACCACAGCTTCGGATATCTCGAAAAAGAATTGGCGCTTTTCCGCGACCGCGGCGTACGTCATATCGTCATCGGAGCGCCGCTGTTCAACCTGAGCCATCAGCATTTCACCAAGATCCTCGCCATGCTCAACGAATATCTGCCGGGGGCGCGTATCGAGATGCAGGTGCGGCCCGATATCCTGACCCGCGAAGAGATCGATATCCTTGCGCAGATGAACGTTCTGCTCCACTTCGGGATACCGACCTTCAAGACCAAGGTGCTGGAACAGATGGCGACCTCTATTAACGTCGAGAAGGCGCTCCAGAATATCCGCTACATCAACAATTATCCCGACCTCCCCTTCACCATCGACATCATGGCCGGCCTGCCGAAGACCTCTTATCAGGATTTTCTCGATGATCTCGAACAGACATTCTACCTCTGGCCGGTCCGCATCGATGTCTACCGCCTCTCGCTCTACCCCGGGACCCGCAGTTACAACCGCATCCGCGAATTCGAACTGCGCATCGATCACGAGTATCCGTGGCATATCGTCGAGAGTCCCCAGTTCTCGAAGCGGGACATCGAAAAGATAGACGAGATCGCCGAGGGGGTGGAAATGCTCTACGACCGCGGCCGCATGGTCTCGGTCTTCACGATGATGGCCGACAGCCTCGGCCTCAAATGCGCCGAGGTGATCGAACGGTGGAACAAACATCTGCGCAAGGGCGAATTTGATATAACCGAAGATACCGATTTCGATACCCTCTTCGCCCGCATGACCGCCTTCTTCTCACAGCTGTACGAGAAACAGCAGAAAAAGAAGATCTGGCCGCTGGCCGAGGACCTGCTTTCTCATAACCGGCTCTATACGATGTCGCTGATGACCGTGGAGGACGATCGCCTGACCTTCCCCTATCAACTGGATTCCATGAACGACGCATCGATCGTCGGCATGAACCGTTCGGCCTTCGTCAAGCGTTTCACCTACAACATCGAGGATGTCATAGATGCCGGATATATCGACCTACGCCGCTTCGCCGCCGAAGAGGACAAAGAGAATCTCTACGGACTCATCTACCGCTTGGAAGGCGGGGCTTTCACCCGCTCGGTGACCGATGAGGAGGGGAGATTGTTCCTGTGGCTCGCGGAACACGGCGAAACGACGCTCGGCAAACTCCGTAAGAAATTCCCCGACTACGATGTGATGGATATGGTCGCCCACTGGTGTAGCGAAGGGGCGCTCTATCTTCTTTCCTAGCCGAGCAACTCCTCGGGACTGAGCTCCGTATCGTGCGCATCGGCCAGTTTCTGCGGATGATCGGTATTGTAGTGGAGTCCCCGCGATTCCTTTCGCTTCATGGCGCTGCGGACGATGATCTCGGCCACGAGCGTGATGTTGCGCAACTCCAGCAGGTCGCGCGTCACCTTGAAGTTCCAATAGTATTCGGTTATCTCCTGCTTGATGAGCGATATCCGCTTCAATGCCCGCTCCAGCCGCCGGTCGCTGCGGACGATGCCGACATAGTTCCACATACAGTGGCGTATCTCATCCCAGTTCTGCTTGACCACGACATTCTCTTCACTGTCGCTGACACCCTCCTCGTTCCAGAGCGGGAGCGGTCCGACCGCATCCTTGGGCGCGGCCTGCCAGCGGACGATCTCTTCGGCGGCGTAGCGCGCCATCACCGCCGCCTCGAGCAGACTGTTGGAGGCGAGCCGGTTGGCGCCGTGCAGGCCGGTGTGGGCCACTTCGCCCGCGACGAAAAGCCCCGGTACGCAGGTCGTCCCCTCGGGAGAACACTGGAGTCCGCCGCACATGTAGTGGGCCGCCGGGACCACCGGTATGGGGTCGCGGCGCATGTCAATGCCGGCGTCGAAGCACTTCTTGAACAGATTCGGGAAGCGGTTCACGATGAAATCAGGATCGAGCATCGTCATGTCAAGCAAGACGAAGTCATCGCCCCGTTTTTTGAGTTCGTGGTCTATGGCCCGAGCCGTCACATCGCGCGGCGCCAGAGATTTCATCGGATGGTATTTCTCCATGAAGGTGCGGCCGTCGCGGGTCCGCAGTATCCCGCCTTCGCCGCGCAGCGCCTCAGACAACAGCATCGAACGGACCTTTTCATGATAGAGTATTGTCGGATGGAACTGCACCATCTCCATGTTGACCGCCGGCACCCCGGCGCGGAAACCGATGGCCACGCCGTCGCCGGTGGCCACATCGGGATTCGAGGTATAAAGATAAACCTTGCCGCAGCCGCCGGTCGCGAGGAGCACCGCCCCCGCCTCGACCGTGATGACCGCCCCTTCCTGCGTCAGCACATAGGCGCCCACGGCGCGGTTCTCCGCCGCCAGCGTGAATTTGCGCGTCGTGATGAGATCTATCGCGGTGTGATGCTGCCAGATGGTGATGCGGCGGTCTTTGACGACCCGTTCCTTGAGCACCGATATCAGTTCATTCCCCGTGATGTCGCCCGCATGGACCACGCGCCGCTCGGTGTGGCCACCCTCCCAGCCGAGATCAAGGTTGCCGTCGTCGCGCGTCGAGAAATGGACCCCGAGTCCGCGCAGGCTCTCGATGGTCTCGGGACCGCGTTTGACGAAGAAATCGACCGCGTCGCGCCGGTTGAGTCCGGCGCCCGCCGTGATGGTGTCTTCGATATGTTTCTGAAAACTGTCCTGATGGAGATCGATGACGGTCGCGATGCCGCCCTGCGCGACATGGCTGTTAGAAATGTCGATCTCTTCCTTGGTGACGATAAGCACCTTAAGACCGCGTTCGGCCAGCACCAGCGACGCGAACAGGCCCGACAGACCACTGCCGATGACCAGCACATCGGTCCGTTTGAACTGCATTTAATCGACCAGATACCAGTATTCGGAAATGAGATTATTTATCGCCTTCTCGATCTCGGCCTTGTCCTGTTTCTGGATGTCGATGAACTTGACGCTGACGCCCCAGAACTGCCCCTCTTCGCGACGGTTGACCACCTCGGCGGTGCACCGCACCACGCGGGTGCCGCCCGGCACCTGAAACTCGACCTGTATGCGGGTTCCCATCTCATACGGGGCGGGAGCGAGGATATACATACCGTTCATGCTGAGATTGGCGGTCTGCTGGAAATAGTTCGCCTCGCCGTCGATGTTGCGTATCCACATCTTGACGGGGATGCGGTCCTTCGTGCGGCGGTCGTTGCCGCGCCGTTCCTTGCGGCGGTCGTCCTTCGGGAAATGTGCCTGATCGCCGTCGCGGCGATCTTTGCTCGCCCGTCTTCCTGTCATCGGCATGATATTCCTCCCTTGGAGTGCTTACATCGCCTCCACTATACCGAGGCACCGTTCTTTGTCCATTTTTTACCCCGCCGCGAAGAAGGGGTTATTCTTCTTTTCGTAGCCGATGCTCGTCGCGTTCATGTGCCCCGGCAGGACCCGTGTATCGTCGGGCAGGACCATGAGCTTTTCGCGGATGCTTTTGATGATAAGCGCTTCATCGCCCCCCGGCAGGTCGCACCGGCCGATACTCTCGCGGAACAGGGTGTCGCCCGAAAAAAGCACGCCGCCGGCGAGGAAACAGACGCCGCCCGGGGTATGGCCCGGCGTGTGGATGACCGTCAGCTCGCTGCCGTCGGGAAGCGGGATCCGGTCGCCATCGTCCAACAGGCGCTCCGGCTCACGGGTGTAGGCGACGCCCCGGCCGAAGTGACCCGACAGGTTGAGCAAAGGATCGGAAAGGAAGTCGCGTTCCAATCGGTGTATCATCACCGCCGCCGCCGGGAAACGCTCTTTGAGCGGGATGAGCGCCGCGATGTGATCGTAGTGGCCGTGGGTGAAGAGCATCGCCGCGACGGTGCGCTTCCCGATGAGTTTCAAAAGCGCGTCATGGTCGCCGCCCGGATCGATGAGCACGACGCTTTCAGGGAATTCAAGGATATGGCAGTTGGCCATCACCGGGCCGACCGGCACTATGCGTATGGGAAAGGTCATCATCGCCTCCACGCAGGTTCCCCGCATCATAAAGGTACGGCGACGCTTTGCAACATTTATTCCATTCCATATCTGTCTCTATTTTCAATTCCATAAGAGAACTTTTCTTTCTCGCGGATTCTTGACTTTGTCGGTTCTTTTGAGAAGATGTCGTGTCTGATCTGTAAAATAAGGGAGGGATTTCATGTCGCATCATCAAATGTATCGCCTGTTTTTATTAGTTTCTTTTCTTTTTGTTTCATGCTCAGAAAATACCGTCGAAGGAAAAGATGATTACCAGTCACCTGACAACGATATCGCGAGCGATGCGGCCGAATCCGATGCCGACAGCATCCTCCTCGACGACAGCGATGCCGCGGTTGGGCACCCCCCTCGCTGGACCATCACGGAAGAAGATATTCCGTGGGTGAAAGACGGTGTTTTGCAATATTATCAATGGGGCACTGCTCATGCCGACAATGTCAGCCGCGTAGAATACCAAAATAAAAAGATATACCTCGCCGGCAGTATAGGGGGAAAACTCGATCACTCGGTGACCTCCGATTCATATTTAAAGATCATCACCGATGATAAGAAAATGAAAACCTATACGTGGGGGACCGACAAATCGGATATCGTCAGCACCTTTACGATGGGCGCCGACGGCAAGCTCTACATCGCCGGATTGACCGACGGCGACATGGGGAAGATATGGGGAAAAACAGGATATGCGAACAACGACTGCGTTGTTACCATTCTGGACACAACCAACGATTCCTTCTCATTCATTCAGTGGGGCAATGATAATTTCTGCATACCGCGGGCGCTTTATCTTGAGGATGACGGAACACTGGTCGTTATCGGCGTCACCAACGCGGCGTTCCCCGGCCAGACGCTTCACGGCAAAACCGACATCTTTATCTCGCGGATCAAAGGAAAAGATATCACCACCACACAGTTCGGACAACAACCGGGGAATGTGACCAACCCTTGTGGAAAGATCATTAAAACCGACTCTCAGGTTTTCATCTATGGGGACACCAATTCCGCCCTGCCGGGTCAAACGTTCAAGGGCGGGCAGATCGACGGATTCATCATAGCAATCGACCGGAAAGCTTACGCGCCGGTAAAATACCACCAGATCGGCACCGATGGTGATGACGGACTCAGCGGCATAGCACTGGCCCCGGACAACAAGATCCATTTCATCGGCTCAACAAGCGGTTCCTTTTCGGGGTTCGCCAACAAAGGAGAAATGGATTTCTTTTACGGTCATTTAGAGAATGATACCGTCGTCATAGACAATATGGCGGGAACCGCCGGAGACGACCTTGCGGACAGTCTCTACTATCACGATGATTACATATTCCACTCCGGTTCGACCGGAGGCAATTGCGACGGTGAAGGCGGTGTTCTTCCGAGCGACGACATAGTATTCGTTTCTCTTTCGGCCGATTATAAGATCAAGAAGTGTTTTCACTGGGGATCGTTTCGCTTAGACAGTGGCGGCGGACTGGCGGTCACTCCGGAGGGACGAATATATCTGGGCGTCAGAACTTACGGTGTTTTGGGCTCCCAGTTCTTTGGCGATGAGGCCTCCGATTCGTGGGATGCCGCGCTTTTGACGACCACTCTTTCCGACCTTGGCCTCTGATCTCGTTTCTTTCTCCCTAAATTGCGATTAGCGGCAGAAAGACTCCCTTTCTTGCTTTTTGGCCGCTTTCCCTGATAATGGGGCGCTATTTTAACGGTAGACCATGCGCCGAACCGTTCTCTTCATACTTATCGCCGCCATCCTTGCGGCGCTCATCGCAGGCTACCTCTTTTTCAAGACGGTCTACCTCCCGCGCAAGGTCGCCGCGCTCATCGACGCACGGTTGACCAGCGCCCCGGTCAAGGTGCTGTACGAGGTCGATTCGGTGGGCATCCTCCCCCCGTCCGTATCGTTTTCCTTCATATCGGTGGCGCCCCCCGACCGCGGTCCGGCCGCGTCGCTCAACGGATGCACCGTTTCGCGGCTCATCGGATTCCTCACCGAGAAGAACGGAGAACTAGCCATCGCCTGCGACACGGCGCACCTCTATCCCCCAGAGATGAAGGAACTCGCATTACTCCTCATAAAACCGGACGGCGCGACCGGAGAACCGAAAAAAGAGAAAAAGGAGCGAACGTTCGCCTTCTCTTTTTCGGCGGCCCACACCGAAGTGGCGGTCGATGACCGCGCCATCGCCTTCGCGCTCGAGGGCCGCTACGAGGCGCGGACCGTGGCGCTGACACTCAAACCGGCGGGCGACGGGAACGGCTCGTTCGTAACCATATCCGGATCGCTCGGCGACCGACGGCTGACCGCCTTTTTCAACCAATTTCCCATCGATCCCTATACCCGGCCGTGGCTCCCCGAAAAGGATCAGTACGCCCGCGGCCGGCTCGACGGTTCCATCGACCTGCTTGAGGAGAACGGAACGGCGCTTCTGCGGACCGACCTGTCGCTCTCGAACATCGAGGTGGCCCACCCCTTCGTCGACACCGAGCCCTTCGCCCTCCCCTTCCTGCGGATACACGGCGAAGCGACCGCCGACATCGCGAAACAGAGCGCCTTTTTCAACGACATCACCCTTTCCATCGGCGGGATCGAGGCTCATGCGCGCGGCACCTTCGTCGAGCGCCGTTTCGACATCGCGGCCGATATCACCAAGGCGTCGATCAACCTGTTGGCCACCACCGTCAAGAACCGGCTGTTCGACGATTTCCTCATGGAGGGAAGCATCAGCGCATCGCTGACGGCCGCGGGAGAGATACTGCCGGGCGATATCGTGCTGGACGCCATCGGCATCGGCGGCTCGCTCGACGGCCTCGTACAGCGCTCCGACCGGCTCGACCACTACCGCTCCGGGTTTGACTATTTCTTTACCGACAACAGCGGCGCCACCTTCCGGGTCGAGGTGAAGAACCGCGGCATCACCTACACCCCCATCGCCCTCATCCCCGAATACATCTACCGCGCCGTGGTGCTGTCGGAAGACGCCGGCTTCTTCCTGCATCACGGCATCGACTTCGCCGAAATGGACGCCGCGTTCAAGGACAACCTGAAACGGCGGGAACTGCGCGGCGGCTCCACCATCACCCAGCAGTTGGTCAAGAACCTCTTCCTCACCCGCAATAAAACGATACTGCGCAAGTTCCGCGAACTGCTCCTCGCGGTCGAGATAGACGCGACGCTTCCCAAAGAACGGATCCTCGAGATATACCTCAACATCATCGAATGGGGTCCCGGCATCTTCGGCATCGGACAGGCGGCGCAATACTACTTCGGCAAACTACCCGAAGAGCTCCTGCCGCACGAGGCGGCATGGCTCGCCTCCATCATCCCCAATCCGAAGAACTTCCAGTACGAATACACACGGGGCTCGGTATCCGACGCACGGATGGCTCGCCTCCAGCGACTCATGGACAAACTCTTCGAGAACGGCTACATCTCGGGCGACCTCTACATCGCCTGCTACACCGCGCCGCTCATCTTCCGCAGCGAGACCGCGGAGACGCTACCATGAAACGGCCGGCACTCATATCGGCCGCCTGCCTTTCCTGCGCCACCATCGTCCCCGGCGGCGCACTTTTCTGCCCCGACTGCGGCCGCTACGCCCTCGAACTAGTCCGCCGCTGTCCCCAGTGCGGCGGGTTCATCGAACAGCCGAACGGCGATGAGCTGGGCTGCCGCTTCTGCCGCGACAAGAAGTTCGCCTTCGACGCGGCGGCGAGTCCCTTCATCTACGCCGGGGCGGTCGCCAAGGCGGTGACCACGATGAAGTACGGTCCGATCTACCGGTCGGCCGTCGCGATGGGACGGTTTCTCGGCACCCACATCCCCGACCCGATGCGGATAGCCGACCGCGTGATATTCCCGCCGATGAGCCGGATGGCGCTTTTCCTGCGCGGCTTCAATCAGGCGGCGGTGCTCGCCGACGAGGTGGCGCGGCGCGGCGTGATGCTGCTGGATACCCATCTCTTGAAAAAGGTGAAGCGGACCAAACAGCAGGCGGAGCTGTCGCTCGACGAACGGAAACGGAACCTCTCGGGCGCCTTCGCCCTCACCCGGCCGGTCGCCGGCAAGCGGTTCCTCCTCATCGACGATGTCGCGACGACCCTCACCACCGCCAACGAGATAGCGACGCTCCTCAAAAATAACGGCGCCGACAAGGTCTTCGTCCTCACCTTCGCCCGCAAGTCGCTGCATTTCGACTGACGACCGGAAAATAGTTTCTTTCTATGAAAAAGATTTTCGGTTGAATCGCTCCTCGAACTCCTGCACCGTTGCGATGACCTCCACGAAGGTCGGCGGCTCATCGAAGAACATCTCGCGGCGCATCTCGTCATAATCGCGCCGCCATGCAGACATCCGGTCGGGCAGCGGAACGATCCTGAGCGAACCTTTGCGGATCGTAGCGTAGTCCATCCATGACCAGTTGAAGAATATCCGGCGATGCGCCGCGACGGCGTCAAAAAGCGTTGCATCGGCCACGGCACTTTGCGCCACACCGCGAGTTATGAGCGCCCAGAGATCGTAATAATGACGCGCCATGCGCCGTTTATGTCCCTTCTCCAACGGCCGGAAATTCTCTTCGTGCAACAGCATCGCCTTTTCCCAAAAGGTCCGTTCGGCCGCCAAGGCGCGCACCGGGCATGCCGCCGCGCTGAAAAGCTGAGGGAACTCCTCCGCGACCATCGGCACGATGCGCTCTTCACTTGCCGGCCACGGATCGGAGCGGGCGCCGAACTCAAGCCGGACGGCGGGGGTCACATAGCGGGAGGAGTCATGTCCCCAACAGGTGGGATAGTGGAACAGGAGCGTCTGACCGTCGGGGTCATCCTCCGCGCCGACGAGTTCCCAGCGCTCGCCGGTCGGCAGTTTCGCCGTCAAGCGCTGTCGCAGTTGCTCCGCGAGTTGGCCGTGAACATAGCGGCGGCACGCATCTTTAAGTTCGTCGAGCCGCTGTCTGCGCTTTTTCATGCTGGGCGCCGTTTCGGGCGCCATCGCTCCATCGAAACCGAGCACCGCACGGTCTATTGTCAGGTCGACATCCTCAGAGAACCGTTCTATGATCTTCCAGACCTTCGACAGTGCGGTGCCTCCCTTGAAAGTAAGATGCGGACCGATATCGGGCAGAGAGAAGAGTTCCCGTACCGCCAATGAAAGCCAGATATCCTTTTCAACGCTGTGGGCTGGAAGTCTCCGTTGCGACTCGACCTGCTCGAATATCCGGCGGCGTTCGTCGCGCGTTCTGTGAATGAAAGCGTCCATCGTTTTTCCGTTATTCCGACGCCAACTGTCGCATGATGACACCGATCCATGCCGGAGCGAGCGCCGCATCGCGCGACAACCGGTCTTTTCCGGCCGCGTCGAGCCGTCGGCGCAACTGAACGATGACCGCAGCGTCCACCGCGGTATGCCCCAGATAGCGGAGCGCCTGAATGATAAGGCCGCTGATCGTTCCCGCCGTGGCCATATTCTTGGGTGTTGTCCGTTTCAGGATTATCTCGGTCCTGCCGATGCGGACGCGTTTGGAGGGGCCGTCGGTCAGGAAGACGATCTTCATCGGCACCTGTGTCGAAAGGCCGAGCAGATTGGCGGCATACGCCCCCGATGGCTGGAGTCGTGTCCGGTCGCGGCCCGCGAGCGCCTTTGCCACCTCGTCGGCGGAGGGCATGAGCAGGCCTAGTTCCGGGTGTGTGCGGGGAAGGTCGTATATGCCGCGGGCAAGACGGCGGAGCGACCCTTTCTTTACCAGCCGGTGCAGGGCAACATCAATGGCGCGGCGGGTACCGAGGTCGAGGAGGTCACTGGGCAGAATGAGGCTACCCTTTCCCTTACCACGAATTCTATTTAGTATTTTAGTATCAAGACCTTGCATGGCATACACCATAAAAATCTGTAAGAAATAATAGCCTGTTTTTCTTACAAAGCAAGAGAACCTTAGAAAATAATTTACGGCTCGAACGGGCAGACCCCTTCCTTTTCGCACTAGTAGGCAATGTCGCGACGACCCTCACCACCGCAGGGAAATCACTTCGCGCACCGGAACCCGTGGTCGAGGCTGTTGACGGCCGGGGAGAGGGCGGGGCTGCGAAAGGAAGCGCGCAGGTGGCCGTAGTCGTAGTTGAGGCCCCACGACCCGCCGCGCAAAACGCGAGAATCACCCGAATCTGGCCCCGCAGGGTTGTTTGTAGGCGTCGTTTCGTAGTATGTCTCGCCATACCAGTCGTTCACCCATTCCCATACATTACCCGCCATGTCGTAGGCGCCATAGGGCGATTTTCCCGCTTCCTTACTTCCTATCGGCATGGTGCCGCCACTGCCGCATCCATCGCCGTCAGCATTGTCGTCATGCATTACCGCATAATCACAGGTCGCGGTTTCGTTGCCCCACGGATATTTCCTGCCATCGGTACCTCTGGCCGCTTTTTCCCATTCCGCTTCGGTAGGAAGCCGTTGGCCGATGTATTCGCAGTAGGCTTTTGCACCGTACCAAGTCACGCATTGCATCGGATGGTTCTCTTTGCCCGTTGCGCCGAGGTTGCAATAGGAGTCGTCGGTGTTGGTCCAGTAGTGCGGTTCGTTCTCGTTGCTATTGTTGCAGGCGCCGTTGGCGACGCATTTTTGGTATTCGCCCACGGTTACTTCATACTTGCCGATCTTGTACGTCGAAAGCGTTACCGCATGGTACGGGGATTCATTGCCCCTACATTGGTCATCCACCGCTGAATTACAACCCATTTGGAATTCTCCGGCGGGGACATCAACCATCCCACCGATATCGTCGGGGCCACCATGACCGCCGCACGATACCGCGAAAAGAAGCGCCGCAAACGCCAAGATAACCGTCAAGAACCTGTTCATGAAAGTCATCCTCTCGCTAATTTCCAATACGGGAACAATGGATTGTAGCAGGAGGGAAAAGGAAGGCAAGAAAAGGACATTCGTCCTCACCTTCGCCCGCAAGTCGCTGCACTTCGACTGACGATTTATTTGTCATCCGCACCCCTTTCTGCTAGGATGTTGCCCGGTTGAGCCATTCATCGGGGGAACTCATGGCGGGACAAAGAGAACATTGGGGCTCGAAGCTCGGCGTCATCCTCGCGGTCGCGGGGAGCGCGGTGGGTCTGGGTAATTTCCTGCGCTATCCGGCAAAGATGGCCCTGAACGGCGGCGGCGCCTTCATGATACCGTACCTTGTGGCGCTGGTGCTGCTCGGCATCCCGCTCATGTGGATGGAATGGACGCTCGGCCGGATGGGCGGTCAGCGCGGCTTCGGCACCGCGACCTCCATCTTCGCCTCGGTCACCCGCAACAGCATGACCGCCCGCATCCTCGGCGCCATCGGCATACTCGGCCCTTTCATCATCCTCGTCTACTACACCTTCATCGAATCTTGGACGCTCGCCTACGCCTACTTCGCCTTCACCGGAAAACTCAACACGGTGACCGATCAGGCAGGGATGAAGTCGTTCCTCTCGGGCTTTCAGGGACTGGCCCAGAACGATCATTTCTCCGGCATCGGCGTCGCCTATACCTTCTTCCTCATCACCTTCGCGCTCAACTTCTACTTCATCTACCGCGGCATTCAGGGGGGCATCGAGAAGCTATCGAAGATCGGTATGCCGATACTGATCATCCTCGCGGTGCTGCTGGTCGCCCGCACCCTGTCGCTGGGGGCCCCCGACCCGGCGCAACCCGATCTGTCGATAGCCAACGCGCTCAACTTCATCTATACCCCCGACCTTTCGAGCCTCGCCAACGCGCGGGTCTGGCTGGAGGCGGCGGGGCAGATATTCTTTACTCTCTCCATCGGCATGGGGGTCATCATCGCCTATGCCAGTTACCTGAAAAAGGACGACGATGTGGTCCTCTCGGGGCTCTCGGCCGCATCGACCAACGAGGTCTGCGAGGTCATTCTCGGCGGGTCGGTGGTCATCCCGGCCGCCTTCGTATTCCTCGGCGCGGCGGGAACTTTGGAGGTGGCCAAAAGCGGCATCTTCAACATCGGTTTCGTGACCATGCCGCTCATCTTCGGCAAGATACCGCTCGGGGCGCTCTTCGCGGGGCTTTGGTTCCTTCTGCTGTTCATCGCCGGGATCACCTCGTCGGTCTCGATGATACAGCCGGCGATGGCGTTCCTTGAGGACGAACTCAAGGTGGACCGCAAGAAGGCGACCGGCATACTCGGCATCGTCGCGTTCCTCGCCTGCCAGCCGGCGATATTCTTCCTCGGTCACGGGTTCGTGGACGAACTCGACTTCTGGGGCGGCACGGTGTTCCTCGTGCTGTTCGCCACGGTCGAGACCATCATCTTCGGCTGGGTGATCGGCATCGACAAGGCATGGGAAGAGATGCATCAGGGGGCCGATATCCGTATCCCCGGTGTCTACAAGTTCATCATCAAGTATGTGACGCCGCTTTACCTCTTCGCGATACTCGGCGCGTGGAGTTATCAGCAGTTCATCCCGACAATACTCATGGAGGGGGTGGCGGAGGCCGACAAGCCCTATATCTGGGGTGCGCGGCTACTGGTCTTCGGCGGGTTGGCGCTGGTGATCGCGCTGACGGTCTACGCGGCGAAACGGATTAAGACCCCTCCGGGAGGTGCGGCATGAACACCGAAGCGATCATCTTCATGGCGCTGTCATGGGGCAGTATCATCACCCTGTTCATCTTTTCGTACTACCGGATGTTCCGAAAGAAATAATTCCTATTTGAGGAGGTCCATCATATGAACTACCGCATGTTGTTATTGTTCGCCCCATTCATCCTCGCCGCCCTGTTCTGCGCCGCCTGTGACGATGGCAGTACCACGGAGACCGACACCGACACCATCGTCGATAAGGATATCCTCACCGATACCGCGCCGAACGACGACGACGAGTTATCGACCGACGAGGCGATCCCCGACGACGAGCCGTTCGTGCCGACCGATTGCATCCCCATAACCGCCACCGCCATTACGCTGGACGCTGAATTGAGCAAATATGTCGGCCCCCTCTCGGAACCGATCGGGAAGGTCGACATGACCGATATGCTGTCGATCGAATTCTATCTCGATGCGACCACCCTGCCGACCGAACTGAAGGTCGGTCTCTACAACCTCGCCACGCCGCCGAACGACAATTACGCCACCTGCACCGAATGCGTGCGCATCCTCGGCGACTACGATACCGAGCGGGGCGGCTATACCCGTTCCTTCTTCCAATACGACGGCACCTTGGAGATCACCGAAGCACAGGCGGACTCTTTGAAGTCGAAAGGGAACTTCTCGGCGCGGCTGGTCGAAGTGACCATCGACAAGGACACCAACCGCTCCACGCCGGTCACCGGCGGCGCCTGTTATGAGGTCACCGGCTCGTGGGACACCATCTGCACCCCCGATTGCACCGGTAAGAGCTGCGGCGGCGACGGCTGCGGCGGCATCTGCGGCGACGGCTGTGAACCGGGCACTCAGTGCAACGAGGACCAGACCGGCTGTATCGCCTGCACCGCCGTAACGGTGACCGATATCGTCCCGAAAGACCGACCGGAGATCTACGAAGGGACCTTGACCGAGAACCTCGGCGGCGAATTCCCCGACCTGTTCTATCTCGGTTTTGAGGGAACGCAGACCGCCGACACCTACGATCTGGCCGGGGTCAATTATGCCGACTGCGTTCAGTGCGTGCTGGTGGTGCAGGATAAAACGACCGATCCGGCCGCCACGCCGAAGTTCTTTTTCCAAGAGAGCGGCACACTGGTCATTGAAGATATGGTCACCCTTGAGAACGGCTTCATGGGCGCCGAATCAAAGGGACATATGAGCGGCGTCCGCCTCGTCGAGGTCACCATCGACAACGCGACCTACGTATCGACCCCGGTGCCCGACGGCGGCTGTCTCACCATTACGGAAGCGGCATGGGACACCATGCCCGCTATCCGCTGAACCCCTTACCTGTGCGGAGGCTTTCATGAAACCTATCTTGTTCACCGTCCCGGCATTGCTTCTGGCTTTCTTTTCCACGCCCGGCTCGGCGCTGGCCGCCGATAACGACAGCATCCTCGCCGATGAGGACACGTTGGTCACCGATGACGTCGTCCCGACCGAATGCACCGCGATAACCCTTTCGGATGTCGCCATCGCGAACGGCGTCTATCAGGCCGCCCTGAGCGAAACGATCGGCACCGCCGACCTCGCCGACCTTTTCCAGATCGAATTCTACACCGCCGACCTCTCGGCGCTCCGCACCGATCTTGTCGTCGGGAGCTACGATCTTGCCTCCGAGGCGAATGACAATTACGCCACCTGCACCGAATGCGTCCGGGTGTTCGAGGATATCGCGGCCGACAACAGCGGGGTGGCCGCCACCTATTTTCAGTACTCCGGCGCGATAGAGATCGCCGAGATCGGCACCCGGCCCCTGGAGTCGAAAGGCTCCATCCATGTCTTCGTACATGAGGTTACCATCGACGCCAGCACCTACGAATCGACCCCGGTCGCCGGCGGCGCCTGCTACGAGATAACCGGCGCATGGGACACGATCTGTGTTCCCAGTTGCGGCGATGCGGTCTGCGGGACCGACGGCTGCGGCGGCGAATGCGGCGCCGGCTGTGAAACGGGCAAGCAGTGTAACGCCGACCGGAGCGGTTGTATAGACTGCACCGCCATCACCATCGCCGACATCGTCCCGAACATCGACTACCCGAGCCTCTATCAGGGCGTTGTGGTCGAGGAACTGGGCGACACCTTCGACGACCTTTTCCAGATCGAATTTTACGGCGAACAGGTGCCGGGCACCTACGATCTGACCGGGACCAACTATTACGACTGCAGCCAGTGTGTCGTGGTCACGCAGGACGGCGTCGATGATCCGGCCGCCTTGCCCAAGGTCTTCTTTCAGGAAAGCGGCTCGCTCGTACTTGATGCGGCGATTCTGGTCGACGGCGAGATGGGCGCCGAGTCAAAGGGCCATCTCGACGGCGTGCGGTTGGTGGAGGTGACCATAGCGAGCGACTACACCTCGACCCCGGTTCCGGGCGGTTCCTGTCTGGCCATTACCGAAGCGGAGTGGGATACCATGGGCGCGGCAACCACCGATGACGACGCCCTGCTTACTGATGACGAGATCACCGACTCCGTGGTCACCGACGCGGCGGACACCTTGATCGATGAAGACATCGTCGCTACCGATGATACCGACACTCAGAAGAAAAGTGACGACGGGTGCGGCTGTTCGGTGATATTCTAGGACCAGTTTTTCCGAAAAATAAGATCGTTTGCGAGGAGTCGCCTCTCCTTTACTTCACCAGTCCGGCGAAGCCCATGAAGGCGAGGCTGAGAAGGCCGGCGGTGATGAGCGCTATCGGTGCGCCGCGCATCGGCTTGGGGATGTCGACCAGCGCCAGTTTCTCGCGGATACCGGCGAAGACCACCAGCGCGAAGGTGAAGCCGACCGCGATCGAGATCGTGTAGACGACGCCCTGCACGAGGTTGTAGTTCTTCTTGATGACCAGTATCGCGATGCCGAGGACGGCGCAGTTGGTGGTGATGAGCGGCAGGAAGATGCCGAGCGCCTGATAGAGCGGCTGGCTTATCTTCTTCAGGATGATCTCGACCATCTGCACCAGCGCCGCGATGACGAGGATGAACACGACCGTCTGCATGAAACCGATGCCGAGGGTATCGAGCACCAGTTTCTGGATGAGGAAGGTGACGATGGTGGCAAGCGTCATGACGAAGATGACCGCCGCCCCCATGCCGATGGAGGTCTGCACCTTATTCGACACGCCGAGGAAGGGGCAGATGCCGAGGAACTGGGCCAGAACGATATTGTTGACGAATATCGAACCGATGATTATCACAAAGTATTCCATAACGTACCCCCTACGCCGCTTTCTTGACGAACTTGTTGACGAAGGCGATCAAGAGCCCGAGGGCTATGAACGCGCCGGGCGGCATGATGAACATGAGCACGGTGGTCGGGTTCTCGCCGAACAGGGCGATACCGAAGATGGTGCCGTTGCCGATGATCTCGCGCAGGCCGCCGAGGGTCGTCAGCGCGATGGTGAAGCCGAGCCCCATGCCGATACCGTCCAAGAGACTTCCCAGCACGCCGTTCTTCGAGGCGAAGGCCTCGGCACGGGCGAGGATGATGCAGTTGACGACGATGAGCGGTATGAAGACGCCCAGCGACTCGGAGAGCGCCGGGGTGTATGCCTGCATCGAAAGGTCGACGATCGTCACGAACGACGCGATGACCACGATGAAGGCCGGGATGCGGACCATGTCGGGGATGAGGTTCTTGATGGCGGCGATGACGGCGTTGGAGCCGACGAGCACCGCGGTGGCCGCGAGCCCCATGCCCAGTCCGTTGACGGCCGAACTCGACACCGCGAGCGTCGGACACATGCCCAGCAGGAGCACCAGTATCGGGTTCTCTTTGATGAACCCCTTGGTGAATTCATGCATCATGCTCATTTCACACCTCCCTTCGTGAAGGCCGCGTGCGCCTTCTGCACCGCGTCGGTGAAGGCGCGCGAACTGATGGTGGCGGCCGTTATCGCGTCGATCTCGCCGCCGTCCTTCTTGACCTTGAGGTTGTTCACGCCGGGATTCTTGCCGGTGTACTGATCCTTCCACGGCGTATCCATCTTGGTGCCGAGCCCCGGGGTCTCCTTGTGCTCGACCACCGATATCGCGTTGATGACGCCGTCGGGTTTGAAGCCGACCATGAGCCAGATATTGCCCGAATAACCGGCGGGAGATACCGTCTTGACCGCCGTGCCGACCGTCTGCCCGCCCTGCGTGGCGGGGTAGAGTTCGAGGCCGTCGAAACCGTCGACGGTGTACTTCCCGGCCGCCGGATCGTTGTCGAAGGGTATCCCGTCCAACACTTTCTTGATGTTCTTGACCTGTTTCTCCTGCGCCGCCTTGGCTATGGCGTCCTTGGTGTTGCCGTAGGTGAAACCGAGGGCGAGCGCCGAAATGATGCAGATGCTCGAAAGCACCACAAACATATTGCGGAAGTTCGATTCGAGTTTCTTAGCCATAGTTCACCTCCTTCCCGAAGCGGGTAGGCTTGATGTACTTGTCGATGAGCGGGACGAAGGCGTTCATGATGAGTATGGAATAGGAACACCCTTCGGGGTAGCCGCCGAATATCCGGATGAGGCCGCACAACAGGCCGCCGCACAGGGCGAATACGATCTGCCCTTTGACGGTCATGGGACTGGTGACCATGTCGGTCGCCATGAACCATGCGCCCAGCATCGCGCCGCCGGCAAGGATGTGGAAGAGCGGATCGGCGTATTTGGTGGGGTCCATCGCCCACAGAACGCCGGTGATGAGGGCCAGACCGCCGAGGTAGAACACCGGGATGTGCCACGTGATGATCTTCTTGTAGAGCAGGTAGATGCCGCCGAGCAGTATCGCGAAGGCGCTCACCTCGCCGATACAGCCGCCGACATTACCGATGAAGAGATTGAAGTAGTCGAACCGTTCGGGCGACGCCGCAACGAGGTTGGTCACCGACTCGCCCATCTTCACCCCCTCTTTCAGGTAGCCGAGCGGGGTGGCGGCGGTGGTGCCGTCTATCGCCTTGGACATGTTCCAAGTCCACTGAGTGGTGACCGGGATGGGCCACGTGGTCATGTCGACCGGGAAGCTGACCAGCATGAAGGCGCGGCCGAGGAGCGCCGGGTTGAAGGGGTTGCGCCCCAGCCCGCCGAAGACCATCTTACCGATGGCGATGGCGAAAACGGCCCCGAGGATCACTTCCCAGATCGGGATACTCGAAGGGACATTGAAGGCGAGCAGGATGCCGGTGATCGCGGCCGAGCCGTCGAACGCGGTGACCGTCGTCTTCATCAGGTATTTCTGGATGACGAACTCGGTCAGGATGCAGGCGATGGTCGCCACGAGCGTCACCACGATGCCGCGGATGCCGAAGAAATAGGCCGAGAAGGCGAACGACGGCATCAGGGCGATGACGACGGCCCACATGACCTTTTCGGTCGAGAGCGGCCCCTTGGCGTGCGGGGAGAGCGATACGATATAGTTGCTCATTTCTTACTCCGTTCTCTTCTGATCCTCATGACATTGGCCTTGGCGAGCCGCACATTGTCGAGCAGCGGCCGCGCGGCGGGACAGGTGAACTGGCAGCAGCCGCATTCCATGCAGTCGGCGGCATCCTCTTTTTCCGCCTCTTCCCACAGCGCATATTCGGCCTGCTTCTCGATGAGGTACGGTTCCAGCCCCATCGGACAGGCCGAAACGCACTTGGCGCACCGGATGCAGTCGCCGGGGGCGTTGCGCTTCGCTTCCGACTCGTCGACGAGGATGACGCCGCTGGTCCCTTTGGTCACCGGCGTTTCGGGACTCACCATCGCCTTGCCCATCATCGGGCCGCCGTTGATGAACTTGGCCGTACCTTCCGGGATGCCGCCGCAGGCCGTGATAAGCTGCGATATCGGGGTGCCGACGCGGACGAGGAAGTTGGCCTTCTTGGGCAGTTTCCGACCGGTCATGGTCACGACGCGCTCAAAGAGCGGCTTATTCTTCTGCACCGCCTCGTAGACCGCGAGCGCCGTGCCGACATTGTTGACCACGCACCCGACATCGAGCGGCAGTTTGCCCGACGGCACTTCGCGGTTGAGACACGCTTTGATCAGTTGTTTCTCGGCCCCCTGCGGGTACTGCACCTTGAGCGCCTGCACCGCGATGCCGGTGTACTCCTTCGCCTTGCGGGAAAGGAGTTCGATCGCGTCGGGCTTGTTGGCCTCGATCCCGACGATCGCTTTCCCGACGCCGAGCGCCTTCATAAGTATTTGCGTCCCGACCAGCACCTCGTCGGCCCGTTCGAGCATGACGCGATGATCGCTGGTGAGGTACGGTTCACACTCGACGGCGTTGATGAGCAGGGTGTCGACCTTCTTCCCTTCGGGCACCATATATTTCACATGGGCCGGGAAGGTGGCGCCGCCGAGCCCGACAATGCCCGACTCCTTGATCTTCTCGACGATCGCCTTCTGGTCGAGCGCGATCTCTTTTTTCAGTTCGGGACTGCGGTCGATGGCCGGTTCCCATTCGTCGCCGGCGACATCGATGATGACCGCCTTGCGCTTGTAACCCGACGCGTCGACCACATCGTCGATACCGAACACGGTGCCCGACACCGACGAATGGACGCTCGCCGAGATGAAGCCTTCGCCCGTCCCGATGAGCGTTCCCACCTTCACCTTGTCGCCCTTCTGGACGACCGGCTTGGCCGGGGCGCCGAGATGCTGGCCCAGATGGATGAATGCGCGCTTGGGCAGTTCGGCCGCCTCGATGGGCAACCCCGCCGAAAGCTTGTTCTCCGGCGGATGGACGCCGCCGATCTTGAAAGTCTTCAGGTCCACGGTATTCTCCTATCTCAGTTCATAGTTCCCGTATCTCACGCCGCCGGGGTCGCCTTGGGCGCTTCCGCGGTCTTCGGGGCCTCCGCGGCCGGTTTGGGCTGGGGCGGTTCGAAGGTCGCGTGGATCGCCTTGGTGGGGCAAACGACGATGCATTTGCCGCAGGCGATGCACTTCTTCGGATCGATGTAGGCAAGGTTGTTGGCAAGCGTGATCGCCTGCACCTTCTCGGGGCACTCCTTGACACATTTGCCGCAACCGATGCAGGCCGCCTTGCAGTATTTCATCGCGGCGGCTCCCTTTTCGGTGTTCACGCAGTCGACCCAGACGCGACGGTCCTTTCTCCCCTTCGGACGCATCTCGATGATGCGGCGCGGACAGGCTTTTGCGCAGGCGCCGCAGGCGACGCACTTGGCGGGGTCTATCACCGGGAGTCCGGTCTTGTCGTCCATGTACATCGCGCCGAACGCGCAGACCGTAACGCAGTCGCCGATCCCGAGACAGCCGTTCGGGCATCCCTTCTCGCCGACGAAGACGGTGTGGGCGATGACGCATTTGGGGGCGCCGTCGTATTTGAGCGTGCGGGGCGCCTTCTCATGAGTGCCGTTACAGCGGAGCACCGCCACCATCGGTTCGCTCTCGGCCACCGCCATCCCCAGCGCGTCGCCGATCGCCTTCATCGCCGCCGATCCGCCGGGCGGGCAGGAAAGTCCGCCGATATCGCCCTTGTCGGCCGCCTTGACGATCGCCTCGGCAAGACCGCGACAGCCGGGATAGCCGCACCCGCCGCAGTTGGCGCCGGGCAGAAGCGCCGCGACCGTATCGATGCGCGGGTCCTCTTCGACATGGAATTTCTTGGCCGTCAGGAACAGCAGTATCGCCGAGATACCGGCGACCGCACCGAGCATGATGACCGGATACAGGATCACATCAACCACGGGACACCTCTTGATCGCTATTGATAATCTTATCTACGGTGAAGACGAAATTCCGGAACAGGCGGCCGCGCAGCAGCCACAGCAGCAGATAGAACGGCACGAGCGCCCCCAGTCCCGCGACCCCCGCAAAACTTTCTTCAACGCCGTTTGCGACCGCACCGAAGAACACGAAGGCGAGCACGATGAGCGGCAGGACAAAGCCGTAGAGGACCGCCGTCATCCCGACCTTCGTCGAGAGATTGATGCGGACGCGGTCTCCCGGCAGGAGCGGTCCTTCGGCCAGCGCGTCGATCTCTTTCTGCGCCGTCTCAAGATTACCGCAGGCGCCTTTGGCGTGGCAGGAGGCGCAGGCGCTCTGGGCGGTGATGAGGACGCGGGCACAGCCGTCGGCGTACTCCTTCACTATCCCTTCGCGGCAAATGTCGCTGTGTCTATCGCTCATATAAATTCTGTGGTACACACGCAATGCGGCTCCTTCGTATCCAATAACTTGCCCTTTGTCAACAAAACGGCTATACCTCATATAATTAGGATGTCGAGGGAGGAAACCTATGCGGCTGATAACTGTTCTGGCCCTTATTTTTGCCTTTACCATGACGGCGGCGCAGGCGACCGCCACCCTCACCGTCAAGGTGTGGGGGCTCAAGAAACAGGGGAAGGTCTTTGTTTACCTTTACAATCAGGACGATGGGTTCCCCACGAAGCCCGAAAAGGCATTCAAAACCATCACCCTGCCGGTGACCGCCGACACCCTTTACGCCAAGTTCGAGGGGCTCACACCGGGCGACTATGCCGTCGCGGTGATGCACGACGAGAACGACAACGGGCAGATAGACACCAACTGGATCGGCATCCCCAAGGAGGGGCTCGGCGTTTCAAATAACGCCAAAGGGGTCATGGGGCCGCCGAAGTTCAAGGATGCGAAACTCGCCATCCCCGCCGGGGAGAAAAGCATCTCGATCCCGATAAAATACCGTTAGAGATCGACGGTCCTCGAGCGAACCACCCCGTCAGCTATCCCCCCTTTTTCATTCATCCGGATGACGGCATACTTGTCGGTGAAGACCCGTTCACGGAATGCGGCATCGTCGAGGAGGTCCTTGTCATTGAAAAGGAACCGGCAATCGCCCGCCGGTGCGGGAAAGAGGGCAATGGTATAAACGCCTTCGTCGAGACGGAGCGGTACCATGTCCCACTTCATTTCGCAGTCCATTTCGCCGCTGTTGCTTTGCGCTTCCACGCCGGGAAGAGCGATGGTCGATCTTGCGGTGTGGTGGTAGGTCAAGTGGTATGCGTAGCGCTTACCGAGGGAAAGACGGTACTGGCCGACAGCGGAGAAGTACCAAAGGGCAACTACGCCAATAACGATCAGCGCCAGAATGGTTGCTATCAGTGCTTTCTGTTTGGTGGTCATATCAATAAGACTTACTGACACTTTTCGGGAATCACATAGTTGTCCAGATCAACACCGATGATGACAATATCGGGATTTTTCTCCTTAAGAGTGGAAAACTGCTCTTTGGGTACGCAGTTATCCGCCATTTCAAGATAACTCATCGATATTATGTCGTAAAGAGGAGATATATCGTCCACATAATTATTACTTAAATAAAGAGAGCCCAACACTTGTAGAGCAGAAATTGGTTCTAGTTCTTTTATCTTATTGTTTTTGAGTTGAAGAAATGTTAATTTTGTTAAGGTCCGGAGCGGTTCGAGAGATTCAATTTGATTGTTTTCCGCACCAAACCAATCAACATTAGGCATGTTTTCGATGCCTTTTATACTTCGAATCGCCCCCCCCCACAGCCCAATCTGGTTATTTTGTTGTACAATTCAGGATCGTTTTTATCCAACAACCCCAAGTTTGCATCATAATCTATTTTCTCTTGCACACATGCCTTAAACGCGGGATCCTCAAATTCTCCCGGTTTGAGCTTATTGTTTCCGTTGTCACAACCGGTGCAGGCGGTGAGGAGAATAAGGATGGTCAACAAATACGCGGTTCTTTTCATGGGTTATCTCCGTTCCTTTTTTCTTGTCACCCGACACCCCCGCAAGCCCCCTGCATCAGGGGGCCTTTCGTATGTTGCCTCCCTGTCGCAGGGAGGTGGCGCAACGCGACGGTGGGTGTCATAATTCGTCATTGCATCGCATTCATTATCTGGCCGAGGGTGAACAGGTTCAGGTTGAGCGGTGGTATCGGCAGGATATTACCATAATTCCGGTCAATGAGCGGTTTCCAGTCGGCGATGGTCTTCCGGTAGGTGACGCCGATGCCGAGTACTTCCGCCTGCGCTTTCACCCGCAGATCGGCGTCAAGCAGGGTAAGCCGCGGGGTAAGGCTTGCGGTCAGATACAACTTCGCCGCCAGATCGCCGTCGGCGAATTCGGGGCCGATGAGGGCCTGCATCCTGAACGGCGCCCGGAAGTTCACGAACACGATATTGCCCTCTACACCGAAGAAGAATCCCACAAACCCGAGATCAAAGCCGATGCCATCGGTGATTTTAACGGATACTCAAGCGAAGTCAATAATGAGACTACCGCTCCATCAATGCGCGGATCTGTTTGGCGAGGTTCGCGTCACGCACCCCTTTTTCGAGCATCAGCCGGCAGATGTCATGGACCAGTTCCCGGTAGGTCGACAGATTCCCCACCAGCAGATTAAGAACGATCTGATAGCTGTCCTCGGTGATGGCGCCGCTTTCTATTTTCGACTTTATCTCTTCAAGATGGCTGGTGCGTGTTTTATATTTGGAAAGCATCAACAGCGAGGTGTTCTGCACGTTCCGGTCGCGATCCTCGGTCAGATCAAGGAGCGTCCGCTCCGACTCTTCGGTCTGGGTCTTTCGGAGCGCCATCGCCGCCGTGCCGCGTGTTTCGGGATCGGCATCCTGCGCATACTTCTGTATCACCGGCACATTCTCCGCCATCCCGGCGTTGGCAAGCCCCATGAGGAGCCGCTGGCGTTCTTCGCCGGTCTCGGCCTTACCCAGCTCCGCGACCAGTTTCTGATTATACTGCCGCGCCTCGTCGCTCCGGCCGTTCTCGTTCATGGTCCCCACGATGGAGCCGAGGGTATAGGCCGCGGCATGCCGCTTTTCCCCCGATCCCTGTTCCAGATAGCGCTGTACCATATCGGCGGTCTCTTTTTCGGGCGCCGCAAGAAACCCGGCCGACTGCAGCATCATGATGAATGCCGGGTCGCCGTTCGCCTCGTCGCTGGTCAGTATCCGCCGCACCGCCGCCTGCGTTTCGGGCAGACTGTGGCTGATCAGCATCGTGAGTATCAGTTTGCGGGTCGCGCTGTGCAGTTCTTGTTTTACGAAGAGATCGACCAGCCGGCCGCTCAGTTCCGGATGCAATCCCAGCATGCCGTGGGCGCGTCGCAGCAGTGTGGTGATATCATCTTTGGCGACGATCTGGCCGCTGTTCACCTTGAGCAGGAGCGACTCCAATTCCTCCGGGGTCAGTCCCGCCGCCATCTTTTCCATGTTCATCTTCTTCGCCGCATCATCGGGCATTGCCGAGGCCAGCGGATAGCGTTCGTAGCGGGCGGTCAACTCTTTGATGAGCGACAGTTCCGGCGTGAAGGGGACGGTCCGCAGTTCCTTTATCGAAAGTTCGCTGGAATAACTATACAGCTCTTCCCCCTGCGGCGAACGGGAAACGATCTTTTCCGTTCCCTGCAGTGAGCGGCAATACCCCTGCGATGCCGGTAGTATCGTGAATGCCGCCGACACCTCGCTCTCCTGCCGTTCGACCTTGACCAGCCCCAGTTCATGATAGCGGTCCCATCGCTTCTCGATACCGGTGCCGCTGAGCGACAGAAGACCCTTCCGGCTATACTGCGCGGTATAATCACCGCGACGGTTGTGTTCCCGCGCCGTCCATGAACGGTCGGAACGCACCGACAGCTGGAATTCACCCAGAAGACCGCTCATCAACCGCTTGAAGACCGCCGGGGCGTCGGGAGAGAAATAGAGCGTCTCGATAGTGCCGTCCGGCAGGAGTTGGACATAGACCTGCTGTTTCGAGAAGATCGCGTCAAACGAAGAACGGTCCGGGATCAGGTCGCGCTCATTGATCCGTATCCGGTGCTGTTGCGGTTCCTGCACGGAGAAGGAGACGAGATACCCCGCGTCGTTCCGTTGAAGGCAACGCAGGGAGAGTTCGGCCGTGAACACGGTGTGGGTGGTAAGGTCGCCGAATCCGGCCTTTGCCAGCACGCCGCCTTTCTGCGCCGTGATGAGCTCATCGCTCTCCAAACTGATGCGATAGATATATTCGGTTCCCGGCTCCAGACTGAACACCGACCCGCGCCGATACTGTTGATAGATCAGGACGGCAACAACCATGACCGTCAGCACAAGAACCAGTAGCACCTTGGGTGAACGCTGGATCTTCGCGACGAACATCATTCCCCGCAGTTCTCGGGGAGGAGTTGATTGTCTGAATTACAACTGATGTAAACCTCAGGATTCTTTTCTTCTACCAACAACACATTTTGCTCTTCCACAGAACAGTCCATACAGTTATAGCCTATCGAGATATAGGTAAAGTTCTCGATGTTGGGATGTTCTGCGATAGGCTTGATCGTTGTGATCCGGTTGTAGCTGACATCTATCTTTTTCAGATTGGTCAACTGTTTTATCGGCGTAAGGTCACTGATCTGATTTCTCTCGAGATTTATTTCCTCCAAAGTCGGGATGTTTGCCAAGAAGCTGATGTCATCAAGACCCACATGAAGAGTCAAAGATGTCAGCGACAACTTTGACAGTGGTGCGTAGGAGTATATTTTGAGCTCCGAGGTTATGATCAACTCTCTCAATTTTTCCAATTTTGCCAACTGAGAGATATCGGATATTCTTGCCTTATACAAAAGCAGATACCGCAAATTATGTAGCCGCTCAATCCCCGACAGGTTACTTATGCCGTTTTCTTCAAATCCCGGAGTATCTTCCCCGCAGACAAGCGTGGTTATCTTGTCAAGATCAATTTGATCCAGATGACTCTCATCCGTTATAGGAGCCGCATCCCTGACACAAGCGTCCAACGCTGGATCGTCAAATGATATCCCGTTATCGCAGGAGAACAGGAATAGTCCCGACATAAGACCCAGCATGGCTCCGCGCATCATTCCCCGCAGTTTTCGGGGAGAAGCTGATCGTCCGGGTTACAGATATATTTGAGATCAGGATTCTGTTCCGCTATCGCGTCTAGATATTCGATCTCTTTCATGCAATCGATACAGTTGTAGTAGATGGCAAGTCTTTCCATATTGGCAAGGTTCTTGTTTTGTGCGAGCGGCGCCACGGTGGTTATCTTATTGTGTTGAAGGTCTACATCCACAAGTTTGTCCAACTGCGCCAAAACGGAGATGTCTATAATGGCATTTCTTTCCAAATCTATTTCTTCCAAGGTCGGAATATTAGCTAAGAAGCTGATGTCCTCAAGCCCAGTATCATGAATACCGAGAAAAGTGAGCGGCAATCGGGTCAATGGTTCATAGGAAAGTATCTTCTGGTCGGAGGTTATGTTGAGTTCTTTCAGTTTTTCTAATTTGGCCAGCAACGAAATGTTGGAAACCTTCGCCTTATAAAGGTTGAGATACCGCAAATTATGTAGCCGCTCAATCCCCGACAGGTTACTTATGCCGTTTTCTTCAAATCCCGGAGTATCTTCCCCGCAGACAAGCGTGGTTATCTTGTCAAGATCACTTTGATCCAGATGGCTTTCGTCCGTTATCGGGGTCGCATTCCGAACACAGGCATCCAGCGCTGGATCGTCAAATGATATCCCGTTGTCACAGGAGAACAGGAATATGGCACTGAACAAAAAGCCCAAGATGTTTCTCATGCCATACCCCTACCTGACGTACTGCATAATATCTTCCAACTCTATCCGGCGATACTGTTCCGGCATCTCGAGTATCGTGTACTCATAGTGGTTCTGGCCCGGTATGAGATCTTCGAACAACGTCATCTTGCCAGTATCCACCAAAGTTATTCCCAGAACCGATAGGTCCGCCTGTGCATATATCTCTGAATGCTTTAGAATGTCAAGCGTAATGGACATCGAGGCGTTCATGTCAATATAGGGACTAACGATCCAAGCCTTTCCCCAATCAAGACGCTTTCCCTCATGGCAATCTGTCTCAAAGAAATCACATGAGATATCTTCTCCTTCAGGCGACTTCTTGTTTTCCGCATCAGACATGCGCACCGCATACCGTGCCCGCAACGGTAGCGATGCCGAAAGAATATCGACCTCAATACCGAGCGTGCCGCTGGCCGAAGCAATAAGAAAATTGACGCTCACGCTCCCCTCGACAAAGGCCGAAACATCGACATAAGGTTCCAATGTGAACCTACCTTGTGCATATTGGCCAAGAGGCAAGGATATCTCCTGATCTTTTATCTTTATTTTGGTAACCGCATCCTTGTCCCCCAACTGCACCATCATCTCCGCTCCATAGTTGACAAAGATGCCCGCGTCGAGGGTCAGTGTAGCGCCGAACAGACTATACTCCGCTACCCGTTTCGAGAAATACCAATCGTAGGTGGAATCTAGTCTATCTCCGTCCCACACATAATTCTCATCGCTATTTCCGTAAGTTGTCATTCCGTTTGTTGAAAGGACCTTATCCTGAAAATATTGGGCTGTTTTTCCTATACTCGATCCGCCCGAATCGTGGTAAAGGAGATATTTTCCCGCAACATACAGATGCATGTGGTATATATTATTCTTTGAATCCTTCCCCATCTTGTTGAAGAAGTTCTTCACATTGCTCCCATCGACACTGGAGCCCTTGGGTGTCGGGATGCCGTTGTCGTTGGGGTTGAGTTGAAGGTAGCCGACCAATTCCAGCAACTCGGTTTGATTTTCTTTCCACAAAGAATCGTCATACTCGTCCACATCCCGCATATTGGCTGTCTTTTGGGAATTATTGTTACTCACGGTGGCCGTGTCCGCCGCCTTGGCATTCAACGGCTGACCAAAGATGACGGCACCGGCACCAAAGTAACCGTAGAGGTAGGGATTGAGCACCAGTTTGTTGACCGCGGTGAGCATCCCTTCCGATGTCGTGTCGGTAATATCGTCAATCGAAGGCAAGAAATAGTTTAATTTGTTTCGCATAAAATCTCTTATGCCTTTAAGCACTTGAGGATCATTATAATTACAATCTTCATTATTGCAGACCTCTTGCTTTATCTTTTTACGCAGGTCGCTATCGCAGGAATCTTCATCGAAATTCCCCAACAAAGAGATCACATCCTTTTTGAATGAGTCTTCCAAAGCATCGAACTTCCCCCCATAAATCTCCCGAGCACAAAAATCATAGGCAAGGGAAAACAGTAGTGCATCGTTGCCATTTTCTGAGAACTTCTGATAGAACCCATCCAGCATACGGGCAAGGTTGGCGGCATCATGTATACCGGGAGTCTCCGGCCATCCGTCTTGTATGAAATCGTTGAACTCTTCAAATCGTTCGATGCCGTCGACACCCCACCCATAGGCATAGCCCAAGTGGACATTGAATTCGTTGTTGCCGAACTGATAGTACCCATACCGCTGGTCGCCGTAACTCACCTTTTTCCCATTGTCACGGCTACTGAATCCGGAGGAGCCATGTATACCGTTGGCAAGCAGTTTCTGCTGTATCAGCGCCGCGTCATACTGCTGATACTGCTCGAAATGATCGAGGTACTTCGAGAACCGCGTCAGATCCTGCCGGTAATCCAACTTTCCGCCACTCAGGATCGTACTCTCATCAAAATAGGAGCGACGACCGGAGCTGGTCAGGCTCACCTCAAGGTTGACATCATAATAACGCATGAATCCGGCTTGATTGTTGTCATACACATATCTGCGTCGATACGTTTTTGGCTCCGTTTCGGTAATGGTGCCGTCCAAGTCCGGCTCTGCAGCCTCAAAATAATTATCATAGCGAGGAAAAGGATGCTTGCCTATCGCATCTAGGCGCAACCACCGGAAAAAAGCTGGAGACTCGCTTATTTCATCTAAATAATCATACCGCAATCTTTGGTAATCAACACTTCCTGTAGGTATTTCCATGCAAGTATTCCCGTTGCATTCGATGTTTTTGACATCTTCGATGAACTGGTAATAGCGATACCCTTCACCTTTACAGGAAAAGGATCTATTGGGGAAGTCTCCTTCTGGGTCTGGATAAGACACGGTTTCTACGGGAGAAGAACAATAATGAGCATTAAAGGCATTACAATCTACACCCGGATCATCGCATGTTTTTTTGCAGAGATTTATGTTTGCTTTTAAATCTGGCAATTGGTTCATGCCCAATATGCCATATTCTTTTAAAAAAAGCTCTTTGGCGGCAAAATCGGTAAGCCCGTCTTCACAGAGATCGGGCGGGATGCCGGAAACATCCACGAACCTAAAGTCATAGGTGTTCTCATCGATCTTAAGGACATTTTTCAGGATAACATCATAACTGCCATACCTTCCTGTGTCATTCGGATCATCTTTTCTATCCAGAACGAATGAACAGGTATATTTTATATCGACGACCTGTCCCACATCGCCTTTGCAGACGAAATCGTCGTAGTTCTCAAGGCGTTCAAAAGAGCCCTGCTCGCTGGTCGGCGCCGGTATCCGGTGCATGCATTCCTTATAGTCGATCTGCATGATGTCGTACAGACTCTTCCCCTGATAGCTCTTCAACGTATCGCATACCCGTTCGGCGGAGGTATCCTCCGGCAAATTGACTATCTCCGGGATGCCGGCATTCGGATCACCACAAACGGCCGTTGCCTCTTCCTCGCTGACCAGAACCTGTTGTTCGATGTCGGATTTGACGCTCTCCACGAACAATTCCGGCAACCAGCCGCAGACCATCTGGAGCGGATCGCCGGGACCCTTGGGATCGTTCGGCTTGAGACAGTTGATGCTTTCCGCCAAAGAGAGCACTTCATCGACCTTTTCTTCAAGCTGTCGGGGGATATCGGCCCGCTTCACCTCATCCAACAGAAGTATGGCCCGATTGAGGTTCTCATAATTCCCCGCTATCTCATCGGCGTAGTCGGAAGAGCCGCCGTTGGCCAACCGATTCGCCAACTGCAGACCGTATTGGGCCACTCCGCTCAAGGTGTCTATCTTTTTATCCAGCAACGCGACGACCTTCTCTTTTTCGGCGTTGGTGAGGATGTCCCACGCCTCGATAATGACATTCTCCGGATATACCGATCTGACATACGCGTTATTGGTCGCACACGCCTCCTCGTGGTTCGGATAGGCGCCGTAACAGACCTTCATGTGCTCAGCCACCGGGGTGCCGTGGTCGATCGCGTATTGAATGAGTCCCGGCCAGCGCCCCGTTTCCGTTTTTTGCTGTATGACCTTTTGTAGCCAGCCGCCCAACTGAACGACCTTTTCCAGATTCTCCGCCACCACTACGGCATCGTCATCGCCGGGAGCAACGGTATCGAAGGTCGTCTGGCCGAGATCGCGGAAAAGGATCGTATTGACCAGCAATTCCAGCAGAAATTCGCGGTATACGCGATACGGTTCAAAGTGACGGTTCGTGATCTCTTGTCCGAAGGTCTCCTTCCAGTAGGGATCCTTTGCCAGCGCCAGCATATCACGATGCCACGAGAAATCGATCATCCGGCCGTATTGCGATCCCTGTGCCGGTCCCCAGTAGCCATTCTTCCGGTTATTGGTCAGAACAAACAGGTTATTGGGAACATACCGCGCATGGCTCAGGGAGAATTTATCACTATCGAATCCGTCGATATGGTCGGTATTCGATTCGACATGGCGTGCGCCGAAATAGAGAATGCGGCCGCCGTACTGGTTTTGGAACGGCTGCTCCGTGGTTGCGCCGGAACAGATATCGCCGTGACTGTCGCCATCAATGTCGCAGACCCTGCCGGGTGTTGCCGAGAATGTCGTTATCAGGTACGGGTCGTCCGATGCTTCGGCCAGCACATCAAGCCACATATTGTACATGAAATATTTCTTATAAAGGTAATTCTCGCAGGAATCGATCTCCTTTTCATTCACCCACCGATCCCGTTCGGCAAGAAGAGTGTTCCCTTTGAACTGCTCGAATAAAGAAACCCCCTTCGGCTCACCGAGCAAATACCGGGTGAACAGATGCGGACGCAGCATTATGATGGGTATGTGGGCTGAATTGTCGACATAGGAGACCTGCGCCAACTGCGCCCGGTCCGTTTTCATACTTTCGGTATAGCTGTTTTTCCCGAATGAGTTCCCCTGCACCCTGTCGTCCGTATCGATACTGGCGCACCCCTGCACTACTTCGGGCAAGCGGATCTCCTCCAGATCGATCGTCGTCGCAGTCCCTTCTTTCTGTAACGAAAGGGCGAGCGGTTTGACCAGATAGCGCACCTCTCCGGTGCGTACCCCATCGCTGTCGCAGGCGACCGCCACGCAACTTAACGGGTTCTCTTTTTGTTCAACGGTGGGCGCTCCCGACCAGAAGGGGATGTCTCTATGCGTATAACCCAGATAGCAGTCGCATTCCGCTTCACCTTGGGCATTCACCCGGCATACTCCCGCGCCGTCGCATTGCTGACCCACGCACAGGTCGGTCACGCACTGTTTGTTATCCCCCGCCGGATGGGTGTAGCCGCGGGCGCAAAGGCACTCATAATTCAACAGGCCGATCGGTTTGCATTCTCCGTTGGGACAGACATCTCGAGAATTGTAACAGGGATTGATGGTTATCGGCAGATCAAGAATGTCCCAGATACCGTTGTACCGGAAATCGTAAAAATGTATCATGACCTGATACTGGGCGCTTTCGGAAAAGGTGTGTCTGAAAACCAGATAGCCAGAAGGATAGACCACCACATCGCCCTTTAGGATCGCATCATCGAGATATGAGCGATAATGAAAGAAATAGCCGTTGTCACCGACGATCTCATACTCAAAGATATAATTCGCCGCGTCGGTCATCGTGTACCCGGTAAGCGGCTGGCCGTCTTTAAGCACCAACACCCGCATATCGCAGACACCGGTCGCGGTACAGTTATACGGACCTTCGCTGTTGACGACCTCGAATCGATCGACCGAGACCTGACAAGAGGCGAAAAATAGAGAAAAAAACAGGATCGCAAGACCTTTTTTCATACCTGCCCCCAGATACGATAGTTATAAAAGACTGCTGGAGAGAACAACCTTCCGTCGCGATTGTTCTACATTGCGACCATTTTATTTGTCAAAATAACTGGGCATGTTTTTTACGGAAAAACAGTTGTCGACTGAAATCATTCAGCTATATTTTATTCAGCGCAGTGCTTCGGCGACGATGCGGGCGACGAAGGTGTCGTACGATATGCCGGCGCGTTCGCAGGCCGCGGCGACGCCGCCGTAATGGGTGATGCAGGGGTTGACGTTGACCTCGAGCACCCACGGGTTCCCCTGTTCATCGACCCGGAAATCGACGCGGGCATACCCGGCAAGGCGCAGTTCACGCCAGCACTGACCCGCCAATTCGCCGAGCCGTGCGAGGAGCGGCGCATCTTCCGGCGGGAAATCGAACGAGCGCTGGGTGTTCTTGTATTCGAACGATTTTTCTTCCCACTTGGCGCGGTAATCGACTATCTTGGGCCGTTTGTCGCCGAAATTGATAAACCGTATCTCGGCGGGCGACAGTATCTGCGGCGCACCGTTCATGCCGAGCACCGTGAGGTTGAATTCGCGTCCCTCGATGAACCGTTCAGCGAAGAAACGGACGCCGTGCGTCTTCTCCTTTCCGCGAATAAAAGCGGCAAGATCGTCGCCTTCCGACGGGGTCAGGATGCTCTTCGCGTCCATCCCCAGCGACGCATCTTCGTCGACCGCCTTGACGATGTAACGGGCGTCGGGGACCAATTGCTCGAAACGGCCGGGACAGAAACATTCGGGGGTCGGTATGCGGTTGAGCGTCAGCAGTTCTTTGGCCAGCAGTTTATCGGTGGTGATGAACAGCGATTCGGCGGTGCCGCCGGTGTATTTGATCCCCCAGTGTTCGAGAAGCGCCGGGGCGAGGTACTGGTGCGAACCTTTTCCTTCCAGCGTCTCCACGAGGTTGAATACCACCCCCGCCTTCACCGCATCGAGTTCCCGTTTGACGCGGGCGATATCGGTGTCGAAAACGATGCGAGTGTGTTTCCAGCCGAGCGTGGTGAGCGCCGCTTCGACCGCCTGCATCTCTTCGAACAGGTCGAGATCATCCTTGCGGGCGTTGGGATCGACGGGATTGTGGAGTAAGACCGCTATCCGTTCGGTCATCGGCGGGCGCTCTTCATGCGATCGATGGCCGAATCCACTATCCACGAGATGATGGTTCGGTAATCGGTGCCGTTGAGCCGCGCGAGGATGGGGAGATCGGAGTCTATCGGATGGAGTCCGGCGAGCGGGTTGACCTCAATGAAGTTGGGCACGCCGTGGGCGTCGCACCGCACATCCACGCGGCCGCCGTCACGGCATTCCAGTACGCGCCACGCCGCGAGCGCCGTTTCGCTACAGGCGTCGCAGAGCGCTTTTTCGGGGACGACATACTCGATGATCTCTTTGTAATTCTTCTTGTTGTGGAGTCCGTAGGCCTCCTTTTCGGCCGCCGGTTTGAACACCACCTCCATCACACCGACCACGCGGGCCTCGCGTCCCGTACCGACGATGCCGACGGTGCATTCGCGCCCCGGCAGGTATTCTTCGACCAGCACCGGCTGGCGGTGTTTCGCGAGCAGTTCGATGCAGCGGGCGCGGAGGGTGGCCGCGTCCGGTATCTTGGAAAAAGCGCCGATCCCCTTGCCGGTACCTTCGGCGACCGGTTTGGCGAAGAGCGGATAATCGAGCCGCACCTCGGCGATGTCGCGCTCTTCGGCGACCACATGGAACTTGGCCGTCGGGACGCCGCCGTCGCGCACGACGCGTTTGGTCATCCCTTTGTGCAGACACAGCGACAGGACCATCGGATCGGAGAAGACGTACGGTATGTCGTAGGCGTCGAGGAGCGCCGGTATCTGCGCCTCACGGCCGATGCCGCTGACCCCTTCGGCGATATTGAAGACGATATTCCACCGTTTCCCGGCGACCAGCAGTTCGGCGAGTTTCTTCACCGTGCCGATCCGTTCGACGCGGTGACCGAGCGAAACGAGCGCCCCCTCTATCCCTTCGATCGTTTCGATGCCGTCGAACTCGGCCGCCTCTTCTTCAGAAAAACCGGCTTTCAGATAATCGTCTTTGAGATCGTAGGTGAAACCGATATGCATCGGATCTCCGTTACGACGGGGCGACCGCCTGCTGGATGTTGGGATAGCGGTAGGTCTTGTCCTCGTAGTTCTTCACATACACATAATCGGTGTCGCGTCCCTGCCAGTAATCGGGCAGGAGCGGTATCTTGCCGCCGCCGCCGGGGGCGTCGACGACGAACTGAGGCACCGCGTAGCCGCTGGTGTGGCCGCGCAGGCCGCGGATGATCTCGAGCCCTTTCTCTACCGTCGTGCGGAAATGACCCGAACCCACGATCGGGTCGCACTGGTAGAGATAGTAGGGACGGACGCGGACCTTGAGGAGTTTGTGGAACAGCGCCGTCATCGTCGGCACATCGTCGTTGATCCCTTTGAGAAGCACCGTCTGGCTCCCCAGCGGTATCCCCGCGTCGGCAAGCCGCGTGCAGGCCTGCGCCACTTCGGGTGTCAGTTCGTCGGGATGGGTGAAGTGGACGCTGAGAAGCAACGGATGATAGCGTTTAAGGATGTTGACCAACTTCGGCGTGATGCGTTGGGGCAGGACCGCGGGGACCTTCGTGCCGATGCGGATGATCTCGACATGCTCTATCTTGCGGATGCGGGAAAGGAGATATTCGATCTTTGCGTCGGGCATGGTGAGCGGATCGCCGCCCGATATGAGGACATCGCGGATGGTCGGGGTCCGTTCGATATAGCCGATCGCTTCGTCCCATATCTTGGTGGAGAACTGGTGCATGCGGTTGGCGTCGCCGACCATGCGCGAACGGGTGCAGTAGCGGCAGTAGGTCGAGCAGAAGCCGGTCGCGAGGAACAACACGCGGTCGGGATAGCGGTGTACGAGACCCGATACCGGACTGTCGTGTTCTTCATGGAGCGGATCCTCCGCTTCCCCGAAACAGCGCTGATGTTCGGCGGTCACCGGGATGACGCTGCGGCGCAACGGCTGATCGGGGTCGCTCTTCGCCAACAGACTCGCGTAGTGCGGCGTGATGCGCAGCGGCAGGACACCGCCTTCGCCCGAAACGGCGCGCAATTCCTCGTCGGTCAGATCGACGATGCGGCCCAACTTTTCGGCGGTGGTGATGCTGTTGGAGAGTTGCCACTTCCAGTTGGTCCACTCCTTTTCTTCTGCGGTCGGAAAGTGTTCGCGCAGAAAAGCGAGCGCCCGCGGCTCGAGTTGAACCGGCGCAGGTTGTTTGGGGGGAATAAGATCGAAAATGGAGCCTGTCGGCAGCGACACGGCCCCGCTAGGGAGCGGAACTTCTTCCTCGTTGGTGATCACGATCTTCTTCATCGTCTACCTCTCCGTCCGGTCGTTCGATGAAACAAGTTGAGGGTAATTTCTCCCTCGGCACAACATCTCCTTTTGTAAGGATATTCATTTTAATTGCAACTTTTTTCGGTATTTTTTTCAATTTTTATTACTTTTGTTTTCATGGAGTTGCCAAAAATGTTGCGGTTGCTTTGCTGAAAATCCTCAATCAGACAAAGTTCGAAATAATTTAGAATTGCAAAAACGGCTTTTTTGGGGGACGTCAACAAGTGTGCCTTTCGGCCTGTTCTCAATTCGTTTTCACACAATCCGTTGATTTGCCGGATAGATATTTACCGGGCAACTTGACAAGCGCAGGGGGCATGCTATAGTGCCGCCCATGGATCGGTTGTTGTTAAAAAACCGTGCGGCCATCCCCTTCGACGACCTGCCGAAAATTTCCTACCAAGCACTGGGCGATATCGCTGTGGGCTGTCTCTGTGCAGCGCTGCGACCGGTTGCTCTTTTCGGTGTGCCGGAAGAGCGGCATGCGGAGAGCGTACGCATTGTAGCGCTCTTCGCCGACGACGCGCAGGGGACACTTGCCGTGACCAGCGTCAGCGCCCAGCGGGGCGCCACGGTGCCGTCGCTCACCCCGTCGATACCGGCTTTCCATCTCTTTGAGCGACAGTTGTGGGAAGAGTTCGGCATCGTTCCGGAGGGTCATCCGTGGCTCAAACCGGTCCGCTATCCGCATGACGGCCACCCGCCGCGCCGCATCGAAGAGGGATATCGCTACTTCGCGATGAAGGGCGAAGAATCCCACGAGGTCGCGGTGGGGCCGGTTCACGCCGGTGTCATCGAACCGGGACATTTCCGGTTCCTCTGCGACGGCGAACGGGTGAACCATCTCGAGATACAGCTCGGCTATCAGCATCGCGGCGTCGAACGACTTTTTCGCGAAGGTCCGCTCGCGGCGAAAAGTACGCTCGCCGAATCGGTGAGCGGCGACGCGGCGGTGGCTCACGCGACCGCGTATGCGGGGCTCGTCGAAGCGCTCGGCGACACCGTCATACCGCGTCGCGCCTCGGTGATACGGGCGATCGGGCTCGAACTCGAACGGGCCGGCATTCACCTCGGCGACCTTTCGGCGCTCTGCAACGACATCGGCTATCTTCCCGGCACGCAGCTGTTCGCGGTGATGCGCACCGACATCATCAACACCTCGCTGGTCCTGTGCGGAAGCCGTTTTGGGAGAGGCCTCCTCACGCCGGGCGGCGTCAACTACGATATCGACGAAAAGAAAAAAGAGCGCATCATTGCAACGGTGCGCCGTATCCGCGACAACGCGGGACTGCTGGCCGCATCGATCTTCGACAATCAGAGCGTGCTCGCCCGTTTCGAGAAGACCGGCTCGGTCGATACCGCCACGGCGCGCGCCGTCGGACTCGTCGGCCCGGCGGGACGCGCATCGGGACTTACCTGCGACATACGGCTCACCCATCCGACCGACGCCTATGCCGACCATCCTTTCATGAAAACGATCCTGCAGAACGGCGAAGGAAAGGCGGCGGTGAGCGGCGATGTCTATGCCCGCGCCTTCGTGCGGCATCAGGAGATACAGGATTCTCTGCGCTACATTCTTGAACTTCTTGAACGGCTCGACGCGGCGCGCGACGGGATCATCGCGCCGGTCGCCCCGCCGCGGCCCGACATGATCGCCTTCTCGCTCACCGAGGGGTGGCGCGGCGAAACGCTTCACGCGGCGGTGACCGGCGGTGACGGCGGCACGCGGCGCTATTATATAAAGGATGCGTCGTTCCATAACTGGTTCGGGCTCGCGCTGGCGGTGCGCGACAACGGCGTTTCCGATTTTCCGCTGTGCAACAAGAGCTTCAATCTCTCATATTGCGGTTTCGACCTCTAGGAGTGAACGTGGTCTTTAGGCTTTTAAGAGCGCGCTGGCGACACGGATCGCAGGCGGTCCCCGACCCGACCACCGCGATGCCCGATCCGATGTTCCGCGGCTTTCCCGATATCGCGAAGGAAGGCGCGCCGTCGGCCGAAATGATCGCCGCGTGTCCCGGCGCGGCGCTGACGGTGAACCCCGTCGCCATCGATCTGGGTAAGTGCCATCTCTGCGGCTCCTGCGCCCGCGCCGCAAATTCGCCGATACGGCTCACCAACCGCCACCACCTCGGCCAGACGCGGCGCGACGCCCTCATCGTCACCGCCGGAACGAGCTTTGAAGAATACCATGCCCGCGCCGAAAAAGGGCGCGACGAGATACGGCGCCTGTTCGGCCGGTCGCTCAAACTGCGGTCGGTATCGGCCGCCGGATGCAACGCCTGCGAGATGGAACTGAACGCGACCACCAACGCCAACTTCGATATGCTGCGCTACGGCATCGACATCGTGGCCTCGCCGCGCCACGCCGATGCGGTGATCGTCACCGGCCCGGTGAGCGCGAACATGGCCGATGCGCTGGAAGATACGTGGAACGCGACCCCGGCGCCCAAACTGCTCGTCCTGATGGGGGCCTGCGCGATATCGGGGGGACTCTTCGCCGCATCGCCCGCGCTCGACCGCCGTTTCTTTAAAGACCACGCGCCCGACATCTACATTCCCGGCTGTCCGCCACATCCGCTGACGGTGGTCAATGCGATACTTCACTATCTCGGAAGGGAGAACGGGAGATGACGTTCTTCCTCGCGGGCATAGCGACACTCCTCGCGGCGGCGGTATTGCAGGCGGCCGTTCCGCGTCCGCTGCGGCTCGCGTTTTTCGCCTTCGTCACGGTCGCGGGTCTGATCGCCGCCGGGACCGGCGCGCTGATGACGCTCCTGAACGGGACCGAGAGCATCCTTTTCACCCTTCCATTTCCCTTCGAACGCGCGACGCTCGAACTCGATCCGCTGTCGGCCTTCTTCGCGCTCACCATCTCTTTGGGCGGTATCGCCGGGACGATCTACGGCGTGGGCTATCTCGGCGGTTATCCCGAGCGGTCGTTACGCGGTCACCTGTTCGCCTTCGCGCTCTTCCTCGTATCGATGCTTTTAGTGGTAACGACGCGCGCGGTCCTGTCGTTCCTGTTCGCGTGGGAACTGATGTCGCTGTGGTCGCTGGTGCTCCTCTTTTTCGACCGGAGCAACGACGAGGTACGCGACGCGACGATCAACTACTTTGTCGCGATGCATGTCGCCTTCGCCCTCATTCTCACCGGTTTCCTGCTGTTCATGACTCGCAGCGGCTCGGGCGACTTCGCGAGTTTCTCCGCCGTCATGAGCGATCCTTCCTTCACCGAGACGGCGCTTCTGATCCTCTTTGCCGGTTTCGCGATCAAGGCGGGCTTCATACCGTTCCACAGTTGGCTCCCCAAGGCTCATCCAGCGGCACCGAGCCATGTGTCGGGGCTCATGTCGGGCATCATGATAAAGACCGGCATTTACGGTATCCTGCGGTTCACCCTTATCGTCGGCGTGCCGACCACGCGCTTCGCGATCATCGTGCTCGTGGTCGCCATCGTCTCCTCGGTGGTCGGCGTCCTCTACGCACTCGCCCAACACGATCTCAAGCGACTGCTCGCCTACAGTTCCATTGAAAATATCGGCATTGTGGGGATCGGCATCGGCCTTTCGATGATCGGGATGCGGATCGGGAATGGTCCGCTCATACTCCTCGGCATGACCGGCGCGCTCATCCATTTGGTCAATCATTCCTTGTTTAAGGGACTCCTCTTTTACGGCGCCGGAGCGCTCTACCGGGCGACCCATACCCGCGACATAGACAAGCTCGGCGGTATCATCGGGAGGATGCCGAAGACCGCGCTTCTGTTCATCATCGGATCGGTGGCGATAGCGGGGCTGCCGCCGCTTAACGGCTTTATCGGCGAGTTCGTTCTCTACCTCTCGATGCTCTCCGGTGCGCCGCACGCAAGCGGTTCTTATGGCGGACTGGTGGTGCTTACGGCCGGTGCGTTGGCGCTGACCGGGATACTCGCCCTTTATTGTTTCACCAAGGCCTGCGGTATCGTCTTCCTCGGTTCGCCGCGTAGCAACGCGGTCGAAACGGCCCGCGATCCCGGCGGGGCGATGATCGCCGGGATGACGATCCTCGCGTTCGCCGTCTTTGTTATCGGCCTCTATCCCGCCCCCCTCTTCGCGCTGGCGGTGACCGTCGCGGCGGGTTATCCGTACCCCGGCGACGCCGCAGCCGCAGCCATGCCGGTCGTGGCGACGCTCGGGAGCGTGTCGCGGGTGCTGCTGCTGTTCATCCTGCTTTTCGCTTTCCTTTATTATATACGGAACCGGCTGATCGCGGGCGGCGGCGGTATCGCTCCGGCCGCCACATGGGGCTGCGGCTACCGGCACGGGACGGCGCGGATGCAGTACACCGCCTCTTCGTATGTGTCGCCGCTGATGACGCTCTCGGGGCGTTTGCTTGGTCTGGGCACCGACCTCGAACGGCCGCAGGGACTCTTCCCGGCGCGGACCGCGTTCCGGTCGCACCCGCACGATCTGGTGGACGATTATCTTATCGCCCCCGGCGCGAAGCTCATCCGCTATCTCTTTTCGCTATTGCGCTGGGTGCAGAGCGGCGATATGGCGCAGTACATCCTCTACGGCGTGCTGTTCCTCGCGGCGGCGCTCGTCTGGATCATGGGAGGCAACTGATGGCGCGGACGCTGAACATACTGCTCCTCCTGTTCCTGCCGTTCCTGATGCTCGGCATCATCAACCGCGTCAAGGCGCTGGCCGGCGGCCGCAAAGGCTTCCCGCTCCTCCAGCCCTTCTTCGATACCCTGAAGCTCCTGCGCAAGGGGGCGGTGGTGAGCACCGTCACTTCGTGGGTCTTCGCCGTCGCCCCGGCGCTCGCGCTCGCGGCGACCTTCACCGCGCTTCTCATCGCGCCGGGCGTCGGCCGGACACAGGTGATCGCCTTTGACGGTGACATCGTGCTGTGCCTGTATCTGCTCGGACTCGCCAAATTCTTCCAGCTCATCTCCGCGCTCGACACCGGGAGCGCCTTTGAAGGGATGGGGGCGAGCCGCGAAGCGCTTTTTTCGGTCATCGTCGAGCCGTCGCTCTTCATCTTCGCCGGGACGCTCGCCCTTGTTTCGGGCCACATGAGCTTCGGTGAGCTTTTCTCTCTGTCGGGAGGCAGTGCGTGGCCGACCGTCGCGGCGTCGGCCGGCGCCATCATGCTTTTTCTGATCCTGCTGACCGAAGGGTGCCGCATACCGATAGACGATCCCAATACCCACTTGGAACTCACGATGATCCACGAGGTGATGATACTCGACAATTCCGGCCCCGACCTCGCGTTCCTGCAGTACGCCGCGGCGCTCAAGATGTACCTCTTCGCGACGCTCATCGCCGCGCTCATTCTGCCGGCGGATATCCCCGCGATACACGCCGCGTTCGCTCTGCCGGTCGTCGCGCTCTTGTGCGCCGTCCTTGCGGGGCTGGTCGAATCGCTCCTCGCGCGGTTCCGCATATCGCATGTACCGCAGTTCCTCTTCCTCACCGTGGCGCTATCGCTCATCACGCTCGCCGCCGCCATCTACTTCCGGGGAGGCGTCGCATGAGCCAGATACTGACGATACTCTTCGGTGTCGGCATCCTCTACCTCGCCCTCACCAGCCGGATGAGGACCTACATACAGGTGATCGCTCTGCAGGGATTCATTCTGTTCCTCCTCATCGTACGAGACTTTGGCCATATCGACTGGTTCACCTTTTTCTTTCTCGCTTTCGAAACGCTCGCCTTCAAGACGATCATCGTCCCGGTGATGTTGTGGCGCATCGTTGAGCGGACCCATGTCGCCCGTGAGGCCGATCCGAATATTCCGCAGTTCGGCTCCATCGTCATCGGAACGATCGTCTTTCTGTCGGGATTCGCAGTTACCGATTGGGTTTCGCGCACAGATCCGTCGGTCGACGCGCTCGCCTTCGGTATCGCCGTATCGACACTCATCATCGCCTTCTTCATCATCCTCTCGCGCAAAAAACTTATCACGCAGGTGATGGGCTATATGCTGATGCAGAACGCCGTGGCGCTCCTCATGATCGCGATGGCGGTCGAGTTGCCGCTACTCGTGAACCTCGGGGTGCTCCTCGATATCTTCACGCTGATGTTCCTCTTCCTGCTGTTCCTCGGCAAACTCCATTCGACCTATGAGGAGACCTCCCGCGAAAAACTCACGAGCCTGAGGGACCAGCCATGATGATCCCGATACTCCTCGTATTCCCCCTGCTGGCCGCCGTACCACTTTTCACCCTTCGTTCGCGTCAAGCCGAACGGTCGGTCTTGATCGCCCACGCGCTTCTCACGGCAGGAGCGGTACTTTACTGGGCGGTCGCCGGTCCCGAAGAATTCATCGGCTACTTCCGCGCCGACACCGGCAATCTCCTGTTCCTCGCCCTCATCGCGACGGTCTATATCGCAGTCATCCCGGCGAGCTACCGCTACCTTGAACGGGAAAAGGTATCGGAACTTTGGCACCGGATCTACGTGGTGTCGATGCTCTTGTTCGTCTTCTCGATGACCGGCGCGATACTCGCCTCCAACCTCGGGCTCTTCTGGGTCTTCATCGAAGCGACTACCCTCGCCTCGGCCCCCTTCATATACTTCGAACGGCATGAATCGTCGCTCGAAGCGACCTGGAAATATGTCTTCATCTGCTCGGTCGGTATCGCGATCGCTTTCATCGGCATCCTCTTCCTCGCGTTGTCGGCAAAGGGTGTCTGCGACCTGTTCTACACCGACCTCATACGGAACGCGCCGCAACTCGGCCGTTTCTGGCTTCTCTTCTCATTCCCCTTCATCGTGGTCGGACTCGGCACCAAGGCGGGCGTCGCACCGATGCACTCGTGGCTTCCCGACGCCCATTCGGAGGCCCCCTCGCCGGTGTCGGCGTTCCTGTCGGGGATGCTGCTCAATACCGCGCTCTACGGCCTCTACCGCGTCTTTCAGGTGCTCGATGCGGCGGGACTGCGGCGCGAGGCGGCGATCTTCTTCCTCATCTGCGGGTTCGCGTCGCTCCTCATCAGCGCGGTCTATCTCGCCGGAGCGACCAACTTCAAACGGCTCCTCGCCTACAGCTCCATCGAGAACATGGGGATCATCTTCATCGGCGTGGCGCTGGGCGGCGCCGGTATATTCGCCGCGTTCCTGCACCTCATGGCCCATTCGTTCGCGAAGACGACGCTCTTCATCACCGCCGGGAACATCGCCCACCGCTTCGGCACCAAAGATATCGCCGGGGTCAGCGGCCTGCGCGAAGCCGACCGACCGACCGGCGCGCTGTGGGGCATCGGGTTCGCCGCACTCGCCGGATTGCCGCCGTTCCCTATCTTCATATCGGAATTCCTCATCGCCCGCGAGATGGTGACGCAGGGACGTTTCGGCCTGCTCGCCGCGTTCCTGCTGCTGGTGACGCTGGTGCTCTACGGTATGGCGCGCGCCGCCTTCAAGATGTATCTGGGCACCGCACCCGAAACGGCGAAACGCGAACCGCCGCGCCTCATCGAATGGCTCCCGCAGGCGATACTTTTGCTGATCCTCTGCATCCTCGGTGTCGCGATGCCCGACGCCATTCGCCACATCATCACGGCGGCCGGGTTCTAAAGCAACGGCCGATTTACAACCAGTGGCGTTTTCTGAAGAAGTAGATGACGATCCCCGACACGCCGAGCGACAGCCCGAGCATGCCGAGGAACGCGAACGGATTGTCTTCGAGCCCGTTGGGGACATTCATCCCGAAGAACGATGAGAATATGACCGGGATGGTCAGCACGATGGTGAACGACGCAAGGACCCGCATGACCACGCTGAGGTTGTTCGATATGATCGACCCGAACGCCCCCATCATGTTCGACATGATGTTCGAATAGACCTGCGCCATCTCGACCGCCTGCTTGTGCTCGATCTCGATATCCTCCCACAGATCCTCCATCTGCTCCTCCTCGCGGATGAGCCGGAACCGTTTGAGCCGCAGATGCATGAATTCGTTGGATTTGAGCGAGGTGGCGAAGTAGACGAGCGATTTTTCGAGATTGAGCATCTTGGCGAGCTGGGTGTTCTGCGACGATTCGAGGATGTGTTTCTGTATCACCATCGCGACATTGTTCATCTGCTTGAGATAGAGGAGGTAGAGCAAGGTCGAACGGAGCAGTATCTGCATGATGAACAGGTCGCGGTCAAGCGTCGTGAAGTTGCGGACATCGCCGTCGATGAATTCTTCGAGCACCAGATTACGGCGCGGCGAAACGGTGATGAGGGCATCCTGCACGAGTATGAGACCGACCGCGGTGGTCGAGTACATGAGCGTCTTGTTCGTCTCGTCGTAGAGCGGCATGCGTACGACGATCAGCGTTGCGTTGTCATCCTTCTCGACGCGGGCCCGCTCGTCGACATCAAGCGATGAAACGAGGAAGTCGTGCGGTATCTTGAACCGCTCGACGAGGTATTCGATCTCCTCGGGGAACGGCATCACCACGTTGATCCAGCACCCCTTCTCGACATTCGCGATCTTCTTGAGGCCGTCGGGGAACGATTTGTAGATGGTGATGTTCTCGAGTATCTCACCGTCCTTGTCGTAGAGGATGATCTGCTGGCCCTTCTTCGCGTCCTCCTCGATCTTCCGCTTCTCCTCCTCGTCGACCTTTTCGTAGAGGTCGATGTAGGATTCGACCATCTTGCGTTCGTCATCGGGGAGTTCCTCGATGAGTTCCTGCTGGACCTCTTCGGGCAGTTCGTAGAGCAGTTCGGAGAATTCCTGTTCGGAGAGGATCTCCTGCAGGGCATCCTTCACCTCGTCCTCGAAGTGATGGAAGATGGCCGCCGCCGTTTCGTGGCCGATGACGGCGAAGACCTCTTTTATCTCTTCGGCGGTGAGCGCTTCGAGGAAACCGGCGATGACCTGCGGAGTGTTTGAGCGGCAGTAGGCGCGGAGATCGTCGCGATGCCCGCCGCGCAGCATATCGCGGAGTTCTTGTACCAGCAGCGTGTTCTTCATGGCGGCCTCCCGCAATGAAGGTGTGGTGACGAACCGACGGCCCCATATAAAGCACACTCGGCCCGAAAAAGCAACGAAATTCGCCTCGTATCGTTGATTTTTGCGCGCGGCGCGGCTACTATCAAGCCGACCGCGGAGGGGACGATGGAAGCTTTCGACTACATACTGTTCACGGTGACCGGGGCGCTCCTCCTCTACGAACTGGCGGAGTACGGACGCGGCCGTTCCAACCTTTTTTCAAAGATGCGCGAATGGTTCTTTCCGAAGAAAAAATAACCGTCGCGGGACTCCCCGACATCGCGGCGATGCGATCGCCACTCATCATCGGCATCGACAAGTGGAGTTTAGAGACGCTCCTGCCCAAGCCCTATCTGTGGCTCGCCGAACCGTTCGAAGGGACCCGCGCCACCGGCTTCATCAAGCCGGGAACGCCGCTCAAACCCGACTTTCCCCTGCTGGTGCTGGTTGCGCTCGACGACGCCGCGCCGGCGCCCGAACTCTTTTCCCTGCCGCGCGTGGTCTTCCACGCCTCGGAGTGGCACCATTTTGCCGCAAAAGCGGCGACCCGCGTAAGCGACATCATCACCGTGAGCGGCAACACCGCCGATGTAGTGAAACACGATTGGAAGATGGCGGGATCCCCGGAATAACGACCGTCAGCAAAAATATCTATGGGGCCGAATACCGGACAATGACCTCGGCATAGTCGGTAGCGATGGAGCCCATGTCGGTCAGGAAGCCGTTAGGGGCGGTCGGGACGACGGCGAAGTTGAATTTCCGCAGGCCGCTGTTGAGCAGTGTCTGTATCTCGACCGGGTCGGTCGTTTCCCATGTCACCGGCGCAAGGTTTTCGGGATCGGCCTCATTTGATGCAACGGTTTCCCAGCGGGCATGTTTCCATGCGAGCAGGTCAACGCCGCTCGTCGGCGTACCGGTGATGTCGCCAAGGCCGCCGGCGTTGAAGAAGACCGAAACCGACTGTATGCTGTTGTCGTCAGTGATGCCGGAACTTTCCCATGAAACATTCATGATCTGCCCGGCACGGTCATTGTTGTTTCCGTCCCATAGCCAAGTCTCATTGTTATATCCTGAAGAGGTATCTCCCCCGAACAAGACAACTTTCGCACGGAAACTGTCGTAGGTCATCGCGTATCCATATCGCCCCGATGGTTTGGTGGCTAAATTCATTTGTATCCAATTCGTGCCGTCCCATTCCCATGTCTCGTCGTTGCCGGCCGTAACGGCAAGTCCCCCGAAGAGAATTACTTTCCCATGAGCACTGTCGTAGGTCATCGAGGGATACTCTCGTGTCGAGGGTTTGGCGGTAGGGTTCATCTGAGTCCAATTCGTCCCGTTCCATTCCCATGTCTCATCACTTTGGCCCGATCCAATATGTCCCCCGAAGAGAACCACTTTCCCTCTAAGGCTGTCGTAGGCCATCGCGTGTGCATATCGAGTCGATGGCTTGGCGACGGGACTCATCTGGGTCCAATTCGTACCGTCCCATTCCCATGTCTCGTCGTTGCGCACAGTGCCATTAGTTCCTCCGAAGAGAACAACTTTCCCGCGGACGCTGTCGTAGGCCATCGCATGACCGTATCGAGTCGATGGCTTGGCGACGGGGCTCATCTGGGTCCAATTTGCCCCGTCCCATTCCCAAGTCTCATTTCCTCCGTTAGTCCCCCCGAAGAGAAGCACCTTCCCGCGGGTGCTATCGTAGGCCATCGCGTGACTATATCGCGTCGTTGGCTTGGCGGCAGGGTTCATCTGGGTCCAGTTCGCCCCATCCCATTCCCATGTTTCACTCCCTGTTCCAGCTACTCCATTGCTTCCCCCAAAGAGGACCGCTTTCTTGCGGGTACTGTCGTAGGTCATCGCGTGATAAATGCGTCCCGATGGCCTAGTGGCAAGGTTCATCCGGGTCCAATTCGTCCCGTCCCATTCCCATGTTTCGTCATTGGCGGCCGAACTGGTATATCCCCCGAAGATGACCGTTTTCCCGCGGGCGCTGTCGTAAGCCATTGCGTGATTATACCGGGTTGATGGTTTGGCGCCGGGAGTCATCTGAATCCAATTCGTCCCGTTCCATTCCCATGTTTCGTTGTTGTATGTTGATGCCCCTATGAGTCCGCCGAACAAAAACACTTTCCCATGGACGCTGTCGTAGGCCATCTCATGATAACTTCGCCCCGATGGTTTGGTGACGGGGTTCATCTGGGTCCAGTTCGTCCCGTCCCATTCCCATGTCTCACTGCTTCCTTGATTCCCGCCGAAGAGGACCACTTTCCTGCGGGCGCTGTCGTAGGCCATCGCATGACCGTATCTTGCTGAGGGCCTAGTGGCTGGATTCATCAGGGTCCAGTTTGTCCCGTCCCATTCCCATGTTTGATTATTACTGAGATAGCCCCCGAATAGAACCACTTTTCCACGGACACTGTCGTAGGCCATCGCGTGAGCGGATCGTACCGATGGCTTGGTGACGGGGTTCATCTGGGTCCAATTTGTTCCATCCCATTCCCATGTCTCGTTGTTGCTTACAGTGCCATTATCTCCCCCGAAAAGAACTACTTTTCCACGGGCGCTGTCGTAGGCCACTGCGTGACCGGATCGCGTCGGCGGCCTGGTCGCCGGATTTTTCTGGGTCCAGTTCGCGCCGTCCCATTCCCATGTCTCACTGCCTCCCGAACTTCCCCCGAAGAGGACCACTTTCCCGCGAGTACTGTCATAGGTCATCGCATGATCGTGTCGTGCCGCTGGTTGGTCATCATTCTCATCCCATGGCACCCATGAACTTTTTCCCTGTTGTTGTATCAGAGAAATGCCACCGTTCAAAGGTTCTTGAAGAGATTTCAGATCTTGTTCTAGTATTTGATTAATAAGACCATTTGACAAAAAAGTATGGGGGTTTTTATAATAATCTCCCGGCTCTTTCCTGTTCATCGTCGCCAGCCAATTCGCATTTTGTATTTTGACCGGTACCGTCTCGTGACACGAGCTGTCGACGGCCGAAACCAAGACCTTGGGCGTATTATAGGCCCACACCCTGCCACGCGACCAAGTACCGTCACCGTTTGGCCTGCTGTGCTCCATCCGCAGTTCAGCGCCCTCCTTGTCCCATGCCTTAAGTTGCACCGGCGCACCGGTCGCGGTACCGTAGTTGAGCGTGAAGGTGCCTGCCGGTAACCGATCGGTCGCTTCGTAGATATCGTTCGGCCCGAGTTCATAGTATTCGTCTGCCGGAAGGGTGTAGATGGTGGCGCCTAGACCGTCCTTGAGTGGCGTGTCGGTCGGTCGGCCCCACGGCGAGCGATTGTAGCTGACGGCATTCTGATCTATAACCAGAACCGGAGTATTCCACGCCGTCTTGAACGGCTTGTCGGGCGTCACCGTGACCATCGTCTCGTTCCCCGCCTCGTCCTTGAGAGAGAGTTCTAGGGTGTATTCGCCGATCATATCGGGGGTGGGAGCAGATTCGCTGTAGAGATAACTGAAGTAGTAGGTCAGTCCGTTCTGGGTATCGAGGTCGAATACCCGGTCGGGCGCATCAGTCTTGGTGGCGGTAAGCGTGGGCGTATAGCCAACAGCCAATTTCTCACTCACCTGCACCGAGAGATACGCGGTCGCACCGTCGGCGATGGTCGTCACCTGCTCCTGCGTCAGGGCACAGTCAACGCCGGCGTCTATCGAAAGAACTACCGTTCCCGAGACGGTGTTGGGCAATACCTTGTCGGCCATGACCGAACCGATGGTGACGATGCGATTGTTCCCCGCCGCATCGGTAAGCGTAGCGGTGATGCCATAAACCGTTGAATCGGTCTCCTCGGCCCCCACGGTGCGGGCACAACGGAAGATGGTATCGCTACCATTCTTAACGCAGGAAAGTGGTATCTCATTCGCCTTCACCGCCGGCACACCGCCGGTACCGATGACCGGCTCGGTCGTCTCGAAGTCCACCGTGTAGGCGATGCCGATACCCGCCTTGGCGCGGTCCACCGTCCCGGTCACAAGATCAGGAACAGATGAGTCGACAGAAAAATCGGCGCTGTCGGCGCCGTTCTGCGCAACAAGGTCGTCCCCTTCGGTATTCACGGTATAGTCGTCATCGGCAAAAAGCGTCGGATCGACGGTATAAAGCCACGAGAAACTCGATATCTGCGTCGGCGCGGCCAGCGTCATCGACGCTTTCGGTATCGTTGTGACCGGAAGATCGTCGAGTTCCTCCGATGTGGTGACGGTGACACGGATGGTGTCGGCGGCATTGAATGCCGTTTTGTTGAGATCTATAGTCAATGTCGGCGAGGTCCTATCGATGTACAAGGTCCCCGCGTTGAAACTGCCGATGTTCCCCGCCGCGTCGGTGAGCGTTATGGTGGCCGGGTCGATAGAGTCGCCCTCTCCGGCGGAACTGGTGCCGGTACAGGTATAGTCAAGCCCCGTGTTGGTGCAGGTGAGCGTTTCCTCTTTCCGCTGAACCGCCACAAGGCCGCCGGACATATCCTCCTTTGCGGTAAAGGTCACGGTATAGTTTTGCTCGGCCGCTATCCGGCCGGGCGTTATGACCGGGTCACCGTCGAGTTCGGGTGCAAGCGAATCGACGGCGAAGGGATCGGAGGCGATATCGGCGGTGGCGTTGTCTATGAGGTCGGCCGCCGAGGCGACGATATGATAGTCACCGTCATCGAGTGTGCCGATAACCGGTATCTGGTAACGATAGGAGGTGCCGGCCTGCAATTCCTCCACATCGGCGGAGATGTCTTTGACGAGCGCTTCGTCCGCATCGTAGATCCCGATGAGCGGGGACTCTTTCAGCGTTTCATTCGAAGAGACCGTTATGGTGACCATGCCGGAAGCGTTGTAGGCAAGCGCATCGGTCTTCACCGTCAGGAACGGCGCGGTGGTGTCGAGATACACCTCCGCTCTCTTCGGGACGCTTTCATAGCCCAACTGGTTGCGCGATTTGCCGAAGACCGAATAGAGCGCGTCGCCCAGATCGGTCCACCCTTCCGTGATGTCCCATGCGGCCAGTTCGTAGGTCGTTTCGTCTATCTTGGTCAGTTCGGTCAGTTTCTTCTCTATGACCCCCTTCTCGAAATTGAGGTCGTTGGCGATGATGACGGTGTCGGCGTTCTTCACGGTGAGCCGCAGAGTGACGGTCGCCGACGGGACGCGGTCGACCGCTACGCCGTCGTAACGCACTTCGATCGCGAAACTGCCTGCCTGCCCCGTCTCGTCAACCCCGGCGTTCGCCTGCAGTTTCATATTGACCGCGACCGTCTTATTCCGGTCGCTCGCCGAGAAGTCGAAGAGTTCCGATACGCCCACATAGAGCGGGTCGCCGGTCCGGTCGGCGTTATCCCAGATCGCCGCACGGACAAAGCGGTTGTCGCCGTAGGTCAGTTTCGTGAAGTTGAGCGATTCGCCGCTCCCCAGTTTAACCGGGCCCGCCTCATCGAGCGATTTGGCATTACTCTCTATGTCGGCCGGGAAGGTCTTCCCCTCGCCGCCCTTCCATTCCTGATAGTAGGCCCACATATAGTAGTCCTTCGCCGCCGTGTCGGGCTCATGGCCCGTTTCCCACTGGAACAGTACCACGAACGAGCCGGGCTCGGTCGAGAAGGTGTCACAGGCCGTGACGGCGAAAAGCATCCCGAACATCGCCGCAAAAAGAACCGCTCTTTGCATGACTGCCCCCGTTGGTTTCCCGTAACTGGGGGCGATTATAACAAAGTGGTGCGGCTATTACAATTTTTCGACGGACAGGGCGGGATCAGGCGCCGTACTTCTTATTGACCAGCCACTGCTGAAGGATTCCCAGCAGGGTATTGGCGAGTATGTAGAGGTTGAGTCCGGCGGGAAGGAAGAGCATGAACCCGGCGAACATCACCGGCATCACATAGAGCATGATCTTCGCCTGCTGGTTGTCCATCTGGGTCGGCGTCATCTTCTGCTGAAGGAACATGAAGGCGCCGAGCGCCACCGGCAGGATGAAATAGGGATCCTTCTCCGACAGATCGACCAGCCAGAACGGGAGGAACCCGGCGTTATAGAGTTCGACCGCGTTGTTAAGCATCGAGTAGAGGGCGATGTAGATCGGCATCTGAATGAGTATCGGCAGACAGCCGCCCAGCGGGTTGACCCCCTCTTTCTGGTAGAGGAGCATGATCTCTTTGTTGAGCGACTCCTTGTCCTCTTTGAATTTCTTCTTGAGTTCCTCGACCTTGGGCATCAGTTTCTTCATCTTGGCCATCGACTTGTAGGAGGCGTCGGAGAGCGGCCAGAGAAGCAGTTTCACGAGTATGGTCAGGAAGATGATCGCCAGACCGTAGTTCTTCACATAGTCGTAGAAGAAGTTGAGTATCCACAGCAGCGGCTCGGCGAGAAAGCCGAACCAGCCGAGACTCGCCGACGAGCGCAGGTCGTTCCCCGCCTGTTCGAGAAGCCGTATCTCTTTGGGTCCCATGAAGACGGTGAAGGCCGCCTCGGCCGTCTGGCCGGGGGCGATGGTGAACTCATCGCGCGCCACGGTGAGGATGGTGCGGTTCTCTTTGCCGTCGACCGTGCCGTCGACCGTCAGCGCATCTTTTTCACCCGCGACCACCGCGTAGAGGAAAAAGCCGTAGTTGACGCCGGCCCACTGCACCTGCTTCCCCTGCGAATGCTTGAGCAACCCCTCGCGGTCGGAGGGCTCTTTCATCCCTTCGCCGGTGGTCTTGACGAGGAACTCGAAGACCTTGCCGTAGGAACTGAATATCTTGTCGTCGGCATGAAGCGATTGATAGCGCAGGGCAGGACGCCATGTGAGCGGCGCGGCAGAATTGTTGACGATCTTCTTGGAAACGGAGAGCAGATAGTCGCCCGAATGGCGTATCGTCTTGAACTCGCTGATGCCGTCCTGTTCATAACGGAAGTTCACCGCTTCGGCGGTCTGGCCGTCGAGGAGGTAGTGCGGCTCGGCGGTGAAGACCGACGACATCTCGGGGAACGCGGTCCCCTCCTTGAGCGCCATGAGCATATCGAGTTTCTTGTTCTGGTATTTCTCGCCGGTCACCGGGAGCGCCGTCAACCGCCCGCCGTCGGTGGCATAGTCGAGCCCCATCGCCGTTCCCGCCAGCCGGCCTTTCTGCACCGGATTCTTGAGGGTGGCCGCGACCGTGCCGGGACGGAACAGATCACCCTCCACCGGCTTGGCGACCTGCGGGACCGCTTGAGATGCGGCATCGGGCCCCTGCGCGATGGCGGTGTCGCTCTTCTCCTGCGGCGCGGCGTTCTGGCCCTGCGTCGGCTGTTCGGGCGGCAGTTGCGGTTTGGGAGCGAAGAATTCCCCCCAGACATACAGGACGACGACCGACAGGACGACCGCCAGTATCATGTTCTTGTTCATCGGTACCTCACTTCACGGGGTCGTGGCCGAAATGGGGGTTCCACGGGTTACAGCGGAGTATGCGCCACGCGCCCAGCAGCAATCCCTTCACCACCCCCTTCTTCTCGATCGCCTCGATGGTGTAGGCCGAACAGGTGGGGTGGAACCGGCAATTCCTGCCGAGATAGGGCGAAAGATACCGGCGGTATCCCTCAATGAGCGCGACGAGCGTTCTTTTCATTGTACCATTTCTGAAAATAGCGGAGATCCTGTTCTATGTCGGAAAACGACAGGTCGGATACGCGCGGCACGACGATCAGTTCGAGCGGAGCAGCGAACCCGTTCTTGTTGAGCCGGAACGCCTCGCGCAGCCACCGCTTCACCTTGTTGCGGAAGACCGATCCGCCCACCTTCTTGGTCACCACCAGCCCGAACCGCGACGTGGTGGCGGCTTGCGGGCCGGAACTTCTGGCGGCGGACCCGCCGGGACCGAAGTTGAACAGCAGTTTGCGGGTGCGGAAGACCGAACCGTTCACTTTGAGCGCCTGAAATTCGGTTCTTGAACGGATGCGTTCCGCGCGGGTAAAGGAGAAGTTCTCCACGGCGCGGCTGAAGGACTACTTCTTGTAGATGTCGACGGCAAGCCGTTTGCGCCCTTTGCGGCGGCGGGCCTGCAGGACCTTGCGGCCGTCGGCGGTGCGCATTTTCCGTCTGAAGCCGTGGGTCTTTTTACGGTGGACCCGACTCGGACGATATGTCGGCATCATGGGACAACTCCTTCATATGAACCATCAAAAACGGGGGAAATATACCTACGAATGGGTACTTGTCAACAAAAAAAGCGGCGGGCGGGGAGTTGTGGCGCCCTCCCCTTGCCTTTTGCCGTTATATTTATTTAATAGGGGGAGAACTTTTCCGTGAGGGAACGCCATGACGCGCATCGCATCTTTATTCTGTCTGTGTATCCTGCTCGGCGCGCTGTGCGCCTGTTCCGACGATAAAAAAGCTACGGCCGACGACGATACGGCGCCCGTCGACACCGACACCGCGACCGATGATCTCCTGCCCGGCGACGGCGACGAACTGCTGAACGACGATGACGGCGTTGCCGGCAACCCGCTGTTCAATAAAGGTCCCTACGGCGTCAAGACCGGCGATACGGCGGGTGGTTTCACCGTCCCCACCGACGACGGCGACTGGGACTTTGAAAAGAACTGGGACGGGAAAGAAAATTATGTCTTCATCTTCTACCGAAACGGCAGTACCAATGCGGCCCAGCTGTGGCAGTCGCAGATCGTGATGCTCCTCCTCAATTCGCCGAAGAATGTTCACTATTTTTTTATCGCCGGGGTGGACGATGACAAGGTCGACGCGACGCTCCAGCCGCTCATCGACAAGATCGATGAGGCAAAGGGGCTCATCGACGATCCGAAATATTGGGCGCCGCGCCTCCACATGGTCCGCAAGGGGGCCCGGAACCTCGGCAACTGGATATCGGACTGGTACAACGGGACCGCCTCTTTCGTGATGGGCGTCGACCGTTTCCAGAAAATACGCGGCACCGGATCGCTCATGAGCTGGCAGAACCAGCAACTGGAGTTCGAGATGGTCGGCTACGAAGCGGCCCACTGGGATTTCCAGTTTGAACGGGAACAAAAACTCGCCGCTGAGGCCGACCCGCTGATCTTGACCGGCATCGACGGAAAAGAATTCGAAAGCGAAACGATCACCTTCGAGGTGGAGTTCCCCGCGGCCGCCGAGATGACTGATTACACCGGACTCGCGGTCGACTTCGAACAGATCTGCGCATCGCAGGCGGCCTGTGAATGGGACCGCATCATGCATCTCTACATCTGCGGACCCGACGATACCGATACCTGCGGCACCGAAGTGGCGCGCTGGATAACGGCCTACGGGATGGGGGGCCGCTGGGTCACCGACATCACCCCGCTCATGCCGCTTTTCGCCGGCGGCGGAACGCTTAAATTCCGCCTCTATGTCTGGGGGTATCAGGCGAAGAACTATCTGTCGTTCCGCCTCACCGCCGGCGGCGACCCGGCGCCGACCGGCATCAAAAAACTTTTCGCCGGCAATCCACGGTTCGACGAGAACTACAATACGCAGTACGCACCGCTCACCCTAGAGCTACCCGCCGGCGTGAAAAAAGCGGCCATCGCCGCCTTCATCACCGGTCACGGTAACGGCAGTGAACAGGCCAACTGCGCCGAATTCTGTCCCTTCGAATCGGTGTTCGTGGTCAACGGAACGAACTTTGAGAAGGACCACCCGCTCGCTTCGACCAACGACGGCTGCGCCCAACAGGTCACAGACGGGGTCATCCCCAATCAGTACGGATCGTGGCCCTTCGGCCGCGCCGGCTGGTGCCCCGGGCTCAACGTGTCGCCGTGGGTCAAAGAGGTGACCGACGCGATCGTGAGCGGCGAGAACACCTTCGCTTTCGAAGCCTATCTTGACGGAAAGGATTATGTGCCGGTGGTCACCGCCCCCGACGGCTACCGCGCCGAGATAAATTCAAGTTCATATCTGGTCTGGTGGGAGTGATTTCGTGAGTTCGACGCGGCGCGCGAAATTCGCCGGAAGCTGGTACGACGCCGATCCAAAGGCGCTCGGCCGGTCGATCGACCGGTTCGTGAACGGGGCGGAGAAACTGCCCTACACGGTGCGCGGCGCGGTCCTGCCGCACGCCGGGCACACCTTTTCGGGACGCGGCATCGCGCCGTTCTTCAAGAATTGCGACCCGACCCTGCGCCATCTCATCATCCTCGCGCCGAGTCATTATACCCTCCTGCCGAGCGACCGGATCGGCTATGGCGACTTCGATAAACTTGCGACGCCGCTGGGCGACATTCCCGGCATCACCGGCATCTTCGCCCGGGAACCGTTCGCTGAGATGAACCGCGCCGCCGAGACGGAACACAGCGCCGAGATGTTCCTGCCGTTCATAAAACAGGTTCTCCCCGATGCCGCCGTCGCGATCCTGCTCATCCCGCATCTTGATAATGAGACGACGATGCGCCGCTTCGCCGACGCCATCCTCACGGCGACCGCGTCGCTCGACCCCGCCACGACCGCCTTCATCGCGTCGAGCGACTTCACCCACTACGGCGACCGCTTCGGCCACACGCCGTTCACGGGAAACCTTGACGGCGTACTCGAAAAAGTGGCGGCGCACGACCGGAAATATGCCGACTACATCGCGCGGCACGACTATGCCAAGACCTTCGCAGACCGCAACCGCGAGGAACCCTCGATCTGCGGGATCAACCCGGCGCTCGTGCTGTCGCGTCTGATGGAGCTGCGCGGTCTCACGGGCGAAGCGGCCGGCTACTATACCTCGTGCGACATCCTCGGGAAGAGCGACGATTTCGTCTGCTACGCGACGATACTGTTCCACGGTTGAGGGAGAACAACGATGGAACTGACGAGCATCCAGAAGCGCGACCTGTTGCGGCTGGCCCGCGAACGGCTGGAGGAAAAACTGCTCGGCACTCCCTCCGCCACGTGGGAACGGCTGAAAAAGGACCATGGCTACACCGAGAAGAACGGCCTGTTCGTCACGCTCAAAAAAGAGGGCGATCTGCGCGGCTGTATCGGTACCATCATCGGAGACCGCACCGTCCCCGAGGGGATACGGGCGATGGCACTGCAGGCGGCATTCTTCGATCCCCGCTTCCCGGCGGTCGCGGCCGATGAACTGAACGACCTCTCCATCGAGATATCGATCCTCACCGTTCCCAAGCCGGTCGGCTCGTGGCGCGATATCGTCGTCGGCCGCGACGGGATGATCCTGTCGATGAAGGGGCGGCAAGCGCTTTTCCTGCCGCAGGTAGCGCCGGAACAGGGATGGGACCTTGAAACGACCCTTACCTATCTCGCCCAGAAGGCGGGACTGCCGCGCGACAGTTGGCAGGACCCGAACTGCCGCTTTCAAACCTTTCAGGCGCTCGTTTTCGGAGAACATGAGACACAGTGAACGGAGCGCTGCGGCGCTTATCATATTCCTTTTTTCCCTTATCCTTTCGGCGCAGAGCGTCTACGACCCGCCGCAAACCGTCTGGGACAATCTCGGCACAGCACAGCAGCCGGTCGTCCTCATCGCCGGCACCATTTTCGACATCTCGCTGGAACAGACCGGCGAACGGATCGTCTATCACGATCTCATGGAAACGGTCGCCCGCTCGATCATGACCCCCCATACCTTTATCTATTACGGTTTCGATCGCCCCGCCCTTCCTCCTGAAAATCCTTTGCTCCTGATCGCCGTCGGCACCTCCTACTCATCGGATGCGCCGCCCTATCTTTACGCCGATCTGGCGATTTATAAGGCCGGAACGCTGATCTTTGACAAGCGCTACAGCGTCGTGTGCGACCAGTGTGAGGGGAACGCCCTTTCCTCTCCGCGTACGGCCGACGAACTTCTCGTCCGGCTCACCCAGCTCATCCTCACCGACCGTACGCTCTACGCGGCGGCCAGCGATGCGACCGGAGCCAAGACCGTTCCGGTACCACTTCCTCTGATGGATCCCTTCCGCATCATCACCGCACCGGACTTTGAACCGCTCATCTTCCCGGTATTCATGACGCTGAATCTGCGGACCCTGTTCGGCACCACGTGGGTCGATATCTACGACGCGAAGGATACCCACTCCGCGGCCGGCATCGGCACGGTCTTCGAGGAAAAGGTCTCGGTCAGTTTCGGCGATCCCGAGAGCGGCTGGTATCTTACTCCCGACATCGGATTCTTTTACCGCCGTCTCATCACCAAGGATTTCGCGTTCGATACCTCGTGGGTGAACCGTGAGGTCGACGGTTTCGTCCCCGGTGTCACCCGTAACGACGCGAACGGACAGTTTCTCGAGATATTTTCCCTCTCCTACGATTCGCAGTTCTATTCGCTTTTTTTCGGCGGACACGGCGGATATCAGCTGATCGCCGGCACCAGCGACTTTCAGATCACTTTCCATCCGGGGATCTATCTTAACCTGCTGGAACTGCGATGGACGAAGTTCCGCTCCGGACAGGATCTGCGTAAAAGCGTCATGCGCCCCTACTTTTTCGGATCGCTCGGGGCGACGCTCGAAACCGGTTTTTTCATCCCCGCCATCCGTACCGGCCTGCGGCTGGGCACCGATATCTCCTACTTCGTCAAATTCCGTCTCCCCGACGATCTTTCATTCAAACGGGTGGAATATAGACAGATCGAGCTCGAACCCGGCAGATATGTCGATCTCTACCTCCCCGAGGAATTCCGGGTGCGTTATTCTCAAATACTGTCGGTGCTGGGATATGTCGATATCTATTTTGTTTTCTAGGGGGGAGACCGAGATGCACCTGCTCTTCCGTTCGCTGTGGGCGATCCCGTTCCTGCTCCTCTCGTGCGACGCATATGTGGACGAACAGCCGGAACCCGACATCGATACTACCTGTCCCCCGCCGCAGATGGTGGTGATCAACCACGAAGAATCGGACCATGTGGTCAAAGATGTCTATGTGCATCCTCTTTTTGCGATCTACAAAGATTCGCGGTACCGGGTCGCTTCCGACCTTGCGCTGGGCGAACGGACCGAACCGTTCAAACTCTGCAACTCCGGCGGGTGTTCGGTCGACCGCTATATCACCTATACCCGGGAGAAGATGAACAATTCGGTTGAAACGATTGCCGTTACCACCGAAACGGCGCAAACCTTCTCCTGCGGCACCCGCTATACGGTGTATCTGCTCGGCGAGGATTTCCTTATCACCAAAGAGGCGCTACCGCCGGAACAAGAAGAAGATCCCGATGACGACGTTGTTCTGTGATTTCTGCGAACACCGCTGCGCGCTCCCGCCGGAAGGCCGCGGCCGCTGCGGTATCCGCGAGAACCGGGACGGCACCATCGTCACGGTGAACTACGGCGAACTGGTATCGCTCGCGGTCGATCCCGTCGAGAAAAAACCGCTTTATCATTTCCTTCCCGGCACCGGGACGCTGTCGCTCGCACTCCACGGCTGTAACCTCTCGTGCAGTTTTTGCCAGAATTCTACGATATCGCAGAAAGAATTTTTCGACCGGCGGAAAACCGAGGCGGTCTCTCCGGCCGACATCGTCGCGGCGGCGCGCAAACATAAGTGCGAAAGCGTCAGCTTCACCTACAGCGAGCCGACCGTCTGGCAGGATTATATGATCGACACGGCACGACTGGTCAAAGCGGCGGGGCTCCGCACCGTTATGGTGACCAACGGCTGGTTCACCAACGAGGCGCTCGACCGTATCCTGCCGCTCATCGACGCCTTCAACATCGACCTCAAGGGGGACAACGAATTCTACCGGACCCAGTGCGGCGGAACCTACGCCCCGGTGCTCCGCAACATCGGCCGCATTGCCGCCGATCCCGACACGGTACTTGAGGTGACCACCCTCATCATCGAGGGGATACACTCCGCCGCCGACATCGTCGCGCTCGGCAAGGAGTTAGCCGAACGGGGCGTGCAGGTCTGGCACCTTTCGCGCTACTACCCGAACTATCGCATGAAACGACCGCCCACCGCCGAGAGTTTTCTTTTCGGCATCTATGAACGGGTCCGCGCCGAAACGATTCTTCCCTATGTATATCTGGGTAACAGCAACTCGACCGAAGGGAACGACACCCGGTGCGCCGCCTGCGGACTACTACTTATCTCACGAAAAAGATTCAGCATTCTGGATGAGGTCATCGATGCCGGTCATTGTCCATCCTGTCGTCGTCCGGTCTACGGACTCTTCTCTGGGAGCGGGCACGTCAACCTTGGTTGACATCATCGCTTTTTTGCCGCCCGCCAACGTCAATTTTTGTGTACATTCCTTGCTGTCGCAATGAGATGACTTTTTCTTGATGTTTTTATATCTTTTTAATATCGGATAGTTATAAATTTTTTGACGACGCGCATCTTATATGGCACGCCTGTTGCATGATAAGGCACGATACTGTTCCTTTACACTGTGATGTTCAAAAAGAGCGCGGTTGGTCTTTCTGGTTTCTTTCAATTATGGCCGGAAACGGCTGTCTACTGTCAACACCAACACTTTCTTTTGTTGCTTCTTCGGAAGCGACGCCGATAAACTCGTTTCAACAACGCAGGATCGGCCGCGCGAATATCAACCCCCGGCAACGGGGGTTTTCTTTTTCCCCTCATTGACAACCACCCCGCTTTAACCTATAACGCCTTCCATGAAAGCGACGGCGATCATCTTCGACATGGACGGAACGCTCCTCAATACGCTGAAGCTCATCACCGTCTCGATGAACGGCGCGCTTAAGGCGCGCGGCCTGCCGACCCACCGCGCCGCATCGTACCGCCGTTTTGTCGGCGACGGACTGGCCAATCTGGTGGAGCGGGCGTTGCCCGTTGATATGCGCGACGAGGCGACCATCCGCCTCTTCATCCCCGAGATGCGCGCCGTTTATGCACAGGAAAAAGAGAAGGGGGTACCGCTCTACGACGGTGTCCGCGAACTGCTGACCGAACTCGAGAAACGGGGCATCCCCAAGTCGATACTCTCCAACAAGGATGAACGGTTCACCCGGCTGCATGCCGAACGCGACCTTGCTCCGTTCCGGTTCGACGCCGTCATCGGGGCGCGCGCCGACCTGCCGCTGAAGCCCGCTCCCGACGGGGCGCTCATGGCGGCGCATATCATGGAGCGGCCGCCCGAACAGATCATGCTCATCGGCGACATGACGGCCGATATCGGCGCGGCGAAAGCGGCGGGGATGACGGCGGGCGCGGCGCTCTGGGGCTTTTCGACCAAGAAAGAACTCGCCGATGCCGGCGCGACGATATTCCTCAAACATCCGCTGGATGCGCTGAAACTGATATAACACCCCCGCTTCGCTGCCCCCTGCATCAAGGGGCCTTTTCGGTAGGCTCCCTGTCGCAGGGAGCTGTCCGGAGGACTGAGGGTGTTCTTTAAAGGGCGTGCCGTTGGCGCGCCCCTACATTTTCTTCAATCTCCCAACCTCGTACCGCTGGGCGGCGATGAGGGCGAGTATTTTCTGGTAAATTTCTTCGTCCATCGTTGGTGTGCGCGACAGTATCCAGAGATAGTCGCGGTCGGGATGGCCGACCACCGCCCAGCGGTAGTCGTCGTCGAGCGCAATGACCCAGTAGGCGGCGCTGAAGGGCCAGAAGAACCGGACACGCAGTTTCGCCGGGTCGGCCGGGTCGGCGACCCACGCGGTGCCGGTGATATCCTTGACCGTCCCGTCCTCCTTGCGGCAGGTGTTCTTGACCGAGATGCGGCCGTCGGGCAGGAGCGCGTACTCGGCGGTCGAGGCGATGCATCCGCGCTCGAACCGGTGGTCGAAGCGCGCTATCTCGTGCCACTTCCCGAGGTAGCGGTTGAGGTCGAGTTTCGCCACCGTCTGGAGCGGCGGCAGGTCGCCCGACGAGGCACAGCCGAAGCCAACCGCGGCGCAGAAGAGGGCAAGCAGGGTCTTTTTTCTCATAAGGGAACCTCTCTTTTTCTAAAAACACCTCTCACCGCTTACTTCTCTCTCCTCAACCCTCAACCCTCAACCCTCAACTCTCAACTCTCAACAGCGAAGCGCTCAACTCCTGCTCAACGCTCCCCTTCTCCGCTCACTCTTTCGCTTCACTTTCGTCGGTTATCGCCTTTTTGCGCTCTTCCGATTCGGGCAGTTCCTTGTAGTTGGTCTTTGTCGAAACCTTCTTCCCTGACTTCATTTCTAACTCCTTGCGGGCATTTCCGGCGATATTGCCTCCCTGCTTGGCCGCCTTGCGGTTCTCTTTGAGTCCTTTCGCATCGCGGTTCCGCGCTATCTCGGTCGTGGACGCTTCGCCGAGCATCGTGAAAATAAGTTCAAGATCGTTCATGTGGTCGCGCAGATTATCCGGACCATCAAGTTCCTTGAGCCCTTTGTACTCACTCGGCGTCATGCCGAATGTCGCCTTGCTGATGTCGGCGGTGAGTATCGCGTATTCCATTTGCTCCTTGATGCCGCGCTGTTTCCATTCATTCGTTAGTTCGTCGCGGACCGCAATACCGCGCATCCGCTTCTCTATCCACTGGTCGCTGTAGCCTTTCGCCTTGTATATCTCACGCATCCGGGCGGCGGCGAGTTCGGGGTTCTCTATCTCTTCGAGCCGCTCGTACCCGACCTTGGCGAGCCACCGTTTGAACGACTCGGCCTTCGGTGACGGGATCGACTGGATGATGCGCAGAATGCCTTCGGCGTCGGCACACAGAACTTTGCGCAGTTTGCCGTCTGCGGCGATCAGGTCAAGGGGGGTACAAATTGTACCCCAGTTGGAATTAAGCATCGAGTCACGGGACCTTAACTTCTTGATGTACTGTCTGACATCATTCGAATCGGTAAGCGCTTCGACCACGTCGGATATGGCGAAGAACCAGCGTTTTTTCTCTTCGTTCCAGACCGACCGTACTTTCTTGTTCTCAAAGAGTTTGATGTTCGACATAGGATGGTTACCCCCTCACGATCCTTCCCTTTTACCACCCATTCCAGTGGAGTTGCTTCGGGTTCCATTTGTCTTTCGGCTTCTCGGCGCCGGTCGGGATGCCGACCGGAATGACATTGAGCGGCACGACGGTCGACGGTATCTTGAGGAGTTTGCGGACCGCCTCTATCCGTTCCTTGTCGGGATAGACCGCCGTCCAGACCGCGCCGAGCCCGAGCGACTCGACCGCCAAGAGCACATTCTCGGTCGCCGCCGAACAGTCCACCATCCAGAAATCGGACTCGCGCCCGCCCTGCTGACGGTCAATGTCGCCCGCGACGATGATCGCCGCCGCCGCCTTTTCGGTCATCTTCGCGTAGGGAAGGATGTCTGAAAGTTTCTTTAGCATCGCCTTGTCGTTGATCACGATGAATTCCCACGGCCGCTTGTCCACGGCGGTCGGCGCGGCCATACCCGCCTTGACGATGACCTCCAACTGTTCCTTACTGACCGCCCCCTCTTTGTAGGCGCGGACGCTCTTGCGGTTCATGATGGTCTTGATGGTGTCGTTCATCGGTTCACCTCCGAAAGCGAGCGTACTCATCATCAGCGTGACGCACAGCGCGATAAATCTTTTCATTTTTCCTCCGGTTTTTGACAGATATCTTTCAACTCTATCCGTGAATTCTCGTGGTATTTCTTGTCATGGAGCGACGCGACGAGATCGCGGTTGATGAGGTAGAGTTCGGTGTTGAGCGCCTCGATGTCGAGCAGCGTATCGTCGGTGAATTCGAACGGCCCCGGCCCGGTGAAGTTGAGTTCGCAGAAGGAGACCTCCCACTTGAGCGTACCGCCGGCGTCGTCGAGATAGAGTATCGGCAGGCCGTGGGTGCGGCAGATGATCGGGCGATAGCGGTAAATGCGGCAGAGCCCTTCGTGCAGAAACCCGCAGGTGGCGGCGGTGTCGAACGGCGTTTCGTGCGGCTTCAGGCCGTCGCGTTCCATTTCGCGCAGTATCGTGAAGAACTCGACCGGGAAAACGGTGAAGTTGACGCAACAGCCGGTACAGCCGGGACGGCAGACGATATTATCGCCGTGGACGGCGGTCAGGCGCGCCGATTCAGCGTCTATCCGTTCGCGCAGTTCAAGGTAGCGTGCGATGGGATTCATGCGGTCGTTACCGGGCGCCGATATGCTTGGTCACTTCCTGGGCGAAGGTGGAAAAATCGTCGAGGTGCTGCGTGACGATGGCGTAGACGATGTTCCAATCTATCTTGTCGTACTCGTGGACCGCGATGTTGCGGAAGCCGACCGCCTTGCGCATCCGTTCGGCCGTGGCGGCAGTGACGGTACCCATCTCGGCGAGCGCGGTGAATGCGTCGGACATGTTGTCGGGAACGGCGCGGCCCGCGTCGGAGACGATATTGGTCGCCATGTCGACGCATATCTGCACCGCCCGCTCGATATTGAGCGTGATGATATCCTGCGCGTCGACATCGTTTTTCAGCCGTTCGGCGCTCGCCGGGGTCTTCTGCCGTATCCGGGCTATGCAGCGCGACAGTTTGGTGAACTTGGCGAGAATGACATCGTCACCCATTGAGGAACCTCTCCAGTTGTTTTTTCATCGCGGCCCGCTTGAGCGGTAGCCAGTCGGCCTCTTCGATAAGCATCCGTTTGATGAGGAGTTCATAGAGCGGACTGTCGCGCTTGACGACGACCGTTCCCTGCGTCAGCACCTCTTTCAGGATGAAGCCGTGCAGACCGGGGAGGTCGAGCAGGTCCACCTCGCGGTGCGTGAGCGCGGCGAGTTCTTCACGCAGCGCCTCCCGTTTCTCCGGCGTGTTATCGTCGAGCGCCACGGCGATGTCTATGTCGCTGCGTTTGTGTAGTTTCCCGCGCGCCGCCGAACCGAACAGGATCGCGAGCCGCACATCGGGCCGCGCTTCGAGACAGGCCGTTATCGCCGCCGTCATTTCGGTTTCCGTCGCGTGCCGTGTGCCGGTCATGGAACTCGATACCCCCGTACTGGTCGGTGCATTCTACTAAAGCGATGAAGGGAAGTCAATCAGAAGACGAGGGAACAACCACAGCAACAGTCTATAATGGGTTTTTGGCATTCGGGAGAAGAACATTCTTCGTAATAGAAGGTCTTTGATCTCACCGGCAATCCCAGCAAAGGCTCGCTCGTGTCGGTCAATACGACGCCTTCCTGTGTTATCTCCACGCGCGCCTTTTCGAGTGCTTCCAAGTAGTTCAAGTCGCCATTAATTATCAGGAATTTTTCCTCTCCTTTTTTAAGAGACAACAGTTCTTCCAATTTTGTTCCCTTGAAAATCGCTTTTTTCTCGTCGCTGAATTTGTGGAGATACAGTATCGGTTCGCCGTCGGGAATGCCGTCACCCTCGGTATCGACATAAAGCCTCAATGAGTTGATGCTGTGACCAAAGGTCACATATTCTTCCGTCGTCGATTGCGGGATCGTGATTTGGATCTCTTTCACCGTGTTCGGCGCATCTATCGCCTTGAGCCACAACTGTAGCATCGGGATATCGTGGATGATCGCCGGGGCGGGCGGAACGCCGGGATCGTTCTTTCCTTTTGCAAAGATAAAACCGCCCGTGGTCGGTTCCAACATGAATTCGGCAAATTCGATGGGATCCCCGTCGGGCTGTGCGTTGCCAGCGTCCTCAAACGCAAACGCATTCTTATTCTCTATGGCGAAACGGAATGTGGCGTCGCCCGGCACTTCGTCGGCACCATAGGCGACATCGGCACGGATCAGGAAATAATAATTCTCGTTACCGGCAAAACGGTTCTTCATCTTATCGATGACGAAATAGGCGCCGGTGTTATCTGGGTTAGCAACCGTGGCAACCACTTCCTCGTCGGGGTCAACCATACCGGACCCGTTCCGGTCGTAGATGAGTTCGATGTTGCTCAATTGTATCAGTGTGTCGCTCTTAAAGATACCGGTTCTCAGCGAGCTGAATTTATAGGCTTTTGTTTCTGGGCAGTTCTCCGCATAGATCTTGATTTGACCTATGACCAGATCTTCAACGCTCGCCGGTATGATAAGCGAAGAAAGTTCACTGTCGGGCGAATTGATGCCGATGTCATAAGAGACCTTTGCATTGGTACAGGTAATGTTCTTGTCGGGTTTGCAACTGAAATCATCCTCGACGTATTGCGTATCGGTCTTGGTATCGCAGATATACCCTTCGGGGCAGGGGATGGTCTCGTCACACTCGATACAAGGTTCGCATCCGATGTCACCGCCACATTCGGATTTCTTCGGCTCTGGGCAGACCGCTTTTTCGATGCAGTTTCCTTTATAAAGCTTTAATTCAAAGTTGCTGTTCGTACGGTACTCTTGAGAACTTTCCGCCTCCTTGATGATGGCGAGGTTGGAGATGATGAGCGCCTTGGGGGTGCCACTCTTCGGTTTTACCTTAAAACGGAGCAGGCGGGTGTCCTGACAGGTCCAGGTCGCCTGATCGCAGATATCCATCATGTCGGCCACTTTGTAGCCATCACCCGACAGAGGAAATACCCAGCCCGGCTTATCGGGTATCGGCGCCCAATCGGTCCCATCGCCATATTCATCGAATTTGGTCGCCATCTCGGTTGTGCCGGGGATATAATCGACCATCGGCGAAAGATCGTCGATCACGGTGACATTATTCGCTATGTTGGTACCCCAGTTCTGGACCTTGATAAGATAATACATTGGGCGCTCTTCGCACCATACGTCGGCTGGATCTTCGGCATTGCGGCAGGAGCAGTTCTTCTTTTCTCGACCATACGGCCACGCGGATGCTTCTTCGGGAATATCGAAGGGTCCTCTTCTATTATCGACCGAAAGAATCAGATAGTTTGAGAGGATGGCATCCTGATTGACCGACAGCGTGACATCGAGATTTGTTGCGTCGAGTTTCAGATGTTCCTGCAGATTAACATCCTTCTTTGGATCGAGAAGGAACGTATCGGCGTCAATACCGAAATACTGCCCATCGATCCCTCCGGTCAGGCAACTCAACTGCTCGTTGTCAGGATCCCACCCATAGAGAGAAGAGTTCGAATTGTATATCTCGTAGTGCATTTCTTCGAACGGATTGCAGTCATTGGTAAGTAGGTAAGTACTGGTTGCGTTCTCGCCTTTGATATAGATGAATTCTGATGGCAAATTCGGATCCACCAACGCTACATCCCCCTCGGCGGTCATCGCGGTAAGACGCAGGAACGGATTTTTCGGCAGATCGAATCCCGACACATTGGCGGTCGCAGTCTCGCCCTGCATATAGGCAAAACCGGGATACAGATAGATTTTCTGATTATTGACCTTTTCCGATTTATATACCACCAAGATCGACCAGTTCGAGACCATTGTCGTGTTGCATTTGTAAATATCGTTGTCGGTGCAGTCGAGGCCGCTGAAGGTATAGGTGCCCGGTAGCACCGTGCGGTCCACGAGAAAGGTCCCGGCCAACAGGTTGTCGTCGAATATCTTCTGAAAGAACGGCGTGATGTCGATGCGATAGGTAAAGAAGGCAACATCGGCGGTAGCCGCCGTACCGGGGTTGGTATCGGTGCATCCGGTAGTGATGTCGGCGGTGAACTGGACGCTCTGGAACAGGAACGGATCGGTTGTGTCGCCAAGCATCTTCGCCGTATCTCCGGCGACGATATCCTCTTCATAGGTGTAACCATCTTCACGGGAGAACTTCAGATGGACCGCGTTGTCGGTCGCCACATCGAACTTCTCGGGATCGACCGCACCCATCCAGATAAGGTACGCTTGCGCCACGATGGCGTCATCGGGAGTGTGCGCGTTTTCCAACACGAAGGAACTTTCCAATATGCAGGTGTCGGCTTGACGATTGGTCGTTTCGCCATAGAGCGTTATTTGGTCGTCGATAAGCGAATTGAACATGACGAAGTAGTCGCTGCTTCCCTCTTCCCAGCTCGCATACGGTTCGCCGCCCAGAGGCGTTCCTTCGACGCCGATGAGCACCACCGGCAGAAGAAACACAGCGCAAAGAAAAAGCATCATGTTCTTCATCGTCCTCTCCCCGGTGAAACTTAAAATACCACCGAGCAACCGCAGCCGTCGTCTTTCGGCTTCACCTTGTCGGTGTCGGGTGTGGTCGTTGTATCGGGTATGATGTGGTCGGTCATCAACGCATCGTCGTCGGAGGTCGTGTCAACATCCTTTATCAATCCGATGCATTCCGGCTTTGTTTCGGCGCACAGGCTCGCAGGCAGACAGGACCCGCCGCGAAGTTTCAGAGGGATGTTTGCATTGGTATATTCCCATCCGGCGGAGTGGAGAATCATGGCCCGATTCTCGATGACCACCGGTTTGGGCAAGCCAGGTTTTGGTTTCACCTTGAACCGTATAAGCCGTGTATCGGTACAAGAAAGTGTATCCCTGTCACACGGAGCCATCGTATCGGCGACCAGATACCCGCTGTCGGAAAGAGGAAAGGTCTCAGCGGGTTTATCGGGGATCGCGGTCCAATCGAGGCCAACGCCATTCTCGTCGAATTCTGTCGCCATCTCAGTCGAATGGGGAATGTAGTCCAAGTATGGCGACAGAGAATCGCTCACCATGACCTCATGGGCGACGGCGTCACCCCAATTCTGCACCTTGATAAGGTATGCATACTCCTGCTCCAAACAGACCGCACTCGCTTCGGGAGCACAGGAACAGTAATGCTTTTCTCGGCCGCTTGGCCAGTCGGTCGCTTCAGGTGGAATATCGAAATTCACACCGGATTCGACTATTATATCTTCGTCGGTCAGGAGCGAATCTTCGTCGGCTGCCTCGGCAATCATCACCGGCAGAAGAAGCAACACCGCGAAAAACAGCGCCGTGCGTTTCATGGAATTCCTCCCCCCGTGGTTGCCTTGCGTTAAGAGACTATATCCTTCATTAGAAATGTTGTCAAGCGCGAAGGTCAAAATCCCCATTGACAAAGACCTGTTGCCTCGGTATAGTCGCGACGCTTTTTGAAACGGAGTCTCCCGATGCGCTTCATGGTCTTCGAGAAACTGCGCTACCTGACGGTCGATGTCGAACAGCACCTCGCCCATCACCACGCGCTGGGACGCACCTTCGGCGTCGAGATAACGCTCAATGACCCGACTCTTTTGCGGTCGCTCGACGATGCCGCCTACGAACGGCTCGTCCGCGACCTGAAAGGATACGAACTTTCGGTCCACCTGCCGTTCTACGGACTCAATATCGGCTGTTACGACCGCTGGATCGCCGACTATTCGGAAAGGACCCTGCGCGAAGGACTCGAATTCTGCGCGCGGCTTAATGTCTCCGCCGCGGTGACCCACACGACGATACCGGCGCTTCTGGGGGAACATTCGTGGAACGCGTGGCTGAGCCGGTTCCTCGAACGGAAGGCGCGGCTCGAACTCCATGCCCGGGCCCACGGCGTCTCTCTGCGCTGGGAGAACACCTACGAAGAGGATTTCCGGCTGTTCGACGCGATGATCGCGCAGGACCCCGACACGAAGTTCTGTCTCGATGTGGGGCACGTCCGCTGTTTCGCGAAACGGCCCGCGACCGACTTCATCGATCATCTCGGCGACCGCATCGTCCATATGCATCTGCACGACAACGACGGCACCGACGACCATCACTGGCCGCTCGGACGCGGCGATGTCGACTATCCGGCGATAGTCGCGGCGCTGCCGCGCACGGCGCTCGACACGGCGGTCTTCGAACTCGAACCGGCCGACCTCAAGGAAAGCCTGCCGCAGATAGAGCGGCATTTCGGAACGATGATCTGATAACCCTCACCCCAGCCATCTCAAACCTCACCCGCCGCTGACGCGGCCGCCCTCTCCGTAGAGCAGAGAGGGCTTTTTTGGATTTTCCTTCTCCGCACGACGGAGAAGGGGGACCGTTTACGGTGGATGAGGTTGTAAGTCGCGAGGCGGAACTGCTATCTGTCTTCTTCTGCGAAGTAAGTTTTCCCTTCCTTCCTGATCACCACCTTTTTAAGGTCTTTGACCTGTCCCTTCCCGCGGTAGGTGAGTTGAAAGTAGGTGTCGGTGGTCCCTTCGAACCGGTCGGGAGCGACCGCGGTCTCGAGTATCATCGCCATCGCGCGGCCCACCTGCGACCGCTGGAAATCGCGTTTCTTCGCGGCGAACAGTTCGCGCAGACGGCGCGACCGCTCCTTTTTCACCGCGGGCGGCACGCCGATCGTTTTGTGCAGTTCGGCCGCCGGGGTGCCGGGGCGCGGCGAGAAGGGAAAAACATGACCGTAGGTGAAGGGAAGCGACGAGATGAACTGGAACGCCTCCTCAAAATGGGCGTCGCTCTCGCCGGGAAACCCAACTATGATGTCGGTTCCAATAGCAGGCGGCTCAACATAACAAGCCGCGACGGCGCGTACCTTTTCGGCGAACAGTTCGGTGCCCGACGGACGGCGCATCGCGCGGAGCACTACATCGCTCCCCGCCTGCAGCGGGATATGCCAGTGCGGCACGATCTTCCCGGCGGCGGCAAGCGCCAGCAGGCGGTCGTCTATCTCGTCGGCCTCGAGCGATGAGAGCCGCACCCGCCCGACGATGGCGTGGGCCATCTCCACGATGTCGGCGAGCCGCGCCCCGTCGGCCCGTTCGTGGCCGTACTTCCCGACATGGATGCCGGTCAGCACCACCTCGCGGTAGCCGCGGTCATGGACGCTGCGGAGCAGTTGTTCGACCGTGTCGGGCGGCACGCTGCGGATATCACGGCCGCGCACCGACGGGATGACGCAGTAGGCGCAGGAACCGGTGCAGCCATCCTCTATCTTGATGACGGGCCGGGCGCGCAGTACGGTGAAGTCGTCGTTCACCGCCCGTTCGAGATACCTCGCCACCGCCGCGATGTCGGGCAGGTAGACGATCCCCTCTTCCACCGGCCGGTGACTGTCGTTGGTGCGGGCGTAACAGCCGGTGACGATGACCGGCGCCCCGGTGCGGGAAAGCCGCCGCGCCATCGAACGGACCTGCGCGTCGGCCGCCGCGGTGACGGTACAGCCGTTGACGATATAGAGGTCGGCCGGCCCGTCGGCGTCGACGAGTGTGTAGCCCGACAGCGCCGTGGCAAGCTGTTCGCTTTCGAAAAGATTTACCTTGCAGCCGAAGGTGACGATGGCGACGCGGCGATTACCGCTAGGCGATGCCATGTTCCTTCATGTAGGTCTTCACCGCCTGATGGAGCGCGTCGGCGGCGAGGTTCGAGCAGTGCATCTTGACCGCGGGGAGTCCGCCCAGTTCGTCGGCCACCTGATCGCGGGTGATGTCGAGCGCCTCCTTGAGCGACTTTCCCTTGACCATCTCGGTGGTCTGGGAACTGACCGCTATCGCGGCGCCGCAGCCGAAGGTCTGGAACTTGATGTCCTCGATCATCTCGCCGTTGATCTTGAGGTACATCTTGATGACATCGCCGCACGAGGGGTTGCCCACCTCGGCGATCGCGTTGGCGTCCTCGATCTTGCCGACATTGCGCGGATTCATGAAGTGGTCCATGACCTTTTCGGTGTAATTCATGACAGCCTCATTTTGGCTTTGAATTCATAAACTTATCGTAGAGCGGGGAGAAACTGCGAAGTTGCGCGACGACCTCCTTGACCCGGTCGACCACATAACCGACCTCCTCCATCTTCGAGTATTTCCCGAAGCTGAAGCGGATGGACGAATGGGCCTCCTCTTCGTCGCCATTACAGATGGCCATGATGACATGGCTCGGGTCGAGCGTCCCGGACGAACAGGCCGAACCGGTCGATACGGCGATGCCGTGGTAGTCGAGTTTGAGTTGTATCGCCTCGCCTTCGACGAAGCGGAAACTGATGTTGCTGGTGGTGTAGAGCCGGTTGTCGGCCCCGCCGTTGCGCCGCGTGTGGGGCACCTCGGCGAGGATGCGCGCCTCGAAGGCGTCGCGTATCTTGCCGATCCGTTCACGGTCGGCCGCCATCTCGCCCGACGCGAGTTCGAGCGCCCTGCCCATCGCCACCATCCCGACGACGTTCTCGGTGCCGGCGCGCCGGTTATTTTCCTGATGGCCGCCGGTCAGTAGCGGATCGAGCCGCTTTCCTTTCTTGATATACAGCGCGCCGACACCTTTCGGGGCGTAGACCTTGTGGGCCGAGAGCGTCACGAAGTCGGCGTCGATATCCTTCACGCTGAAGGGCATCTTGCCGATCGCCTGCACCGCGTCGGTGTGGAAGAGTATCCCCTTTTCGTGGGCGATCTTCGCGATCTCCTTGACCGGATAGATGACGCCGGTCTCGTTGTTGACCGTCATCACCGAGATGAGGCCGGTCGTCTCCTTGATCGCGTTTTTCAGGAACGCCATATCGAGGTTCCCCTCGCCGTCGACCGGCACGAACGAAACCTCGTACCCTTCGCCCGCCATCTTCTTGGCGGTGTCGTACACGGCGGGATGCTCCACGCCGCTCACGATGATATGGTTGCGCCCTTTCTTTTCCTTATAGTTCACCTGATAGCCGCGCAGGACCGTGACATTTCCCTCGGTCGCCCCGGCGTTGAAGACGATCCGTTCCGGGTCGGCGCCGATGGCCGCGGCCACCTGTGCGCGGGCCGCCTCTATCTTCGTCTTGACCTGCCGCCCTTCGAGATGGCGCGAGGAGGGATTGCCGAACAGTTTATTCAGAAAAGGAAGCACCGCGTCGCGCACCTCGGGCCGGACCGGCGTGGTCGCGTTGTAATCGAGATATATCCGCTCCATGAGGCACTCCGTTGACCGTCGTCGTTTAGCACTATAATACGGTCCGGAGTTTTGTCAACCTAATTCTTTTAAAGTTAAGCAAAATCTTTTTAGGCGACCCTAACTGACGAGAAGCGCCTTCCCTTTTTCGGTGATGCGATACTTCTGTTTACTGGAGCGTGGCTTGTTGGGGACGGTCATTTCGACCAGTCCTTGTTCGATGAGCGGGTTGAGAATCTGATCCCTGAACTTGGTCCGGTCGGTTCTTCCGTCGATCGCCATGAGTTCTATTATCCCATTATCTTCTAAACACTTACGCAATATTTCAACTTGGTGCCGACTTGGTGCCGACTTGGTGCCTCCGGTGTTGTTCGTCGTCGCCTGTTCGATAGCGGAACGGAGCGCTCCCAGCATGAACTCGACGAACGGTGTCGCATCGCCCTGCGCATCGGCCATCGCCAGCATGCGGTAGTATTCCTCCTGCCGATCGTGTATCACCGTTTCCACCGGCAGAAAGGCGAGGAGCGGTTTCCATCCGCTCAATATCAGCGTCTGCCAAAGCCGCCCCAACCGGCCGTTCCCATCGGGAAATGGATGGATGAATTCGAACTCGTAATGGAATACGCTGCTCGCGACGAGCGGATGTTCGTCGGTATCCTTCAGCCATGAAAAAAGGTCCTCCATCAACTGCGGGACGCGGTCGGCCGCCGGCGCCAGATGGATCAGTTCCTTGCCCTTGAATACTCCCACGCTACCACTGCGGAACTCGCCCGGCCGGTCAACCAGCCCGTTCATCATCAGGGCGTGCGCCGCTAGCAGATCGTCGCGGGATGTCGCCTGCCAATCGCTCAGTCGTTCATAGGCGGCATAGGCGTTGCGGACCTCTTGTATCTCGTGCGGAAGGCCGATGACATGCCTTCCCTCGATGACCGCCGTCACCTGTTCCAGAGAGAGGGTGTTGTTCTCGATGGCGAGCGATGCGTGTATGGAACGGAGCCGGTTGTTCTTCCGCAGGCGCGGCGAGAGCGCGGAAGCGTCGAGGGCGGCATAATGCCCGATCCGTTCGGCGATCTCGGCAACCAGATGAAGAAGGGCAGGCGTCAATTTGTAGGGTGGGCGATAGGGATGCGTCATGTCGGAACCCCGTTCGATAACCGGGCCGATTCTACCTCAGCCGTTTCGGGATTGCAATAAATCGGGCACACGGATCGGGCATACGATATTTCTCCTTTACCGTTCGCCGAAGAGTATGGTGCCGAGCCTAACCATGGTCGCTCCCTCCTCAATGGCAACATCGAAATCATTGGACATTCCCATCGAAAGTTCAGAAAAAAGACGCGGGTCGGCCTGCTCTTCACGGAGGATACGATCACGCAGTTCGCGGAGCTGCCGGAAGTAGGGGCGCACCGCTTCCGGTTCGAGGAACGGCGGGATGGCCATGAGACCGCACACCGCGAGCCGGTCGAAACCCTTCACGGCACGGTAGAGCGCCGTCGCTTCGTCGGGACCGGTGCCGCTCTTCGATTCCTCGCCGCCGAGATTTATCTGGAGCAGGATGTTGATGCGCGCCACATTCTGTTTTTCGGCTTGCTTTTGTATCTCCTCGGCCAGTTTCACCGAATCGACCGAATGTATCCACTGCACCTTGTCGATGATATATTTCACCTTGTTCGACTGCAGGTGACCGATGAAGTGCCATTCGATGGCGTCGTCCTTCAGCTCCTCGTACTTGTCGAGAAATTCCTGCACATAACTTTCGCCGATGTCGACAAGTCCGGCGCGGCGGAATTCGCGGATGAGCGATGCCGGTTTGTGCTTGGCGACGCCGACGAGGCGTATCGCGTCAGGATGGCGGCGGGCGATGGCGGCCGCATCGCCGATCGCCTGATATATCTTTCTCAGATGTTCTATCCGTTCCTGCATCAGAGGCTCCAATCGTCGTCTTCGGACGGACCGTAGATCGATACCCGTTTATAATCGGCCGGGTAGTAACTCTCAAGGAAACGGATCTCGGCGATGAGCGCCGGATCGATCTTTTCGGCGTCGAGTTGCTTGCGCACCGCCTCGATCGATTCGGCCACCACATGACGCGGCGCCATCCCGGCGATGTTGAAAAGGACGCGGTAGAGCTTCTCTTTGCCGTGTTCCGGCTCGGTCGGCAGTTCGCGCGGTTCGGTCATCGTCTCCTCCGTTCGGGAGGCATATTACTCGGAAGCGGGGTGGGAAGCAAGAGGGATGGCAGGAGATTTTTTATTTCTTCTTGCGCTTGAATGCCGGTTTGAAGGCGGGCCGTTTGCCGTGCGGTTTTTTGTGGTCGCCGTGACCGCCGTGGCCGCCGTCCTCGGCGCGGGCCCGGGTGACGAGCGGTTTTTTCTCCTTGTCGCCCTTGAAGAAGCGGAGAAGTTTCTCGGCATCCTCGAACGGGACGGTGATGAACGAGAAGGTCTCGAAGAGTTTCAGTCCCTGAATGGCGTTCTCGGCGACGCCCGATTTCTCGGCGAGGAGTGTCACGATGGAGCGCGCCGTGTGGCCGTGGGCCCGGCCCAGCGCGATGAAGAGCCGCGTCCGCCCTTCGGCGTTGACCGCCTCTTTGCGGCGGTGGGAGATATCTTCGATCTCGCGGTAGCGGTCGCTACGGAACAGTTCGCCGTATCCGCGGGCGATGAGGGTGCTCACCACCTCTTCGGCGCTGTTCTCCATGAGCAGTTCCCGCGCCAGTTTAAGCGACTGCGGGTCGGCGGTGACGGCGAGCATCCCCTGTATCTCGCTTTTCACCCGCTGCATGTTGACCTGCAGCACCTCGCTCACCCCCGGCAGTTTCTCGCGCCGTATCTCGGTGCGGGCGATCCGTTTGATGAACAGGAGGCGGCGATATTCGTCGGGCGTCACGAAGGTTATCGCGGTCCCTTCGCTCCCGGCGCGGCCGGTGCGGCCGATGCGGTGGACATACGATTCGGGGTCGTGCGGCAGGGAGTAGTTGATGACATGGCTCAGGTTGTTGACATCGAGCCCGCGCGCCGCCACATCGGTCGCCACGAGGATGGTGTTCCGCTTCGCCTTGAACCGTTCCATCACCCGTTCCCGTTCCCGCTGGGTGATGTCGCCGTGCAGGAGATCGGCGGTGTAGCCGCGGTCGAGCAGTTTGCGCGACACCTGATCGACATCGACCTTGGTGCGGCAGAAGATGAGGCCGTAGAAGTTCTCCGACACATCGATGATGCGGCAGAGCGCCTCGAATTTGTCCGACTCGCGGACCTCGAAGTATATCTGTTCGGTCAGTTCGGTGGTAAGGTCCTTCGATTCCTCGCGGATGAGCTGGTATTTCCCCATCCGGCGCCGCGCGAGCTGGAGTATCGGGTCGGGCATCGTCGCCGAGAACAGGAGCATCCGCCGTTCTTTGGGCGTCGCGGCCGTTATCGTCTCGACATCGTCGATGAAGCCCATGTTGAGCATCTCGTCGGCCTCGTCGAGGACCAGCGTGGTCACTGCGTCGAGTTTCAGTTCACGCCGCTCCAACAGATCGAGTATCCGCCCCGGCGTCCCGACGACCAACTGCACGCCGCGTTTCAGCCGTTTTATCTGATCGAATATCGGCGCGCCGCCGTAGATGGGGAGCACCTGTAGTGTTCGCGAGCCTCTGAGACTGATGATCTCCTCGGATACCTGCAATGCCAGTTCGCGGGTCGGGACCAGAACGAGCCCCTGCACCCCGCGCACCGCCGGGTCTATTCGCTCCAGCATCGGGAGGGCGAAGGCGGCCGTTTTGCCGGTGCCGGTCCGCGCCTGACCCACCACATCGCAGGTCTCGCCGAGCAGTAGCGGGATGACCGACCGCTGGATGGGGGTCGGTTCTTCGAAGCCTTTTGCCTTGAGGGCGAGCAGGGTCTCCTGCGAAAGTCCTAATTCTTTAAATAACGGAAGGATGGTCATGCGCGTCTCCAAAAGTTCGGTGCGACTATAGTCCGATACGGGCCAAAAGCAACAGGAATAAAATCAGGGGGATAATAATGGTAGAGATATTTTGAGAATTCGGGCGCGCGGAGTACACTAAAGGGCCGGTCGAAGAGAAAGCTCGTTCACTTATGGATTTTTGGAAGGGGGAAAGCGAAATGAAAAAAATAACGTGGCTCGTCATCATGGCGGCGCTCCTGCTGTGGGCCTGCGGCGATGAGACCGAGCCGAAACCGGGAACCGATACCGACAGCGCGGCGAATACCGACACCGCCGTGACCGATGACACGGTGACCGATGATGTCGTACCTGACGATGCCGCGTCCGATGAAATACTCGATGTCGATGTTCCCGCTACCTGCGGTAACGGGATAATCGATGCGGGCGAAACCTGCGACGGCGGCAGTGTTTACTGCGGCGATCTCGATGAAAAATGGTCTTTCGGTACGGCTTATTGCAATGATGCCTGTTCCGGTTATGAAACATACGAATGTCAGGAACCCTATGCCGATGATGACGAAACGCCCGACATCGACAACGGTAACTGCTTCAACCTCGGGACCACCTATGTGAAGGGCGACCTCCCCGATGTCGCGACCGGCATATCGCTCGTGGTCTATTCTGATGGCTGGGGCGTCCGGCTCGATACCTTGACGATGGACACCGAAGGGACCATCACGCTCAATGTCCCCGAAGAAAATCCTTACGACGGGCAGACCCCTCACTACTTCATCTACGAAACGGCCGACGGCTTTTTCACCAACGCCGCTGACGCAAAATTCGGCGACACCATCACGGTCGATCTCGATCCGGTGATGCCCGACAACCTCATCAACGGCAACATCTTCATGATCCAAAGTTACTTCGGGCCGACCGCGCTCGCGAATACCGCGATAACGGTGACCGACACCAACGGCGCCACCATCGGTTGTTTCACGACCGACGGTACCGGCCGTTTCGTCATCAACCTGCCGGCGGGCGACTACCGCTTCCAATTCCAGGATATGGATATGGCGCTCTATGACAAGGCGGTCTCGACCACCGGCCCCGGCGACTATCTCGACCTGCGGATAGAGGCGCAGGCACAGGCGGCAAAGCCGAACATCTATCTCTATCCCCTCGAAACGACCGATGTTTCGGTCACGCTCGGCTTCCCGCTGGGCGGTTTTGTGACCACCTCGATCCCCGACTACGGCGACGGTTGGCAGGTGACGGTCGACCCCGACGGCACCATCGACGGTCAGTTCGGCTACCTCTTCTACGAGGCGCAGCAGCCCGACCAGTACCAGTACGCGGAGGGGTGGACCGTAGCGAAGCAGGGGCTGGAGAAATTCTTCCGCGCGAACCTCGCCGCCTACGGGTTCGCCGGGCGCGAGATAGAGGACTTCATCGCGTGGTGGATACCGCGTCTGAACGGCGGCCCCTGCTACGACCTCTTCCCGCAGACCGCCGCCGAGATAGACCCGCTCATCACGCTCGACATCACTCCGACGCCCGACAGCCTCCAGCGTCTTTTCTATGCGGTACGGGCGACCGACGCCTGCGGCGAACACCTCGCGACGCCGCTCATCGAACCCTTCGCCCGTGACGGCTTCACCGCGCTCGAATGGGGCGTCATCGTCAAGTAGTTTTCCACTATCAGATATACTTCCGGAACCGGACGACCGAGATGGCGAAGGTGACGACGCCGAGGATGGTGAGGGCGATGAAGTCATCGTAAAGTACCTCGATGCCGGAGCCTTTGAGGAAGAGCGAGCGCACTATCTCAAGGTAGTAGGTGAGCGATATCCCCTTCGAGAGATACTGGAACATCTCGGGCATCGAATCTATTGGGAAGACGAAGCCCGACAGATAGATGAAGGGCATCATGATGACAAACATCACCGTCATCATCGCCTGCTGCTGCGTCTGCGATATGGTCGAGACGAGCAGTCCGAGCCCGAGGGTGTTGAACAGGAAAAGCAGTGATCCGACGAACAGCAGCCACCCCTGTCCCTTGAACGGGATGCCGAAAAGATTGATCGCCACCAGCGTCACCAGCAGTACCTCGATGAGGCCGATAAAGAGGAACGGCAGGAGTTTTCCGGCGAGCACCGGCAGTTTGCGGATCGGGGTGACCACGAGCATCTCGATGGTCCCCGATTCCTTTTCGCGGACGATCGCCATCGCGGTGAGCATGATGGTGATGATCATGAGGATGAGCCCGAGCAGCGCCGGCACCATGAAGTGACGCGTGAGCAGTTCGGGGTTGTACCAGACCCGCTGGCGCAGATCGACACCGGGGATCGACGCTATCCCGAGCGTCGCCATCCGTTCGACCAGTATCGCCGCCGAATAGCGCGCCGTTATCTGCACCGCGTAGGTGAACCCGTTCGAGGCGTAGTTGGTGTCGGAGCCGTTGATGAGCAGTTGCACCGCGGTCGCTTCCCCCCGCCGTATCTTCTCGCCGAACCCGTTGGGGACGACGAGCCCCACCTGTACGATGCCGCGGTCCATCGCCGGGTCGATATCGCGGTCGGCCGCCGCTTCCACGGTGCGGGTGAAGTAGCCGCTCCCGAAGAAATGGCCCAGATAATCGGCGCTCTCCTCGCTTTTGTCGTGGTCGCAGACCGCCACCGGGATGTCGGCAATGTCAAAGTTGGCGGCGTATCCGAGAACAATGAGCTGAACGATGGGCGCGACGAAAAGTATCGGGAACATCTTTTTATCGCGCCGCAGTTGCATCAGTTCCTTGCGGATCATTTGCGCCAGCATCTTCCGCATCAGACGAGCCTCACTTTTTTCAACCGCACCGCCGATACCACGATCATAAAGGTCGAGAAAAGGGCGAGCGCCAAGAGGTCGTACATCCCCGTCTCGAAGCCGGCGCCGCGCATCATGATGCCGCGCAGGAGTTCGACGAAATACTTCGCCGGGACCACCACCGTGATCGCCCGGATGACGGCCGGCATCCCCGATATCGGGAAGATGAAGCCCGACAGGAGAAGCGACGGCAGCATGCTCGAGAGCGCCGCGACGAAGAAGGCGACCTGCTGGGAGGTGGTTATCGTCGAGATGAGGATCCCCTGTCCAAGCGCCGCGAGGACAAAGAGAAGCGCCGCGGCGGCAAGCAACAGCATCGACCCCTTGATGACCACATCGAAAGCGACATTGCCGACGGTGAGGATGATGACGGTGCTCACCGCCGCGATGGCGAGGTAGGGGAGCGTCTTGCCGACGATGACCGTCACGGCGTTCAGCGGCGAGACGAGGAGCTGCTCCATCGTGCCGCGTTCCCGTTCCCGCACCACCGACAGCGCCGTCGATATGGTCCCGGTGATCATGAGGATGAAGACGATGAGTCCCGCAATGAGGAAAAGACTCGACTTGAGTTCGGGGTTGTACCAGATGCGGCCTTCGGGCGCTATCGGGAGCGACACCTTGCGTCCCATCCGCAGCGCCCAGTCGGCGACCACCCGCTGTCCGTAGGCGGTGGTGTAGGCCTGCAGATAGCCCTGCACGATCGCCGCTTTTCTGCCGTCGGAGCCGTCGATGAACCCCTGCACCGGCGCCGTTTCGCCCCGCTCCAGCGCCTTTGCGAACCCTTCGGGGATCACGAGCGCCACCATCACCGTCCCGTCATCGAGCGCCGCGTCGAGGTTCGCGCGGTTCATAAACATCGTCTCGAGTTTAAAATATTCGCCGCCGGTGAGGGTGAGGGTCAGTTCGCGCGACCGCTCGGTCGAATCGAGATCGAGCACCCCGAGCGTCACATTGCGGACATCAAACGACAGGACATAGCCGAAGAACAGAAGCAGGAACGCAGGGAAGAAGATGAGCATGAACAGGCTTCTCGGGTCGCGCCCTATCTGAATGAACTCTTTTTTTATTACTGCGTGCAGATTCATCCTTTTTTCCCCGCGATATGAAGGAACACATCCTCCAGCGTCGGGGGCACCGGCTCGACCGCCGTGACGCCCTTCACCGTTCCGAAAAGCGATCCGGGGTCCGTTCCCGCGTCGGCCATGACATGGAGCGTGTCGCCGAAAAGGGCCGCCGACCTGACCGCCGGGATCGCACGCACCGCCGGGAGGAGAGAGGCCGGATCGGCCGCCTGCACCTCGTACAGCCGCCACGCCGCGAGCAGTTTCTTCAAACCCGCCGGGGTATCCTCGGCCACTATCTCCCCGTCGGCGATGAACGATATCCGGTGGCAGAACTCCGCTTCGTCGAGGAAGTGGGTCGTGACGAAAATGGTGGTCCCCGCCGCCGAGAACGAATAGATGAGATCCCAGAAGGCGCGCCGCTGTATCGGGTCGACCCCGGCGGTCGGTTCGTCGAGGAAGATGATGTCGGGTTCATGGACGATGGCGCAGGCGAGCGCCAGCCGCTGTTGGAAGCCGCGCGGCAGGTCCCCCGCGAAGGTATTGCGCCGTTCGGTGAGTTCCAGCAGAGCGAAGACCTCGTCGCGCCGGGCCGTGAGCCGGGCGGGCGTCATCCCGTAGATGCCGCCGAAGAAATCGACATTCTCGGCCGCCGTCAGGTCCTCGTACAGCGAGAACTTCTGGCACATGTAGCCGATCCGGCGCTTGACCCCCTCGGGATCCTTCGCCACATCGACCCCGGCGACCAGCGCCGTGCCGCCGCTCGGTTCCAAGAGTCCGCAGAGCATCTTTATCGTCGTCGATTTTCCCGCGCCGTTCGCGCCGAGGAATCCGTATATCTCGCCGCGTCCCACCGTGAAGTCGATCCCCTTGACGGCGCGGAACGACCCGAACCGCTTCTCGAGTTTCGATACGGTGATGGCGTCGCCGTTCATGCCGCCCTCCGCTGTTCGGTCAGCAGTTTGATGAAGACATCCTCCAGCGTCGGCCTGACCTTCCGGAACTGCGATACCCGCACCGGACCTTCCAGCGCTTTCTTGAGCGCCGCCTCCTCCGTCTCCTCCGCGAGTTCGACATGTATCTTATCGCCGAAGATCTGCACCGACCGGACCTCCGGCACCGCCTGCGCCAGTTCGTAGGCCTTCTTCACCGGGTCGCAGATGACCTCGACCAGATGTCCCGGGAACCGTTCCTTGGCGCCGCGCGGCGTCTCGACCGTGATGACCTGACCGCCCTCCATGAAGGCGACCCGCTTGCACCGTTCCGCCTCGTCGAGGTAGGGTGTCGAGATGACGATGGTGACCCCGCCCGCCGAGACCTCGGCGAGGATGTCCCAGAAATCGCGCCGCGCCACCGGATCGACGCCGTTGGTCGGCTCGTCGAGGAAGATGATCTCGGGGGTGTGGATGAGGGTGCAGGCAAGCGCCAGTTTCTGCTTCATGCCGCCCGACAACGCGCCCGACAGCCGGCCGCGGAACCGTTCGAGGTCCATGTAGTCGAGCAGTTCTTTCTTGCGCGCCGCATAGCCTTTCACGCCGTGTATCTCGGCGAAGAAATCGATATTTTCCGACACCGTGAGATCGCCGTAGAGCGAGAAACGCTGCGAGAGATAGCCGATCTTGCGGATGAGTGCCATCTTCTCCTTCACCGTGTCGAACCCGAGGACGCGGCACGACCCGGCGGCGGGCGGCAGCAGGCCGCAGAAGATACGGATGAGCGTCGTCTTCCCGGCGCCGTCGGGGCCGACGATGCCGAAGATCTCACCCTTTTCGACCGTCAGATCGACCCCCGCGAGCGCCGTGACCTTGCCGAAGGAGAAGCGAAGGTCGGTGGCGATAAGGACCTCTGCTGTCATAGCTCAACAGGGCGTCCCGTTGGGGCGCCCCTACTATTCTGTTCACCGCTCACCGTTCACTTCTCACGCTCAAACACCACATCCACCGGCATCCCCGGCTTAAAGATCCCTTCCGTGTTGTCGGCGGTCAGTTCGATCCGGTAGACCGTTTTGACCCGCTCTTCCTTGGTCTGTATCGTTTTGGGCGTGAATTCGGCGACATCGGCGATGCGCGACACCTTCGCGGTGAGCGGTTTGTCGGGAAACGAATCGACACGCACGGATGCCTGCAGGCCGAGCTTCACCAGCCCCAGATCGCGTTCCGGCACGAAGGCCGTTATCTTGACCGTCGACAGGTCGGAGATGATGGCCAGCGTACTCCCCGGAGATGCCACCTCGCCCGGTTCGGCGAGCCGGTGGAGCACCGTCCCGTCGCGCGGCGCATAGACGGTGCAGTCGGCGATCTTCTTCTTTAGTATATCGATGGCCGAGCGCGCCTGATCGTAGGCGGCGACCGCCGCGTCGATCTCCTCTTTCTGCGCGCCGTTCTGCGCCTTTTCATACTGTTTTTTTGCCTGTTCCACCTGACTTTTCGCTCGGTCGCGCTGGGTCATCATGTCGTCGAGATCCTTCTCGGTGACCGATCCCGCCTCCTTGAGCCGCGACAGCCGCTGATACTCGCGCTCGAATTTCTCGGCCGCGATCTCGGCCTGATTGACCAACTCCTTGGCGGTCGCGAGGTCTTCGCTGCGCGCCCCTTTTTTGACGAGCGCCAGTCGCGCTGAGGCGGCCCGCACGCCGGTGTCGGCCTGTTTCAACTGCAGTTCAAGATCGGCGGTGTCCAGCCGGGCGACGACCGCCCCCTTCTTCACCGTCATCCCTTCGACCGCGTTCATCTCGGTCAGCCGTCCGGCGACCAGCGGAGAGATACGCACCGTGTCGCTCTCGACCGAACCGGTCAGCACAATCTCGTTCACATTCTCCTTGCCGTTGCAGGCGGCAATGAACAGGAACACGACGAAAAGGAATATCTTTTTCATGAGACACCTCCTGCCCGCCGGTCGGCCGGCACGATGCCGTGGAAGAATATTCCGAAGAGCTGTCCGGCGAGTTCCGACGGCTTCATGTTGAGTTCAAGCATCATCGTCGGGTTGCCGATGCGGTTGATGACCAGCATGAACACCCGCAGGAAGAGATCGACATTGAGGTCTGCCCGCACCTCGCCGGTCTTTTTACCGCGCTCGATCACCTCTCCGATGTGCGAGAGTGTTTCGAGCCGCCGCTCCTCTATCTCTTTCCATATATCGGGCGACATCTTCATATCGAGCATCATCGGCTCCGAAACCTCGCGGCCAAGCGCGTGAAAAACCTCGACGACCCCGCCGAAGAACTCGGCGACGGTGCCCGACCCCTGCATGAGTCCCTTCATTCGCGCCATTTTCGGCGCCATGATGGTGAGGATGACCGCTCGCACCAACTCCTCCTTCGACGGGAACAGCGCGTACAGCGTTTTCTTGCTCATCCGCAGGTTCGCGGCGATCTCGTCCATCGTGATGCGCCGGAACCCGTATTGGTAAAAGAGCCTTTTCGCCTCGGCGACCACCAGTTCGCGGGTATCTTCCGCCATGAGAACCTCCAAAACGAAGGAAACTTAAAACTCAAAATGCGTTTCCTTTATACCCTTTCGTTTTCAAGATGTCAAGGAGAATTTTTTTAGCGTTTGCGAAGCGCGATGCCCACTAATCCCATGAAATGTTTGAAGGAACGGAACGGTTTTCCCATCGCCCCCGAGAAACAGCCACAGTGTGCACAGTCGGCGTCGGCGAAACAATAACGCGGCTTCCAATTGATATCGAAGTGAAGTACCTGTTCCCGCCAGTAGCAGGCGTCGCGGTGGTCGCCCTGTTCGAACCAGTCGATCCCCGCCTCGGTTATCTGCAATATCCCCGGCTTCAGTCTCCTTACCCGGCGCAGTTCGTCGGTCATCTTTTTGCGCAGTTCCCGCGATATCGATCCGCCGCGATCCTGTAGCGTGGTGTACAGATTGCAGACGACCCCCGAGATGCCGATATCGTCGGCAAGGTTGACCACATATTCGAGTTCCCGATAGTTGTGCTCCATGAGTGTCATGTTGAAAACGACCCGCCGGTCGCCGGTCACCCGCGTTACTACCTGTTGAAATATTCCGGCACCGCGGATCGCGTCGTGGGTCGCTTCAGTACCGTCGAGCGAGACGAATATCCGGTGGCGATAGCTTTCCTTTTCGGGAAGCGGTTGCGTTCCGTTGGTTATCATCTCGACGAAGGGGAATATCCGGTCGGCAAGCAGCACCACCTCGGGCCGCAAAAGTGGTTCGCCCCCCATCAACATCACTCCCCGTACCCCGCGGTCGTATAATTCTCCGAATCTTTTTTTCCATTCGTCGATCGACGGCTCATTTTCCTGCGCCACCTCTTTACCGGCGAAATGATAACAGTGAGGACAGCGCAGGTTGCACTGTTCGGTGATGTCGACCTCGGCAAGGAACGGCCGGTCGACAACGCTTCTTTTCAATGCATAGTAAAGCCACAGCGGCACATTCATGTTCCCGAGCCTAGCGGAACTTCCCACAAAAAGCAATTTGATAAATAATTTGCCAGCGGGGGAAAGTTCGATATACTTCAGCGACTTTTTACTCTCTTGGAGGGATTTCATGAGTCTTGCGGACATGATTGTCTATTTTGGCGGTACCGGTTTCGGTATCATCTTCGTCGCCATCATCTGGAACTACCTGAAAGGTCTCAAGCAATCGCCACGCGACATGTGGATATTGTTCGCCTATCTGGTGGTCACCTACATCGCCTATTCGTCGCAGAACTATTCGCTGACGCTCTGGCTTTCGGCCGACTGCGGGCTGGGCGATGTTGCGGCGGGAACCTATATAACCGTCTGGTCGATACTGCTGTCGATGGTCGGGATGGTGGCGGGGGCGCTGGTCGATACCATCGGCATCAAGCGTACCCTCTTCTTCAGCGTCACCTTCCTCATCATCGCCCGCGTGTCGCTCACTTTCATCACCGATCCGACGCTGGTCTTCATCGTCGGCTTCATCCCCTTCGCGATCGGGTTCGCGATCGTCTCGCCGGTCATATCGGTCGCCATCAAGCGCTTCACCACCAAGGAGAGCGCAGCGCTCGGCTTCGGGCTCTTTTATGTCATCATGAACGCCGCCTACGCCGTCGGCGGCATCTTTTTCGATAAGGTCCGCGCCGCCTACATACTCAAAGACGAAGCGGGCAAGATCATCAACGACAACGCCGGCACGCTGGTTTTCGGCTACCACCTGTCGACCTATCAGATGCTCTATCTCTTTGTCCTCATCATGACCGTTGCGAGCGTCGCGCTCCTATTCTTCATCCGTCCCGGCGTCGAATTGGACGAAAAGGGCGATGTTGTGGTCAAGCCGCTCATCGATCACGGCTCCGGTCTTGCCGCCATCAAGAGCGCCGCGGTCAAAACGGCCCAGATGCTCAAGTCGGTCGTTTCGGAGAAGTACTTCTGGATATTCATCTCCATCATCGGCCTGACCATCTTCGTCCGGATGGTCTTCTTCCAGTTCCACTACACCTTCCCGAAATACGGCCTGCGGGTCCTCGGGCTCGATGCGAAGATCGGCGCCATCTACGGCGTTCTCAACCCGGTCCTCATCATCTTCCTCGTGCCGCTGGCGGCGCTCATCACCAAGAAGATGGAATCGTACAAACTGCTGGTGGTGGGCTCGATCGTGTCGGCCTGTTCCTGTTTCATCGTCCTCATCCCCGGCAAGTCGCTTGAATGGGTCACCGACACGGTGCTCGGCGAACTTATCTTCGTCCGTCTGCTCGGCAATTTCCCGACGGTCGAGGCGCTGCGCGCCAACCCGCCGACCCCCGATTACTGGCCGCTGATCCTCTTCATCCTCGTGTTCACCATCGGCGAGGCGATCTGGTCGCCGAAACTGATGCAGTTCACCGCCGAGATAGCGCCCAAGGGAAAGGAAGGCACCTACCTCGCCCTCGCGATCCTGCCGTTCTTCCTTGCGAAACTTATTGCCGGTCCGATGTCGGGACTGCTCCTCAACGCCTATGTCCCGGTCGGCCCGAACAAAGAGATCGCCGCCTCCTATCCCGACCATCCGATGGTCTGGGTGTGGATCGGCGGTATGGCGATCATCACCCCCATCGGCCTGCTGCTCATGAAGGGACTCTTCCAGAAGCGAGAGGATCACGCCGCCGCCGCGGGTCACTGAAGAAAAAACTTTACTCGGCCCGCTCGGGCCGGTATCTTCCAGCGACACTTTTATCTGACGGGAGTCGTGCATGAACGCTGTTGAATCGACGCTACGGACCGCCGACATCATCGTGTATGTGACCATGGTCGGCCTCGCCATCGCCTTTTTCTACATCGTGTGGAGCTACGCGAAAGGACTTAAGGATTCGCCGCGCGACATGTGGGTGCTGTTCACCTACAAGATCATCCAGTATGTCGCCTACGCCGCGATGAACCCCATCCTCATCCTGTGGCTTTCCAAGGAATGCGGGCTGGGCGATATCGCCGCCGGCAGTTATATCATGGCGTGGTCGATACTGCTGTCGCTGGTCGGGATGGTATCGGGGGCGCTGGTCGACACCATCGGCATCAAGCGGACCCTCATCTTCAGCGTTATCTTCCTCGTCTTCGCCCGGTTCTTCATGACCTTCGTCACCCATCCGGTGCTGATATTCTTCGTCGGGTTCGTCCCCTTCGCCATCGGCTTCGCGATGGTGGCGCCGGTAGTGTCGGTATCGATAAAACGCTTCACGACCAAAGAGGGTGCGACGCTCGGTTTCGGTCTGTTCTATGTCATCATGAACGCCGCCTACGCCATCGGCGGCTGGATGATCGACTACTTCCGCACGGTGTTCGTCGAACGCGACGCCACCGGCAAGATCATCAACGAGAACTTCGGCGCGACGCTCTTGGGCATGCACTTTTCGACCTATCAGCTCCTCTTCGTAACGGCGTTCATCCTCACCGCCCTGAGCGCCGCCTGCATATTCTTCATCCGCGACGGCATCGAGGTGGAGGAGGAGACCGACGAACAGGGCAAGAAGAGTTCTAAGATAGTCGTCAAGCCCGTGCAGGACCACGGATCGGGGCTCGCCGCGATAAAGAGCGCCTTCCTCACCATGTACGGCCGCATAAAAAGCGCCGTTTCGGAGAACTATTTCTGGATATTCATCCTCATCCTCACCGTGACGCTCTTTGTCCGGTTCATCTTCTTCCACCTCCACTACACCTTCCCGAAGTACGGCATCCGCGTGCTGGGCGAAGGGGCGAAGATCGGCAACATCTACGGCGTCCTCAACCCGGCGCTCATCATCTTCCTCGTCCCGCTGTTCGCCGCGATAACGAAAAAATGGCGCTCCTTCACGATGCTGGTGGTCGGCTCGACCATCTCGGCCCTCTCCTGTTTCATCGCCGTCATCCCCGGCGCCTATTTCTCGGGGCTCACCGATTCGGTGCTCGGCGAGATCGTCTTCATCAAGTGGCTCGCGATGGCGCCCGATATGCCGACGCTCCTTGCCAACCCGCCGGTACCCGAATACTGGTCGCTCATCGTCTTTTTCACCGTCTTCACCATCGGCGAGGCGATCTGGTCGCCGCGGCTCATGCAGTTCACCGCCGAGATAGCGCCCAAGGGGAAAGAGGGGACCTACATCGCGCTGGCGGTCCTGCCGTTCTTCCTCGCCAAATTCGTCGTCGGCCCGATGTCGGGAATGCTCGTCAACGCCTACACCCCGATGGTCGACAAGATCGATCCGGCGACCGGAGCGAAGGTGCTCGACGCCGCCGGGAAGGCGGTGCAGGTGGTGGGCGATCTTTCCCAACACTACATGGTCTGGGTCTGGATCGGCGGCATGGCGATAGTCACCCCCATCGGCCTGCTCCTCCTGCACGGCATCTACAAGAAACACATGGAAGACAAGACCGGTCCCACCGCCGCCCACTAGGAACGACAGACACTTTTTCAACACCGTTCAATAAAAAAACCTTCGGCAAGACACCATATCACCGGTTTGCTGACCAACAGGGTGAATGGAGAATGCCATGAACATCATGAAATTGCTAGCTCTTTTCATTTTTTTGCTTTTTGTCGCCGCTTGTGGCGCAAAGGCCGATCCCAACGGGACCGGGGTCCCCAAGAGCGATAAAACACTCGACAACTACGGCGACGAACAGATCGGCTACAAGAACAGCGATGCGTCGCGCGCCGCCGAAGAGGAAAAGGAAGATATCAACACCGGCGGCGACCCAGCCGAGGACGAGTCTCCCGGCGACGGTACCTATACCGACAACGCCACCGCCGCCGATTCTTCGCAACCGATGGTCGACGAAACCGTATCGGACGAGAACTGGTATCCCGACGAAATGGTGGTCGAGGAGGATATCCTTATCTCCGACGACGATACACTCCTGACCGATGAGGAGACGCGCCGCGTGAAGATGGCTACGACCGACCCGATCCTCGAGAACCCGTACTTCGAGACCGCGACGATCGACCGCTCCACCTTCTCGATCGATGTCGACACCGGCTCCTATTCGCTGGTGCGCGGCTATCTCAAGAATGGCGAACTGCCCCCCGCCGAATCGGTCCGCATCGAGGAAATGATCAATTACTTCCATATGCGCTATAAACTACCCGAAGGCGACCTCCCGTTCCGCCTTTACACCGAACTGGCCACCTGTCCGTGGAATCCAAAACACAAACTGATGATGCTCGGGGTGCAGGGGCAGGAGGTGGCGCTGGCCGACCAGCCGCCGGCCAATCTCGTATTCCTCATCGACGTTTCGGGCTCGATGACCATGTCGGCCAACAAGTTGCCGCTTCTCAAAAAAGCCTTCCGGATGATGGCTTCACAGATGCGCGACATCGACCGCGTCGCCATCGTTAGCTACGCCGGCAACGAGGCGCTTGTTCTCGATTCGACACCCGGCAGCGATAAAGAGACCATCTACGCCGCGATCGACAACCTCGAAGGGGGCGGTTCGACCAACGGATCGGGCGGTATTCAGCTCGCCTATGAGGTGGCGACCGAGAACTTCCTCGTCGACGGCAATAACCGCGTCATCCTCGCGACCGACGGCGACTTCAATGTCGGCATCACCGATCAGAACGAACTGGTTGATTTCATCGCTCAAAAGCGCGACACCGGCGTATTCCTGAGCGTCTACGGCTTCGGCGAGGCGTGGGACGGCGGCAACTATCGCGACGAACAGTTGGAACAGTTGGCCGACAACGGCAACGGCATCTATTTTTACATCGACGGACCCGACGAGGCGCGCCGCGCCTTCCTCAACGGCCTGTCGGGGTCGCTCCTGACCATCGCCAAGGATGTGAAACTGCAGGTCGCTTTCAACAAGAACAAGGTCAAGGCCTACCGCCTCGTCGGCTACGAGAACCGCGTGCTGGACAACGGCGATTTCAATAACGATCTGGTCGACGCGGGGGAACTCGGTGCCGGTCTGTCGGTCACCGCCTTCTACGAGATCATCCCGGCCGACAGCGCCGAGGCCGTGCCAGAACCGCTCCCCGGCACCGTCGAAGAGCCCGACACCGACACCGAAATGAGCGATGACGACACCGTCATCGACGAGGCGCCAGTCACCGGCGACACCTTCGTCAATGTCCGCATCCGCTATAAAGAACCCGATGCCGACACGAGCGAGCTACTCGAATATCCTTTAGAAGCGGACGACATCAGCCGGATTTTGCCGTCGCTCAAGTTCCTCTTCGCGGCGGGCGTGACCGAATTCTCGATGCTCCTGCGTCATTCGCAGTATCTGCCGACCCGCGACATCGACGAACTGCTGAAACTCGCCAAAGCGGCGCTCCCGGCCGACGCCGAAGGGGCGATCGCCGAGTTCATAACACTCGTCGAAACGGCGAAAAAACACTTCGAGGACTGACCGCCCGGTCTCGTCTTTCCCCCATTTGACTTTAGTTTCTCCTTTCGATAGAATGGCGCGTTGAAACTCAACGGGAGAACACTTCATTCATGGTGAACATCGCTACGCAGACCAACGCCGAAGAACTCGGCGGACGCATCGCGACGGCGGCGGGACGGCTCGCGCAGTTCGGCCCCGAGAGCGCTGAAGAGCAGGCTATTCAGGTACATTTGGTCGCGGCGCTGTATGCCCTGCGGCGCGCCTTTACGTTTGAACTTTCGGAGGTGACCGCGCCGGCCGACGATCCGGGCGATGAATTGCGGCTGGTGGCGGCGCAACTCGCCGAGGGCGATTCGACTCAGGCGGAAAAGTGGCTCGCGGGGTTCTATCTCGCGGCGGCGGAGCACCGGCTGTCGCTCATCCCGCCGAAACTCAAAAGTTACCGGAAAGTTGAATCGCAAAGCATGGTGCCCAAGCGGCGGTCGGTGAAGCTGGCGACGCAGACCGGACGCATCGATCAGATAGCGGCGGCGGTCGCCCGCCTCGAAGAGCTGCTGGGTATCTTGTTGCCGGAGTAATTTTGAGGCATTATCCGCCCGATTTCTTGAGATTGGTCTCCCCTTCGGATTGGACGCGGCTGTCGACGATGTAGGCGAGCCGTATCGCGTAGTCGACCGCCTGTTCGAGCAATTCCTTCTCGGTCTCCGGCGTTACCTTTCCCGCCACGATGAACCCCTGAAATATCACCGCCGCCGCCTTGAGCACCGCCCGTTCGCTTGTCTGCAGTTCGAGATAATCGCCGTCCAGCGCTTCCTTGATGATGCCGTCATCCATGTCCAACTCCGTTACGAAAAGCCCTCTCCCAGTATCGCCCGATATCATTTCTTTGCAAGTTCTTCCCACACCACGCTCACCGGCAGGACCTCGATCCGTTCATGCAGGACATACCGCTGCGAACCCGGATATATCACATACAGCCGTTCCAGAGAAAGTTCCTTGACCGCCGTCTGCATCGAGCGTGTCAGCACCGGCGCATCCATGAATTTACATTCGGCGCCGTAGTTCCTCCCGCCGCTCTGCCAGAACAGATCAACCTCGGCGCCGCCGTGGACCGCCCAGAAGAATATCTCGCCGTCGCTCTTGTCGAGCGCCCGTACCGTCTGTTCGAGAGCAAAGCCCTCCCATGATGCACCGAGCTTCGGATGACCGAACAATTCCGCCTCGGTGCCGATGGACTGAAGAGCATGAAATATCCCGCTGTCGCGGAGATAGAGTTTCGGCGCCTTGACCAGCCGCTTTGAGGTATTGGTATGCCACGGCATGAGCAGGCGCACCATGAAGGTTCCCACGAGGATGTCGAGATAGCGCCTGACCGTCGCGTCGGATATCCCAAACGAACGGGCCAGCTCGCTGTAATTCATCGTTTGCCCGTGATAGTGGGAAAGCATCATCCAGAATCGGCGTAGCGTAGGTGCCGGGATGGCGATACCGAGTTGCGGGATATCCCGTTCCAGAAAGGTGGTGATGTACTGGTTGCGCCATTCGAGCGACCGGTCATCGTTCTCGGCGAGATAGGAGCGCGGATAGCCACCCCGCAACAGGAGCGCGCGCCAAAACTCCCCGCCGACATCGGCCAAGGAAAAACCGTCGAGATAGTGGTAACCGATCCTTCCCGCGAGCGATTCGGAACTCCGCACGACCAGATCTCGCGAGGCGCTGCCGAGTATCAGATATCGTTGCTGCTGCCGGGTATCGACCAGATGGCGCAAGAGCGGAAAGAGGTCGGGGCGTCTCTGTATCTCGTCAATGACGATGAGTCCTTCGAGCGTTTCCAACACTGTTTGCGGATTATCGAGCCGTGCCAGATCACGCGGATTTTCCAGATCGAAATAGTGCGCACCGTCCACCTGCCGCGAAAGGGTCGTTTTGCCGCATTGCCGTGCACCGAGAATAGCGGTGACGGGGAATTGGCGCATCAGATCTTTTAATCGTTGAAGGTCTTTTACTCTTGTCAGCATGTTGTTCTCCAACCTATTGGTCTTCTTTATAATACTTACTTTTTTTGAAAATTCAACTGTTGACCTCGAATTTTCATAAATGCTTGAAAGTACCATATATTACAATTAATTAAAACTATGAAAATTCTGAATGACCAAATGACCGAAGGGGTTCCTTGACTTCCCCCGTTTCCCGCATACAACCGTAGTGTCCTTCGTACTTTAGCAAAGGAGAAAGATATGTCGTTCCTGATGAAAGAAAAGCTCTTCTCGCGTGAATGGTTCATGAATTACGGCCAGATAGTGCTGGGCGCCCTCATCATGGCGGCCGGGTACGCTTTCTTCGCCGATCCGATGAAGATCGTCCCCGGCGGCGTCTTCGGCATCTCCATCGTCATCCACCATCTCTTCGGCCTGCCGACCGGCAGCACCGCCCTCATCTTCAACATCCCGCTCTTCATCGCCGGTATCTACATCTTGGGTCCGCGCTTCGGGGTAAAGACATTCCTCGGCACCGTCGCGACCTCCTTCTTCATCGACACCCTTTCGCATTTCGGCGGCGGCAAGGCGCTGACCACCGACATCATGCTCGGCAGTGTCGTATCGGGCGTTCTTATCGGCATCGGGCTCGCCCTCATCTTCCGCGCCGGCGCGACGACCGGCGGCAGCGACATCATCGCGCAGATAGCGAATAAATACAGCCGTATCCCCGTCGGCAAACTGCTGATAGTCATCGATTCGTGCATCGTGTCGGTCGGCGTCATCGCCTTCAAGGATGTGTCGCTCGCCGCCTACGCCCTCATCACCATCTTCATCACCGGCCGGGTGCTCGACAGTATCCTCATGGGCCAGCATTACAGCAAGGGGGTTTTCATCATCTCCGACAAGCACGAGGATATCCGGCAGAAACTGCTCACCGGCATCGGCCGCGGCGGTACCTATTTCTACGGGCAGGGGATGTACGAGGAAAAGGAGAAAAAGATCATCTTCACCGCCGTATCACGGCGCGATTTCATGCTGTTGCACGATTTCATCAAGAAGATCGACCCGCACGCCTTCATCACGGTGTTCGAGTCACACGAGGTGATGGGAGAGGGCTTCCAGCCGATAACCGATTAAGTCAGGCGGGGTTCGCCGGGGGAACCGGCGCCAATTTATCCTTCACCAGCTGGTTCGCCGTCTTGCCGTCGTAGCGGCCGACATAGAGTTCCTTGAGTTTCGCCATCACCTGCCCCATCGCCTTGGGCGACTTTTCGGGAAGGGTCGCGACGATGGCATCTATCGCGGCGGCCAGTTCCTCGGCCGTCAACTGTTTGGGCAGATACCCTTCGAGTATCGCCTTTTCGGTCTTCTCTTTATCGACCGGTTTCCCTTCGCCGGAAAGGATGGCGATCGTCTCGTCGATATTCTTCATGAACTTGCGAATGATCTGCATCACCTCTTCGGGGGTCGTTTCACGGTTGCCGGCGTTCTTGCCGACCGCCATCGCCTCGCCCAGCAGGGTCGAGAGGAGATTCGACTTCACCAGATCGTGCGCCTTTTTCGCTTCGAAGAGGTCTTTCCTGATGTTCGCGATCATCGTCAACTCCTTTTACTTTATGATTTTAAGCCCAATTTGTCGCGCCAGACCGCTATCGCCGCATCCTCGATCTTCGGGTAGAGGACGACCGGTTCGCCGATGGTGTGTCCCGGCTTCATCGGCTGAGTGCAGAGGGTATCGAAATCGAAGGTCTCGGGCATGTTGAGCATCTTCTTCACCTTGCGCGACGCCTCGGGAGTGATCGGCTCGAAGGCGGTCGCGAGGGTGTCGATGAGGTTGAGGCAGGTCAGCAGCACCGCCTTGCACCGTTTCTCGTCGGTCTTGCGCAGTGACCACGGGGCGCTCGTATCGACATATTTGTTGGCGATGCGGCCCAGTTCCATCAGGTGGAAGACCGCGTCGCGCACCTTGTAGGTGTCGTAACATTCCTTAATGGTATCGGCCTCTTTCTTCGCCTCGACCCAGAGCTGTGTCTCGGCGTCGGTGAAGGTCACCTCACCGCCGAGCGTACCGTCGAAGAACTTGCGGGTGAACGACAGGACGCGGTTGACGAAGTTGCCGTAGATGTCGGCGAGTTCGGAGTTGTTGGCGGTCTGAAAACCCTTCAGCGAGAAGTCGGCGTCCTTCGCCTCGGGAGCGATCTGCGCGAGGTAGTAGCGGATGCTGTCGGCGCTGAAATCGTTCAGGAATTCGTGGACCCAGATGGCGTAGTTCTTCGAGGTGGAGAACTTGTCCCCTTCGAGGTTCAGGAACTCGTTGGCCGGTATCTCGTCGGGCAGTTTCCAGTCCGCTTTCTGCCCCATCAGCATCGCGGGCCAGATGATGGCGTGGAACACGATGTTGTCCTTGCCTATGAAATGGACCAGTTTGACATCCTTTCCCCCCTGCCACCATTTCTTCCAATCCTCGGTCCGACCGAGCTTTCGGAACAGTTCGATGGTGAACGAGATGTACCCGATCGGGGCGTCAAACCAGACATAAAGCACCTTGCCGGTCGCGCCGTCGATGGGCACCGGAACGCCCCACGAGATGTCGCGGGTGATGCCGCGCGGTTCGAGTCCGCGCTGGAACCACTGTTCGCAGAACGCCTTGACATTGGCCTTCCAGTGCGGTTTCCCTTTGAGCCAGATATCGAGATCTTTCTGGAACTTATCGAGATCAAGGAACCAGTGGCGCGAACTTTTCACCACCGGCGTCTTGCTGCATATCTTGCACTTGGGTTCTTTGAGATCGAGCGAATTGAGGGCGTTACCGCAGTAGTCGCACTGGTCGCCGCGCGCCCCTTTGCCACAGTGGGGACAGACACCTTCGACATAGCGGTCGGGGAGGAACATCGCGTCGTGGTCGCAGTAGAACTGGTCGACATCGCGTTCCGAGATGAAGCCGTTCTTCTGGAGCGTCAGGAAGAAATCCTGCGACAGTTTCGCGTGGTCGGGGCAGGTGCTGGTCCCCGAGAAGATGTCGAAACTCATCTCGAGACGGCGGAAGGCGTCCTCTATTATTTTGTGGTTCTCGGCCACCACTTGGGTCGGCGTTTTGCCGTTCTGTTCGGCGTTGATGGTGATCGGGACGCCGTGTTCGTCGGTGCCGCAGATGTAGAGCACTTCGCGTTTATTGTTGCGTAGCGAGCGGACATAGATGTCGGCGGGAAGATAGGCGCCGGCGATGTGGCCGAGATGTATCGGGCCGTTCGCGTACGGGAGCGCCGAGGTGACGAGATACCGCATGAGTTCCTCCGGTTATCAAAAACGGGGGGAGTATAACTAAAGATCGCCTGCTGTCAACTTCTGCTTTTTGAAGGTGAAGTATCGATTCCCTAGATAATTCGGACCGGTAAAAAAGAACATTGCAATAAAAGTGCTTATTGTATCGGAAAGACCGAACCCGCGTGACAAGAGAAGTAACGCTCCCATCTGAAGCAGATAACAACTCAGCCACACGACCGAATAGACAACGGTTTCGCGCCATAATACGCCGGTACTGCGGAACGTCCAGCGGCGATTCCAGATAAAACTGTTAACGAACCCGGCGCCGTAGCCGCTGATGTTGGCGATCAGGAGCGGCGTCCCGAGCCACAGCAGAACAAAGATGATGAGCAGGGTAAGGGCCGTGTTGATGAGTCCGACAGCAAGAAACTTCCCGAACTCTTTAGCGGTATCGGTCGTCACACCGAGCCGTTCCATCTACCCTTCCAACCAACTGCCGAGCACTTTGAGATTCCACAGGAAGAGGCGGTGATCGGTCTTCCCCGCGACATGGTCATCATAAAGCCGGTTCATGAATGACATGTTGAGCCCGGTCCGCGCCATTTCTTCTTGCGTTACCACGAGAGTCCGCTCTTTCAGCCACTTGCCGACCGGTACGCCAAATCCTTTCTTTTTCCGGTAAAGTATCTCTTTGGGAAGCACCGGTTCGAGCGCTTTTTTAAGCAAGTATTTCGTTACACCGTTCCGTATCTTGTAACGGGCGGGAATGCGACGCACCAGATCAACCAGCTCGATGTCGAGGAAGGGGGCACGGACCTCGAGTGATACCATCATACTCGCCCGGTCGCCCTTGACGAGAATGTCGTCCTGCAGATAGAGTTTCGTGAAAAAAGCCAATGTCTTATCGACCATATCGGGCGACCGGCACGAATCCCAACAGGCGATCGCCTCCTCGTAGAGTTCCTCCACATCGGTGGGGGTGCCGAACAGCCGCGTCAACTGTTCGGGCAGAAGGGTCGACATCCAGACCGCGTTCCAGAGTTGCGGCGCGAAATCGAGTCCCCTGAGGGTTCGCTTGATCTTAAAATCGATGCTCATGTAGCGGTGCGAGACCGGTAGGCGGCCCGCAAGTAGCGTTATAGCTTTATGCAATGGTTTTGGTATGATACGATCGTATACGGAAGCCGCCGTGAGCGCCCGGAACGGGTCGTACCCGGCGAAGAGTTCGTCGCCGCCGTCGCCGCCGAGCGCCACGGTCACTTCGCGCCGGGTGTGGCGTGACAGGAGGTAGGTCGGCAGGAGCGATGCGTCACCCATCGGTTCGTCGAGACGGCGCGACAGTTCGGGGACCAGACCGCCCGCCATCTCCATCGAAAGTATCTCTTCGCGGTGCGCGGTCCCGAACAGTTTCGCTACCTTGGAGGCATAGCGCGACTCATCGAAATCGGCCTCGGTAAAACCGATGCAGAAGGTCTTCATCCGTGCGGCACCGGCATGTTTCACCGCGTAGGCGGTCACCGCCGAAGAATCTATCCCGCCGCTCAGGAACACTCCCAGTGGCACATCGGACATGAGCCGTCTTTCGACCGCCGCCGAGAGCCGTTCACGGATCTGTTCGCACCAGATATCCTCGGCATTATCAGGAACTATCTCATACGGTTCTATCTGGAAATCCCAATACTTGTTCACCGACAATTCGCCGCTTTTCAGGTCATATACCAACGAATGTCCCCCCGGCAGTTTCCGCACCTCAGTAAACACTGTGTGAGGCGCCGGCAGGTAACCGTAGGCGAAGTATTTTTTGAGCGCAATCTCGGAGCGCGAGAAATGGAGCGCGCCGTGTCCCCGGAGCGCCGAGAGTTCCGAAGCAAAGGCAAAGATACCGTTTTGCAGGGTATAAAAAAGCGGTTTTTTGCCAAACCGGTCGCGTGAAAGGAATATTCGCCCACGATCGCGATCATAGATTGCTAATGACCACATCCCATTGAGTCTATTTACAAAATCATCTCCCCAAAGACGATAGCCGTGGAGCAGAACTTCGGTGTCGGAGTGGTCGGTCGAGAAGAGGGCTCCCTCACGTACCATTTCAGCGCGCAAAGCCAAATGGTTGTATATCTCACCGTTGAAGACAATGGTGCGCTTTCCGTCGGCGGTCGACATCGGCTGGGAACCCCCGGTGAGATCGAGGATCGAGAGACGCCGATGCCCGAAATAGACACCCGCCGCCGGATCGTGCCAGAACCCCTCGGCGTCGGGACCGCGGTGGCGTATGGCATCGGTCATTCGGCGGATATCGTCGCGCGTTCCCGTTCCGACGAACCCGGTGATGCCGCACATCCTATTCGGTTTCCGTCAGGTTGACCGCTTCCTTGATCCGGTAGGTCGGTTTATCCTGTGATTCGTGGTAGGTACGCATCAGGAGTTCGGCGATAAGACCCAGAAATATCGATTGGACGCCAAGTATCACGAACATCGTCGACATGAGCAGGAGCGGCGACTCGATGAGCGATGCGCCGGTCAAGAGTTTCATCGTCACGAGATACCCGACCAGCAGCACCGCCAGCGCGATGAGCGCCATCCCGACCATCCCGAACAGGTAGCTCGGTTTGTGGGCGTAGGTGCTGATGAATTTGACGGTGATGAGATCGAGCACCACTTTGAAGGTCCGCTCGATGCCATATTTCGATGTACCGCGCGTCCGCGGATGGTGGTCGACCGGCAATTCAACGATGCGTGCCCCATTCTGGTAGGCATAGGCGGGAAGAAATCGGTGCATCTCGCCGTAGAGGGTGAATCCCTTCAGAAATTCACGGCGATAGGCCTTGAGGGTACAGCCGTAATCGTGCAGATGACATCCGGTCACCCACGAAATAATACCGTTGGCGATCATCGAAGGAAGTTTCCGATTGATAAAAGCGTCCTTGCGGTGGGCGCGCCAGCCGCTCACTACATCATAGCCTTCCGCCAGTTTGGTAAGGAGCGTCGGGATATCTTTCGGGTCGTTCTGCAGATCGGCATCGAGGAACACCACGACCTCGCCCTGCGCGTGGTCGATGCCGGCGGCGATGGCGGCGGTCTGTCCGTAGTTGCGCATGAAACGAATGATTTTCACGCGACGGTCGTTCGTCGTTGCCGCTTTTAGTCGATCAAAACTGCGATCACGCGAACCGTCGTCGACATAAAGTATTTCCCACTGCTGCGACAGCGGGGAAAGAGCCGTGATGATTCGGCCGTGCAGTTCGGCAACATTTTCCTCTTCGTTATAGACCGGTACGATGACCGATATCCGGGTGAACGGCTCGGCGCTCATGGGAGCTCCCCGTTGCAGTTACTTCTTCGCCGCTTTCTGCTCAAGGAGTAGTTTTCGCAGTTCGGCCAGCCGTTCTTTGAATATTTTTTCGGTGAGTTTGTAGGGTTCGTCGCTGGTCATGTCCAGACCGGCGTCACGGAATATTTCGAGCGGGGCTTTCGATCCGCCCGCCATGAGCATTCCCTCGACATACTTTTGGGCTGGAAGAGTTCCGTCGAGTATCTTGGTGGCGATGGTCAGTGCGCCGACAAAGCCGACAACATACTGGAACACGTAGTAATTATAGTAGAAATGAGGAATGTAGGCCCATTCGGCGGCGTAGCGGTCCTCCATCTCGTAGAGTCCCTTCGCGGCGCCGTAGTATTCCTCGTTGACCTCTTTGTACATCTTGTTCATTACATCGGGGGTCAGCGGGGTCCCCGCCTCGACGATGTCGTAGAACTTCTTCTCGAACTCGGCGAAGAGCATCTGGCGGAACACGGTGCCGCGCGCCGCTTCGATGAAGTTGTCGAGCAGGAATATCTTCTCCTCGTCGCTTTTCGCGTTCTTGAGAAGGTGCGCCGTGAGGAGCTGTTCGTTGAAGATCGAGGCGACCTCGGCGTTGAACAGGTTGTAGTCGGCGTTCGGGAACGGCTGATATTTGTTGGAGAAATAGGAGTGCATCGCATGGCCCATCTCATGGGCGAGCACCGAGAGCGAATCGTAGTCGTCGGTCCAGTTGAGCAGGACGAAGGGGTGGGTCGAGTAGGATCCGCCGGTGCAGTAACCGCCGTCGGCCTTGCCCTTCGACGGATAGACGTCTATCCAGCCGCTGCCGGGGGCCATACCGGTCTTCATCGCCTCCTTATACTCGTCGGGCATCACCGCGACCGCCGCGTTGACGATATCGCCCGCCTTCTCAAAGCTGTATTCCTCGGTGTAACCGCTCCGGGTGAGCGGCACGTACATGTCCTGAAAACGGACCTTGTCGACGCCGAGTATCTCCTTCTTGAGCGCCATATATTCATGAAGCGCCGGCAGTATCGAATGGATGTGGTTGATGAGCATGGTGTAGAAATCGGGCGGCAGTTCCTTGGTGAACAGGACGCTCTCGAGCGACGATCCGAATTTTTTCACCTTTCCCTGCGTGACATAGAACTTGGTCTGGTAGGTGAGCGTTTTGGAGAAGGTATTCTTATAGAGGCCGTAGGTGTCCCAGAAAGCCTCAAAAAGGCGGCGTCGGTCGGCCGGTTCCTGCATCGAGCGGTATTTCACATACATCGGATCGTCGAGTGTGATCGTTTCGCCGTTCGAAAAGGTGAACGGAGGACGCACCATGTCGGCGGTGGTGAAGGTGATGTACGATTCGTAGGGGGCGTAGGCCACGCCGGTGAATTCGGCGAGTACCTTTTCCTCGGCGGCGGTCAGCGTGTGCGACTTCCAGCGGACGATCTCATTGATGGCCCGACGGAAATCCTTGAACGACTCGTCGGCGAGATAGTCCTTCACCGTCTCTTCGGGCAGGGCGAGGATCTCGGGTTCGAGGAAACTACCCGCCGAAACGAAGTTGGTATAGAGCGTCTCGACGCGACCGGCGAGCTTCTGATTGTCGGCGACGTTCATGTCGCTGTCCTTGAGCCGTCCGGCGTAGGTGTCCAGATTGTAGACCAGCCGCATGCATTCGAAGTATGCCTTGAGGGTTGCGCGGGCGCTGTCCTTGTTGCCGAGCGTCCCGGTGAAGCCCTTGAGCTGAAGGATGAGCTTGCTGGCGGTCTCGAACTCGACCTCGAAGTCCTTCGGTTCGGCGTAGATGTGCGACGGGTTCCATTTGTACTTGTCGGGGATGGCCGAGCGGTCCTTCTGCGGGGCCGCCTCTCCCTGCGGCGCGGCCGACGAGCAGGCGCCAAAAAGCGCCAAGAGGGCAAGTCCGATCATGATGGTCCTCATCTGTTTCCTCCCTGTGGATTATCCCGGATCACTTATCGTCGTCGTAATAGATGGTCTCGCGCTGTGCCGCGTAATCTTCGATGAATTTGCGGTCCGCTTCGGCGATCTCGATAAAGCGCAGGCCCATACCGGGCTGGATGCCGGAGGCCGTCATGTCGGGCTCGCGGACCCATACCACCTCGGCACGCGCCGCGATCTCGCGTCCTTCGAGGATGAATGTCAGTTGCATCTTGTGGCCGAGCGGCATGGTCTGATGAGTACCGAGAAAGATCCCGCCATGTGATATGTCCTGTGTGATGCCGGTATAGAAATTGTGCGGACCCCCCTCGACGACCTCGAAAGAGACCTCGAGTTCTATATCGATACGTTTCGCGCTTCGCGTATAGATCACATCTTCTTTGTCCCGTTTTAATTCATCGGTCATGATCGCTCCTCTTTTTCGTCAAAGAACGGGGTCATTATACCGGCCGAAAAAGAGAAAGCAACTAAACAATACGGGACCTGCGCGCGCATAAAGACTTGATTAAGAATCCTGTCGGTGTATTGTTAGGGAAGCGAACGGGCGGAGGCATCGTGACCGAGAAACCATCGAAAAAAAGCGTCGGTGTTTACGGCGCGCTACTGGGCTTGGTCGCCTTTTTCTTTTTCACCGATATGTTCTACATCAACATTCGTTCCGGCATCGATCCCTATCTCGACGCATGGAGAATGCCTCATCTCGTGCTTTTAAGCGGGGCCGCTCTGGCCGCGCTCTTCGTATCAATCAGGCTGTTGCTGGGCTCCTTTGGTCCGCTGCGCGGTGCCCTGCTGCTCGGGATCCTCTCTTTTTATCAAGGTCTCACCGGATACCATTATGTCACCAAGACGCCGTTCGATTTTTCGGTGATGGCTTACAACGCCGATATCGCCTTCAATACCGAATCACTCGTCATCATCTACGAAAGTATCGGCGAGCTGCCGCTCCTTTTTCTTGCCGGATATATTTTACTCGTCAGTTTCTGGCGGCCGCTTCGCGCCGCCTTTTTCCGCTCCGAACCGGTCGCGTGGAGATCGTTGGGATCTGGATCGGCGGCGATCTGCCTCTATCTGGCGCTGACCGCATCCGGACTCGCCCCGCATGATGAGCTCGGACAGTTCCTTCGTTCGATCGTCACTTTTCACCGCAACGCCGATCAGTACCGCTTCGCCGAACAGTATCCCGCCGGGACCTATCCCTTCGTCGTGACCGAGGCGGCGCCGACCACCCCTGCACGGACACCGCACATTTTCCTCATCGAGATAGAGTCGTTCAACCCGCGCTTCATCGAGAAAAAAAGTGCGGCGGGACAGGAGATCATGCCGGTCTTCTCGGGGCTCATACCGCAGGGTCTGTATGTCGACCACTTCTACGGAAACACGGTACAGTCGTCGAAAGGTCAGTTCGCGACGCTCTTTTCACTATTGCCGAGCATTCGTCAGAAAGAATTCATCCGCCATGCCAACAACCACTTTCTTTCGCTGGCGGCGCTCCTGCGCGACAATGGCTATACCAGTTGGTTCGTGAAAGCCTACAAGAACGTCACCTTCGACAACACCGGCGTATTCGCGCTGAAGAATGGTTTCGACCGCGCTTTCTCGATACATGAGGTGCTCAAAGAGGGCGATACGGCGCACAGTTGGGGATGGGGGATCGAGGATCAGCTTTTCTATCGCCGCTTCTTCGAACATCTCGACACCCGCGACGAGATAGTGTCGAGGAAAAAGCCGCTCTTCGTCCTACTCCACACCGTGATGAACCACATGAAGTTCAACAAGACGCCGCAGGAGCTCCGCCACATCTATCCCGACCCGCAGGATATGGCCGAGAATTTCGCCAATACCATACATCTTTCCGACCAGCATCTGACCATTTTCTTTGAAGAGATGAAAAAGCGCGACTACCTCAAGGACAGTATCGTCATCATCACCGGCGACCACGGTTTCACCACCGCCGAACACGGCTACGAACACAATGAACTCTACTACTACGAAGAGTTCTTCCGGACACCGTTCTTGCTCATCTATCCGGGAGTGGTCGCGCCGCAGCGCATCGCCGACATCGCTTATTCGCAGATAGACATCGCCCCGACGATACTCGACATCATCGGCCTGACACCGGCGAAACACCATTTCCGCGGGCAGTCGATGCTCCACCCGAAAGAACCGGGGCGGCCAGTGCTTCTCATCCAGCCCTACAACGGCACCTTCCTCGGTGTGGTCGACTATCCGATGAAGTATGTCCGCCATGTCCGCACCGGCGAAGAGTTCGTCTACGATCTTGAACGCGATCCTCAGGAAACCGACAACATCGTCGCGACAACCGATCCGTCGCTCATCGACCGGTGGCGCGGCCTGCTACGCGACATCTATCTCAATCAGTATCTGCTGGAAACCAATCAGGTCTGGCTGAAATAGTGAGCAGTGAGCGGTGATTTTGGGCGTCGATTCATCGCGCCCTTAAGATTATTTCCCTGAACAGATACCCGGGACGGCGGCGCGGAATTTGTCGGAGGGGTAACTTTTCTTGTTGATCGTGACGCCGGTCGCATTCACGGTAAGTTCGTGAAGCACCGGTTTCGCCTCCTTGCTCGCGGTGCAGGTGAGCATCACCTTGCCGTCGCTCATCTTCGAGACGAGCCATTCGAGCGTCCCCTCGACGCCACGGTCGAGCACCGCGAAGCCCGCCGTTTCGGTAAGCGTTTTCGGCAATTTGTCGGCCTCGGCAATGGCGGCGGCGAGTCCCTGCAACTGCGCGATGAGCACTATTCGCTGGAGTTTCACCGCATCGGACAGCTCGCCCGCCGGGATGAGCGCCAGCGCATCGGCCGCGCGGCCGAGCTTCTCGCCGACCAGCAGTAGATTGGCCAGATTGTCGCCCGCCGCAAGGTCGAGTTTGTCGCGCAGTTCCCACCCGTCGGCGAACTTGTTCTGCGACACCAGCGCGTAGAAAAGGCCTTCCCACGCGGCGCCGTTGCGCGGCATGCTTTTGGCCGCCGCGCGGAAATGGGTCTCGGCGGCCGCCATGTCGTTCTTCTCGTAGGCGACCGAGGCGAGGAAATAGTGCGCCCCGGCGTGTCCCGGCTCCTTGGCGAGCACATCGTTCATCCGCGCCGCGGCCGACTCCTTGTCGCCTTTTTCGTAGGCGATGAGCCCGATATTGTAGAGCGATTCGGCGACCTGCGTCCCGTTCTGGATGCAGACCGCGAAGAGCCCCGCCGCGTCGTCGCTCTTTCCCATGCCTTGGAGCGCCAGCGCGCGGAAGAAGATCGCTTCGGGGTCGGCGCTTTTCGCGAGGATCGTTTCCGCCTCGGCGTATTTCTCCTCCATTACGAGCGACCGCCCCTTCACAAAATCGGGGTCGGCGGTGTTCTCTTCCAGCAAGGCAAGATTGCGGTCGGCCTGTTTCTGCTGGGTCGTCTTGCCGCCGCACGCGATGAGGAGCAGGGCTACTGATGCAAGAACAAATAACCGTTTCATCATGATCCCCTCCCCGGGTTATCAGTTGAGACCGGCGATTTTCTTTATCTCGGCATACGAATGCTTGCCGTTGGTCGTCTGGGTGATGAGGCCGTTCTCATCGGCAAAGGCGGTGAAGGGGAGCAGGATACCGGCGTTCTGGAGCGATTCAGGCGCCTGAATGACCTCGAAGGTGATCCCTTTCTCCTTCGCTATCTCCAGCACCTTACCCGGCATCGGATCGACGCTGATGGAGAGCACCTTGACCTCGCCCTTGCCCTCCTCGTATTCCTTCTTTATCTTCTCGATGTCGGGGAACATCTCGATGCAGGGGATGCACCAACTCGACCAGAAATCGACGATGATCTTCTTCCCCTTGTAATCGGCGAAGTTCAGCGTCTTGCCGGTGACCAGCGACTTCATCACGATGCCGTGCAGGTTGTTCCCCTTCTGGAAATCGGTATCGGTGAGGTCCCGCTCCAGCGCCTTGTCGACCTCTTCGATCGACTCTGGAAGCTTCGGCTGGGTCATCGGCACCGGACCGTCCGTCGCCTCTTTTTTGGCGCAGGCGAACAGGAAACAGCACGAGAGTGTCAGCACGATGAACGAGCGCATAGACCCCTCCTAGAAGTACTTTTTCTTGAAGATGACCGCGTCGGTATTACGTTTCACGACGGTCCCAATGATGTGGCCGCCGGTGATCTTCGCCGTCTCGGCGGCGTGCGCCTTATCGACGACGCAGACATACCCGACGCCGCAGTTAAAGACGGTGAACATCTCCTGTTCCGACACATTGCCCGCCTTCTTGAGCCAGTGGAAAAGCGGCAGGATGGGCCAGTCGCCGTGTATCTCGACCGCGAGGCTTTCGGGGACGACGCGCGGGATGTTGTCGTAGAAGCCGCCGCCGGTGATGTGGACCATCCCCTTGACCGGCACTTTCTTGAGCAGTTCCTTGATGAGCTTCGCGTAGATGATGGTCGGCTTGAGGAAGACATCGGCCACCGTCGCGTTGAGTTCGGGGATGCGGGTATCTATCGCCAGTTTATGCTGGGCGAAGAGGATGTGGCGGACGAGCGAATAGCCGTTGGAGTGGACGCCGCTCGACGGAATGCCGACCAGCACATCGCCCGCCGCGACCTTCGTCCCGTCGATGATCTTGTCTTTATCGACGACCCCCACCGAGAAGCCGGCGAGGTCGAATTCACCTTCGGGGTAGAAGTCGGGCATTTCGGCCGTTTCGCCGCCGACCAGCGCGCAACCGGCCTGCGCACAGCCCTCGGCGATACCTTTCACGACCAGCGCCGCGGTGTCGGCCGACAGTTTGCCGGTGGCGAAGTAGTCGAGGAAGAAGAGCGGTTCGGCGCCGAGCACCAATACATCGTTGGCGCACATCGCGACGAGGTCTATGCCGATGGTGTCATATTTTTTCGCCATGAAGGCGAGCTTCAGTTTCGTGCCGACCCCGTCGGTGCCGCTCACGAGCACCGGGGTCCTGATCCCCTCGGGAATGGTGACCATCGCCGAGAAACCGCCGATACCGGCGAGCACCTCGGGACGGTGGGTCTTCTTGACCAGTTCTTTCAGCATCGGGACGAGGCGGTTACCCTCCTCGATATCGACCCCCGCTTTCCGGTAGGCATCTCCACTCATGCGGCATCTCCCTTATGCGATTTCTTCAGTTTCTCTTCGGCGTCGTTGAAGTTCTTGACGGCGCACAGGTCGCCGCACATCGAACAGGTCTCGGTGTCGGCCTTCGGGCCGCGCTTATCGCGGTATTTCCGCACTTTTTCCGGGTCCAGCGCCAGCCGTTCCTGCGCCTCCCAGTCGAGTTTGCGCCGGGCACACGACATCTCGCGGTCCCATTCCGCCGCGCCGGGCCAGCCCTTGGCGATATCGGCCGCATGGGCGGCGATACGGGCCGCGATGACCCCCTCCTTCACATCGTCCACCGTCGGGAGCGACAGATGTTCGGCCGGCGTCACATAGCAGAGGAAATCGGCGCCGCTCATCGCCGCGAGCGCCCCGCCGATGGCCGAGGTGATATGGTCGTAGCCGGGCGCCACATCGGTAACGAGCGGTCCCAGCACATAGAATGGCGCCCCTTTGCAGAGCGATTTCTGGAGCTGCATATTGGTGACGACCTGATTGAGCGGCACATGGCCCGGCCCCTCGATCATCACCTGCACCCCTTTGGCGCGGGCCCGGTCGGTCAGCGCGCCGAGGGTGATAAGTTCCTCTATCTGGGCGCGGTCGGTGGCGTCGGCAAGGGCGCCGGGACGCAGGCCGTCGCCCAGCGACAGAGTGCAATCGTAGGCGTGGGCTATCTCCAGCAGGCGGTCGAACTGTTCGAAAAGCGGGTTCTCGGCATCGTGATGCGCCATCCAGCGGGCCGTGATCGAGCCGCCGCGCGAGACGATTCCCATGAGCCGGCCATTATCGCGGAGGCCGTCGAGCAGGTGGCGGTTGACGCCGCAGTGGACCGTGATGAAGTCGACGCCGCTCTTCACCTGCCGCTCGATCGCTTCGAACATCTCGTCGGCCGTCATTTCGGCGAACGACCGCTTCCGTGCCCGGACATTGTCGACGATCGCCTGATAGATCGGGACGGTGCCGATGGTGACCTTCGCCGTCTCCATTATTTTCTTGCGGGTCAGCGCGAGGTCGCCGCCGGTCGAAAGGTCCATGATGGCGTCGGCGCCGTATTTGACCGCGATGCGCGCCTTCTCCAGTTCCTCCTCGAGCGAATTGACATCCTCGCTGGTGCCGATGTTGGCGTTGGTCTTCACGCGACACCCTTCGCCGATGGCGAGCGGCGCGATATCGTGGATCGTATTCTTGCAGATGACGATGCGCCCCGCCGCAACGCGAAGCCGCATCTCTTCGGCATCCATCCGTTCGGCCGCCGCCGCCGCCTTCAACTCCGCGGTGATCTTCCCGGCGCGGGCCGCCTCAAGCTGGGTCTGGGTCTTCATGAGCAACCTCGTTCAACAAACGCGAAAGGTACTGTACATCATCGACAGCCGTTTGGCTATAAAAAAGAGATATCGCGGCAAGGTCGTAAAAGCCCTGCCGTATCAGTCCCTCGGCGCGACCACGGTCGATCCCGCCGAGAAGAAAAAGTCCCTTTCGTTTCACCGGCGCCACCGTCGGCCGCCGGTCGTCGGGCTTTGAAAAAGGGGGAAAGACCGGGGCGTAGAACGCATAGTTCGCGCCGTCGGTGAAGGCGCGTTCGAATTCGACCGGTGTGTGGGTCGATACGGCGACGGCAAGGTCGGGGGCCGCCGCGCGGGTCGCGGAGATGCGGAAAAGTTCGGAGGAGCGGAGATGTATCCCGTGGGCGCCGCACCGTTTCGCAAGCTCGGGTGTTCCGGCCACGAAGATCCGGAGTCGAGGACATTTCGCCGCGATGCGTTGGGCCGCCGCGCAGAGTTCTTTTTCAGAAAATATTCCGTCGTTACGGATAGTTACTTTGCCGACGCCCGCCGCGGCGACCCGGACGACGCTTTCGACCGTCGCCGATACCGAGGGGGTGCGGGTGAGATCGGTGATCATCCACAGCATCGCTACACCTCGGGGCGAATCTAGCCGCTCGAGGATGAAAAGTCAACGGATGAAGCGTGATTGTGGGGGATTTTTTCTTAGATCAGGACCAGAGAACAGCCGGAGTCGCTATTTTCTTTCGGCGTAGTGGTCGATGATTCGGCCCCCTTCCCGTCGTTGGCATAGTCATCACCGCCGGTCTGATCGTCGGTCGGATCGCCGCCCACCGGAATGCCGGGTTCGCTGGGGTTGCTGGTCGTTTCGTCGCCTTCCGTCGTGGTCCAGTAACAGGTTCCTTCTTTGCAGATACCGCCGTCGGGACAGTCGCCATTTTCCATGCACGAGACCGCCGGCTGAGGCTCTTCGCCGCCGCCGAGGCACTCATCGCACCCATCGGCTTCTATGCATCCCTTGAGTTCGCCCAGATCGCTTTCTATCTCTTCCATGGTCGTTTCACTGCAGCACTGATAGACCATCAGCGACCAGTCGCCGACCCATTCGCCCTTGGCGATGGCGGCCCGTTCCTCTTCGGTCAGCGTCGTCTCGTAACAGGTCCCCTCCACCCACTCGACCGCGTCAAGGCAGGCGCCGAACAGTTCCTCGCCGCACTCTTCTTTAATGTCGGGCGCTTTTTCTCCACAGGTCTCTATCAGTTTCGCCATGCACTCATCCTGCGTGGGAAGGAAGTACGGCTGAGGCGGGACCTCGCCATCATCGCCGCCGTCGGTGCCGGGATCGGTCGTTTCGCCCGGCTCGGCCTCGGCCCAGCCGACCCCTTCGCCGGTAACGCACTGGCAGAAACCGCTCGTGTCGCCGATCTCGCAGTAGCCTGCATCATTCTTGCAAGCGGTCACTTCGGTCTCTATCGGTTCTCCGGTCGGTTCGCAATATCCCTCGAAGCAGGCATAGCCTTCGGGACAATCAGCATCCACGCCGCAGGGCGCCGGATCGACATCGGGGGTCTCTTCACTGCACTGGACCTGCGGCGGATACGATTCCATCACCGCGCAGTCAGCGGTGCCGCAATATTCGCACGGATCGCTGTCGGCGGGCCAGCAGACCGGCGTCTCCATATCCATGAACTTCACGCAGGTGTAGCCGTCGGAACAGACGGTATCGGCATCGCAGGACTGCCACGCCTGATCGGGCGGATCGGCACGCAGTATCAATGCAAAACAGACGGTCATCAGGAACATCAAACTCTTGCTCATCTTATCCCTCCATCTTGGATAGAACGAATTCGTCCCCTTTGGTGTGGTCATCATACCCCATTTATTGAGGAAAAGCGATGGGAAAATGACAAGCGACGATTAGTGGTTGATATTAAACGATATTTTGTGTGACGAGGTGCTAGGAGTTATCGGATGCGGGAACGATGACCGTCACGAGCCGAGAGGATAGATAGGAGCCATTGCCCAGCACCGTTACCAATGCCTGATAGGTTACCGGCTGCAACGTGGTATTTTTGCAGAAGTCGTTGTAGAAGCGAACATCGAACCACACAATAGTTCCCTGTTTGACCGAGAAGAAGGTGGTGTCATCGCTCCCCGACACACCGTCGATCGGTTCGGCCTTGACGGTGGTCGATGACTTTACGAACTCGGCGGCCGAGATGCCGTCGCAACTTTCTTCCGAAAAACTGCCGGTCGTGACATCCATGTCGATGTAGGTGGTCAGAGAAACGACCGCCTGTGCGATCTGGTCCGACATTCCCGAACCGTCCGCATTAGCGTTGTGGTAATAGAACGGCTTGCCGTTCTTGTCAAGCGACCCGGTCTGCTCGGCCATGACATTGAATCCCTCTTCCAATAAATTGGTTTCGCTGCCGTTATCTTCATCAAAGCCGGTATCAATGCCGATGAGTTTCGCGCCGATACCATTCATTGCGGCGACCGCTTCGGGGATGTTGATCGGATCACCGACCTCCCATTGGCACTCATCCCAGCCCGTCGCCACCTTGGGACACTCCTTTACCGGCTCATCGGAAATAATGATGAAAATGGGCATCGATTTAGCGCGGAAACAGGCGCCCCCGCGGGTTCCCAACTGACCGGTACAGGTGACCTTCGGTATATCGTAGACCGCATCTTTGACAAAATTCTGATTACAGCCGCCAGCCCCCGGGAGACAGGCGCCGACCGTCGCATGCAGTTCGACACCGCTGGCCAGCAGATAGAGTGCCGGGGTCAAATACTCATCTTCACCGTTTGCGTCCCCCAGATCGGCGACCGACGCGGCGACCTGATCGGCATCTTCAGTCACAAACTCAAGAAGCTGATAGGGCGGTTTGGGCGCCCACGAAAAATAGGCCAGAGAGAAGGCGGTGCTGATGGTCAAGGTGTTGCGGATACCATCGATAATCTTGGGCTTTATCTCCGCTTTCACTTTGTTTATCTCGTCGCTCATGGAACCCGATTTGTCGACGATGATGGCCACATCGATCGCCTCGATGACGGTGGAGAATTCGAGCGTCCGCTGGACATCTTCCTGCGAATTATAGGGAAGGACCACATAGAAAATGCCGTCGGGTATTTTGGACTGATCGTCGAGCGGGTCGGCGCCGCCCGGATTGTTCTGCTCATAGACTATCTCGGCAAGGTCGTCTGAACCATCATCATCGGTATCTTTATCGGTCGGGTCGGTACCGGCGGTTATCTCGTCCTTATCGGAAAGACCGTCGTTGTCAGAATCCTTGTCGAGAAAATCGGGGATATCGTCCTTGTCATTGTTGGCCGGTTTGGTCGGGTCGGATCCCGCCTCGACGCTGTCGAGAAGGCCGTCATTGTCCGAATCGGGATCCAGACAATTCGGCATACCGTCGTTATCTTTGTCCCCGCCCCCTTCTATGTTGTTGGGAATGCCGTCCTCGTCCTCGTCGCCGGTCGGGTCGGGACAGGCGGTATCGACCATATCGTTATCGGGGGTCGTGTTTTCGGTCGGGTCGTCCGTAACCAAGCCATCGCCCGTTTCATCGGGAAGCACACCGTCATTGGCAGGCTCATTATCTACTTTCGGCTTATCCACACAGACCGCCGAGCCTTCTTCCTCTTTGCAATCCTTGTTTTGTGTCGAACAATCGAAAGTCTCGGCGTAGGCGCCGTCCTGACAACTCAATATCTTGTCGCCCGAACAGATGGAGGTCGTGCCGGTACAGGGGTCGCCCGGCTTTGAACGCTCGACACAGGCGCCCTCTTTGCAGTCCTTCTGCGCCGCCACACAGCTTTCCGACAGGATCAGCGCGCTGTTCTCGCATTTCAGCAACAACTCGCCGTCGGACGAACAGATCAAACCGTCACCACTGCACGGCTCGCCGACGCCGATGTACAGATCCCCGTCATTGCCGGTTGAGGTACATCCAACGTTCAACAAAGCAAAAAGCGCCAAGGAAAAAAGGGAAAAACTTCTCATCGTCTTCTCCTCCACGTACCGTTTTCTATCTTGCATCCACACTTTCTAATAAGGACATTTCGCGTTGTCGCCCGCGACGCAGCCGATATCCTGATTGGCTTTGTCGATACAATCCTGGTTGGCAAACCCGCACTTCGTTCCATTTTGATCGCAACAATTAAGAATGAAATTGCGCCATGCGTTGTAGTTCGCCTTGCCATCCTTTGACCCAAGGCTTTTGCAGGTAGTGACACACTCATCATCGGTGGTCGCCTGACCGCCGGGACAGGCATCGACGCAAGCCATGACCTCACTGCAGGCGCAGAAGCCGAAACAGCCGAGCGTGCTCCAGCGGGTGCAGTTCACATTACAGGTAGCATCGGCCGTTCCCGCCTCATACTTATTGGCATCGACCGCGCCACAGTCCTTTGTTTCACCCTTCTCACACATCTCGTAGGTATCGATGACGCCGTCGCCGCAGGTGGCGTGGGTCTTGCAGGCATCGGTCTGGAACTGGCATTTCTCGTCGTAGCAACCGTTGTCGGTGTTGGAACATTGTTCCTCGTAGCAGGTCAGCATCGTATCGAGTTTCGAGCTGGCATCGTTATAGCTCTTCGCCTTGCAGGCATCCTCGCAGGCGGTATCGCCGGCGCAATCTTGTATGCACTCGTAGACCTCGTAACAGGTCAACGCATTCAAGCCGACACAGTTGTAGGTATCGTACCCGGTACAGATGGAATTGCACTTCGCCTCTTTGCCCGACCGGTATTGGGCCGGATCGAGTTCGCCGCAATCTTTCGTGTCCTCCTTTTCGCAGACCTCTCCCTCATCCAATGAGCCGTTGCCGCAGGTCTCGGCGGGGAAACAAAGATAATATTCCTCGGAGCAGTTCTCTTCGGTGCATTCTTTGAAATCGGCGCCGCTCGCGCAGTTGGCGTCAAAGCATTCAACCAACGCCCCGTAGCGGGTCTTGCCGTCTTCCGAACCGGCGCTCAGACAATCCTCTTTGCAGGCTTCGTCGGCACACAGAACGATGCAATCATATATCTGCTTACAGGTATCGGTGCCGGCAAGTTGGCAATCGTAGGTCTCGAATTTTTTACAGTTGTCGGCGCAGGTAGCCAGATCGCCTTCTTGGAAATTGGGATTGATCTCGGTGCACGGCTTGGTATCGCCGATCTCGCAAACCTCGTACGCCTCCGGTTCCAATCGACCGTTACCGCACTTGTCTCCCGGGTCGCGCGCAACGCATTTGCTGATGTCATAGCCCGAACAATCGGCAAGACAGTCTATCTCTTTGATGTGATACAGGCCCAAGGTTTCGCAACCGACCGTATCGCCGTCGCACGCCTCGCCTTTGTTCTTGACGCCATCGCCGCAATCTCCGGTCGCCACGGAATCGCTGTCGGTCTTACTGTCGGTTCCGGTGTCGATGATGTTGCTGTCTTTTTCCTTTTTACAGGCCGCAACGAGAAAAATCAGACAGAGACACGCGACGGCCAGCACACCACTTTTCTTCATCGGTTTCTTCCTCCAGAGATGTTCTTTTTCAAAACTCGCAGGGGAAGTGTACCAACCAAAAATGAAATGTCAATAGGAGGAGAAGCAACAAAAAGAGCGACCCCACGCAAGGAGAACCAAGCCGAAAGAAAAGAGAGAAAGAAAGAGAGCGGAACCCCGCCCGATGAAGATATCTCTTTTCAACAACGGAATCGCGATCAGTCCAACCCCTATCCCTGCGATGAATCCGAAGAGATGCGCCATGATGTCAGTCTTCTCGCTGGAACCAAGCGACGCAAGGAGCGCAAGCCCCGCCGCGAAGGGTATCCAGATGCGGGTCCGCGGCATCCGGAACCGTTCGGCCACCTGAACCGCCGACAGAATGCCGACCGCGCCGAAGACCGCCGTCGAAGCGCCGATGGAATTGTGGGCCGAGGCGTAGAACAACGCGTTCATATAGTTGCCCAGCGCCCCGGACAACAGCACCAACGGCCATGCACGTCCCGCTCCGATGACCCGTCGGAGGGCCCACAGGACGATGCCGCCGAAGACAATGTTGGAACCGACATGCTCCAGATCGGCGTGGAGCGTGAGGGCGGTTATGGTGAGCCACCACTGACCGTCGGTGATGCGGCTGGCCGATGCATGCCCCGCACTGAGCCAGAACTCACGGCCCGGCGGCGCATAGGTGAACGAATGGAATATCGCCAGCGCGCCGAGAACGAACACGAGACCCGGCATCGCTTCGGGAAAGTAGTTGGGCCAGCGCCTTTTCGCTTTTCGTTCCCGCTCTCCCGCTTGGTACTGTTCTATTTCTCGTTGCGCCAGATCAGCATCAAGGGTGCGGACATAGAGCGTCCAGCCGTCGGGAAGGTTGTATACCTCGTGCGGGATGTTCTTTGCCGACATAATGAGCGCCCAGCGGTCGATAAAACGCTTGTCGCGCGACGCCGCAAGGGCGATATAGGTCTCGTCGTGTGCCGGCAACATACGCACCTCCCGGCAGTACTATAATCGCATCGGCGACAAAAACCAGTTGCGGGAACGACATTTTTGCGACATCGCCGCTGCGGTCCCTGTCCTATCTACTGATGGTTTTTAAGGAGAATACCATGAGAGTGTTGATATTATTAACGATGTTTTTCACCGCCGCCTTTATACAGGCGGCTCCCGCCGCCGATACCCTTTCCCCGGAGGCGCTCGCCGGAGAAACGGCCGCCATCGTCACGGAGTGCCGTGACAACGAGGAGAAGATCGCAAAACTGCTCAAAGAGGCGGTCAACGAAAAGGATATCCGCTGGAAATTGTGTCTGGGCGACACGGCGGTCACCGCCCGCGGCATCGCAGCCAGCGCCGAAACGGCCCGCGACCGGATGAACGACCTCATCTCCGCCGGAAAGAACGACTCCGCCAAGGCGCAGTTCGCCCTGTTGCGCGGCCTCGCCGAGGCTTCTAAAAAGGCCTTCTTGGAGGCACAGGCGTGCCGACGACAACTTACGAAGGTGACCGACGGCAGCGAGACCAAACGGGAGAACGATACCCGGAAAAGCGGCAGTTGCGGGAACGGTGACGGCGTCAACGATGCGATGTGTGTCGGATTCACCGACGATATGGTCACCGAGCGGCCCGGCGGTATGAAAGGTGACGATCCTATAGATGCGGCGGGGACCGATCAGACGGGCGGCTCTTACGAGACGCCGGGGAGTGTCGGCGAGGATTCGGGGGCGGTACAGGACCATTTTCAGGAGATATTGGACCCGCCGTTCCAGCCGGTCAGCCCCGAGAAATGATCAGCGGTTGAGCTCTTCCAATTCCGGCGGCGCATAGTCAGGATAATCGGCCGGGAGCACTTCTTCTACTTTCCGCAGACGGATATAATCAAGGATAAGACAACTTTGGCCGCTACGCGGGACGAAGGCGATCCGGTTGTTCCCCGCCGTGAGCGGCGCCGTCGCCCGTACCTTTTGAAAAACATACCCCTCATCAAAGGCCGAGAAATCGGCGACCTGCGCATCGTTGACCGTCAACGAGAAGCTTCCGCCGCACGGAGCGCCGAGGAACTCCGCCGTTAATTCGTAGGTGCCGGAGTCGAGTATCGGGTGGGCGATGTCGTAGTAACTGTCGGGCGACAGGGCGCCGAACAGGATCGCATAGCCCCGATCGTTGCTGAAATCGAGGTTTTCGTCGAGCATCTCGAAAGGAAGATGTTTCTGTTTGAAGCCCACCGATACCGCGGTAGCGTAGGCCGGCTTGCCGGTGAGCGGACGACCTTTATTTTCGAATTCTACCCAGATATCGTTCAGGCGGAATTCAGCCAGTTCCTCGACCACCGTAAGATTCCGTAATTTTGGGTAATAGTCGATTACATAGGCATTCTTGAGTGCGTATTTTTCCATGAAGTAGGCGGCGCCGTAGAGATTTTCGCGGCCGAGATCCTTGACGATGAGATTGCCGTGGTCGTCGAAGGGCGGCCGGGTCTGGGTATTGAGTAGCATCGCATGATAGGTGGCGGGGACAAAGACGACGCTGTTTTCTATCTTGTGTTCCGCTATCGCCTCCTCAAAAGAACGGTCGGTCGTCCAGAAACGGTCGCTGTACCGTTCCAGCAGTTCCGGCATGATGATCCCGGCGGTGAAAAGCATCCCGGCGATCGGAAAGGCGACGATGAAGGGCTTCAGCCAGCGCGGGCTTTTCCGCGCTATCATCACGATGCCGAAGGCGGCCGGTATCAGCAGGAGCATCGTCACTTCGGTGAAATAGCGCGGGCCAAAGAGGTTCCCCGGCAGGTAGAAGAAGAAATAACCGGCGAAAAAGCAAAAAAAGAAAGAGGCGAGGAACAGGGTCCGGCGCAGAGAGAAGAGAAATGCCGCCGAGAGAAAGAGAAATATATACGGATGTCCCGTGACGTTGAAGAGCATCAGGGTCAGCCGGGTGTAGGTCACCCAGTAGGCGTAGTCGAGCGTGAGTCCTTCGGCCGGCAGATATTTTCCTTCGGTGTTGGGACAGCCGGTCCCCATCCCGATGCGATGACAGTGCGGCACCGGTTCGATGATGGAAAAATAGAGGTCCTGCGGGAAGAGAAGCGGATCGCCGGTCATTGCATGGTTGAAGAGGAGCAGGCCTCCCGCGCCGAGCATTGCCGGAGCGGCGAACGCGATGAGCCGCGTGATGGCGACCCGTTTCACCAGCAGGAAGATGCCGAGCGGGAGATAACTGAACACCGCGTTCTGCGGCCGGACGAAAAAGGTGATCGCAAGGGCGAACGAAGCAATGATGAGGCCGCGGTAACTATGCGGATCGCGGACCACCAGCCACACCGCGAGCATCACGAGAAACAGATTGAAGTTGTGGGTCATGAAGCTGGCGCCCATGAACAGAAAGAACGACGACACCGTGCACAGCGCCATGGCAAGCAGGCTCACCCGTGAATTGAAGAATTGGTCGGCGATCCGGCCGGTCAGCCACACCGAAAGCGCGGTGCACAGCGGCACCAACAGCGACACGAGGCCGAGTTTATCAAAAATGGCGAGGAAGAATGAAAACCCGGGGAGGAACAACGAATAACGGATACCGCCGTCGCGCACCATGAAGGTGACATCGGAGTACTCATACAGATCGCCTGTCGGGAGCGAGATGGTCCCCTCCTGCATCAGCCGGGCGGTCCACAGGAAGTGTGCGGCGTCGATGACATGCGGTATGTTCTGAAACACAAATACGGTGATAAGGAGCGTTGCGACACCGACAAGCGGCGGCACGACCCAGTAACGGTAGCGCACCAGTCCGTTGAAAAAGCGTCGCGTCGCACCGGGCGCGGCGAACAGCAGGATCGTCAGAAGCGCCGCAGAAACACCGTAGAGGATATGTATCATCGGCCAGAAGGCGGTGAAAAAAAGCCACGGGGTCGCCTTAGTGCCCCACAGGAAAAAGAGGGCGAACGCCAGAAGGGCGACCATGATGTGCGGAAGGCGTCGGATCATTTCGTCTTGACTATCTTTTTCAGGTCGAAGCCGAGTTGCTCTATGTCTTGGAGCGTGCCGTCTTTCCGTATCTCTTCCTTCATCTTTGCGATCTTGTCGGCTTCCTCTTTCGCCTCCTGCTCGGTAACGGCGCGGCCGCCGGTCACCTCGGCTTCGAATCGAAGCTGTTTGCCGCCGGTCAGCGCGGCGTAACGCCGTTCGATCGCGCCGCGTTTGGGCCCTATCGCCGCTTCGAGCGCCGTGGACATCTGCACCGTCACGAGCCGCTCCTCCTCGACGCACTTGGCCGCCTTGAGGCCGCTGGCGAGCATCGGATCCTCGCCGGCGAACCGTTCGACGAATTCACGCCACCCGGCGACGGGCGGTTCCTCCTTCACGGGAGGCGTCTCTTTTTTCTTTTCAACAGGGGCGGGCATCGGTATCACCGGCGCGGTGACCGGCTGAGGTTTTTCGACCACGGGTTTTGGGTCGCTCTTAGGCGCGGCGTGCAGTTCCGCCTTCGGGGCAAGACCTGCGGCGGGGGCGCCATCCACCCGGTCAATGAGTTCGCGGATATCGGCCATGGCGGGGAACGACGCGGCGATGACGACCGCCACCTCGAAGAGCATCAGCGAATAATCGCTCCGCACGATGGCGTCGTGTTCGCCGTTCCAGTAGTCGAACAGGCGCAGCCAGTCGGGGGCGGAGAGTTTCTTCGCTGTTTCGCGCACCCACTTTTTCTCCTCTTCGGGCGCCTCGATGAAATGGTCGTCGGCAAGCGACGAGGCGAGCACCAGCTGATGGAGCGTGAGGAGCACATCGCGCGACGCCTTTTCGAGCGCCTTGCCGCTCTCGTAGATGCCGCGCACCGCCGCCACCGCGCCGTTCGCGTCGCGGGCCGCCAGCGCCGTGACGATGTCGCGGATCAGTTTCCGGTCGCTCGTCCCGAGTATGAGCGACACCACCGGACAGGTCACCTGCCGCTCCCCGAAGGCGAGCATCTGTTCGACCAGCGTCTGGGCATCGCGCATGCTCCCCTCCCCTTCGCGGGCAAGAAGATAAAGGGCGTCGCGTTCGAAGGCGATCCCTTCGGCGGTCAGTATCTTTTCAAGCTGGGTGACGATATCGGTGAGACCGAGCCGTTTGAGATCGTAGCGCTGACAGCGCGAAAGCACGGTGGTCGGTATCTTTTGCGGATCGGTGGTTGCGAGTATGAAGGCGGTGTGCGACGGCGGTTCTTCGAGCGTTTTTAAGAGCGCGTTGAAGGCCGACTTCGACAGCATGTGCACTTCGTCGATGATGTAGGCTTTCCGTTTCGATTTGACCGGGCTGTAGGCGATATTCTCGCGGATAGTGCGGACATCGTCGACCGAATTGTTGGAGGCGCCGTCTATCTCGAACACATCGGGACTGCGCCCCGCCATGATCTCGGTACAGTTCTCGCAGACATTGCACGGTTCGCCGTCGGGAAGCGGAGAGAGGCAGTTGAACGCCTTGACGAGGATGCGGGCGAGCGTCGTTTTGCCGGTGCCGCGGATGCCGGTAAAGAGGATGACCGGCGCGATCCGCCCTTCGCGGATGGCGTATTTGAGCGCGTTGGTGACGTGTCCCTGTCCGATGACCTCGTCGAACCGTTTGGGCCGCCATTTGCGCGCGATGACCTGATAACTCATCCCTCGTTCCCCCTATCGTCCTTTCATTTCTTTCCGGTGTCGCCGCGCAGAAGCGCCAAGAGCCGCCGCGCCGATTCCTGTTCCGCCGCCTTGCGGTTGCGGCCGCTTCCCTGCGCCGTGAAGCCCATCGTCCGGCACTCGACGGTAAATAAACTCTCGTGGTCGGGTCCCTGCTTCTCGACGATGATATATTCGGGCAGCGGCTGTCCCTGATCCTGTGCTATCTCCTGCAGTCGCGTTTTGTGGTCGCGGTCGATGTGGAGGAGCAGTGCGTCGATGTCGCGCGACGCCCCGAAGCGCGGCGTGAATATCCGGTCGACCGCGGCGAAGGCCTTATCCCAGCCGCCGGTCAGATAGATCACCGCCATGAGCGCCTCGAACATATCGGCCAGTATCGAATCCTTTTCGCGGCCGTGGGTCTTTTCCTCGCCTTTGCCGAGCAGCATCAGCGCCCCCAGACCGAGCGCCCGCGCCATCTCGGCGAGTCCCGCTTCGTCGATGAGGTTGGCCCGCGCCCGCGACAGTTTCCCCTCTTCGGCATCGGGGAAGCGCCGGTAGAGCAGCGTCGAGACCGCCAGCCCCACCACCTCGTCGCCGAGGAATTCGAGCCGCTGATAACTCGTCACCCCCGCCGCGTCGAGCGACGGATGGACAAAGGCCTGTTCCAGCAGATCGATGTCGTGAAAACGGAAGCCGATCGCCGTTTCCAGCTCTTTGACGAGCTGCCGGTCAAGCGCCATGCTTCACTCCGAAGGCATACATGGCTATCCCGGCGGCGACCGAGGCGTTGAGCGAATTGATCCGTCCCGCCTGCGGGATCTTGGCGACGATATCGGCATTCATGAGGATGAACTGACCGACGCTTTTCCCTTCGCCGCCGATGACCAGCAGCAGCGGCCCGCGCTGCCGCGCCACCGCTTCATGCAGGTCGACGGCCCCCTCTTCGTCGAGCGCCACCACCATCCGCCCTTCGCTTTTCGCCTTCTTGACATAGGCGTTGGCGTTCTCGCTGCGGACGATGCGGAGGTGTTCGGTCGCCCCGGCGCTCACCTTGACGATGGAGGGATATATCTCGGGGACCCCTTTGAGCGGCAGGAGGATATCGCGGAAGCCGAATATCTCGGCGCTCCGCAGTATCGCCCCGACATTGTGCGGGTCCTCTACATTGTCGAGCAGCAGTATCCTGTCGGCGGTGAAGACATCGTCGAGTTCGACATAGGGATAGGGCTCGCAGCGGATGACCGCCCCCTGATGTTCGGTCGACTTCGACAGCTGGAACAGCCGGTCGCGTCCCACCGATTCGACGGGGATGCCCTTGTCGGCGAGGTAGCGCGCCAGTTTCTTTATCCGCGCATTCTCGGTGGCGTTGTCGGCGATGAAGGCCTCGTGGACCTTGCGGCGGCCGCCCCGCAACACCTCGAAGCAGGGATTGATCCCGTAGACATATTCCCAGCGGGGCTTAGCCATGTTTTATTTCTTCCAGTATATCCAAAAACGCCTTCTTCCTATCGGTCGCCTGCGTGATAGGGCGGCCGATGACGAGATAGTCGGCGCCCGCCGCGATCGCCGACGCGGGGGTGGCGATCCGCTTCTGGTCGTCCTTCGAACCGCCCGCGGGACGGATGCCGGGGGTCAGTATCTTGAACGACGGCTTGGTGACGCTGCGGATGATCTCGATCTCGAGCGGAGAGGCGACCACGCCGTCCATCCCCGATCCCTCGGCCAGTTTCGCGAAGCGGGCCACCTGCTGGGCCGGATTGGCGTTATAACCGATCTCGCGCAGATCCTCTTCGGCGAGGCTCGTGAGCACCGTGACGGCGAGGCAGAGCGGCCGGTCGGTGAGTTTATCGAGTTCTTTGCGCGTCTCGGCCATCATCTTGCGGCCGCCGGCGGCATGGACATTGAACATCTTCACGCCGAGTTTCGCGGCGGCGAGTCCCGCCATGGCGACGGTGTTGGGGATGTCGTGGTATTTGAGGTCAAGGAAGACATCTTCGCCCAGCGCGACGATATCTTTCACGAGCGACGGGCCTTCTTGCGTGAAGAGTTGTTTGCCGATCTTCCAGCCGGCGCCGAGGCCTTTGAGTTCGGTGACGATGGTGAGCGCTTCTGTTCTACTGTCCACATCGAGTGCGACGAATACCTTTCCTTTTTCCACGGGGAGCCTCCAATAAGTCGGGTCGCGCGATTATATATTGGAGAAAGCGGAAGGCAAATTGTTTTGTGGGAAAGCGTTGCCTTACACCGCCAGATCGCTGTCGTGCGGTTCGTCGGCCGCGCTTTTCCGGATGAAGAGGACCATCCCGACCGTGAGCGGCCCGATCCGCCCGCCGAGCATCAGCAGCGTCACGATGAACTTTCCCAGATCGGTCAGCGTTCCGGTGATCCCCATGCTGAGCCCCACCGTTCCGATGGCCGACGCCGCCTCGAAGAAAAGTTTGTCGATGGTGGCGGTCTCGGTGAGCGAGAGCAGATAGACCCCGATGGTCAGGAACATGAGATATAACGCCGTATTGGCGACCGCCATCCAGACCCGTTCGAGCGGGATGCCGCGCCCCCAGAACGAAGCGTGCTGTTCCCCCCGCAGGGCGCTGCGGATGACGCCGAGTATCGCCGAGAAGGAGGTGCTTTTCACGCCGCCGCCGGTCCCCGATGGCGATGCGCCGATGATCATCAGCACCGTCAGCACCAGTATCGATCCCTTCGACAGCGCGCCGATGTCGACCGAGTTGAACCCGACGGTGGTCATCGCCGCCATGCACTGGAAAAAGGCGGCAAGCAGCCGTTTGTCGGGCGCCGATCCCCGTATCGTCGGTTCGTCGAGGAACAGGAGCGCGGTCCCGATGAGGGTCATCCAGAGGGTCGTCCAGAGGATGATCTTGCTGGTGAGCGTCACCTGCGCGCTCTTTCCCCGGAACCGGCGCCAGTAGTCGACGAAAACGATGAAGCCGATGGCGCCGAGGTAGGAAAGGGCACTCACGATACCATTGAGCCAGACATTGCCGGCGAACGACATGAAACTGTCGTTGAAAGGGCTGAACCCGGCGGTGCAGAACGAGGATATGCTGTGGAAAAAGGCGTTATACAGGGGGTTCGGGGCGCCGGCGGCCGAAAAGGCCCACCACAGCAGCAGCATCCCGACCGTCTCGATGACGGCGGTGAAAAGGATGACGCTCCGGATGAAGCGGAAGATGTCGAACGATTTTGGCAAACTGAAAACGGCGCGGGATACCTCGGCGCGCGCCGGGGGAAGGTCGGGCCGCCGCGAGAGGATGATGAACGACCCGAAGGTCATGTACCCGATGCCGCCGAGTTGGATGAGGGCGAGTATCACCAACTGCCCGAAAAGCGAATAGTTATCCGCTATGCTGATGGTGGACAGACCGGTGGTCGACATCGCCGAGGTGGCGACGAACAGATTGTCGATGGGGGCGATGTGCTCCACGATGCGGGCGGCGGGGAGAGACAACAGCAGCCATCCGATAATAACATAGGACAAGTAGCCGAAAAAGACGGCATGGGCCGGATCGACCCGGCCGCTGAAAAAAAGGATGCGGTTCAGGAGGCGCGAGAGGAACAAACGACCTCTCTTGAAAAAACGAAGATGGACCGACGGCATGGTAGACTCCTTACAAAAATTTGTAACGAGAGGAAGCCGACCGGCGTCTGTCGGGGGGTTTCCTCTTCCCACGCTTACGAGGTTAGCTGACGGGCTCGGGCGGAAGAGTGCCCTACGCCGTAACGGCGATGCGCCCCGGGAATTGGGTCCCCCGTTCCCGCCGGTGGCGGGATTAAGCGGCTACCGGTGTACTCTTTTTGTGGGGAATGTCAAGAGTTAGAGGGCGGTTAATACTATATCAGTCCTTGCAACAGAGATCGTTCGCATGATTGGCGTCGCACCGGCCGCCGGCGCGGAACAGCGCGATGCAGGACTTCACGAGCCGGTAGTAATAGTCGCCGAGCGGATCGTTCTTGGCCGGTTCGATGTCGCGGTTGTATTCGTAGGTGTACTGATCGAGGAAACAGCCATAGGTCGCGTCGAACGAATTCCCGCAGTCGCACGACGGAGAACCGCATTTCCACCGGCCGACGATCCATTCGTTCCAGCCGGTGATCGTCGCAATCGGTATCTCGGGGTTGTCGAGCAGCGTCTCGAACTGCTTGCGGAAGGTCTTGCCGTTGTGCTTGGGGGTCGCGGTGGTGGTGTGACTCATGTAGTCGGCGCCGTAGGCGGTCGCGATCGGGAACTGCTCCGGCGCGCCGCCCATTTTGGAGATGCGCTGGAAGCACGGCTGACTCTCGAGCGGATCTTTGTCGCACCGCTCCAGATAGCTCCAATCCTCGGTCCCCTCGCTCTCGAACGCCCACATCTTGCGGATGGTGTAATTCGCCGAAAGTGCTGATATCTTTGAGGCACTCACCGGATAGGTGTCGTTCTCGGTGATGAGGAGGAGCGGTTTCCCCTGATACTCGAAGGTCATGCCGGTACCCGCAAGGATATCGAGGAGGGTGTAGACGATGTAGGTGTTGTCGGGATGGGTGCACTGGCCCGCGGGGAAGTAGGTCGGACAATCGGAGACCGGGACCCACGGCACGATCTTGGGCGCCCCCGTTATCGTCTTCCAGACATTCACGAGCGTTGTGAACGGTTGGATGATCATTTCCTCGGGCTGGATGCAGAGTGAACTGGTGTTGTAGTTGTGGTTGGTCACATCGACGAAGACGAAGTCGGTTCCCATGTCTCGGAGCATCTCGGCGTGTTTGGTCAGGAGCGCCGTATTGTCGGTCAGGCAGTAATAGCCGTCCTGCGGTTCGGCCCACCAGAACGAGGTCTGGGCGTTCGGATCGGCGGGCCACGCCGGCCAGTTCTCGTCGCCGGCAAGGCATTTCGACACATCGTGGACCTCCCCGGCCGACGGGCAGTGCCACGTGTGGTAGAAGACGCCGATCTTGGTCTTGGTCGGGTCGAATGCTTTATCGACGCATATCCGCTTCACGGTGTCGCAGGAATAGCGAGTGCCGGGACAATCGCTGTCCTTGAGGCATTCGACGCAGAGGCCGCCGGAACAGATGTTGCCCGACGGTTTCCATTCGCACTCGTTGATATAGACGGTGCATTTGTCGCGGCAGATACCCTGATAACAGCTCCGCGTGGAGGAGCCGCAGTCGCCGTCCACGGTGCACTCGGGCCAAACATTCAGGTCCACATCGGGAGAGAGGTCGGGCGCCGCATCGCTGTCGGTCGTTTCGTCGTCGGCCCCGGCGCTGTCATCATCGGTGCCGCCCTGACAGGAGGCGGTATCGTAGCCCGAACAGTCTTCCTTGCAGACCGCGACGCCGCCGGTGTAGGAGGCGCCAAGGTCGGTACAGTTCTTTGCGTCGCCGTCGCACTCTTCGCCCAGATCGGTCATGCTGTTGCCGCAGGTGACCGGGATGACCTTGTCCTCGTCGGGGATCAACGCGTCGTCGGTGGCGGGGATAGCGTCATCCGACGGGTCCGACTGATCGGTCTGATCCGGCTGATCATCGTCGGTCGCGACGAGTTGGTCGCCGTCTACCGCCGGGTTCTCTTTGGGCGAAGAACAGGCAAACAGCATCAGCAAGACCAGGAGAACATAAAAGTTTTTCATCAACACCCCCGTATTTTCTTTATGATCGTTCCAGATAATTCCGGTAGCGCCGCTCAAACCACGAACGGAGTTTCAGCGTTGAAAAATCGACTTTGTCGAGTGCGGAAAGGTCGTAGTTCTCGACCGAGAACCAGCTATAGAATCGGGAATGTATCGCCTTCACCGGACAGCGCGACAGACAGCGTATGCAGACCTGACAGCGGTCGCCGAAGCGGATGCCGTCGGGGGTCATCGTGATGGTTCCAGAGGGACATTCGCGGACACACAGGCCGCACCGGGTGCACGTTTTATTCGCCCGCAGATCGCGGCCGAACCGGAATCCGTGGTGCGCCAACAGAAGATTGCAGGCACGGGAACAGTAATGGACAAAAGAGCCCGTGTCCTCAAGCAATTCTTTGCCGCCGAGTATGTCGTCGGCGAGTGTCGCGATACGGCGATGGGCCGCCGCGAGCAGGAACGCCGCGAGGTCGTCGCTGACCCGGATGAAGACATTGGGCGGCATCACGATCATCCGCTCCACCGTCACCCGCCAACCGCGCTCGGCGAGGATGCGCCGCATCGTCCGGGTGGTCCCGCCGTCAAAGAAGGGATCGCCGGGAGAACGGACAAGGACCACGCTCCTCCCCTCACCCTGCGGCAGCCGTCCGGCCCACTCCTGCACAAAGGGGGGCGCGTCAAGGCCATAGACCGGGAAACAGATCATGAGCGTAAGTGTTTCCGGCCCTATCTGCGGATCGGCGTCAAGTCCTATAGCTCCGAGCGATACGGCGATGCTCCGTTTTTCCAAAGCCTTTTTCAGTTGGTCGGCAAGCCACGCGGTGTTGCCGGTACCGGAAAAATAACGGATATCTACTTTCATTCGCTGAAGGGAGCATAGAATTGGATGTTGAACTGGTAGACCGCATCGCGAGCGGGGTTTTTCAGGGAGATCGCCCGCAGATCGTCCTGAAAAGAGAGTATCCGTTGCTTCATTTCTTCATAGGTCTCTTTGGATACCGGTATCGAACTGCTGTAGAAAAGCCGTTTTTCGAACGGCTGGGAATCCATCGCCTCGAGCGCCGTGACCATCGTCTTGCGGAGTTGGGCTTTGCGCATCGTGATGATAGCGGCACTGGTCTCGCGAGAAGCGGCCAGATAATCGGAAAGATTTATCTGTTCCTGCTTCAGTTTCCCTATCGCATCACGGGAAACGAATCCGTGTATCAACAATTTTTCGAGCGCGACGGTCACCTCGGCCGGCGTAATGTCGGTGAAGAAATTCTGCGCGATCCACACCGGATCCTCTTTGAAGTTGTCAAGTGCGACCACTTCCCACAGGATCGGCAGCACCCAATCGCTGAAAAGCGCGAGCGCTGCCATTTGATAACGGTTACCTGAAAGAAAACTCGAGGAGGAAAGCATTCTAACGATGATCGCCTCTCTTTCCTCTTCGCTGTTCGCTTGCTCCAAAGCCAGCATGTTCTGCAAGTGCTCCTTTTCCTTTGCCGTCAGACCGAGCGCTTTGGCATAGCGTTCGGCCGCCGCGGTCGTAAGTTTTACCGTCCCGTTGAGCACCTGCCAAAAATGGTTCGATCGATCACTGAACCCCGCTTTCCGCTGGAGCGAGCGGAACGAAAAATCTTTCTCTTTTCGCTTCAGATCATCGTAGACCGCCCGAAAGAACTGGCGATACTGCATGAACTGGAAGATATCGATGGTCGTTCTTTTCATGATACGACCGGACTATTCCTGCATCCCGGTGCCCGGTTTGACCTCTTTAAGAAGCCACTGGAAATTATCCAGAAGCACCGTCGAATCCCACGAATGGTCGGGGCCGTAGGCGACCGTTCCCTGCTCGAATATCGCGAAGCGCAACGTGATCTCTTCGCCCGGGACGACATTGCCCTGCGTGGTAAGCCAACCGGTGCAGCCGTTACCGCTACATATTCCCATAATCGTCTGTGAGCCGAAGCCGGTACCCGCCAATTCGGCATCGCCGGTGCAGGCGCCATACGGGTTAGTATTGCTCAACGCATTGCCGCAAGCCTGATTACAGACTTTAAAAAGTCCCGCAGGAGCCAGATCAACGCCGACCGGATTCCCCTTATCGTCTTTCGCAAGGTTCTTGTCCACGGGGTTCGGGTTGGTGGCGGTCGGGTTCACCGTATTGTAGGTCGAATCAAGGAGCGTGATAAAGAAATCGTTGTAGTTCTCAGACGAACAAACGGTGTTGGGATATTCTATTGAACAGAAATAGCTGTTCATTTTGAATGCGAGAGCATTGATCGGCACCTTCACCTTGACCGTCAGCATGATCGGGTCCTGTACCACGAAATCGGGCTTGCCGGCACAGGAATTTTCTATGGTCGGGTCGGGTGGCACTCCGCCCGGGCATGAAGGAGCTTTGGGCGCCGCACAGTTAGGTTGACGATTCAACCAATCCATGGGAACACCGCTGGCGGTCTTCATGTCTCCCGCAGCGAGAGTGGCATTGGCGGCATCGCCGGTCGGGCGATCCCACGGACCGGTCGAAAGGATCGACATCGCCATCCCTTCCTTGGCCGTTAGAACGCTCCCGAACATCGGCGGCACGGCGTAGGTCTGGTATTGATCGTCAAAATAAGGCTTTTCCAGAGAAGGTCGATTTATTTTACTGCTCCCTTCGGGACCATCGGCGATATATTCGGTGGCCGGCGGCCCGGCAAGGCCGAGTTCAGCCGACACCAGCCACGGATCGCAGATGCCGATAGCTTTGGCGAGGGCTATCGCGCTCGATGGGGTGTCGGCGCTTACCGTAAGCCCGTTGTCACACGACACCACTTCGTCCTGATGACCGTTGCAGTCGTCGTCCACGCCGTTCCCCAATATCTCCGCCCCTTCGGGAGTGACGAACTTCGGATCGGCGCCGGGACAGTCGGCCACTATCTCACAACAGTCGCCCTGACAAACGGTGATGCCGTCACCGTCGATGTCTTCTGCGGTCTCCGGTGTTTCGTCCTTGCCGTCGCAATTCTGATCTATACCGTCAAGACATATCTCCATGGTCGGCAGGACCTCCCCTTCGCAGGGACCCCAGTTCCCGCTTGCCGCACAGGTGGCCATGCCCGACTTGCAGGGGCCGACCCCTTTTGAATTGCTCGGTCCGTGGTAACACTCCTCCGTCTCTCCCGGAGTGCACTGACCGCCGACCTGATCTTCGTCGACCGGTTCGTTATCGCCGGTCTCGTCAACGATCACCGGTTCGTCGCTATCGGTCGTCGGGGTGTTGTCCACTTTCGGCTTCTCGACACAGACCGCGGCTCCGTCCTCTTCTTTGCAGTCCTTATCTTCTGAAGCGCAGTTGAAGGTCTCGACATACTTGTCTTCCTGACAGCTCAGAATCTTGTCCCCCGAGCAAATGGATCCGGTACCAGTGCAGGCATCGCCCGGCTCGGAGCGTTCAACACACGCGCCGTTCTTGCAGTCCTTGCTGAGCGCGACACAAGATTCCTGAAGAATGAGCGCGCCGGCAGAACATTTCAACAACAATTCACCGTCTGACGAACAGATGGTCCCATCACCCGAACAGGGTTCGCCGACGCCAATGTACGGTTCGCCATCCTCGGTCGGGGAACAGCCGATCACAAGCACTACGCCCAACACGCCAACAAAGAAAGAAAACAGCTTCATCTCATCCTCCAACTATGATCCATCAGTTCACTGTTACGGGATATATCTGCCACCCCGGAGCCAGCAGACTCCAAGTCGTGTCTCCGGTCGCATGGAACCGGAACCGCGCCTGTGCGGTCCGACAGGCGACGGGGATATCTATCGTTTGATTGGTTTTCGCGAAGCTCCAATCGTTTCCGGGGCCGCCGGCGCAGTAGCCGGGAAGACCGCCGCACTCACCGCTTTGGTCCGAAGAGGGCCACGGATTGGGCGTCATGCTGGTCCAGTTGGCCCCGGCATCACCGGAACACTGGACATAGAGCTTTTCCGATTTGTCCGATCCGGCAGCATAGGTGTAGTCATCATTTAACTGCACCGCAAAAGAAAGGGTGGCCGACGCGCACCCCGCCAGATAGATGTCGGTCGTATAGGTCAGGTCTTGGGTGTAGGAGCTGCTATGGTCGGCGGTGTAGTCAAGATGCATGTTCCCCGATGCGCGGGTCCACCAGTTGTTGTCGTGACTCCAACCATCATCACCGCTCGCCCAGCTACCGAGAGAAAGACCCGTCGGACAAGAGGGAGGCGTATCGCCGTCCTCATCGGGGACAGCGGTGTCTTCGTCCACCATGACCGTGTCTTCATCAACGACCGGATCATTCTCGAAAGCCGCATCTTCTTCAGCGACCACGACATCTTCCTCGGTCGTTGTCTGATCGTCCGTCACCGCCACGTCCTCTTCAATCATCATTTCATCGTCAATCAAATCCTCCTCAGGTATGACGGCATCGTCCGTCTCTTCATTGATTTCGTCCTGTTCAACAGCAGGATCATTCCCTTCGGTCGCCTCGTCCGTTGTCACATCGGTCCCCGCATCGTTTGTGTCCGTTCCTTCCGGCAGAACGGTATCTTTATCGACGATACCGGTGCCGTCATCAGGGAGCTCAACGCAGTAGCCGACCTCGCAGGTATATCCTTCGCCGCATTCCCACGATTCAATACACTCAAGACCCTCTTCTTCGGCCGGAGTACAAGCGGTCAAGAGAAAAAGAATGATGAGCGCAACAGAAAGCACTTTACCCGGATGAAGCATGTCAACACCTCTTAAGGGCGTGTAGTAAAATGTCTCATACCTAAACCTTACACGCTTCTTTTTCTTTCGCAAGTGTTTTTTTGAGGTCCTATATTACTGAGTTTTTCTTTTAAAAAGATTCGCTTGGCCCGTGTAGCGGTACTATCAGCCGCGCAGGGTGTTGATAATGAGCAGGAATACCCCGGCCAAACTTTCGCCGGCGATAAGTCCCGATGCCGCAGGCACGATCTGTTCGTCCCACTCCTTCTTCTTCCACGAAAGGATGAGCACAATCAGCGCGCCGAGGAACATCGCGAGACACGACGAGAACGGGATGGTGAACGCGAGTCCGATCCCCATCGCCGAAGGAACGAAGCGCGCCACTTTGGGCAACCACCGGTCGACGCACGGGATCAGGATGCCGAGCAGCGCGCCGGCAAGGATCGACCACCGTATCGAGATCGACAGACTGCCGATCCCCTCCGAAAGCAGTTTCGCCACCGACGCCCATATCTGCGCCGCGGGCGCCGGGAACATCTGCGTCCCGAGCGCCTCGGGGCCCGGCACGATGATATAGAATACCGGTACCACCACGAGCGTCCCGGCGAATACGCCGATGAACTGCGCGAGGAACTGTTTGCGCGGATTGGCACCCAGCAGGTAGCCGCATTTGAGGCCGGTCAGCAGGTCGGCCGACGCCCCCGCCGCGTCGGCGGTGATCGAGGCGGCCATGAGATTCGGTATCATCCGTTTCGGAACGAGCACCCCGTAGGCAAGTTGGGTCAGCTTCCCCATCGCCCCGACCGGCGTGGTGTCGGTCTCGCCGGTGGCGCGGCAGGCGACCATCGCCAGCACGAACGAGAGCGCTATCGCGAACAGCGACATCGCCACCCCGACCTCGAACACGAAATACATGATCAGGCAGATGCCGGCCGAAGTGGCCGCCATACCGGCAGCGAACCACGAACCGGGGACCTCGATCTGCTCGTAGGCGGTCAGCGCCCGTTTCTCCTTGCGGAAGATATCGGCCATGCCGGCGAAGGTCCGCGCGATGACCCGCCATTGGAAGGCGAACGAGGTGAGCCCCGCCATGACCATGACCGACGCGCCGAACCAGAGGCTCCATTTGACGATCACGCTGTAGGAGAAGGCGCCGTCCTCGCCGGGGTGCAATATCCCCATCCCCGCCAGCCATGGCGCGAGTATCGCGTAGTTGAGTATCGCCCCGAAAAGGATGCTCCAAGCCGTCCGCCACCCCATGAGGGCGCCGCCGCCGACCAGCAGCAGGCTCGATTCGAGCGACATGGTGAATTTCTGCGCCCACTGGCCGAAGACGAAGTATTCGTACCGGACCAATCCGAACATATCTTCGCCGAGGAGCTTGTTGAACACGCCTATCCCGGCTGTCGCGAAGAGCACCTTGGCGTTCCGCACCCCTTCAGCGCCGCTGGAATAAAGGCTTTTGAGCGTTTCGGCCGACGCCGTGCCGCTCGGGAAGGGCAGTTTCTCGACATTGACCATCTGCCGTTTGAGCGGTATCGCCATGAAGGTGCCGAGCAGCGCGATGAACAGTATCCACAGCCCGAGTATCCAGATATTCAGGTGCTGTCCGGTGATCATGACATAGGCGGCGATGGCGCTTACCAGCGTTCCGCCCGTCGTGTAGCCCGACGCCGAAGCGAGCGACTGCATGGCGTTGTTCTCGAGGAGCGTCATATTGCGGGTCCTGAAGACCTTCGAAATGACATTCCATATCGCGAAGGAGAGTATCACCGCCGTGATTGCGACGCCGAACCCCCACCCCGTCTTGAGGCCGATATAAAGGTTAGTCAGCGACATGAAACCGCCGAGCAGCGCCCCGGTCACTACCGCGCGGACGGTCAGTTGCGGCTTATCGCCCTGATAGACCGTGTCGAGCCAGAGCTGTTCCTCCTCCTCGGGGGTCAGTTTCTTCTTTATCTCTTCCATCTAATCCTCCCGTCAGAACCGGTTCCCGAAGAAGGCGGTGAAGGCGTCCCAGCCGAACCACAGCCGCGCGTAACCATAGTATAAAAGAGCCAGAAGCGCAACGAAAACGACGAAAAGCCCGATGGTCCGGCCGAGCATCTTCTTGCCGGTCCGCAGCAGGAACTTCGACAGCGCGCCCGCCCAACTGTCGAGATAGGCGAACAGCGGCATCAGGAACACCACCAGCACCAACATCGCGAGCGCCGTCGCAACGGCGGGGGGGAACTCGCTGCGCATTCGCCCCAGTACAAAGGCGGTGAGCAGATTCGACAGCAGGTTCGCCGCAAGCACCGACACGAACATCAGCAGAAACTTCACCATCCTCTATTCTCCCAACGATATCAAAGTGCAGTCTCCCGGCACGCTCCCCTCCCCCGCCGGACGGTGCGAGGTGACGACGGTCTGGAACGGTAGCGCGCCGACCAGTGTCATCGCCCGGTCGCGCCGGTCGCGGTCCATGAAGGAGAATATCTCGTCGGCGATAAAAAGGGGAGGCCACCCGGCGTCGCCCAAGAGCAGCGTCTCGGCGAGCCGCAGACAGAAGGCGCCGAAGGCCACCTCGCCCGATGACGACGACTTCGCCGCCCGTCCCGTCAGTTCCATCTGGATATCGTCGAGATGCGGCCCGTAGAGAAGACATCCCCGTTCCGCCTCGCGCACCATCCGGTCATGCAGCCGTTTGCGTACCTCATCCCCCTCTTCGGCGGGCATCCGAATCGCGATCGACAGCTCCAGCCCCGCCTGCCGCGCCACTTTTTCAAAATTAGCGATGATCGCCTGCGCAGCCGCGCCGCGCCGGTTCCGTATCGCGCTGATGAGCGGCACCGCCGCCTCGTTGAGATGCTTGAGACCGCTTTTTCTTTCGTGCCGCAGGAGCGCCGTTTTCTGCTTGACGAACCGCAGATACTGCGACGCGATGTCGATATACCCGCGGTCGAGTCCCATCGCCGCGCGGTCGATGAAATCGCGCCGTCGTTTGGGCGATCCGCTCACCATCTCGATATCCTCCTGCGTACACAGAACGAACGAGGTGGCGCCGATGAGCGCCCGGCGCGAGATGGTCAGACCGTCGCGCGTCAGTTTTTTTTGTCCTTTGCGATCGAACCCGCTGGTAAATGATGCCCGTTCGAGTCCGCCCAGATCGACCGTCGCTTTGACGAAGGCATGGTCGGCCCCTTCGCGGATACATTCCTTGAGATCGGCGGTCCGGAAACTTTTGCCTCCGAGCGCTGCGGCACAGGCCTCGGCGATGGTGGTCTTCCCCGACCCGTTCGGTCCGCTGATAAGGGTCCGTCCGCCGAAAGAGAATTCTATCTCATCGAATTTTCTAAAATTTCTCAGCAGCAGGTGCTCAAGATGCATAACGGCCGCGCTATATGCGGAGCGGCATCACCATGTGGGTATAGGTGAATTCGGGGTTCTTTTCGATGATGGTGAGCGGACGAAGACCCTCTTCCACGATGAGGCGGGTCTTCTCGTCATCGATGACGCCGACCACTTCGAGGAAATAACGGGCGTTCAGACCGATGGTCCGGTCGCTCTGGAAGCCCTTCTCTACCAATATCTCGTCGCTCGAACTGCCGCCGAACTCGCTACTGGCGCTCATCCGCAGGGTATCGCCCTTGAACTCGAAACGGGCGGCCCAGATCTTTTCTTCGGTCGACAGCGCGATGACCCGCTTGATACCGTCCACCAGCTCCTTGCGCCGTACCTCCGCGTGATCCTTTTTCTCTATCTGCGCCGAATTTCCGGTCACATTGCGATAACTCGGGAACTCATTCTTGATAAGGCGACAGATGAAGGCGACCGTATCGGCCGTGATGATAAGCTTTCCCTCTTTTATGGAAAGTTTTGCTTCGTCTATGTCACTGAATATTTTAACAATCTCTGAAAAATTCTTACCGGGTATCACAATGCCTTCGGCCAATTCCTTGAGCGGTAGCTTGAAGTTCTCAAGCGTTACAATGGAGATGCGATGGATATCGGTGGTCACCAGTTCTATGACCTCTCGTTTCTCGTCGGTCACCCGCATCATCAGAACACCCGAATAGGTCTTATTGTAATTGGGATCGGTCATGGAGAACTGTAGTTTTTTGAAAAGCGGCAGTATCTTTTTCAGCGGGACCGTGACCTCATCCCCCACTTCACTCGATACGGCGGGAAAATCATTGGCATCGCCGCAGGGTAATGTATAACCGGTCTTATCGGAGGTCACCGACAACACATTGTGTTCCCCGTCATGTTCCAGTTTAACCGTCTCTCCACGCACTCCTTTGCATATCTCATTAAAATGACGGGCAGGAATTGCTATTTTGACCTCTCCTTCATAATCGACTGCGGTGAGCCGTACGATGACCGAGGTATCAAGATTTGTCGCCACAATACGACATTGATTCTTCGTCGATTCCATCAACACATGTGAAAGTATCGGCATGGTGCTTTTTTTCTCAACCGATGTCATACAATACTCGATTGCTCTGAGCAGTTCTTCTCTTTTGAATGTGATCCGTGTCATGGTTCCCTCCTTTTTCCAGTATTGTTTATAGTATATATAAGGATATTAATAGTAATAATATGTTGTGTGAAGTGTTTAAACCCATTTAATATAATGATATTACTCATACTAATAAAAACCATACTAATGATGACACTGGTCGTAAAAATGATGAAAAAAAGAGATAACATCTTTTTAACAGCCTTTGTTTGAACATCTGTTAATACTTCATATCTTCTATTTCCCGTTCGAGCTTCTCAACGATCTTTTTGATGTTGATATCATCTATAAAAAGCTTTTCGATACGAGTGATGGAAGAAATAACGGTTGCATGATTGCGACCACTGAATCGCTCGCCGATATCGACCAACGTATTACCGGTGTACTTTTTTGAAAGAAACATGGCTATCTGCCGTGAAAGTGATACTTGTTTTGACCGTTCTTTAGAAAGTATATCGGATACTTTTACTCCCATGACGGTTGCAGTCATTTTAATTATGTCATCCATGGTGATATTGGTTTTGACCCGTATCATATCGCGAAGACGATCGCTGGCAAATTCCTTTGATATTTCTTTGCGGCCAACTATCTCGGCCGAGATTTGAAGGGTTTTTAGGGCTCCTTCTATTTGTCGGACATTATTTTTAAAATTCTTTGCTATAAAAAATACCGCATCATCATCGACGGACATTTCATATAACTCTGCCTTTTTGCGCACGATCGCGACTCGGGTATCGAGTTCAGGCGGTTTTATTTCGATGGTGACACCCCAGTCAAAACGAGATTTTAGCCGGTCGTCTATTTCGCGGATCTCTCCGGGATAACGATCGGAAGTGATGACGATCTGTTTCTTGGCATGGTGATATTCATTAAACATCCGAAAAAATTCTTCTTGAATACCCGGGGTCTTCATAAACTGGATATCGTCGACCAGTAAAAAATCGTAAGACATGATGGTATCATGAAATTTCTGCAGGCCGTTCTCGCTCATCGCCTTGTAAAACTCGTTAATAAGTTTCTGTGACGATATATAACATGCAGTGCGATTTTTTCCTGAAATAAAATTTCCGATGGCATTGAGCAGATGCGTTTTTCCCAAACCAGTTCCGCCGTAGATGACTAACGGGTTACGGTTGGTGCCCGGATGCTTTGCGACATAAAGCGCCGATTCGTAAACATCCTTGTTGCTCGGACCCGAAACGAAGGTCGTGAAGGTATACTCGTTGGATAAGAGGGTACTGCGTTGTTTCGTCCGCTTGCCGTGATCCGTGGACAGAGCTTCGGTCAGCGGCAGCAACGGCTGAAGATCCTCCATATCAGAAAGTTTTTTGACGATGAAGCGAACAACTATATCGGGAGCTATGAGCTCTCGCGCTAGGGTGGTAATTTTTTTATCGAGGTGCTGTTTTTCGAGCAAGGTCACTATCTGTTGACTTGGACAACCGATAACCAACTCTTCATTACTTTCTTTAATGGCGCGCAACGGATTAACGAACGCTTTGACGATATTGGTATTCTCGGAGGCGTTAAGATGTTCTTTTATTTTTTTCCACATAGGATATACCTTTTCTCCCTTAAGAGCACAGAGTGCAGAGGTATTCTATCAAGCATTTTCTCTTTTTCAATTTCATTGACAAAATTTTTATGTTCTTGTCCCTCGGTTTGGCGCATATAAAATCGTTTTGCCCTCTGGGGTATCAGAACCATCGTTGTTTTTCATGGTGAGCAGGGTAAAACGTTGTTTTGTTTTAATGGGATCGGATGATACGCAATAGTAGAGGAATAATGATGGATCATCGGTTTCATGCTCCCGGACAGCCATAGTTTCCAACGGAGCCAACCCATGAGAAGCAATTTTAGCATATGCATATACAGCTCTATTGGCTGGATGAATGAAAAACAATCGTCCTTTCTTTTTCAAAGCAAATTTTCCTTTTTGAAGAAAATCGTCAAGCGATCCAAAAAGTTCATGCCGGGCCGTAGCCTTTTCTTTGTCAGGACTAGTTCGCCCAGCCACCGGAGGGTGATAAGGTGGGTTAAAAAATACAATATCGTATTGTTCCGGAGAAAATCTTAAAAAACGAAGATCACCGCAAAGAGGAAAAATTTGTTCAGAAAGAGCGTTTTGTTCGACATTTTCTTTTAAAAGGGAACACAGCCCTGCATCCCTCTCCACACAGTCGATTTTTCCTATAAGGCCATGCCGTTTGAGCAACAGAGAAACTACTCCGCTACCAGCTCCCAGCTCGAGAGAAAAAAAAGATTTCTGTTTGCCCATATGTCGAAAAACAAACCATGCCAAAAGAAGCGCGTCGACAGAGAAGCGGTATCCACGCAAACCTTGTTTAATGACAGTTCGATCATCGAAAATACGATCCTGTGAAAAGAGGCCATCAATCATATATCTTACGAAAAATATCCTCCTTTTTTATCGCCCCTTCTCGAAGGATTTCGATATGATGAAAATCGACCAAAACAACTGTTGACGGAATGTTGCTTGCCTGCGGTTTTTCCGAAGCATGTAACTCATCAAAAAGCAAAATGCCATCGATAACGCCTTCGAAATAGGAAAAAACTTCTTCGTAATTAAGGGCTGGTGCCTTTCCGGTTAGATTTGCACTGGTAGTAATAATGGGGTGACCGACCAGTTCGACCAATTTATTTAATCCCGGGTGAGGAGAACAACGCAGGCCCACCATTTCTGTTTGACCAGTCACAACTTTTGGGACATCGGGGCGTGCTTCATGGATAATGGTAAGAGGACCGGGCCAGTAAAATTTTGCAAGACGTTGAGCCAAAGGACAAAAAGAAGGAACTAATTCCTCAATCATCGCTGGCCGATTTTTCGAAATAAGCACGGAGAGCGGTTTAGAGCGGGAAATGCCTTTAATTTCCTTTAACCGTTCAACAGCATCTATTTCATAAATGATGGTGCCTAAACCGTAAACGGTTTCAGTCGGATATGCGACAATAGATCCATTGCGAAGTTTCCACGCCGCTTCTTCTATAGAAAAGATATCCATAGATCATGCTCCGCGCAAACTTTTCTGAAGATTTTGGTCCTTCGCGTCAATCTCTTTCGTCATCGCATCGCGATATTTTTCGAGCCGGGAACGAAGCTGTTCGTCAGAGACAGCGAGAATTGACAGGGCAAATAACGCAGCGTTCTTTGCGCCGTCAATGGCCATGGTGGCCACCGGGATGCCCGACGGCATCTGGACCGTCGCCAGAAGCGCGTCAAGACCATTAAGTGCCGTTGCGTTGAGAGGAACGGCGATGACCGGCCTGACCGTGTGAGCCGCTACTACGCCGCCCAGATGGGCCGCTGCGCCGGCACCGACGATGATGCACTCCCCGGTGAAATTATGTACCAACATCATTGTCTTTTCGGGGGTCCGATGGGCCGAGGAGACATGGGCCTCGAAGGAAATGCCAAAATCGGTCAAGGTATCGGCCGCCTTTTTCATGACGGTCCAATCGGAATCGCTCCCCATAAGGATGAGAACCTTTGTCATATATGCAACTCCTTTAGTTATTTGACGGGCGCGGGCGTCGTCTTGTTGAAACGCTCGGTCAGGTCGTTTATCTTACCTTCGAGTGGGTCTATGCATCCCCGTATCTTCTGCAGGTTGTCGTAGTTCTTGTTCTTGGTGTACTGCTTGACGTTGACCGAACAGGAAAGCACCGAATCAATCAGAGCGGCGATCTCCTTGGAGTAGGCGCTTGAGGTGTTCTGTTCCGCAAGAAAGGACTTTCCGTTGGAAAGGGTGCTCTCAACGTTCTCGAGCAGCGCAAGAATGGCGTCGTTGTCGGTGGCGGCGGCGATGGCGAGGCTCGCCGAAAGCGCCACAAGCCGATAGGCGAGCGTCGTCTCGCCGATGGCGAGCGCCTCTATGCGGCGATTCATGGCGGGCGAATTCTCCACTCCGTATGCGATGGTGGTCAGCAGCATCAGCCCTACAAGCAAATTCTTCATCGGAAACCCCCATTCGGTTGCGTTCGTAGCAACTTATCAGAAAAAGAGAGAGCTGTCAACGAAGGCGAGGCGGTCAGCGACGCGGAGAAACGACCAGACGAAAGGGGAATCCTCGCAAAGAACAGAGGTGTTCCTCGTCGGAAAAAGCGGCGGATACCGGTTGATCGGGACCAAGGAAAAGTAGCAACCGTCCGCCCGTTGAGCGCAGAGAGGCAAGATCCTCGAGAAAGTGCTCGTCGGATGTGAGTGCACGAAACGTGACCAGGTCGAACCGGTCGGAGAGGGTGCGCGCATCGACGCTGCGGACCGTGATGTTAGTGAGACCGAGCGTCGCGGTCGCGTAGGTGAGAAAGGCGGCTTTCTTGCTTGCCTTTTCGACGAGCGTCCACCGGATATCGGGAAGCGCGAGGGCCAGCGGCAGACCGGGGAAGCCCGCACCGGACCCGATATCTGCGGCGGAAACGACCCCGTCGAACAGGCCGGCGACCATGAGCGGGGCCCAAGACTCGGCGAAATGCCGCCATGCCGCCTCCTCCGCGGAGACGATGCGAGTCAGATTATGCACGCGGTTCCATTCGACCAGTAGCAGATAGAGTGCGACACTTCTTTCCCGTACGCCGGACGGGAGCGGAAGCTTCATCTCCTCCAAAGCGACATCGAGCGTCGCGCGGAATGTTTCACGTGAAACGTCAACCGTCACGGGAACCTCCTTCCGGCCTACCCTTCAAAAGCATCAGCAGTATCGAAATGGCCGCCGGGGTCATCCCCGGGATGCGGGCGGCCTGCTCAAGATCGGCGGGACGGTGACGCGAAAGTTTTTCAACTATCTCGCGCGAAAGCCCCGGGATCCCCTCGAATGCAAACGATTTCGGGATTGTGATCGCGGCGAGGGGTGCCCGCCGTTCGAGTTCTTCGCGCTCTTTTTCCACATAAATGGCATAACGGACCGCCGTCACAGCACGACCCCACAGGGCTTCTTCCGCCTCGGGGATCGCGGCAAAGGAGGCGAGCAGAGGCAATTTGAATCGTGGTCGACGCAACAGTCCCGCAAGCGTTGTCGGTTTGATAAGCGGCGCCTCGCTGAGAGAGAAAAGAGCATCGTTGGTCGCGGCGGAGGGCAACACGGTCGTTCCGTCGAGAAAAGAGACCAGTCGGGCCGTCGCATCAAGTCGTTTTCGTTCAGCCGCATACAAAGTTTCGGACAATAGGCCGAAACGCCGTGCCTTCTCTAAGAGCCGGTCGGCGACATTGTCCTCGCGGACTGACAGGCGATACTCGGCGCGGCTGGTGAACATACGGTATGGTTCATCGACACCTTTGGTAACGATGTCGTCTATCAGTATGCCGCCGTAGGCTTCGTGGCGTTCGAGCACGAAGGACTCGCCGTCGGGTCGTAAAGATCGCCGGGCCGCGTTGACGCCGGCGACCAACCCCTGTATGGCCGCCTCTTCGTAACCAGAAGTGCCGTTGACCTGCCCAGCGAGGAATAGGCCCGTCAGCATTTTACTTTCAAGCGTTCGGGCGAGGTCCCGGGGATCGAACGCGTCGTACTCTATCGCGTAAGCCGGCCGGGTGATGACCGACCGCTCCAAGCCCGGAATGGTGCGCAAAAAAGCCTCCTGCACCGGAAAAGGGAGGCTGGTCGAGATGCCGTTCGGGTAGTATTCGCGACAGTCCCATCCTTCCGGTTCGAGAAATATTTGGTGGCGCTCCCGGTGGGGGAACTTCACTACTTTATCTTCGAGAGAGGGACAATAGCGCGGGCCGACCCCTTCTATGCTCTTGTGGGCGCCGTAGAGCGGTGACAGATGAAGATTTTCGCGGATAATAGCGTGGGTCTTTTCGTTGGTGTAGGTTATCCAGCAGGGGAGTTGCCGGGTCAAGCGATCGCGGGAGGCAAGGGAAAAAGGGACGAATTCGTCGTCGCCCGGCTGAGACTCGAGGAGCGAAAGGTCGATGGAGTCGCCGCGCAGACGTACCGGCGTGCCGGTCTTGAGCCGCATCGACGCGTGACCGGCCGCGAGCAGGGCGTCGGTGAATTGCGTCGCGGCAGGTTCGCCGAGTCGACCGGCCGGATGGGTCTTATCGCCGATGACGATACGGCCGCGCAGGAACGTCCCCGCCGTCACCACCACCGCCCGAGCGGTCACCGGACCCGCAGTCCTTAGTACCACCCCCGAGACGCTGCCTCCGTCGACCAGCAACGCGAGCGCTTCGTCCTGTTGGATCGTGAGGCCCGGGAGAGCGAACAGGCGGTCGTACAGAAAGCGTTTGTAGAGATGCCGGTCGTTCTGAGATCGGGTTGAACGGACCGCTTCCCCCTTGCTCCGGTTGAGTACGCGGTATTGGATCGCCGAAAAATCGGCCGCCTGTCCCATCAGCCCACCGAGCATATCGATCTCGCGCACAAGGTGTCCTTTCGCCTGACCGCCGATCGATGGGTTGCATGACATCTCGCCGATCGAATCGATCCGCAGAGTGACAAGCAAGGTGCGCGCCCCAAACCTGACCGCCGCCGCCGCCGCCTCTACGCCAGCATGTCCGGCACCGATGACGATAATATCGAATGATTTCATATGCCTCCAAGCAAGGCCGCCGCATTTGCCCTGTAACGCGCAAAAACGGACCGGCCTAGGCCTTGGTATGCATCATAAATAAAAAGAGAGAAAAGTAAACCGGCGGCCCGGTTATTTGCCCAAACAGAAGGAGGAGAATATCCGCTCGTAAAGATCGGGGTCGTCGCTTCGTCCAGCCAATTCGCCGAAAAGGGCTCGACAGCGACCGATTGCGCCGACGAGCAGGGCCGGATCTGCCCCGGCGATTTGTGCGTGCAATTCTTCGGCTGCCACAACGAGTCGTTCAGCAAGAAAACGTCGTTCGGCGTGCAGGAGCACAGGGAGGGAGGGGTCGGGTAGCAGGGGAGTTATCCGTGCGACAAGAAGACGGACCAGTTCTTCGATCCCGTCGCCGGTGAGCGCTGACAGACAGAGAGAGGGCTCCATCCGGGCAGCATGAGGATGCCAGCCGATATCTCTTTTGTTCGCAACGACGATGGGTTCTTTTGCCGCGAATCGGACGCGGGCGGCCCGATCGTCATCGGTCGGCGATACGGAGCCGTCGAAAAGCAGTATTATTTGATCTGAAACCTCGCTCAAAGTTAGGGTTCGCGATATTCCCTCCCGTTCTACACCGTCGGTGTTCTCCCGTAAGCCCGCCGAGTCGTATAATTCTAGCGTGACAGCGGGGTGGGGGAGATGCAGATCGGCGGAGAGGTAATCGCGCGTGGTCCCCGCTTCGGGTGATACGATGGCCCGTTCCCGGCCCAACAGGCGATTGAAAAGAAGCGATTTTCCAACGTTCGGCCGACCGGCGATAAGCACGCGGGGTGGGGCGGCGCGGTGGAAGCGCCGCGTGTTGTCAAGCGCTTTGGTAGCGAGATCCCTTGTGCGGTCAAGGAGCGCGCCGAGTTCTTCGACAGGCACCTCTTCGGAAAATTGTTCGGGAAAATCAATTACGGCGTTGGCAAGAGCATCGATCCGATCCCATTCGGCCAGAAGGGGGGTGGCTGCCTGTTCGAATAGTCCTTGGTAGGCGGCGCGGCGCGCGATATCGGCCTGCAGACGATCCTGCGCCGCGATGAGATCGGGTAGCGCGGCGGCCCGCGCGAGCGACAGTTTTCCGTTGATCACGGCGCGGAACGAGAATTCGCCGGGAGAAGCCGATCGTGCGCCGAGTTCGTGAAGTCGTGTCAACGTTTCTTCGACGGTGCCGCCGCCGCCGTGGATCTGCAGTTCGGCCATCTCTTCACCGGTATAACTGGCTGGCGCGACGAAATAGAGCGCCAGCGCCTGTTCGGGTGCCACCGAGGAACCCAGATCAAGGGTGCATATGGTCGCCTGCCGCGGCGTGAAACGTTCCCGGCCGGTGATGCGCCGCAACAGATCACCGGTCGCGGGGCCGCTGATCCGGATGACGGCAATCGCGCCGCCGGGGGCGGTGGCGAGAGCCGCTATGGTAGTGCCGAGCCGTTCGGCGAGGTGCATGAGAAACTCCGTTTTCCGGAGTCATGATACCGATTGTGCGTCGGCTTGCAACGATTTCTTGACAGGATTTCCGATCCGGTGACTATAGAACCGTTCGACCGATGGGGGACTGATGCTGTTCGACGCCCACATACACTTGAGTGAGATTCCGCTGGAACAGCGGGTGTCTCCGTTGCCTGCCGCAACACTTTGTTCGGTGCATGATTATTCCGATCCGTTGCTTTCAATGCATGAGCCGGGTCTGCTTTTTTCTTACGGTATCCATCCGCTTTGGCTTGACGGTGCGGGACGTTCGCTGGAGACGCTGGAAAAACTGGCCGAAGAAAGGAAAATAGCGGCGGTGGGAGAGTTCGGTTTCGATTTTTATGAGGAGAGGGACCGGGAGAAGGAACGGTGGCAGAAAGAGTTCTTTCACGCCCAATGCGCCGTCGCGGAGCGCTTTGCCCTTCCGGCGGTGATCCATGTCCGACGCGGGATGGCGGAACTGTTCGCCGAGACCCCGGTGCTCAAACGACTTCCGGCGGTGATCTTCCACTGCTATCCGGGAACCGCGGAAGAGGGTCTCGCTTTTTTGAAAAGAGGGGTAAACGCGTTCTTTAGTTTTGGAACACCGCTTATCAAGAAGTATCCCGGCGCGATCACGGCGCTCAAGGGTTTGCCGAGAGAGCTTTTACTGTTCGAGACCGATGCGCCTTTTCAACCGCCGCGCGGCCGCATGTTGACCTTTCCCGCCGACATAGTTGCCGTCTATGAAAAAGGAGCAGAACTGCTTGAAATCAATAAAAAAACATTAGAAGAACAAATATGGCGCAATGCCTGCAGTTCTTTTTCTCAATTGAAGAAAATTAGCTGATGTTTTTGGTTTGTACGGTCGCTGCAAGAATTTTTTGAGATTCTTCTTTCAAAATAAAATTAAGGGTAGCATGGACTACTAAAAAAGGGGAAGCAATACCCATAATGAATGGACTGATAACGGGAATGAAAGAAATAAGTAGGGGAAAAAGGCCCAAACGAAAGGTGTCGACAGGGTGTTTGATAAGCCATTCTATCTTTTGTTGCATCTCCCATCCGAGACGTGTTGCTGGAAAAGCAATAAGAAGAAGTGCTGAGGAAAAACACAAAACGATAAAACAAAGAATCGGACCAAAAAAAGGAATAAAATTAGCTATGAGAGCAACAACAAGTACTGCAAAAAGCATGAAAGAAAGAGGAAAAATAGAGATATAGTCGCCCATTATTTCCTCGAATTCAGGCACGGAATCCTCTTTTACTTTTTTACCACGAAAAAGGTCCTCGGTCATAACGGAAAGGAACTGGTAAAGAGGTGCCGTAGCAGTATACGCTATAAGAAACGAAAAGTAAAAGGCAAAGACCTTCAAGAAAAGAGAGAAAAGCCCATTCATGAGCCAGAACAAAATATTCCAGAATACAGAGGCATCAGAACCTGGCTCTGTGATGATAAAATGAAAATTCATTTCGATATACCGAGTGAATAAAGAGAAAAAAAGAAGAGTTATTAAAAAAATAACGAGCAAAATAAAAATAGTCCAAACGATAAGAGGGCGCTGTTTTTTGAAAAATAAAAGGCTGTCTGAAAAGGGAACAGAGGTTCTTTCAGCCTTTGTGTATGTAGCTAATAATCCGTGTTGCATGTTCTTCTCCCAGAGTAATATCTATTTCTATGCGGGGGAAAAAAGATCTCCAGACCGTGGGAAAAAGAGAGGCCCATTCAACAAGAACAAGAGAGCTTCTCTCGGAAAGAATTTCCAAAAAATCGGCAGTTAAGAGTTCGTCAGAAGAAGCAATCCGATAAAAATCCCAGTGATAAATTGGTATATTACCAGACCGATAAGAACGCATGATAACGTAAGTCGGACTTTGGATCTCTCTCCGGTCAACCCCAATCCCTTCGGCAATGGCGGCGGCCAGCGCAGTTTTGCCCGATCCCAACCCCCCGTCGAGAGTCACCAGCGTTCCGGGGGAGAGGGAGAGGGCCAGTTCATGGCCAAGCTGTTCGGTCTGCTCTTCCGTGTGGGAAAAAAAGGTTTGTCTTCGGTCGGTCACCATCGCTCGGTATCCTCGTGATAGCAGAGCGCCGCGCCAATCTGTTCGATGAGGGTTGAAATACTGTGAAAGCTAGGAGAAATCTCGGTTTCGAGTAATATGCCCGCTTCACGATGAAGCAGGGCGGCGTTGATAGCCGCCTGTCGCAGATCGGATATCCGCGCCGCGAAGGAGGCAAGCATGCCGGCAAGGGCATCTCCGGTCCCGCCGAACGAGAGGGCGCGTGCGCCATAGGGAACGATAACTGTCTGTTTTTTATCGCGTATCCAAGAGGATGCGTTCTTCGCGAGAAGCACCTGCCGCGGTCCCAACGGGAAGAGGGCGACCTGTTCGTCCCAGCGGCCGGAAAGGTTGATCCGCGTCGCAACGCGTGCAAGCTCTCCCGGATGGGGGGTAAAGACGATCTCTTTTTGCCGAAAGCGTTTGAAAAAAGCATCGTCGGCGTGATCGAATATACCCGCATCAAGGATAAGCCGTGCCGGGGTCTGATATAAGAATTTCTCAAGTTTTTGCGGCATGTTACTAAGACCTTGGCCACAAAGGACGACATCCCAATGGTCCAGCCGGGTCAGCGCCTCTTCGGTCGTGGTCAGCATGATGGCCGGGTGGCGGCCGGCGAGTTTCAGAAGTTGTTTTTCAGGAACTGCGACCGTAGCGAGACCGCCTCCCGCCGCGAGGAATGCCTCGGCGGCGATGAATGACGCGCCGATCTTTGAGGGGTCGCCGCCGATGACCAGCAACCGTCCGTTCTTTCCTTTATGCGCATCGATGGGAGGAGGACAGGGAAGGAAATCTTCATTTTCCAGTAATGATAACGGCGGGTTGACCGGTTTCGCCGAGATGGGGCCGAGCACCAGTTCTCCGGCGTAGGCCGGTCCCTGATCAAGGAAGAGGCCTGCCTTGAGAATGCCGAGCGATACGGTGACATCGGCACGGATCGCTACGGGAAGAAGCATGCCGGTATCACTCGAAAGACCGGTCGGCACATCGACCGCGATGACCTTTTTATCCTTGTAATTATTTATGAAATCTACGGCTTTGCGGTAATCGGACGAGAGAGGGGAGGAGATTCCGGTCCCGAGAAGCGCATCAATGAATAGTATCCGTCCCGAAAGAGAGGAGTAACGCTTAAGGAGGGAGACCTTTTTAGGGAGAAGTCGGTAGTTGGTCAGCGGGTCGCCCGAAAGGTCTTTCGGGTCGAAAAAGGGAACAAGAATCAGCGGCAGAGGACAGCCGCGGTCGGCGAGTATCCGCAGGAGAGCCATGCCGTCGCCACCGTTCCCTCCTTTGCCGGCAAAGACCACAATCCTGTCGGGGTCGAAACGAGAGGTCGTTTCGCAGACCGAAAAATATAAAGAGAACGCCGCATTTTCCATGAGGAGAAGAGATGGCGTGCCCCGTTTTATCGCCGCGCTGTCCATGCGCCGTGCATCGTTTGCTCTACCGACCGGCAACATATCATTTCTCCTGAGTTTTTGATCCACCATCGCTCTCGATGCGGGCGATGATCTCATCGGCCACCAATCGCATGCCGGCCTCGTTCCAGTGGATGTCCTTTTCTATGAAGTAACGCCCGATGATCTCGGTCGCCGAGCCATTGCGCTGAAAGAGAGGAAACAGATCGATGAAGTCGATATTGCGTTCGGCGCAGAAGAGGCTCCACGCACTTTGTTGAAGCGATGTTCCTTTTTCTCGTAGTATTTGTTCGCGCCACGGGTGGACCGACAAATGAAGAACAATATTATGTTTTTTTAGTAGGTTGAATAATTTATCAGTATAGTCAAGCGCCGAAGCAAGTCCCTGTTTTCCCCACCGTTCAAATTCTTTTTCATCATGAGTCCACCGGGGACGGACCTGATAATATTGGGGAAGTCCGCCCCAGTAATCCGAAAATTCGTGGCGCGGGTTTTCCTGCCGGAAGGAAAAACGATCCCGCAATAAGCGGAAAAGCCAACTATGCTGGTAATAAAACAAAGACAACCGCTCCTTCCAGAGAGGTTCTCGGTGTTCGTCGGGAACGAAATATGCATATACTATCTCGTCCTGAATATCCCCTATGTCGATGAAAAGGTAAAGATCGTCGAAGGTCAGCCCCTCCTCCAAAAGATATTTCATCCGCAGGTAGTGGAGTTTCGGCGAGTAGGATACGGTCCCGGCGCCGAGAACCTCGACACCTTTTGGTGCGAAGTGGGCTGCGACCAACCCGGGGACGGTTTTTTCGTATTCGAATCCAACCCCTTCGATGAAACTATCGCCCATCAGGATGATGCGCCGACCCTCTTTCTTCAGCGGAACTTCACGTATTTCCGCATCGAGCATGCCGAGTGAGTTGGTGCGAACCCGGTAGCGTTCGCCGTAGTCACCCCACTTGGTGGTCTGGTCCTGATAAGGCTTGAGTCCGTGGTGATAGTATCGGTGATCGGTGCGGAACAGATGGTCGGGGGTAAGCAAGACATAGGCGAAAAGCGCATCGAAAAGTGCCGCGATGACCAGAAAGGAGATCACGTTGAAAAAGACCAGACGGAACAGCGGCGTTCTATGTCCTGCAAAAGAAAAGAGAGCCGTCAGCAGTAGCGCGAGCCATAAAAATGGACTCAACAAAAAACCCGACAGTAAGCTCACCGGCCAGCCTCTTTTCGAAAACGCACCTCTTTTTCTCATATTTCTTTTGATTTTTCAATAGAAGAGGGCTATTTTTTTTGCGGAGCTCAGTTCCAAGTCGTCACGCGGAGGGTGCCGATGAAGAAAATACCGTTGCACCATCGCGACGGCATATGCGATATCCATTGCGGCGAGCCGTTCGCCGCGCTCGTGCCGCGCATCGACCCGCGCCGCACCCTCATCGTCACCGACACCGTCGTACAGCAGCTCTATGCGCCGCTCTTCGGATGCCTGCCGGTGGTGACGGTCGGGCAGGGGGAGGCGATAAAGACGCTCGAAACGGTCGAGATACTCTACCGCGCGTTCCTTGACCGCGGCGTTGACCGGTCGTGGCGCGTGGTCGCCGTCGGTGGCGGCATCGTCTGCGATATTGCTGCCTATGCCGCCGCCAGTTGGATGCGTGGGGTGCGGTGTATCCTCGTCCCGACGACGCTGCTGGCGATGGTCGACGCGGCGATCGGCGGGAAGAACGGCGTCAACTACCACCGCTTCAAGAATCTCGTCGGCACCATCCGCCAGCCCGACGAAGTGCTGATAGATCCTACATTCCTGAAGACACTGCCGCGTCGCGAGATGCTCTGCGGTCTTGCCGAGATGTTCAAACACGGGCTCATCGCCGACGCCGGTTATCTGCAAGAGGTGGAACAGGCCGTCGCGACAGGTGCGCCGATCGATGAGCTCATCGATCGGTCGGTCGAGATAAAGGTATCGATCGTCGCGCAGGACGAGACCGAAACGGGCCTGCGCCGCATCCTCAACTTCGGCCACACCGTCGGTCACGCGCTCGAGAAACTCGACCCGACGCTCGCCCACGGTGAGGCGGTCGCGGTGGGGATGGCGGTTGCCGCCGAACTGTCGCACCGCCGCGGATACATCACGAAAGCCGACGCCGACCGGGTGCGCGCCATTCTTGCCGCTACGGACCTGCTGGCGACGACCGCGCACCGCGCCGGGGATATCGCCGCGACGATGCGCGCCGATAAGAAGAAAAGCGGCGATACCCTCGCTTTTGTTTTGCTCAAAAAGATCGGAGAAGCGGTCGTCGTCGATATCCCTTTCACCGAACTGGAGGTGACCCTTGCAACTGTGTGTCAGCATCGGTGAGCCCTGCGCCAACCGTGTCCGGGCGGCACTTTCCCGCATTTCGTTCGCCGAGATACGGCTCGACCTTATCGAGGATATCGACATCGCGACGGTGAAAAAACTCTTCTTCGTCAAGAAAAAACTCATCGCGACCTGCCGCGCCGGACGGTATTCCGAGGCGGAACGGCTGGCGCTCCTTGGGGCGGCGATAGCGGCCGGAGCGAAGCACATCGACCTCGACTACGACTACGATCTCTACCGCAACAAACTCTTCCTGCCGCTTATGGCAGTCGCGCGGAAAGCGAAGTGCGGACTCATCGTGTCGCGTCATTTCCACGAGAAAATGCCGGCCGACAAACAGCTCTTCGACACCGTGAAGAAGCTCGCCGCATTTGACCCCGCCTACATCAAAGTGGCGGCGCGCGCCGATTCGGAAGAGGAGGCGGCGCGGTTACTCGCGCTGATAGCGCTCGATAAGCGGGTGGTGCCGGTGGCGATGGGGGAGTGGGGCCCGGCGGGCCGCATCGCGGCGCTCCGGCTCGGCGCTCCCTTCACCTATGTGTCGCCGACCGGCGGACGGAAGACTGCACCGGGGCAGATCGACCTCGCCACCGCAAAAAAATTATGGAAAGAATCTAAATCTTGATAAAAGAACCCGCCCTCTCCGGGGGAGAAGGCGGGAAACGGGGGGGTTAGGGAAAAGGATCAGCGGATCGTTATCCGGCGCGGTTTTTTCTCCTCGCTCTTGGGGATGGTCAGCCGCAGGATGCCGTCCTTGAATTCGGCGTCGACCTTTTCGGTAGCCACTTGATCGGGCAACGAGAAATTGCGGCAGAAGCTCCCAATGTAGCTTTCGCGCCGGTGGACATTTTTGCTCTTCTCCTCGCGGGTCTCTTTCTTTTCGCCCGAGAGGGAGAGCACATTGTTGCGGATCTCGATGTTCACCTGATCCTTCGACATGCCCGGCAACTCCGCCTTGATGAGGTAGGCTTCATCGGTCTCCTCGATGTCGACCTTCGGCCACCCTTCGCTCACGGCGTAGCCCAGCGCATTGTCGAACAGATCGCTGAACAGGTCGCCGAACAGGCCGCCGTACTGACGGCTCGCCAGACTCCGTTCGGGATGTTCATACCGCTTGATCATCGACATGGCTTTCTCCTTCCAACAAGTTAAAGTTACTCAGGGTTCTCCACAAAGAACCGTTCACGGATTTTTAGATAGGCACGAGTTTTTTTGTGTCAAGAGGGGAAGGATGAGCGGGAGAAAAACTATTTCTTTTTGGTCGGTTTTTTGACGGGAGCTTTTTTCTTCGTTTTTGTAGGGGCGTTCCCATCGGGACGCCCTGAACCGGACGGAGAAGGTGAAATGCGGGCGTGCCGTTGGCGCGCCCCTACACTATTGGAGAGGGGATTTTTAAGAATCTCCAGCAACTTATCAACGCGGTACTCCGACAGCGGCATCGCGTCGAGGATACGCCGTGCGAGCGCCGTCCGCCGCTTCAGTTCTTTCCTCATCTCCGCCTTCGGCAGGCCGCTGCGGATGAGGTCGAGCACCGCCATGACGAACAGTCCGTTGACGAAATGTTCGGTCGCCTCCTTGTTGAAGTAGCGCACCCCCTTGTACTCGTTCATCTGGAGGATGCGGTGCATATTCTCGTCGGCGAAGATATCGCTCATCATCGCGTGGCACAGGTCCTCCTCGGGATACTGCCGCCACCAGTTCTGATAGTAGACAAAGGCGCGGATATGCCGCTGTTCCATCTCGGCGTGCCGTTCGCTGCGGCCCATTTCGCGGAAAAGCCGCAGAAAAAGCTCTTCGAGCAGATATTGCCGCAGGATAGCGTTGGAGGCCGGGCCGTCGTTCTTTTCGCGCACTATCTGTGACAGCCGCGCGGTGAGTGTCCAGCCGAACATCATGAGAAGCGCGTGGATGTCGTCGCTGATGACGGCGGTCAGCCATTCCTGCGCCGCCGGGTCAAGCGGCGTCAGGTCGACGGCGGGCAGTTCGATGAAGGCGGCCAGATCGTCGGCGAAAAGCAGGGCGAGCTTCTCGGCATCCCCGTCGCCGCCGTGGTAGCGCCGCAGTTCTTCGAGGAAGAGGGTGTAGTCGGCCGCGAGGCGGGCGAGCAGTTTCCGCATCAGGAGTTCGCTCTTCTTTTTGTCCTTCACCCGTTCGGTGCGCGCCGCGATGAGTTCCTTGAAGGTGGCGGGATTGGCGATGCGGCGGAACGACCCGTGCAGCGGGTCGAGCGTCAGCATGGTGAGGGCGCGGGTGATGTCGGGGACACCGGCGCCTTTCAGCGCGTCGTGGAGGGCGCCCCACGGTTCGGCGGCCGTTTCCACCACTTCGCGCAGGTCGAGGAAGACCTGATATTTGTAGGCGCCGATGGCGGCGTAGAGTCCCTTTTCGGCCAGATCGCTCGTCCGCCGGATGAATTCCAGTCCGGTGATGTGGTCGCGCATCAGCAGATAGCGTCCCGCGCCGGGCGTGAGTTCCAGCCCCTCGACCAGCGTCCGCTGGCGGATCTGCCCGCTCCCCTTGTCGAGGAAGCCGACCGAGGTCTTTATCCAACCGGCGGTCTCGCGGAACTTGTTGTTGAAGATGACCAGCGCCTTTTCGCCATTCGAGCGGTTGGAGTAAGCGTAGACATTCTCGTCGACCTGTCCGTTATGCAGGAAGAAATCGTACAGGTAGAAATTGTCGACCCCGGCGAACAGCCACCGTTTGCGCAGGAGCGGAAAAACCTCCCGTTCGTGGCGCTGGACGAGGTGGTGATCGACCGACTCGTTCCAGTAGGCCTTGTGGTACTCCATCCCGTATTTCTCGGTGAAGCCCTCTATCTGGCCGTGGCCGAACATCGGGAGCCCCGGCATAGTGGCGAGCAGTACCGAAACGCCGAAACACTTATCGTCTTTTCCGAACTGTTCGACCGTCGTCTTTTCGTCGGGGTTGTTCATGAAGTTGACGAACCGCTGGAGGATATAGGGATCGAACTCGAGGACATTGCGGACCGACAGCCGGTATTTGTCGTTCTCCTCGTTCTTGAGGAAATTCATGAAGGCGCTGTTGTAGACGCGGTGCATCCCGAGCGTCCGGACGAAGTAGCCCTCCATGAGCCAGAAGGCCTCGGCGAGGAGCAGCGTATCGGGGATCTCGGCCTGAATACGGTCGACCACCTCGCGCCAGAATTCGTTCGGTATCTTTTCGTTGAACTGGTCGCGGGAGAGAGCGTGTTCGGCGCGCGACGGGATGTCGCCGCCGGTCCCCGGTTCGGGGAACCAGAGCCGCTGATAATGCCGTTTGGCGAGCGTCATCGCGGCGTCGAAGCGGATGACCGGGAACTGCCGCGCGACATGGAGGATGGTCTGGATGACCGCCTCGCGCACTTCCGGTTTGGTGTAGTCGAGCTGAGCGGTGTCGTTCCACGGGTAGCTGGTACCGTCGTTGCCATGGTAGATGTAGCGGACATCGTTATGGCGGAAATCGACCCGCTTGAAGGTGACCGCCGCGTCGGTCCGGTCGTAGTAGCGGTCCTCGATATAGATGCCCAGATGCGGTTCGGTCGAAAGATTCGGCCCGTTGTAGGTGTACGACGGGAACGGCGGATAGCTGGTCTGGACGAACCAATCGGGGTGATGGTGGACCCAGCGCGAATCGATCGCCATGTGGTTGGGGACCATGTCGGAGGCGAGCCGGACGCCGTATTTCTTGGCGCGGTCACGCAGCGTCGCCAGTGCCGCTTCGCCGCCCAGTTCCTGCGCTATGGTGTAATCGTAGAGCGAATAGGCCGATGCCGCCGCCTCGGGATTTCCCATGATCTGCTTGATGGTGCGGCTCGCGGTGGAGCGTTCCCAGATGCCGATGAGCCACAGGCCGGTGAAGCCCCACGCGGCGAGTTTCTTCAGTTCGTCTTCCGGTATATCGTCGAGCCGGGTCAGATGTTTTCCGTACTGCTTCGAGAGCTGGTCGAGCCAGACAAAGGCGTTCTTGGCGATCATCACGAGGCGCGGCATCCAGTCGCGGTCGGGCGAGAAAGCCTCGTACTCGTTGTCGCGCCACTCACTGCGGTGGAAGCCCCCGCCGAGCGATTCGGCGGTCATCACCTCGCCGCGCCCTTCGACCGGGAAGAGCATCTTCTCCTCTTCGCGGAGCATATCGCCCCCGACGAGTATCTTCATGAAATGTTCGCCGACGAAACGGAGTCCCCACCGTTCGCGGATGAAGCCGAGCTGATCGGCCAGCGAATCGGGATGGCTGAGCGCCGGCGCCATCAGGAGATCGAGCAGATTTTTGTTGCCGGGGCCGAATTTCGGCTTCGTTTCGAAGAATTCGCCGAGCGCCGCGGTCATCTCGCCGTAGCGGGTGTTCGCGCGCAGTTCCTTATCGCCGTAGAGTTCATGGTAGCGGGTGAAGGCGGGGTTCTGGTTGGCGATGAAGAGCATCAGCAGCTCTTCGAGTTCCACTTCCATCGCCGCATCGTCGCCGCATTTTCCGGCAAGATAGTCGTCGATCGTCATCTCGCCGCGGTGGACCGGCAGCGGCGGGAACTCTTCGGCGAAACGGCGTATCGCCGCGTCGGTCTCTTCGCCGAAACGGCCGCGCAGGAAGTCGAGCGCTTCGGTCAGGAGCGTCGGAAGCACCTGTTTCCGGTAGGTCCGCACGACATGGTGGAGCACCTCGTCGATGAGCGCCATGGCGTTCAAGTGGCCCGCCTTCACCGCCTGTTCGGGGTGGTTCTTGAGGTCCTTTTTCTCGTTCATCGCATGGGCGAAACGGCGCACCGCCTGATAATCGGGGAAGACCACATTGCCCGAAAGGGTGTAGAGGTTCTCCTCGAAACGGTACCGTTCGCGGCTGGCGCGCGAGACATGGAAATGGCGGAGATTCCCGTCGGGACGGGCTGGGGCCGTCGCCGGTTCAAAACGGGAAAGGGTCAGCAGCAGTCCGGGAAAGGCGCGATTCTTCATGCGGGACCCCGTATTCGTTGCAACGCTTCACCCTATCCGAAAGCGGCGGGCAAGTCAACTTTGCAGTGGGGTGGTGGTGGTAGCCGCCGATCAGCCGATATCCAATTCATTGAGGCGACTCCACGGGTAGATGCGGCCGCGCGCCGAATCGTATCGTTCATCGCCGCCATACACGACCGCCGCGTCGTTTCGGGGAGTGTCCGACAACGCGGCATAGTAGGAAAGCCCCTTGAAAAAATCGTCATCCACCGTCCGCCCCGATTTGATCTCTATCGGGATGGCCCCTTCGCCCCGTTCCACCACCACATCAACCTCGTGACCGGTCTGATCGCGCCAGAAAGAGAGGGTAATTTCGTGTCCGTTGTGCCATCCGCGCTTCTGCAATTCTGAAACGACGAGCGTCTCAAAGAGGGCGCCGCGCGCGAAATGATTATCCAACTGGTCGGCCGAACGGATGCCGAGAAGCGAACAGGCGATCCCCGTATCGTAAAAATAGAGCTTGGGCGACCGGATCAGTCGTTTATTGAAATTGCGGTGATTCGGGGTCAGCTTGAACACGAGGTAGCTCGCCTCAAGGATCGAGAGCCATCCGGCGGCCGTCGTGTGAGAAATACCGCAATCGGCGGCAAGCGACGAAAGATTCAGCAATTGTCCCGTTCGTCCGGCGCACAGTTTCAGGAAAGTTTGAAATCGGGCAAGATCGCTGACGGCCTTCAGTTGACGCACATCGCGTTCAAGATAGGTCATAATATAGTTTGGATACCAATCAACAGGCGTCACCGCCGTGGCGTGTATCCGAGGATATCCGCCGCTTACTACCAGATCTTCCCACCGTGCGGGCAATTTTCCGGCGGCCGACAGTTCCGATACCGAAAACGGAAGAAGTCGGGCGATGCCGACGCGACCGGCGAGGCTCTGAGTGATCTTTTCAAGAAGCAGGAAATTCTGCGAGCCCGAAAGAATGAACATGCCGGGACGGTTGTGATCGTCGACGATGCCCTGTAGGTAGTTGAACAGTTCCGGCACCCGTTGCGCTTCGTCGATGATGGCGCCGTCGGTGCCGAGCGATTCGAGGAATCCGCGCGGATCGCTCGTCGCCCGTTCGCGTTTATCGGGGTCTTCAAGCGAGGCATAGGGAAGCGACTCGAACAGCGAGCGGATCAAGGTGGTCTTTCCCGACTGACGGGGTCCGGTGACCGTCACTACAGGGAAACTCTTCATCATCCGGGTCAAGGTATCGCCGAGCGTGCGATCTATCATTTCAGTGCTCCTGCCAAGAAATTAACAACCTGTCATCATTGGAATATACGCGCATCTTGACGGATTGCAAGTTAAAAATGCAATCTGTCAAGAATTGTTGTTCGACCTGATCTCCGATAAAGACTCGGCGGGCAAGTCAACTTTGCGGTGGGGACGGTCGCCGGTTACTGGCAACGGGCGTAATCTTGTTCTTCGGCGGAGTCACCATAGATCGTTTTGAGATTGCCATTCTCTTTCAAGTATTCGATGGGAGAAAAGTCGGTAACGCAATTGTCTTCCATGTCTAGCAATTCCAACTCTAAGAGTCCTTTTGTCACGCTTATGTCTTCAATTTTGTTCTTCATGAAGGACAAAGAACGCAATCCGGTCATGTTCGCCAATGAACTTATGCTTGAGATTTGATTACCACCAATATATATTTTCTCCATAGCGATCTTGTTTTCTAATGGTTTCAAATCAGAGATGTTTTGATTTCCAGAAGCATTTAATAATATCATTTTTGTGTTGTTGGAAAGTGGGGTCAAACTCGAAACCCCGCCCCCCCCTATGTCCAACATTTCTAAATCAAGGGAATTACTGAGTGGTTCTAGACTTGTTATGGGATTCCCATTAAAATCCAACTTCACCAACCACGGCATTTTCTCGAGACCGGTCAGGTCGCTGATAGCGGAATCAATGCAGGAAATGTATTTTTGATGGCATACATCCTTCACCCGTATCGGCGAACCGTCATGATATATCCCTGCCTCCGTCCTGATGCAACTATCCATCGCCGGATCGGGAAAAGCTATCACCGTTTCGTCGGTGCAAGGATCGTATTCCTCATCTCCCGGTCCACAAGCCACGATGAGCAAAAACAGCGGTATCAGACATACGATACGAGTCATCGGAAAACCTCCTTTCCGTTTCTACGGGGTCATCTTATACCAATCCGTGTTCCACTGTCAATCTAGCGTGACCGCCTATCGGCCGGGTCGAATAACTTGCAAAGCGCTTATTAGTTGGATATAGTGCGCACCGTGCGCTAACGGAAGGGAACGGATGTTCACCGGCATCATAGAAAAGACGGGCGAAGTCGCCCGGTTGACCGCCACGGGACCCGAGCGGACCCTCACCCTGAAAAACCCCTTCGGCAGCGACCTCAAGAGCGGCGACAGCATCGCCGTGGACGGTGTGTGTCTCACCGTCACCGCGTTCGACGCGAAGCAGATGAGTTTCTTCGTCTCGGCAGAAACGGTGAAAAAGACGCTCGCGGCCACCTACAAGCCGGGGAGTGTGGTCAACCTCGAGCGAGCGCTTCTTTTTGGCGGTCGGCTCGACGGCCATATCGTGACGGGCCATGTCGACACCGTGTCGCGCATCGCGGCGGTCAAAAAAATCGGCGCGGGGATCGAACTGGCGGTGGCGATACCGCCCGAATTCGGTCATCTTACGGTCGACCGCGGCTCGATCGCGGTGAACGGCATCAGCCTCACCATCGCGGAGTTGCGCGGCGGGACGGCGGTCGTTTCGCTCATTCCGGAGACGCTTGCGCGGACCTCGTTCGCGGCGGGGGTGAAGGCGGGAGACATCGTGAATCTGGAATTCGATATACTCGGGAAATATGCGGCGCGCCTTCTTTCTCCGCAGATCCGCGACGAAAAACTGCGCGCACTCATCGAAAAACTGTAGACCTTCAGGGGAGGGAACCATGTTCCGCACCGTATTTCTCGTGGCGCTCTTCACGACATTACTGATAGTCGTCCTGCTGTTCGCCCTCAAGAACGGCCAGACGGTGCCGGTCGATCTGGTGGTCACCCGGCTGGAGACGGTGCCGCTGTGGGTGGTGATGATCGCCGCCTGCGCCGTCGGCTCTACCTTGGCGACGCTCGTTTTCGCGGTGGTGTTCTTCAGCCTTTATTTCTCTAAACGCTCCGCAGAGAAGGATCTCCAGAGGACGCGCGCCGAACTGGCGGCCCTTACGGTGAAGGCCGCGGCCGATAAGGGCGCCGTTCGCTGATGGATCTCTTCTACCCGCATATCCGCGAGGTGCTGGTCGCGGCGGCGCTGCTGATCGCGCTGTTGCTCCTCCTTCTGCGGATGATCTGGTCGCGTCGGCGGATTGCCCTGCGGATACGGCACGATATGCTCTCGGTCCTTCCGGCGCTCGAAAAGATCGCCGAGGGCGACCACGCCGAGCTTTCCAAATGGTTGCGCCGCGCTACCCGCCGCTATCCCGACGAGGTGCGCGCATTCGTCCTGCTGGGCGATCTTCTGCGCAAAGAGGGTCCGCTCAAGGCGAGTTTCCTGCATAAAACGCTCCTCTACCGCAAAAAACTGACCGACGGCGACAAGGCATCGATACTGCTCAGTCTCGGCCGCGATCACCGGGCGCTCGATGACGACCAGAAGGCGCTCGCGGCGCTCAAGCAGAGCCTTTCGCTCGAAAAACGGCCGGCGACCCTGCGCGAACTGATCGATATCGAGCTCAAGGAACGACTCTTCGACGACGCTCTTTTTCACCAGAAGGAACTCAACCGGCTCTCGGGCGGCGACCGCAGCGACGGTCTGCGCGCCGTCATGTTCGACGCGGCGGCCCACGCCATCGCACAGAACCGGCTGGAGGAGGTGCGGCGCTGGGTCGACCTGATCATCCGGCACGAAGGGGAAACCAACCTTTCAAACTTGCTTGGAGTTTTCATCGCAGCCTTCGAGGGGAACGCTGGACGAGCGACAGACCTTGCCAAGGAATTTTTGAATCGTCACCCTGAAGACGAAATGACTCTGCGCTGGCTTCTCGCGGCTTTGCCGGTCGGCGCGACAGTCGTTCGTTCTTTGCCGGGAGCATACGCACCGATCTTCGCGGCGCTCACCGATGAGCTCAAAGTTTTATCGCCACAGGAATTGACGGTGATTGAAAAAAACACGAACATATACTACCAGCTAGCGTCGCGAAATCTCCCGGCGGGAGAGACGCGCGAATTGATGGCGGCGGTCGGCCGAAAGGAACGGTTCTTTGTGTGCGGTGCCTGTGACCGGGCGCTGACCGGAACGATTCTTTCCTGTCCCGGGTGTGGCCTGCCGCTTGCGGTTAAGCTGGGAACGATCTGACGGAGGACGATATGATGTGCCAGCGTTTTTTTCTGCTGGTCTTATGTGGCGGGTTCGCCTTTTTTTTCTTAGCGTGTGAGGCCGCAAACAATACCGACAAAACGATATCGGTCGACGATTTTTTTAAAACATATCTGGAGGCTCTTTGCGAGAGTTCATCGAAATACAACAACGGCATTATCAATGCGTCAAATAAAAGCTCTTGTTCGCAGGCGATCATGGAGAGCCTGTTTGCGTACGATTTCTTTCATGTCGGACGCCGCACGGTGTTCAAACAAAAAGTATACTTACTGCGCAAGGCAGAGACCAGACAATGGTTATCGATAAGTGCCGAACAAGCGGAGAAATGTTTTTTAATCGTCAAGCAAATGCAACCGTATAATCCGTTAGACATAAAACTTTTTGATATTCCCGATTGCGCTCTCGCTTTTAGGGGAAAAAAGATCATCAATGATCTGTGTTTTCAAGATGAAGAATGCGACAGAGGATGGTGTAATCTGCAAGGGACCGACTGTCCGGGACGCTGTGTGCTTTACCGACAGCAGAGAGAGCCCTGTAATGAAAATCTTGACCGATGTGAACCCGGATATACCTGCCTTTCCTCAGCCTGTTCGCGACTTTCCTCCGGAGTTAAGGGAGAGCCGTGTATGGCGGACGAACATTGCTCAAGCTATCTTTATTGTAAAAAAAATGATGCAGATGCAAGCGGTATCTGTTTTGAAAAAAAGGGAATAGGCAAAACCTGCGAGGCAAACAATGAATGTCTCTTAGGGCTAACTTGTACCGAACTCACTTGTCAAGGACCTGAGATTCCGGACACCGTCGGGGCCGACTGTAGTGTCTCGAAGACATGTAATCCTTTTTCACGTCTCGAGTGTGGAAAAGAAGGAGAGACCTATTCTTGCCGAACTTTTCCCGCCGGTGAGGGAGATTCCTGTTCCTTTCAATGCGGATCACAACTGTACTGTAGTCCCCAAACCGGCACCTGCACCTTATTCAGTAAACCTGAAGAGGCCTGCGGACAGTATTATCAGTGTTCCTCCTTGTACTGCAACGATTCGGGATTTTGCGCGATGCCCGAATGTGAACAAACGATACAATGACCATACTCAGCAGCATCATCGTCATTGCTTCGGTGTTGTTTTTTTTCACCTGCGGCTCTTCTGGTCCTCCTGTGGCCTCCACTTTCGTCCAACCCAAAGAACCAGCGGTCTTGCTTCCCGCCCAGAAAAAAGAAAAAACGCCAGACCCCATCAAGCCCGCCACTACGGCTGACGAGATACTGTTGCGCGACCCGGTGAGCGGCGCCGTAACCCCGCTTGCCGAACTGGCGGACGGCCAGCCGGTACTCCTCGATTTTTCGGCCAGTTGGTGTGAGCCCTGCGCGGTTCTTATTGAGCGGTTGAACGGGCTTCAGCCCAAGTTCGAAGGAAAGATACGGTTTTTCATGGTCATCCAGAAAGGCGATGCCCCCGAACGCCTGCCGGGACGCCCCGAATATCCAATATATCAGCTTGAACGTTCTCCCGCCGCACTCAAGGTGAATCCCCCGCAGATACTGCCGACGGTCCTCCTCATCGGACGCGATGGTACGGTCGCGGCAGAGTTGGCGGGACTCTATCCGGGTCTCTATTACTACGGTGCTATTGCCGATGTGATGGCGGAAGATTAAGAACGGTATCGATCCAGAGCCTGTTCAATTATCCGGATATCGTCGTGGGTCAGGCGAAAATGCTGATACATATCGCGGTCGAGATTCCGCCGCTCGCGCTCTATCTGAGCCGTAATATCCTTTTTCGCGTTCTCCGGTGAACAGAGCAGGTGACGCATATTTTCGACCGACTGAGCAATGATCCGCTGCACATGCTTCTTTGCCGGTGCGAAGGGGATGCTGTTGAAATTCTTCTTGAGAAACTTGTTGTGGTGGGGGAACTTCAGCGTGTAGTAGAACAACATAACGCTCGAATTGAAGTAGCCTTCGGCAAACTCCAGTGAGATGTCATCACTCTTTGGTATGATACCGGCGATATCGCTCATGAAGTGAAGCCCGCCGCGGTCAATACACATCACCGGTCGCACCGAGAGATAGCGGGCGATGAGTTTGTGTCGTTCGAATTGCGCCGAAGCCGGCAACTGAAAAAAGAATTCCTTGTCGGGGATGATCCACGCATTCGGGTTCGGCTCAGTAAAGGGGACTATTTCTCTGCCTCGAATGAAGGGCTTATATCGGGTTGACTTGCGTAATGTTTCTATAGGAGGCCGCACCCCCTGTTCGGGAAACATCCCGATAAAGAAATCAAAATGATCGGCGCAAATGTTTCCCTCGGCGATCGATTCTATTTTCTGTAACAGCCGAATCTCGTCATAGGCGAGGCTGTCATTGAAGGTGAGAAGATTGTTAAAGGTAATAAAATCGTCGGGAACCGTGAAAAACGAACCATTCACGGAATCGGTGATAGTAATAGGGCGCTCAACCTCGGGAGGCCGTTTGCGGCCAAGATGAAGGACTAGTTTCTGTTTGTCTTTGGTTATCTCGCGCAGAGCAAACAGATCGTAGAGAAACTTTTTTGTTTTTTTGGTTGCGGGAGAGACGAGAAAGTTTTTCTTGAGATGGAGAAGATAAGAACCCTCCTCATGCAGAAGCAGAGAGATGTTTTTGAAAAACCCTTCCTGCGGCAGAGTCGAGGCGATCGCCTCGTCGAGAATGAGGTCGAAGCGGTAGGGCTTTATCTTGCTCTGATCGGCCGAAAGCATATCGAAAATGGTCGCCTGCACCGATATTTCCACCGGTTTTTCTTTTGAAAGCGGATAACAAAGAACCGCCGCAAAGGGACTGTGAAAGGATCCTTCATCATGGTAGGCGAAATGGAGTGCATGTTCTTTCTCTAGATGGTAGGGGAGATAGACCGCGTCGGACAGGAAGAGAATATCATGACGGGAGAGGGAGGTGCGAGGCGTTGCCTCCATCGGCGTCGGGTTGGGCAAAGAAAGAATGTAGCTAATAGACCATGACGAGACCACCTCGCGCTTAAGTCGGTCGCTAAAGCGGTTGTTGATCTTCACAAAGTCATCGGCCGATATGCCGGTAAGAAGTGACGGTGAGAGCCGTTTGCCCGAAACGGTGAAGTAGAAACGGTTCAGGAGAAAGGTATAGGGATCAGTGGCAATACCGCTTTCCCCACAAAAGGAGCGAACATCATTGAATAGTTTCAATAACTTCTTTCTTTTATCCATGAAAAACACCCCATTCCGTGCTTCGAAACTCTATAGCACTCAAGAGTAAATTGCAAAAAAAATCTTTATGGTAAAAAAACGGGGCCGTTTCCGGCCCCGCAGAGAATCAAGAACTCTAGAGAAAATTAAGCGTCGGTATCGGTCAGCAATTCATCGCTAACGATCGCGTCTTCATCCGGGGTCTCGGCGCCGGGGCAATCGACCTGCGCGTTGGTGTTGACGTCGAAGCAGACACACAGTTCGGCCGGATCGGTCGCGCCGAAGAGTTCCATCAGCTTGGCCTCGTCTTCGGTGAGCTTCGCGTTGACCGCCATCTTCATGTTCTCATCGATCACGAAGTCGGTGTTGTCGGCGACGCAGAATTTCATTTTACCCGGAGCGGTCTGATCTTCAGCGATGTCGTTGACCGCAACGGTGCACTGCATGACGGTGCTCGCGTCAACTTCCGTAAGGGTGATCATCTGAACGGTGGCCGCGCCATCTACATCGGGAGTCGCGACAAGCGCTTCCTTGTTGGTGACGAGGAACTCTTTCGGCGTCGCTACCCACGCGACCGAACCGTAATACTTGGTGCCGGGATCGCCGAGCGCCAAGAAGGAGATAAGCTCCTGACCGTTGTTGGTCTCAGCCTGATAGTACGGCATGGGGGTGCCCAGTTTGAAGTCGGGATGTTCGGGCAGCACCGGAACCAGTTTGTACTGGAACGCCGCGGTCGGGCGGGCGGTGCTGGTGGCGTCGTTGATCACGCCGATGGCACGCATAGCGAAATAGGTGTCGTACCCTTCGATCTTGTCGAGAAGGGTATCTTCAAGGGTGCAGGCCGGCGGTTCGACGGTGTCTTCGTCCGGGGTCTCATCGACGCCCGGTTCGTCTTCGTCAGCTACGGGCGCGTCGTCGGTCGGGGTCTGGGCGTCATCAGTGGTCGGGGTTTCGTCGGTCTTGGGATCTTCTTTGTCGTCGCCACAGCTGACGATAAGCATGGCGAACATGAGCGAAAGCATGAGAATGAAAAGCTTCTTCATCTCCGATTACCTCCAGAGATAGGTTGATAAGGGCCAAGGAACACAAAAAAAGTTAACTGGTATCCTAACACGAAATGTGCGCTTGTCAAGTTTGTCTCTCAAAAAAGTTAACTGAAGGATAGTTGACCGGCAGAGCATCTTCCTATTCAGTTTTTTAACGGCTCAAAAAAAAGTTTGACTTCGTTCCCCTGCTGTGTATATTCTGCCTGCTTTTTAGGTTTTTTGATAACCGAAGGAGAGGTTTGCTAGCGTAGCTCAATTGGCAGAGCCACCGATTTGTAATCGGTAGGTTGCGGGTTCGAGTCCCATCGCTAGCTCCATATTGCGTTTTCGTGGAGAGGTTCCCGAGTGGCTAAAGGGGGCAGACTGTAAATCTGTTGTCATACGACTACGGAGGTTCGAAACCTCCCCTCTCCACCATCGCTTTTTTGTGCGGGAATAGCTCAGCTGGCTAGAGCATTAGCCTTCCAAGCTAAGGGTCGCGGGTTCGAATCCCGTTTCCCGCTCCATATTACGAGCCCTCGTAGCTCAGGCGGCTAGAGCGCGTCCTTGGTAAGGACGAGGTCGTCGGTTCGAGTCCGACCGTGGGCTCCATGTTTTTTGAAAAAAGGAAAAGGATACAGGCTGGCAAGAACGCTAAAAACCTTTAAGTAAGGAGGCGGAGAGATGGCGAAGGAGAAATTCAACAGGACGAAGCCCCACGTAAATGTGGGAACGATCGGCCACATAGACCACGGCAAAACGACATTGACGGCGGCGATCACGAAGACGCTTGCGGCGAAAGGGAAGGCGAAATTCGTGGCGTACGACCAGATCGACAAAGCGCCGGAGGAAAAGGAGCGTGGCATCACGATAGCGACGGCGCATGTGGAATACGAGACGGACAAGCGGCACTATGCGCATGTGGACTGTCCCGGCCACGCGGACTACATCAAGAACATGATCACGGGAGCGGCGCAGATGGACGGGGCGATACTCGTCGTAGCGGCGACCGACGGCCCGATGCCGCAGACCCGGGAGCACGTTTTGTTGGCGCGACAAGTCGGCGTGCCGTACATGGTGGTGTTTCTGAACAAAGTCGATCTGGTGGATGACCCGGAACTGATAGAACTCGTTGAGATGGAACTGCGCGAGTTGCTGACGGGCTACAAATTCCCGGGCAACGAGATCCCGATAGTGCGGGGAAGCGCGCTGAAGGCGCTGAACGCGGACAACCCGGACGGAGACGACGCGAAGTGCATCCATGACCTAATGGCGGCTGTGGACAGTTACGTGCCGGATCCGGTGCGCGCGATAGACAAGCCGTTCCTGATGCCGATCGAGGACGTGTTCTCTATATCGGGCCGCGGGACGGTGGTAACGGGCCGTATCGAGCGCGGCGTGATCCACGTGGCGGACAAAGCGGAGATCGTGGGCATCCATGCCACGATGGATACGGTCGTGACGGGAGTTGAGATGTTCCGGAAACTGCTGGACGAAGGTCAGGCGGGGGACAACATCGGGGCATTGTTGCGCGGCATCAAGAAAGAAGATGTGGAGCGCGGTCAGGTCCTTGCGAAGCCGGGCTCGATCACGCCGCACAAGAAATTCACGGCGGAGATATATGTGTTGTCGAAGGAAGAAGGCGGACGTCACACGCCGTTCTTCGACGGCTACCGTCCGCAGTTCTATTTCAGAACGACGGACGTGACGGGCGTGCTGAATCTTCCCGAGGGAGTGAAGATGATCATGCCGGGCGACAACATCAAGATCACGGTAGAGTTGATCTGCCCGATCGCGATGGAGGAAGGCCTTCGTTTCGCTATCCGTGAAGGCGGCCGCACGGTGGGCGCCGGCGTCGTGACCAAGATCATAGAATAACAACGAGGTGGCAACGTGAGCGACAGGATCAGAATTAAGCTTAAGGCGTTCGACCACAAGCTGCTGGACGGCTCGGTGAACGAGATCATCGATACGGTGACCCGGACGGGTGCGCGTATCGCCGGCCCCATTCCGCTACCGACGAAGATCCACAAGTACTGTGTCCTTCGTTCTCCCCACGTTGACAAGAAGTCGCGTGAGCAGTTCGAGATGCGCGTACATCGCCGGATCCTCGATATACTTAATCCTACGCCCCAGACCATGGACGAGCTGATGAAAACCGACCTTTCGGCCGGGGTTGAGATCGAGATCAAGACCAGCTAGGGTGCCGTGAAAAGAGAGTTTAAACGGAGAGGGATACTATGACCGCAGGATTAATTGGAAAAAAGGTCGGGATGACACAGATCTTCAGTGAAGATGGCGTGTCGATACCCGTTACCGTGATCGAGGCCGGCCCCTGCTTTATCATACAAAAAAAGAGCACGGACAAGGACGGCTATTCGGCCATCCAGCTTGGCTTTGAAAAGAAAGAAAAGAATGTGCGGAAGCCGGAGGCGGGCCACTTCAAGGCGGCAAGCAAAGGTATTTTCAAGCGGCTTAAGGAATTCCGCGTGAACGACACAGATCTCGGCGCTCTTAACCTCGGTGATGAGCTTAAAGCCGACATCTTCAAGGTAGGGGAAAAAGTCAAGATCACCGGCTTCTCGAAAGGTCGCGGTTTCACTGGCGTGGTAAAACGCTGGGGATTCAACGGCGGCTGTGACGCCCACGGATCAAAGTTTCATCGCAAGGGTGGTTCGGTCGGCCAGAACGTCCACCCGGGCAAGATATGGAAGGGCAAACGAATGGCCGGCAGATACGGTAACGAGCAGGTGACGGTGAAGAATCTCGAGGTCGTCAAGATCTACCCCGAGAAGAACCTCATCCTTGTTAAGGGTGCCATCCCCGGCGCGGCCGGCGGCGTTGTGTATATCAAGAGAAGCAAGTAACGGAGGCCGAGATGCCCGTAATAGATGTATTTGATCGTGACAAGAAGAAGGTCGGCAGCCTCGAGCTGAGCGACAAGGTGTTCTCGATCGCTTGGCAGGAGAAACAGGTGGCGGTCTACGAGACGGTCCGCATGCAGACCGCCGGTTGGCGCGCAGGGACCCATGCGACCAAGACCGTTTCGACTGTTTCAGGCGGTAACTCCAAGCCGTTCCACCAGAAAGGGACCGGCCGCGCCCGCCGCGGCACGACCCGCGCCGGTATCTGTCGGGGTGGTTACGTGATATTGGGGCCTCAGCCGCGCGATTATTCCTACACCGTACCGACCAAGAAACGTCGTTTGGCGGTCAAGGCGGTCCTGTCGGAGCGTTTTGAGAGCGGAAACCTGTTTGTCGTGAAAGGATTCAACTTCGAGAAGATCCAGACCAAGGCGGCGGCTACGCTCCTTAAGAAGACCTGGAACATCCCGGAAGCGATCATCCTTACTGGCGATAGCGAGGACAACTTCGTCATGAGCGTACGCAATATACCGGAATATCTGGTGTTGCACTTCACGCAAGTGAACCTTTACGACATAGTCGCCTACAAGACCATAATTATGACCGAAGAGGCGGCGGCATACATCAACGAGGTCTACGCGTCATGAAAAAACTACAGTATTTCGGTATAATCAAGCGCCCCATCATCACCGAGAAATCGACGGCGCTCTCGCGCGGCGAGGATAAGGGGTATCTCTTCGAGGTCGCTATAGATGCCAAAAAAGAAGAGATAAAAGAGGCGATAGAAAATCTCTTCGATGTCAAGGTCAAAGAGGTCAACACCGTTATTGTCCGCGGCAAGGTCAAGCATGTGAAGCGTGTCGCCGGTAAGCGCAACAACCGAAAAAAGGCGTATGTGACCTTGCAAAAGGGCTACAGCATCAACTTTATCCAAGGTGTATAACCACAAAGGGGAATAGCAGATGGGTATCAAGGTCTACAACCCCACGTCGGCGGGCCGGCGGAACATGTCGGTGGCCGATCATTCTGAATTGTCGAGCAAACGGCCTGAAAAGGGATTGGTCCGTTCTATCAAGAAAACGGGTGGCCGTAATGCTCACGGCCGGATCACTACGCGTCATCGTGGTGGCGGCAACAAACGGCTTTATCGCGTCATTGACTTTAAGCGCGACAAGATCGATGTTCCCGGCAAGGTAGCGGCGATAGAATATGATCCGAACCGCAATGCTCGGATCGCGCTTATTCATTACCTTGACGGCGAAAAGCGCTATATCATCGCGCCCGAGAAACTCGGTGTGGGTGACAGCATCGTATCGAGCGATAAAGATGTCGATGTTCGTCCCGGCAATGCAATGAGACTTCGCTATGTGCCGATCGGCACTTTTATACACAACGTCGAACTCAAGATCGGCAAGGGTGGACAGATTGCGCGCGCTGCGGCCTCTGGCATTCAACTGCTCGGCAAGGAGGGCGACTACGCGACCGTCAGAATGCCTTCGGGCGAGATACGGCTCATCAATCTTGACTGCCGTGCTACGATAGGACAGGTTGGTAATTCTGAGTTTGCCAATACCCGTGTTGGAAAGGCGGGAAAAACCCGCTGGCTCGGTCGACGGCCAAAAGTGCGCGGCGTAGTCATGAACCCGATCGATCACCCGCATGGCGGTGGTGAGGGCAAAACCGCGGGAGGTCGCCACCCGGTCTCTCCGTGGGGCATGCCGACCAGAGGGTACAAAACACGCAACAGCAAGCGGACCGATCGTTTCCGGATCCGTAGGCGTGGTGGAAAATAAAATAGTGTAACAGGATAAACAGCAAGAACGAGGGAGGATACATGCCGCGCTCAATCAAAAAGGGGCCGTTCGTTGATGAGCACCTCTGGAAAAAGGTCGTTAAGTCCATCGACTCCGGCGACAGAAAACCAATAAAGACTTGGTCGCGTCGTTCAACGATCGTGCCCGAAATGGTCGGGCTCACTTTCGCCGTCCATAATGGGCAAAAGTTTATTCCGGTTTTCGTCACCGAGGAGATGGTCGGGTTTAAGTTGGGCGAATTCTCCCCCACACGAACGTTCCGAAGCCATGCCGGTGCGCAGAAAAAATAAGTTGCAAAACCGAGGAAAATGAATAGAGTACATCCGCTTTATTTCTTGCGAGCTGGAGAGAAGCAATGGAACAAAAGACCGTAAAGGCAACCTTGAAATATTACCGGATGAGTCCGCGTCGGGTCCGGGAAGTGGCAGATATCATTCGTGGTAAAAGGGCCGAGGAGGCACAGAACATCCTCGATTTCACCAATCGACGCGCGGCGGGGACGCTGAAAAAACTGCTTAATTCGGCTATAGCGAACGCGGAAAACAATTTCAGCATGGATCCCGACAAGCTTTTCGTTACCGAGATCGCGGTCGATGAAGGGCCAATGTGGAAACGGTTCATCACGAAATCGCATGGTCGCGCGAGCCGCATCGTTAAGCGGACGAGCCATGTGACCATCGTGCTTGGCGAAAAGATCGTAAAGGAAGCATAATAGCAGGAGGTGTCGCTTTGGGTCAGAAAGTTAATCCCATCGGTCTGCGGCTTGGCGTCACGAGAACATGGAGTTCCGTGTGGTATTCGCATCGTAATTATGCGAAGTGGCTTCATGAAGATGTGAAGCTCCGCGAAGCGATCAAAAAAGAGTTTTACGCGGCGGGGCTTTCGCATATCAACATAGAGCGGTCAGGCGATAAGGTCAAAGTCACCCTCCATGCTGCGAAACCGGGTATCATCGTCGGCAAGCAAGGAGCGGGCATTGAAAAGATAAAGCAGATCGTCTCCAAGCTTGCCAAAGGGGCGCAGGAAATATTTGTGCAACCCGAAGAGGTAAAAAAGCCCGAGATCAATGCGCAACTTGTTTCCGAGAGCATCGCCGAGCAGATCGAGAAGCGCGCTCATTTCCGCCGCGTTATGAAACGGGCGATGGGCAACGCGATAAAGAGCGGTGTTGAGGGGATCAAGGTACAGGTCGGCGGACGGCTCGGTGGCAACGAGATCGCTCGGGTTGAGCGCTATCATGAAGGGCGTACCCCGCTTCACACCCTTCGTGCCGATATCGAATTCGGACAGGCGACCGCGATGACCACCTACGGAACCATCGGCATCAAGGTGTGGATATATAAAGGCGAGGTCTCGAAACGGTTCGAGGCTAAAAGAAAAGGTACGAAAAAGAATTAACCTTCTGTGGAATAGGTGGTTGTCATGTTGATGCCGAATAAGGTAAAATACCGTAAGATGATGAAGGGTCGCATGGCCGGCATTGCCACCGCCTGCAATGCGATAGATTTCGGCGAATACGGCCTCAAAGCGCTCGAAAGTGGTTGGGTCACCAGCAGACAGATCGAGGCGGCTCGTGTTGCTATCATGCGTTTTGCTCGTAAGGGCGGTCGTATGTGGATACGCGTCTTCCCCGATAAGCCGATCACCAAGAAGCCGCAGGAAACAAGAATGGGTAAAGGCAAAGGCAATCCCGAGGAGTGGGTCTGCGTCGTTAAGCCGGGCCGCATTCTCTTTGAGCTTGGCGATCTGGACGATGTTGCTGCCAAAGAGGCCCTTCGGCTCGCCGCCTACAAGCTTCCGATAAAGACCAAGGTCGTTGCGAAAGGAGACGAGATAAAATGAAGACGGCAGAACTGAAGAAAAAGAACGCGGAAGAGCTCAAGGAAATGTTGGGCTCTCTTGAGGAAGAGCATTTTAATCTGCGGGTCCAAAAGGCGATGGGTCAACTTCAGAACACCTCCCGCATTCGCTTGGTTAGGAAGGACATCGCACGTATCAATACCTTCCTTGCCGAGAACAATGCTGTGGATAAGAGGTGAAAAACATGAAGACAGGAAGCCACAAAAGAATACTCACGGGTGTAGTAATAAGCGACAAAGCCGACAAGACCGTAACCGTGGTGGTAACGCGTCGCTATAAACATCCGCTTTACAAGAAGATGGTCACCGCGCGTAAGAAATACATGGCGCACGATGAACAGAACCTTTGCAAGAGCGGCGACCGGGTTCGCATCCGCGAATGTGCTCCGGTCAGCGCGCGGAAACGCTGGCTTGTCGTGGATAAGATCGAGAAGAGCGCGGCACAGGAAGGGGGCAAGTCATGATACAAGAACAATCGAGGCTGGCCGTCGCCGATAATTCTGGCGCGAAGGAGGTTCAGTGTATCAAGGTATACGGTGGATCCAAGCGGAGATACGCGGGGATCGGGGACGTTATAGTCGTTTCGGTTAAGGATGCCGAGCCGAAAGGCAAGGTGAAAAAAGGCGAAGTAAAGCGGGCGGTCATCGTGCGGCAGGCCAAAGAACTTAAGCGCGATGATGGTTCATATATTCGATTCGACGATAACGCCGTTGTTATCCTTGACGATTACTATGAGCCGGTCGGTACCCGCGTTTTTGGTCCGGTGGCGCGTGAGCTTCGGACGAAGGGTTTCATGAAGATCATTTCGTTGGCCCCCGAGGTCCTGTAAGGAGAATATCATGAGCACTATGGCGAACATCAAAAAGAACGACACGGTCCGCGTCATTACCGGCAAAGACAAAGGAAAGGCCGGCAAGGTCCTCCGTGTTTTGGCGAAGGACGAAAAAGTAATCGTAGAAAATGTCAATGTTTATAAAAAACATCAAAAGCAGGGACCGAATCGCGAGGCAGGAATCGTTGACAAGGCGATGCCTATCCACCTCTCGAATGTACAGGCCGTTTGTCCGAAGTGCTCCGAGGCGACCTCGTTCCGGCGAAAAGCGCTTAGCGACGGTAAGCGGGTCCGCTTCTGTCGCAAATGCGGCGAAACTATAGAATAAGTGGAGACGATCGATGGCTGAGAAGCAGCAGAAAGAGACCAAAGAAAAGGCTCCGGCAGCGGAAAAACAGCCGAAGGCCCCCAAGGAGAAGGTAGCGGCCCCGACGGCTGAAAAACAGCCGAAATATGTCAGCAGGATGCGCACCTTCTACGATAAGGAAATCCGCCCCGCTCTTGCGAAAGAGCTGGAGATCAGCAACCCCATGGCGATTCCCCGTGTGGAAAAAATCGTCCTGAATATGGGAGTCGGCGAGGCGATAACCAATAAAAAGGTACTCGAAGATGCCGTGAAGGAACTGACGGCGATCGCCGGACAGAAACCGGTCATCAACAAGGCGCGGAAATCGATCGCGACCTTTAAACTTCGCCAAGGCATGCCTATCGGAACCTCGGTCATTCTGCGAAAAGAGAGGATGTACGATTTTCTTGACCGCCTGATATCGGTTGCTCTTCCTCGCGTCAAGGACTTTCGTGGCATATCGGGAAAGGCCTTCGATGGCAGGGGCAACTATTCGCTCGGCATCAAGGACTTCATGATATTTCCCGAGATCGATTTCAATAAAGTTGAGACGACCAAGGGATTGAATGTCACAATTTGCACCACCGCTCGCAATGATAAAGAGGCGAAAGCGTTGCTTAAAATGTTCGGCATGCCTTTCAATAACTGAGAACGAAAGATAAGGAGGACGATCCGTGGCCAGACTGACAATGAGGCTTAAGGCGCAAAGGAAACCGGTATTCTCTACCCGTTTCCATAATCGTTGCCCGCTGTGCGGCCGAGCTCGGGCCTATATACGTAAATTCGACATGTGCCGGCTTTGTTTTCGCAAAATGGCGACCAACGGGATGCTTCCCGGTGTCACCAAGTCGAGCTGGTAGGGAGGGATATGATGAATGATTTGATATCCAATTATCTCACAAGACTTCGTAACGCAATTCGCGCGGAGCATGAAACGGTCGTTGGTATCCCGTCGTCTCGTATTGTCGAGGGGATCAGCCAAGTGCTCAAGGAAGAGGGCTATATCAGCGACTTTCGTCTTACCGATGTCGGCGCCAAGAAAACCATTGCGGTCGATATTCGCTATCATCGTGGCAAACCGGTCATCTCCCATATCGAACGGGTAAGCAAGCCCGGTCGTCGCGTTTACATGCCGGCGAAGGATATTCCGCATGTCCGTTCAGGACTCGGGATATGTGTTGTGTCCACATCAAAGGGCGTCCTGACCGACAAAAAAGCGCGCGAACTCAATGTCGGCGGCGAACTACTGTGTAATCTCTGGTAGATAAATAGGAGGTCAAACCGTGTCGAGAATAGGAAAAAGACCGATACCTTTCGACAACAAGGTCGAGGTATCGCTGAAGGGGGACGTACTTCGGGTAAAAGGTCCGAAAGGCGCCCTCGAACGGACGGTGCATCCGAAAATATCGGTGCGCATCGAAAGCAATACCATCATCGTCGAGCGCAAGGACGATGAAAAAGAAAGCAAATCGTTGCACGGCTTGTTTCGGGCTCTACTCAGCAACATGGTCGTCGGTGTCACCACTGGTTTTACTAAAGTGCTCGAGGTGAAAGGAACCGGCTACAAGTTCGAGTTGAAAGGGAATAAAATCGGATTTGCCCTTGGCTTTTCTCATCCCGTTGAGCTCGAGATACCTAAAGGAGTTACGGCCGAAGTAAAGGTCAACGAGATCACGCTGACCTCGGCCGACCGACAATTGCTCGGCGATTTTGCGGCGAAAATAAAAGCATTGCGACCGGTTGAACCTTATAAAGGCAAGGGTGTCAGTTATCGCGGCCAAGTCATCAGACGCAAGGCCGGTAAGGCTGCCGGTAAGTAAACAAGGGGAGGCCCGGAAATGAACAGCAAAAAGAAGATAGCCCGCCACGATAAACGAAAGGCGTCGATTCGTAAAAAAATACAGGGCACCACCGAGCGTCCCCGTCTTTCGGTTTTCCGTAGTGGGAAGAACATTTATGCGCAGGTCATCGACGATGTGTTGGGGACCACATTGGTGGCGGCATCGACCATAGGGAAGGATTACAAGGCCCCCGAGGGCGAAAAGGCCGACAAAAAAGCTGATGCGGCAAAGGTCGGGGAGCTCATCGCGATGAAGTGCAAGGCCAAGGGAATTACAACGGTGGTTTTTGACCGTAATGGTTTTTTGTATCACGGTCGCGTCAAAGCACTTGCCGAGGCGGCACGTAAAGGTGGATTGGAATTTTAACGAACGATAGAGGCATCAGTATGAAAGAAAAGCATACACCGATCAATCCGGACGGGTTGGATCTTCACGAGAAGCTCATTTATGTGAATCGCGTTGCCAAGGTCGTCAAGGGCGGTAAAAATTTCAGTTTTGCGGCGCTCATGGTCGTGGGTGATGGGCATGGTCATGTCGGGCTGGGTCTCGGCAAGGCGCGTGAGGTTCCCGAGGCGATTAAAAAAGGTATCGCGCGGGCCCGCAAAAATCTGTGCCGCATCACTTTGACCGGCGGGACTATTCCGCATGAGGTCGTTGGTGAGTTTGGTGCCGGTCGTGTTTTTCTTCGTCCCGCCGCGAATGGTACCGGTGTTATTGCCGGATCGGCGGTTCGCTCGGTGCTTGAAGTAGCCGGGGTAACCGACATCCTGACCAAAAGCATCGGTTCAAGCAACCCGCACAATATGGCCAAGGCGACAATACATGCGCTTCTATCGATGGAAAACATTGATGATGTGCAGGCCAAAAGGAATCTTACTATCACTGACTATCAGCTGAAAAAATAAGGAGTAGCTCATGCGTCTCCATGAACTGAAAAAGCCGGAAGGACTCAAATCAAAAAAGATCATCGGGCGTGGCGCCGGTTCGGGACACGGGCGGACCTCGACCAAAGGGCACAAAGGGCAGAGATCGCGCGCCGGCAAATCGGTTCGCAGAGGCTTTGAGGGCGGCCAGATGCCGCTGGTCAGACGTCTTCCCAAGAGAGGTTTCTTCAATATATTCCGTACCGACGTCGCCGAGATCAATGTTCGCTATCTTGAAAAGCTGGCGGCTGGTACTACGGTGGATATCGCGAAGCTGGCCGAGATGGGGCTGTGCAAGGGAACCGAGGCGTGCGTTAAGATCATCGGCCGTATCGAACTCAAACATCCGCTCACGGTGATCGTCCACAAGTTCACCAAAGGGGCGAAGGAGTCGATTGAGAAAAGCGGCGGCAAAGCGGAGGAACTGAAGCTTGATTAGCAGGATACTCTCGAACATCTTCAAAATACCCGATCTCCGGGAGCGTGTGGTGTTCTCGTTGTTCATCCTCGCCGTGTACCGGCTCGGCATCTATGTGACCACCCCGGGCGTCGACAAGAACATCATGGCCGATATCATGGCGACTAAAGGTTCGACCACGATCCTTGGTCTATTCAACATGTTCTCGGGCGGTGCGCTCGAACAACTTTCAATCTTTGCGCTTGGCATAATGCCCTATATCAGTTCATCCATTATCTTTTCCCTTTTGGCGGTTGTTATTCCTCAAATCGGAGAGATGCAAAAAGATGGGGAGCAGGGGCAAAAAAAGATCACCCAGTACACTCGCTACGGAACGGTGTTGCTCTGCATCTTCCAAGGCCTGATGATGGCGAAATTCCTTGAAAGCCTTACCGGCCGCGCCGGTGAGGTAGTCGTACAGGATCCGGGCTGGTTCTTCCGACTTACTACGGTCATCACGTTGACGACCGGCACCATGTTCTTGATGTGGTTGGGCGAGCAGATATCGGAACGCGGTATCGGCAACGGGATATCGCTCATCATTTTTGCCTCCATCGTCGCGCGGTTCCCCTCGATGTTCGCGCAACTGGTGAAGTATCTTAACGAAGAAATGATAAAACCCTTTCATCTAGTGATTTTCTTACTGGTGATTGTTATTTCTTTCACCATTATCGTGTTCGTTGAGAGTTCGAGGCGAAAGATCCCGATCCAATATGCCCGTCGAGTGAATGGTGGTCGCTCTCTGCAGAACAGCTATCTGCCGCTCAAGATAAACACCTCCGGCGTCATTCCGCCGATATTCGCATCGGCGCTTCTGGTCTTCCCGGCTACCATCGGTGGTTTCATGAACGCCGAGTGGATGGGGACGCTCCAGACCATGCTCAATCCGGGTGGCTGGCTTTACGAACTGCTCTACATTTTTCTTATAATCTTCTTTTGCTTTTTCTACACTTTTGTGCAGTTCAAGACCGAGGATGTCGCCGAAAATCTCAATAAGAACGGCGGTTATATCCCCGGGATCCGTCCCGGCAAGGAAACGGTTGACTACATCAACAAGGTGCTTACCAAAATTACCTTCGGCGGCGCCATCTATCTTTCGGCCGTTTGTATGATACCCGATCTGCTCCGCCTCAAGATGGGCCTTCCCTTCTATATGGGAGGCACCTCGATACTCATCGTGGTCGGTGTTGCTATGGATACCGCCTCACAGATAGAATCGTACCTCATCAGCAACAACTATGAGGGCTTTTCCATCGGCGGAAAGGGATCGCTGGTCAAGAGCAGAAGCAGATAACCCCACGATGACACAGAGCGGTATGCATCGATTCTTTTTTCTTCTCGGTAAACCGGCATCGGGAAAGGGGACGCAGATACGGCGCATCCTCGATACCTTCAAGGGAAGCTCCTTTTCGACCGGCGATGCCCTGAAGTACCATATCGCTCGTCGGACCGAGCTCGGCCAGCAGGTCAAAGCATTCATCGATGCGGGAAAACTCGTTTCGGACGATATCGTCATGGCCCTGTTCCGTGACAGCGCCGAGCATCTGGGGGATACCACCATCGGGGAGTCAACGCTGTTCCTCGTGGACGGCTTTCCGCGCACCGTTGGGCAGTATGAAATGGTCAAACGCTACCTAGTCGAAAAGAAGATACCTCATTCGTTCCTTTATTTCTCGGTTGCTGATGACCATATCCTGCGGCGTTTTACCGGACGACTTACCTGTAATACTTGTTTTACCCCTTTCTCGACGATTGGGGGAACGGTCGCCGAGAACGACGCCTGTCCGCAGTGCAAAAAAGGGAAATTGATACGCCGCTCCGATGACAACGAAACGGTCGTCCGCAACCGGCTCGCCGAATACCGCGCCGCGACCGCGCCGATGGTCGAACATATCACCGCGCATGAAAAAGGGAATTTCACCGAGATCGAGTCCTCCCGTTCGGAGGATGAAATATTCAATGATGTCAGAATGTTACTTACAAACGCCAAAATCAGTTTGAAAAAACGGTGAAGATGGGTAGATTCTCGGTGCTTTATTGAGGAAGGAATGGCCAAGGAAGAAGGAATAGTTCTCGAGGGTACGATAGTGGAAACATTGCCCAACGCCATGTTCCGGGTCGAACTGGAGAACAAGCATCAGGTGCTCGCCCATGTGTCGGGTAAAATGCGGAAATATTTTATCCGTATCCTTCCCGGCGATCGCGTGCAGGTCGAGTTGTCGCCGTACGATTTGACCCGCGGCAGGATCATTCATCGCATGAAAGCGAATATAGACTAGAGGTGAACAGATGAAAGTCAGGGCTTCGGTCAAAAAGATCTGCACGAAATGCAAGATCATCAAGCGCAACGGTACGCTTCGGGTTATTTGTGAGAACCCCAAGCACAAACAGAGACAGGGATAAGTCGTAATAAGGAGGTGTACCTTGGTTCGTATCGCGGGAGTTGATCTGCCCCGGAACAAGCGGATGGAGATAGCGCTGACCTATATCTATGGTCTTGGTCGGTCAAGCGCACGCGCGATCCTCGAGAAAGCGGGAATCGATGTCAGTCTCAAATCCGACAATGTGACGGAATCGCAGGCGGTTAAGATCAGAGAGATTATCGATCAGGAGCATACCGTTGAGGGCGATCTCCGCAAGGAGACCATCATGAACATCAAGCGACTCATGGATCTGGGTAACTACCGTGGTCTCCGTCATAGAAAGGGCCTTCCGGTTAGAGGACAGCGGACACACACCAACGCCCGTACCCGCAAGGGGCCGCGGCGTAACATGATGAAGAAGAAGTAGGCGGGGGACATAATGGCCGAACAAAAAAAGAAAAAGGTCCGGAAGAATATCCAGACGGGGCTGGCTTATATCCAGTGCTCGTTCAATAACACGATCGTCACCATCACCGATGTGTCGGGCAATGTGCTCGGATGGTCGAGCGCGGGGCTGAAGGGTTTCCGTGGCTCGAAAAAGAGCACACCGTACGCCGCGCAGATGGCGGCCGAAGATGCGGGCAAGAAGGCCAAGGAATACGGCCTGCGCACCCTTAGCGTCTACGTGAAGGGCCCCGGTAACGGTCGCGAGGCGGCCATCCGCGGTCTGGGTAACGCCGGGTATAATATCATGCTGCTCCGGGACATTACGCCGATCCCGCACAATGGGTGCCGGCCGGCGAAGCGGAGAAGAGTGTAATATAAACTCGAAGCGTAAACTTTTTTCGTAAAAGGAGGAAGCTTTGGCGAAGTACAAAGACAGCAGTTGTAAGGTTTGCCGCCGGGAAGGGGCAAAGCTTTTCCTGAAAGGCGAGCGGTGCCATTCGGAGAAATGTGCCTATGATCGTCGTCCGTTCGGTCCCGGTCAGCACGGCAAAGACAAGAAACGTACCACCGATTACCGCGTGCAGTTGCGTGAAAAACAGAAGGTGAAATTCATGTATGGCCTGCTGGAAAGCCAGTTCCGGCTGTTTTATGATCGCGCCAACAAGAAGAAAGGCGCCACCGGTGAGAATCTGCTCAACCTGCTTGAGCGTCGTTTAGACAATGTCATCTATCGTTTGGGTATGGCCTCCAGTCGTTCTCAGGCTCGCCAGCTCATCAATCACCGCCATTTTCTCATCAACGGCAAGATCACCGATATCCCTTCCTGCATCCTTAAACAGGGTGATGTGATAGAGATAAAAGAACGAAGCCGCACGAGTCCCGTATTCAAGGCGTCCCTCGAGTACGCCGGTGAACGGACCCAGATACCGACATGGCTCCAGCTCGAGAAGGAGGCATTCAAAGGCACGGTGCTCCGTGAGCCCGAGCGGACCGATGTCTCCGCCGACATCAAGGAGAACCTCATCGTCGAGCTTTATTCAAAGTAAACTAAGAGGTGCGAGGGATGTATCGTTCGAACTGGAAAACACTCATTATGCCCAAGGAAGTAAAGGTGGTGGAGCAGAACGAGGCGGGCACTTACGCCCGTTTCGTATGCGAGCCGCTCATGAAGGGCTATGGTATCACGCTCGGCAATTCGCTGCGGCGCATACTGCTCTCCTCGATTCGTGGATCGGCGATAATCGCGGTCAAGATCAAGGGGGTCGAGCATGAATTCTCCACGATCCCGGGAGTAAAAGAAGATGTGGTGAACATCTTCCTTAATCTCAAACAGATCCGTTTTTTAGGACACGAAGATAAAATGCATCATCTTGTCCTGCGTCGTAAGGGCAAGGGGAAAGTGACTGCGGGAGACATCCCGGAGACTTCTGTGCTGAAAATACTCAACAAGGAACTTTTCCTTTTTGAGATGGACGAGAATATCGATCTCGAGATGGAAATTCTCGTTATGTCGGGTCGGGGATATGTGCCCTCGGAAGATCACGAACCATCGCTTTACAGCGAAGGGTATATTCCGGTCGATTCATTCTTCTCGCCGGTCGTCCGCGTCAACTACGCCATCACCGGCGCCCGCGTGAAGAACAACTTCAATTACGACAAGCTTACCCTCGAGATTGAGACCGACGGCTCGGTGACGCCGCGCGATGCGCTCGCCTATGCCGCGATGATTCTTCGGGAACATACCCGGTTCCTCATCAACTTCGCGATCGAAGAAGAGGCTGAGGACAAAGGCGGTGATTCATCCGAAGAAACCAACTGGAATCTGTATAAGACGATCGACGATCTAGACCTGTCGGTTCGTTCTTACAACTGCTTGAAAAACGCCAATATACGTTTGGTGGGAGAGTTGGTGAAAAAGAGCGAGGCGGAGATGCTGAAGACCAAGAACTTCGGTCGTAAGTCGCTCAACGAGATCAAGCTCATCCTCCTTAACATGGGTCTGTACTTCGGCATGGAACTGCCCAATTTTCCCGATCAGAAGATACTTGAACAGATAGAAAAGAAGAAAGAGAACAAGTAGGAGATCGCCATGAGACATAAAAAAGATAACAAGCGGCTTGGCCGTCCGACCGCACACCGCGAAGCGATGCTTACCAATCTGTTGCAATCGCTGGTCAAGCACGGTCGCCTCACTACGACGCTTGTCCGCGCCAAAGAGCTCCAGCGGCTCGCCGACCGTATCGTGACCATTGCAAAGCGCCGTACCGCGGCCGCTTATGCACAGCTCACTAAGTACATCAAGTCGGAACGGGAGATCCTCATACCGAAATTGATGGAAGAGATCGCCCCGAAGTTCGCTGATCGCAAGGGTGGCTATACCCGCGTGGTGAAACTGGGCTTCCGCCGCGGTGACGCGGCCCCCACCGCCATCATAGAATACCTCTCCGAAGTGATCGTTGGCAAGCCGGTCGTGGAAGAGACCCCGGCCGAAGAGAAACCGGCCAAGGAAAAGAAGCCGGCGGCCAAGAAGGCGCCCGCGAAGAAAGAGGCGGCCCCCAAGAAAGAGGCCAAGGCGAAGAAAGAAGAGAAAGAGCCCGCCAAGAAGAAGAGCGCCAAGAAAAAAGAAGAATGATCCGCGATAGCGCGACAGCCTTTCCGACGGGGGATCGCAAGTCCCCCGTCTTTTTTTTGAGGTAGGTGATGGTCGATCTTGTTTGTACCCTGATCTTCCTCGGAGCGATGCTTGCCGGTTATCTGGCGGGAGGCTTCCGCGAGATACTTCGGGTCGTCGCCATGATAGGGCTTATGATCCTCTTCATGCTTCCATCGGTCAAGGCGGTCTTCCTGCAGTTCGGTCCCGCCGCCAACGGTATTTTCATAGTGGCGTTCCTTGCGGTCTACTTCACGCTCAATTTTCTGGTCGCGTGGTTGCTCAAAGGTATCATTGAAACGAAGGACGGGGTGCTCGGGAGCATGAACAAAGGGATCGGCGTCATGGCTGGGTTCCTCAAAGCGATGCTACTCATGGTTTTCGCCGCCTATATCACCCGGTTCCTCTGGTCCAAGCAGATGCTCTCAGAGGCCAAACGGCACCTCGACGACTCCTTCATCTTCTCGCTGGCCAACGCCATCCTCGACTTCCTCGTCTAAGCCGACATCTCCTTGACATTTCCTGACATTATAATTATCGTGAAAACAGTTCTTGTGGGAGAGACTGATGGATAGATTGCGCAAAGCAACAATCACGGTGAAGGGTACCGACATAGCCGTAATGGCGCATGAGAAACAGGACTATATCTCCCTGACCGATATCGCCAAACATAAGGAACCCGACCGCTCGGATCATGTTATCCAGAATTGGTTGAGGAACCGCAATACCATAGAATATCTTGGTATATGGGAAAGTCTGAACAATCCCGTTTTCAAACCCCTCGAATTCGAGGGGTTTAGAAACAGGTCGGGACTGAACAGCTTTGTATTGACTCCCCGGCAATGGATTGAGACGACCCAAGCGATAGGGTTGGTTTCTAAAGCAGGCAGATACGGCGGCACTTTTGCCCACAAGGATATCGCTTTCGAGTTTGCTTCATGGGTGTCGGTTGAATTCAAACTATTCCTGATAAAAGAATTCCAGCGCCTCAAGGAGGACGAGAACAGCCGGCTTTCGCTCGCATGGGATCTGAACCGAACGCTGTCGAAGCTCAATTATCACATCCATACCGATGCTATACAGGCACACTTGATCCCACCCGAAGTTACTTCTGCGCAGGCCGCTATTACCTATGCCAATGAAGCGGATGTCCTCAATATCGCCTTATTCGGAAACACCGCCAGAGGATGGAGGGAAGCTAATCCGGGACAAAAGGGTAACATGCGCGATTATGCCACCGTCGAGCAATTGTTGGTGTTGGCCAATCTCGAAGGAATGAACGCCGAGTTTATTCACATGGGACTTTTGCAGGGTGAACGGCTCAAGCGTCTTAACGAGATCGCCATACGCCAGATGCGGGTACTGACAACCTCGCCGAACATCAAAATGCTCAAGTAGCGACCACCGCTCTCCTTGACATTCTCCAGCATAACAACTATCGTGAAAATGGTTTTTCTGCGCGGGAGGGAAAAGCGGCACATGAAAAAAAGGACTTTTGCTATAGCGTATTTGGCACTTGTCTTTTTCATGTCATGCGCAATTTCTTCTTCTTTTCATCAGTTGCGCCAAGCAATAAAAGAAAATGATGTCGCTCTGATTACAAAATATCTTGAGGCAGGCGGCGACCCCAATATTTCAGAGGAGGTACTACACTCTTCCATCTTGGATTGCGCTATTTGGGAGGGCAATCTTGAAATTGCAGAGTTGCTTTTAAAGAAAGGGGCAGATCCCTTTGCAAGATCAGACAAAACTCTTTTCTCATCAGGCAACGATGCCGTATGCGCCATCGCGCCTTCGAAATCGAGAGAGGAGAACTTTATTCGGAAAATTCTAGATCCCATTTCTGATGTAGACAAGATTGACTGCGATGGAGACACACTTTTAATGAGGGCGGCAAACTTTGGAAATCTTCCCTTGGTTCAGTATCTTGTTGGGCGACATGCTAAAATAAATATCATGGGAAACGGGCTTGGCTGTTCTCCCTTGTCGCTTGCAATAAGCAAAGGGAGCCTCGATACAGTCAAGTTTCTCGTCGAAAATGGCGCTGATGTCAACCTTCGGGGAGAACGGTGCAAGATGCCTTTGTGGATAGCGAGAAATTGGCACTTACCCGAGATAGTCACCTATCTGGAAAGTAAGGGTGCAAAAGAGGAATAAACGGGTCGGCCCAAGCAACCCATTCGCAACATCGTATCCTTGACAAAGCATTTTGGCCCCTATATCGTTCCGGTGAGGGACTGTTCATAACTCTTTCAGGAGGCATTCATGAGCGAGAGACAAAAGGTCGATCTCAACTGGTCGAAATTGAGCTTCACCTACATCAAGACCGATAAACGCTTCCTTGCGCACTGGAAGAACGGCTACTGGGAGAAGGGGACGCTCACCGAGGACAATAAACTGCACATCGACGAAGGCGCCTGCGCCCTCCACTACGGCCAGCAGTGTTTCGAAGGGCTCAAGGCCTTCACCACCAAAGACGGTCGCGTGGTGCTGTTCCGCCCGCTCGAGAACGCCAAGCGGATGCAGCGTTCCGCCAACGCGCTCCTCATGGTCGCGGTCCCCGACGATATGTTCATCGAGGCGTGCGAACAGGTGGTCCGCGCCAACCTCAAGTGGATACCGCCCTACGGCCACGGCGCGTCGTTCTACCTGCGCCCGTTCCTCATCGGCGTCGGCGAGAATCTCGGCGTTCGCCCCGCCCCCGAATATCTCTTTTCGGTCTTCGGCTCTCCGGTCGGCCCCTACTTCAAGGGCGGGCTCCAGCCGGTGAAATTCAGCGTCTCCGAATTCGACCGCGCGGCCCCCAACGGCACCGGCTCGGTGAAGGTGGGCGGCAACTACGCCGCGAGCCTCCATGCCCACGATATCGCCGTCAAGGCGGGCTATGCCGACTGCATCTACCTCGATCCGTCGACCCACAAGAATATCGAAGAGGTCGGCGCAGCCAATTTCTTCGGCATCACCAAGGACAATGTCTTCGTCACCCCGAAATCGAACTCGATACTGCCCTCCATCACCAAGTATTCGCTCATGCACATCGCCGAGCATTACCTCAAGATGAAGGTAGAGGAGCGCGATGTCCCGGTCGACAAGATCGATGAGTTCGTCGAAGCGGGCGCCTGCGGCACCGCGGCGGTCATCACCCCCATCGGCGGCATCTTCCACAACGGCAAACTCCACACCTTCTACGGCGACGGGAAGGAGGTCGGGCCGGTGTCGCGCAAACTCTATGACACCCTCACGGGGATGCAGACCGGCCTAGTCGAAGCGCCGAAGGGCTGGATCCACGAGGTCAAATGATGAGGGCAATGCTGATATGGCTATCACTCGGGATACTGGCCCTATGGTCGATCTCGTGCGACGAGGGGGCGCAGAGCTGTTCTTTGGGCGACAAAAAATGTGAAGATGATCGGACCGTCGTGGTCTGTTCGATCGAGCATGAATGGTTCACCTACCAGAATTGCGGCGAAGGGACCGTGTGCGGGAAGAACGCCGCCAAAGAGGTGACCTGTATCTCCGGCACGACGAAAATGCCTGCAGAACCTGACAAAAAGATATGTACATCATTAGAGACCCGCTGTCTGAACCGGGCCACGATCATCCAGTGCGAAAAGGATGAGACGAAGTGGAAGAGCAAAGATTCCTGTTATTATGATTTACAGGAATGCGACGAAACGCCGGGCGAATTGTACTACAGCGCGACCTGTGCGGCAGTACCCTGTACACGCAACGAATTGCGTTGTCTGCCGCCTAACGCGATCAAGAAATGCGATCGTAATGGCGAGTGGATAGATGAAGAAACCTGCGAGACGACCGCCTGTAACGAGACCTTCACCGACGATTCTTTCGACGCTTTCTGTACTCCCGGCTAGACGGAGTCTCCCTCAGAGTCACTTTTCGCTGAAGAGTTCGACCTGAAAAACCGATAATTCCGTAGACTTATCTTTGTAGCAGTTCTCCGGCAGGCCCGCCTTCTGGCTGCAGAGTTCACCGAGGAAGGTGTCGATGTCCCAGCCCGTTTCGGTGGCCACCTGCGGCAGGAAGACGCCGCCGCGCCCGCCGCTGCGCACGATGACGCCGTCGCGTTTGAGCACTATCTTTTTGTAACTGTCTATCTTCTGCGGCGGGGTGAGTATCGATATCTCGATGTCGATGTTCTTCATCTCCTCCTTTTTGACCGGCGAGAAGCGCGGGTCGTGGAAGGCGGCCGAATTGGCCATCTCGGCGACCGCTTTGTAGAGCGGGCCGCGCGCCTCCAACTGGCCGATGCAGCCGCGCAGTTCGCCGCGCACTTTGAGCGTCACGAAGACGGCGCGGTCGGCGGTCAGTATCCCGGCGTCGGGCTTGTCGGGCTTCAATTCCTCACCGTACTTGAGGTAATGGTCGATGCTCGTGCGGGCCAGTTTCAGCAGGTATTTCCGTTCGGCCGCATCGGTCGCGCCGCCGGTCGGCTCCTCTTTTGCCGCGCCGCCTTTCTTTTTCTCGAAGATGATCGCGCCGTAGCCAACCACCCCGCCGGGACGCGATTCCTGCACGATGTCGCCGGAGTTCTCGCTCTTGACGAGCGTCCCGCCGGTGACGCCGTAATGTTCAAGCACCCGCGCCGCGATGTGGAACGCGAAGAAGCCGCACGCCTCGCAGGCGCCGTTGAATATCTTCGAACGCAACGCATCCCACTTGCCGGTGCTCATGAGGTTGAGCGTCTCGCCGTCCATCTTTCGGGCGGTGTCGTAGTCGTGGAAGTGCGACAGGTCGGTGCTGACGATGATGAGTATCTTCTTCTTTGACGCATCGAGCCCTTTGACCAGTTCCTTCGCGAAGAGGTCGAGCAATGCCATGTCATTGGTCGCGGTAAGCACCGGAACTATCGAGAACGACTGTAATTTCTCTTGCAGGAACGGCAGTTGCGCCTCGATGCTGTGTTCCGGTTTGTGTATCTCGGCCGACGGGACGAATCGTTTGTCTGCCTTACTGAGGCGGTTGACGATATCGCGGTCGACCGGCACCGCGCCGAGCGGCGTTTCGAAATAGTCGGCGGGAGACAGCGCCACCACGCCGTTCTGGAACGAGTGGCTGGTGCCGATGATGATGACGGTATCGAATTGCCGCGGGGTGAGCCCGGCGTAGGCGTGGGCCGCGACACGGCCCGAATAGGCGAACCCGGCGTGCGGCGAGACGATGACAAAGGGACTAAGCGACCGCGACGCGACATCACCCGGGACCGCGGCGAAATGGCCCTTCACCTCGGCCGCGAGCGCTTTCGGATCGGCCTGATACCACTGTCCGGCGCGGGCCGGAGCGCGGGTCTCGGCCATGAGGAGCAGTGTTGCGAAGATAAGTGTGAAGGCAAGAGCGAACCGCATGGGAACCCTCCCGCAGTGAAGTTACGCGACGACCTTAGTTGGTCTTGACGAACTCGGCGCGCCGGTTCTGGAACCACGCATCCTCGGTGCTGCCGGTCGCGAGGGGCCGTTCCTCGCCGTAGGAGATGATGCGGAGGCGCTTGAGGTCGATGCCGAGTTTCCCCAGCTCGTCGCGCACCTCCTGCGCCCGCCGCTCGCCCAGCGACATGTTGAAATCGATACTGCCCCGTTCATCGGCGTGTCCTTCGATGCGGATGGCCGCTTCGGGGAAATTCACGAGCCACTCGGCCATGATCTTGAGGAGGGGGAGATCATCGGCGCGAACGGCATATTCGTTGTACTCGAAGTGGATGACCGGGAACTTCATGTTCGGGTCCTTGGCCGAAAGCGTCTCCTCCTCGAAACCGTCGTTCGGGGCGGCGGCCGTCTTCTGCGCCCCGGCCTCCTTTTTGGCCTTCGGGTCGCACAGGTCGGGATGGCTCCTCACGAAAGCGCCGATCTCGTCGGCCTTCTTCTTGGCCGCCATGAAGAGCTCTTCGGCCTTGTCGTAGTTCTTCTTGTTGACCTCTTCGCGGGCCTTATTGAGCAGTTCCTCGGCGGCGAGGAAATTCTCGCGGTCGCAGTCCTTGCCCGACATCGCGTCCTTGAATGCCTTCTCGGCGATCTGACGCGCCTCTTCGGGCGACTTCATCCGGCAGGAGGAGAAGGCGAGCGTCACGGCGAGGAGGGCGATGATGATGGCGGTAAAGCGTTTCATGACCACCTCCCTTACTGTGTGACCGGGACTTCGGGCGACCACGACGGCGTGATAGCCTCTCCCGGACCGGTGTAGATCTGAACCTGCTTATCGCCTTTGACATTCGACAGCCAGATGCCGTTTTTTCCCGTCCGGTCGGACGAGAAGACGATCAGCCGTCCCTCGGGCGAGAACGAGGGATTCTCGTTCTTTCCCTGTTTCTGCGTGAGCCGCGAGATGACCCGCGACGCGACATCGAACAGGAAGATATCGAACATGTAGAATTCGTCGCGCCCGGTGAAGGCGATGTACTTCCCGTCGGGGCTGTAGTCGGGGTCCTGATTGTATTTCCCCTGATCGGTCAGCCGTTCGACGCGGGCCGGATCGTTGAGGAACAGACGGTAGATATGCGGGTTGCCCGAACGGTTGGAGACGAAGGCGATCTCCTTGCCGTCGGCGCTGAAACTGGGGGCGGTGTCGATGGCGAGGTTGCTGGTGAGCCGCGTGAGCGCCTTGGATTCAAGGTTCATGAGGTAGAGTTCGGCGTTGCCGTCCTTCGACAGGCGCAGGGCGATGCTCTTGCCGTCGGGGGCGGGAGAGGCCGAGGTGTTGAGCCCCGGATGGTCCGATATGAGCGCCGACTTCTGCGTCTTGAGGTCGAACGCATAGAGGTACGGTTCGCCGCTGGTGTAGGCGGTGTAGTAGATCTTCGCGCCGTCGGAAGACCAGCTCGGGAGCGTCAGTATCTTGTCGCTGGTGAGCACCGCCGCCGCGTCGGCGCCGTCGAAATCGGCGACCATCAGTTTGTAGGTGCGGCCGCTCTTCTCAACGAAAGCGATGCGGCTGGAGAGGAACTTCAGCCGTTCCCCGGCGAGTATCTGCACCAGATCCCGCGCGAAACTGTGGACCGCCTTGCGGATCGCCTTGGGGTTCGCCTTGTACTTCTTGTGAAGCAGTTTCTTGCCGCCCGCCACATCGAAGGCCTGCACCTCGAGTTCGACCGGATCGACCCCGGTCAGCGTCGCCTTGACGAGCCCCTTGGCGCCCACCGTGAGCCAGTTCTTGAAGTTCACCTTGTCTGCGGCCACTTCGGGCCCTTCGACGAACGACCGCTCGTCGAGCACCGCAAAATAACCGGTGAGCGTAAGGTCGCGGCGCAGCGTCTCGGTAAGGTTCTTGGCCAGTTCACCTTTCGGGTCGCCGCCCTGCGTGAAGGCGGGCACCGCGATGGCGTACTCGACCAGCGCGCCGTCGCGGACCTCGCCCTTGAGTTGGGCGTGGACCGCGCCGCCCCAGAGGGCTACCGCGCATAGGATCATCAGAGAGCGCCGGATGTGAATCCCCATTGGAGTCCCTCCGTCAGTACATATTTCTTCAGTTTTTTATCCTCCGGCAGCGGCAGGCGGGCGGTCACTTTCACCGCCTCGAGCACCGAACTGTCGTAATTCCTGTTGTCGGACGGGGTGACGACCTGTATGTCGTAGATCTCCCCGGCGGGGGTGATGCGGAAATAGATCTCGGCCTTGAGCACCGCGAGCATGTCGTTGGTGATGATGGAGGGTATCTTCCAGTTCTTCCTGATGAGCGCCGATATCTGCCGGATGTAGAGATCGCCTTTCATCGCAAGCGCCGGATCGGTCACATCGCCGTCCTTGTCGCCATCCTGCGTCCCCTCTTTGGTCTCTTCGGCGCGGGCGTCCTTTTTGATGTCCTCGAGCGCCGAGCCGAGCAGAGAATCGAGATCGGTCGCTTTTTTCGGTTCCTCCTTTTTCTTCTCCGGCTCCTTTTTCTTGTCGGCCTCTTTGACCACCGCGTTCCCCGCGCCGGTCTTCGCGGCGACCGCCTCCTTCTTGACGATGCGCGGCAGGAGTTTCTTTTCGCGCGGCTTCTCGCCGAATTTCACCAGCCGCGCCTCGACCGCTTCGAACTGTATCTTGGGGGCGAGATTGAAGAAGGAGCCGACCCCGACGACCGACACGGCGATGAAGACATGCAGCGCGACAGAGGCGGTGATGAACCGCTTGAGCGCCCGTTTCTCCGACTCGAAGACATGCGCCGCAAAGATGTACGACGAGCGCATCATCCCTCCTCGAGCGGGTCGGTGACGAGGTATATCTTCGAGATACCCGCCTTCTTGACGATGGCCATCACGCGGACAACGAAACCGTAGGGAAGGCGCTGGGAAGCGTAGAGGAACAGTTCGCGGTCCTCTTGCAGTTTCGCGTTGGTCCGGAGCTTCTCCTCCAGCTGTTTTATCGGTATCTCGGCCTTCTCGATGAAGATCTTCTCATTCTTGAAGACGCGCAGGATGAATTTGTCCTTCGGGTTCTCTATCGGGATCGTCTCGGTCTGCGGCAGGTCGAGATCGACCCCTTGTTCGATCATCGGCGCCGCCACCATGAAGATGATGAGGAGCACCAACATGATGTCGACCATCGGGGTGATGTTAATCTCGGCGATGGCTCTGCGCCGTTTGCCGCCGATCGAGCCCATACTCATCAGACCAGACTCCGTTTTATCGAGTTGAGAAAATCGCTGGTGATGTTGGTCGCCTCCCCCTCGATCTTCTGGATGTTGCTGATGAAGTAGTTGTAGAAGATCGCCGCCGGTATCGCCGCGGCGAGTCCGAAGGCGGTGGCGATCAGCGCCTCCGATATGGCCGGGGCGATGGTGCCGAGCGTCGCATTGCCGGTGATGCCGATGACATGGAACGCGTCCATGATGCCCCACACCGTGCCGAAGAGTCCTATGAACGGGGCCGACGAGGCGGTGGTGGCCAGCAGGGTCAGCGAGTTCTCCAGCAGTTGGTTGCGGGTCATCGATTCGCGCTTCATCGCCCGCTCAATGTTGGCGACCAGTTCGTCGACCTTGGAGCCGATGACATGTATCCCTTTGGATTCCCACGATTTCTTGGTCTCGAAGAATTCGGTGTAGCCAGAGCGGAAGACCGTCGCGATGGGCGAATCCTGCAGTTTTTCGCTCTTGCGGTAGACCTCCTGAAAGTCCATGTTCTTCCAGAACAGTTCGATGAACTGCTCGGTCGCGATGACCGCCTTGCGATGCTGAATGAACTTGAAGATGATGACGCCCCAGCAGAGGACCGACAGAAGGACGAGTCCGCCCAGAACGATGTTCACCACCAGCGAAGAATTCTTCACCACCGCGATGATCGAGATGGCGGTCGCGGCCTGACCGACCGCGTCGATAAGGAAAGGAACCGAGTTCATGCGTACGCTCCCATGAAACCACTTACTGCGCAACAGTAATATAAAAGGGAGAATGAGTCAACCTTATTCCCGATGCATGCCTAAAAATCGTTATTCCGGGAACGATCCTTATTGAGGGCGAACATGCCGATGAGCGCGAGCCCTCCCGCCACCGCGAGGGAGAGACGCAGATCAAAGAGCGGCAACATCGCCGCCCCGAAGAAAAGCCCACACAGCGCCGCGCCCGCAAGATCGGCAACATAGAACGCCGCGCCGGGAGACCGTTCTGTATCCGAACTCCGAGCAAGGTTTCCCATCGTTATGCCGAGCAATATCCCGGCGATCGCGTTCAGCGAAATATAGCCGGCCGCGCCGAGGTCGGCGGCGGCGGAAAGGAGTATCCCGGCCGAAAGAAGGGCAAGCGCGCCCAGCGATAGAAGCGAAGAGATAGTTTTTACCCGCGAAAGTAACGAACCTCCGGTGATCCCCGCCATGAAACTGATGGTAAAAAAAGCCAGAAAATGATATATCTGCCCGCTATAGACCTGCAAGAGCGACATCAACGCAATCTGGAAAAGGAAGGCACTGCCGCTCGCGGAGAATATCGCGATGCTTTGTGCCGGAGAAAGCTGTCGCCTAGTCGGGAAAGCGATGCTGATCGCACAGAAAAGAACCAGCACGCCGCTTATCAGTATGAAAAGGATCGGATGATCAGGCAGAGTGACGAATAGGGAAGGTAACGGCTCGTCAAGGCGGCGCGCCGTATGGCGGAGCGTCTCGAGATAGGCGACAGGCCGCAGCAGGCGGTTCGTCTCCGCCGACGCCTTCTCGACCGCCGCCATGGTCAACTGACGGTGCATCGGCTCAAAAATATCGCGCACCGACGCCTCGGTGAACCATCCGCCGTTCAACTGGTTCCGCTCCATCCGTTCAGCGATGACCGCGACATCGGTGGTCGGCAGATTATTGTCGGCGGCGACCCAGAGATGGCGGGCGGCCGGTATGAGCGCGACCGTACGGAAGACCTGCTCCAGCGCCTGTTGTACGGAACGGTTGAGCGCCGCCAGTTCAGGCGGTAACATGCCCCGTCCGCCCGATAATCCGACCACAAGAACGGCAGAGGGTCCAGTATGTTCACGGATAAATTGAAAGAACTCTCGCGAAAAGAATCGTGAAAGTGTTATCGAAGTTGGGTCCGGCAGGTCGAGGATAATCAGGTCCTGCGGCGGTAATGCGGCGATGATGGCCGTCGGTTCGCCGATCCGCAGGGTTGCGTTCGATCTAAAATCCTTCGCCGGTTCGCTTTCCATCAACAGCGGTTCCTGCTCGATGATGGTGACTGTCGTTCGCGGCATCCGACGCGCCATCTCTGCCGCCGTACCCGAGAGAAGTCCGCCGATGACGACGACCCTGCGCGGGGCGGGATGTTGCGTCAATGCAAGGCCCGAGAACTCCTCCACCGGCCGGCTGTTCCCCGCGACCCCGGCCGCCTGTCCGTTCCAGAAATAGGTTTTTTGGTCGCCGCGGCGAGTGATGTCAAGCCGTCCGTAGTGGCCGTCGCGGGAAAGAACCAATTCTTCCGAAGGATATCGGGTCGCATAGCGATCAAAAAAAAGAGCGTAGCGTACCGGAGAGAAGAATTCTAGAAAGAGATAGAAAAGCAAAGCTCCCGCCGCCATGCCGCTCGATTCGATGAGATATATCAATCCGGCGGGGTTTTTCTCTTTTCGGGCCGCCGCGACGCAGGCGGGAAAGGCCAGTCCGCCGAGGAGACACCCGGGGAGCAGAATGAGCGCCGCGACGGCGATCATCGCCGGTATCGACAGCGCCGCCCCGGCCACGGCGGCGAACCGCCCGGCAAGTGGGTGGACAAAAAACAACTGGGCGATACCGACCGCCGCCAGCAGGAGTATAAGCGCCATCGTCGCGATCGGTCGGCGCAAGAAGGGAAGATGCCCGAACAGGAGCCCGCCGGTTCCGGTGAAAAGCATCCAGAGCGAAAGGGCGACCGCTACGACCAATTCGAATGCTCCGGTCGCGATCATGATTTCACGGATGAGGACGGTCTGCGTCAGCGCGGTGACCAGTCCAAGAAAAAAGGCCGGAAAATATGCGCGACGCAGAAGGACGATCACGTTACCATTTGCCGGGGATCTTCTCCCCGCAGAAAGGACACTTGCCATTCTTTAACAGGTTCTCATCGACCGAAAAACCGTTCCGCTCGATGAGCCGTTTTTTGCACTTCGGGCAGAAGGTGTTTTCGCCGTCGTCGGTGGCGATGTTGCCGATATAAACGAAGAGGAGCCCCTCCTTCTGTGCCACGGCGCGCGCCTCGGCAAGCGTCGTGGCTGGGGTGGACGAACGGGCCGTGAGTTTGTATGTAGGAAAGAATCGGGAGAAATGGAGCGGCGTATGGGCGCCGAGATTCTCCTTTATCCAGCGCGCCAGTTTCTTGATGTCGTCCATCTTATCGTTCGCGCCGGGAATGATGAGATTGGTCACTTCGACGAGCACGCCTGTATTTTTGAGCGCCCGCAAGGTGTCGAGGACCGGCTGGAGCCGGGCATTGGTGTAGTCGCGGTAGAACTCCTCGGTGAAACCCTTGAGGTCGATGTTGGCGGCGTCGAGATACCCGCTCAGTTCGAGAAGCGGTTTTTCGTTGATGTAGCCGCAGGAGACCAGTATCGTCTTAAGGCCCTTTTCGTGGGCCAGTTTGGCAATGTCACGCATATATTCGAAAAAGACCGCCGGTTCGGTGTAGGTGAACGATATACTGTCGGCCCCGTGTTTCTTTGCCAGCGCCACCACCTGTGCCGGGGTCATGTCGTACGGGGTCACGCTGTCGGGGGTCGCCTGCGATATCTCCCAGTTCTGGCAGAAGTTGCAGTTCATATTACAGCCGACCGTGGCGATCGAAAGGGTCTTGGTGCCGGGGTGAAAGTGGAAGAGCGGTTTCTTCTCGACCGGGTCGTTGTTGAGCGCCACCGGTTGACCGTAGATGAGCGAGTAGAGTTTTCCCTTGATATTGCGCCGCACCTTGCAGATGCCGGTCTGCCCGTCGGAGAGCGTACAGAAATGGGGGCAGAGTTCACAGCGTACCTTGTTGCCGGGAAGTTGGACCGCATACTCGGCTTTGCGCAGGAGCGACACCTCATCGGGCGAACGGCCCGCAAGATAGAAGAAGGCCGGGGTCATGAGTACGATGATCGCGATGGCGATCATGTTCGCTGTTCGGCTCATGGGGCGCATAGGTCCCCCCGATCATTCTAGTGGGTCGGCGGTTTGTTCTGCTGTCGGATGTAGAACTCGATGGTCTCGCGGTCGTCGGCGCTGAGGTCGAGGAACAGAAGCCCCATTCCCGGATCTATCCCTGCCGGAAGGGAAGGGGAGGGCTGTCTGAGCCAGCGGACCTCGGCGTGCCCCGATATCTGGCGATTATCAATGATGAACGAGAGCCGAAGCCGGGTGCCGATGGGAAGCATCTGTTTGGTGGCCAGAAAGATGCCGCCGGTGCTGATGTCCTGCATGATGCCGGGGAAGAAGTTATGCGGCACATCGCTCGACACCGCGAACGATACCGACAGCTCCAACTCGATGCGCGGGCTTTTCCGCTTGTCGATCATCGGGTTCTTTTTTTGCTCTTTGGCCATGATTCCCCTCTTCAGAGTTGACGGACAAAAAACTATATGTTGATTTCAGAAAGAAAGCAAGTGGCCCGAAAAGTGCCGAAAAAATATTTTGGGAAATCAATCCAGCATTTCGGTTCTGATGCGATCGAACTCTTTTTCCCGCGCCAAGAACGCATCGATCACCGCCGGATCGAACTGCGTCCCGCCACCTTCGGTCAATATCCGACGGCTCTTTTCGTGATCGAACGGTTCTTTGTAACAGCGACGCGCCCGGAGCGCCTCGTACACATCGGCGACCGCCATGATGCGCGCCTCGAGCGGGATAGCATCCCCCTTCAACTTGTCGGGATACCCGTTGCCGTCCCATCGTTCATGATGATGCCGCGCTACGACACGACCCATCGCGAGAAATGAATTTCTGGGATATTTCTCGCATACGGCCTGCAAGGTTTTCCAGCCGATCATGCTGTGCGTTTTCATGATCTCGAACTCTTCGGGGGTCAGTTTGCCCGGCTTGAGAAGGATCAGATCGCTGATACCGACCTTTCCGACATCGTGAAGCGGCGCGGCATAAAAGATATTTTCGATGAAGGCCCGATCGATCCGATCCCGGAACATCCCGATCTCGGACATCCTTTCGGCAATCAACCGGCAGAATATCTGGACTCGCTCGATATGTTTACCGGTGTCGTCGTCGCGCGATTCGGCGAGTTTCGCCAGCGCGATGATGGTCGCCACCTGTGAATCGGATATCTCCCGCACCTGTTCGGCGACGCGGACCTCCAGTTCGCGGTTATGATGCGCCAGTTCCCGTTGAAGTTGCTCGATCTTCAGATGGGTCCGCACCCGCGCCAGCACCTCGTCAAACTGGAAGGGCTTGGTGATATAATCCTGTCCGCCGACGTTGAAGGCCGAGACCTTATCCTGTGTATCGTTGAGGGCGCTGATAAAAATAACCGGAATATCGCGCAACCGTTCATTGTTTTTCAGTTTCTTGCATACCTCGAACCCATCCATCGCCGGCATGTTGATGTCGAGCAGTATCAGGTCGGGCGGCTCGGCCTCGGCGGCCCGCAACGCCAGCGCACCGCTCGGTAACGGACGCACGCGGTAACCGCTCTGTTTCAGCAGATCGCCGAGCAGTCGGAGATTCTGGGGCGTATCGTCCACGATCATGATGTTGGACGGCCGTATCGGCTCACTCATGGCGTTCCTCCGTTAATTTCAGCAGGGTTTCGTAATCGAACGCCTCGACCAGAGAACGAAGCGGAACGACCACATCGCGATCGGTCTCCGGAAAGCGGTCCAGCATGCGCAAAATAGCCTCGTTGTCTCCTCGGATGACCGCATCGCGCATCTCGGCGCGGAACGGGGCGGGCACCGCCCAAACCTTTTCTCCGGACGACGAAAGGCTCTCTTTCCGTTCTTCCGCGACCGATGGTGTTCCCGTCTCACTGCCGCACTCGATATTCAGATACTTCAGCAGGTGGGAACATAATTCCTCTTCACGGAACGGTTTGCGCATGAAGCCGCTGGCCCCGACCGCCATAACTTCCTCCTGCGTCTCTTCCAGCGCGCTTGCCGTTATCACGATGATGGGTACCTTCTCTCCTTCGGGCAATTCACGGATGCGCCGGATAGCCTCCATTCCGTCCATTTCGGGCATCCGCAGATCCATGAAGATCAGAGCAGGACGCCATTTTTGGAAGAACGTCACCGCATCGCGACCATTGACCGCCTGCGCGGTGAGAAAACCTTTCTCTTCGAGCAACAACCGCAAGACATCCCGATTCGACGCATTGTCATCGACGATGAGAACACGGTATTCCACGCCGGGCGGTAGAGGTTTCATAACGAAACGCGCCTGTTCGCTCGCCCCTTTCTGTTGGGCCGGCAACGCGCGGAAACGGAACGTGAAGGTGCTTCCCTCTCCCGGCGTGCTCGTTACCGACAAAGTTCCCTCCATCAGCGTCGCGAACTGTTTGCTGAGGGCGAGCCCGAGCCCCGTACCGCCGCCGCTTTTCACCCCCGAACTGGTCTGTTCGAAATGATCGAAGACCCGCGCGGTCTCTTCCGCCGTCATCCCGGGACCGGTATCGACGATATCGACCGCCAGAAGATGATCGTCGCCGTAGTGGGTGGGCCCCTCGTCACGAACCGCGATCATGATCCCCCCCTCCTTGGTGAACTTCATTGCGTTGCCCACCACATTGATGAGCACCTGCCGTATCTTGCCGCCGTCGGCATGGATATGGCGCGGCACCGTTCCCTCATGGCGCACATCCAGCGAAAGTCCCTTTTCGGTCGCCTGCACCCGGAACATCGACCGCACATCGGCCAGCAGTTGATGCAGATCGAAATCGGCCGGATTGAGCGTGATGCGCCCCGCCTCTATTTTGGAGAGTTCCAGCACTTGATTGATGAGTTCCAACAGATGTTCTCCGCTCCGCAGGATCGTGGAAAGATATTCCCGCTGGGTATCGGTGAGCGGCTCGGACCGGCGCAGGAACTGCGTATAGCCGAGCACCGCGTTGAGCGGGGTCCGTATCTCGTGGCTCATGCTGGCCAGAAAAACGCTTTTCGCCTTGTTCGCGCGATCGGCTTCGGCCCGTGCTTCGCGTAATTGACGATTCGTTTCGGCCAATTGACGGGTCCGCTCGGCCACCCGTTCTTCGAGAGTCTCGTTCATGGTGAGCAGGACCTCTTCGGCCTGTTTCTGACGGCTGATATCGCGCACGATCATGAAGACCGCCTCTTCGCCGCTCTTGATGAGCCGCATTTCATGATGACGCGTCTGCCCACCCTCTTCCTCCTGATATTCGAGCGTTTGTATCTCGTCGGTGAGCAGAGTCACTGCGATCGCCGCCTCCAACTGTTCGGCGAACGGCCGCGAAAAGACCTTGGAAACATGGCGACGAAGGAATTTTGCGGGCGGCAGGAACAGCATGAGCGGATCGTTGGCGTGATAATCGAGAAAAGTCCCGTCCTTGCCTATCAGGAAGATCAGGTCGGGTACCGACCGCAGGAGCGCGGCGTTCCGCTCCATACTTTCGTGCAGTTTTTCCTCGGCTCGTTTTCGTTCGGTGATGTCGGTCGCGAGGGTGCCGAACTGCTGCTGCCCGGTCCGGAAAGCCGATATACTGAAGTACTTGCCCATAGGTTCATAATAGGTATCGAACTGGACCGGCTTACCGCTCTGTACGACCTGCGCATAGATGTCGAGATAGGGTGGTTGAGGGGTACCGTAGAGTTCCGAAGCAAGCGCGCCGGCGGCCCGTTCACCCGGGATGCCGGTTACCCGAGAAAAAGCGGGATTGCAGTCGATTATGCGGTAATCGACCGGTCGTTCCTGTTCGTCGTAAACCAGTTGGTGGATTACCGCCATTTCGTTCATCGCCGTAAAAAGCGTCTCGAATTTCTGTTCCGCCTCCTTGAGCCGTTTGGCGGCTCGTTTCCGTTCGCTGATATCGCGTACGACCGAAAGAACCGCCGGGGTCCCTTCATACGAGAGAAGCCGAGCGCTTATCTCGACCGGGATACGGCGACCGTCCTTGGCGACATGATGGGTTTTGAACAGAGAATATCCTTCCATGAACAGTTCACGCAGAATGAGGGGAAGCCGCTGTTCCTGTTCCGGCTCATCGATGTCGGTAACATCCATATCGCGAAATTTTTCCTGCGTATAGCCGAGCATCCGGCAGGCCGTTTCGTTGACGGCGATGAATTTCCCCGGTTTCTCGCGAGAGACCCGGTACAGATAGACCGCTTCGCTGATGTTATCGAACAACAGGCGGTATCGCTCCTCGCTTTCATGAAGCGATCGTTCCGCCTCTGTCAACCGCCGTTCGGTTTCCAGCTGTTCGAGGGTCCGCTCTACCGCGAGCCCCAGTGCATTGAGGAACTGAGAGTCCTTGACGATATAGTCGCGGGCGCCGCGCTTCATCATATCGACCGCTATCCGTTCGTCGCCCCGGCCGGTCGCCACGATAAACGGAGGCAACACTATCCGCTGACGAGACGCCGCCTCGATGAAACCGGCCGCCGACATGTCGGGCAGTGAATAATCGAGCAACAACAGCGCCGGATGATGTTCTGCCACCTCCCTGAGCGCCGCTGCGCCGGTAAAAGCGATGGTGGTCTTCCATCCGCGTTCCTCCAAAGCGATGCCGATGAGTTCCGACAGCCCCGGGTCGTCCTCCACGATCAATATCGTGATCGGCGCCTTCACGCCGTTCTTTCCGGTCAACGCATTCGAAGATCGATCTTTCATCCGACAGCCCCCTGTTCTCTACACAGGGGATACTAGCCATTTTGCAGTCTCTTTTCTGTAGGACGACGCCTTTTTTACTGTAGGATTGGGCCTACGGGAAAGTCGAAGGAGGAACGGCTACAGTTTCGGGACCTCGATGACCATGATGAACAGCCCTAAGCGGTGAAGTTTATCGACGAAATCGGCGAACGCGATCGGCTTGGTGACATAGCTGTTGCATCCCAGCGCGTGGCACCGCTCTATCTCGCGCGGCTCGTCGGTGGTGGTCAGCATGATGACCGGCATCTTCTTGTAGCGGGGATCGCCCTTCAGCCGCTCCAGCACCTGTACGCCATCGACCTTAGGCATCCGGATGTCGAGTAGGAGCAGGTAGGAGGCTCCTTCTTTGATTCCCGGCTTCTTTCCGTTGCCGTAAAAGAACTCCAGCGCCTCTTCACCGTCGCGGAAACGCATCACCTCGTTGAGTATCCCGACATCGTGGAGCGTCGAGGTGATCAGTTCGACATGACCGTCATCATCCTCGGCCAGCAGGATGATCACTTCGTTCTTTTCCTTCATGTTCTTCCTCCCTTGCGTATAGTTCGATCCTGTGGCAGGACAATATAGAAAACGGTTCCTTTTCCTTGCTCGCTTTCCAGCCATGCCTTTCCGCGATTGCGCTGTACGATGCGTTTGACCAACGCGAGCCCCAAGCCTTCCCCCGGAACGGGCCCGCCCGGATCGAGCCGCGAGAACAGCCCCCATATCTGATCCTGATGTCCCTTTTTGATGCCGATGCCGGTGTCGGCGACCGTATAGGTTACCCGATCGCCCATTACCGTACCGGAAACGGTGATAGTCAGGGGTCTTTTCGGATCGCGATATTTAATGGCGTTGTCCACCAGATTGGAGAATGCCTGCCCGATCTCGCGCCGGTCGCCCCAACAGGAGGGGAGATCGCCAACCGTGACGACCGCCCGCGCCTCCTGCGTCTGGAATTTGAGCGCATCGAGCGTTTCGCGCATCAGTTCGTTCATGTCGATCGGTTCCGGGGTGTGGGTCGCCCGGCCGAGCCGCGAGAGTTTGAGCAGGCCGCTCACCAGCGCATCCATCTTATCGGTGCCCGCCGTAACATAGCCGAGCGCCTTGGGGATATTGTTCCGTATGATCGGCGCGGCCGTTTCGCACATTTCAGAGGCGGAGATCTGCGCGTTGAGTATCCGGTCGAGTTCGGCGAGATATCTCCGTATCCGGTCGCTGAACCCCTGAATGTTGACCAGCGGACTGCGCAGATCGTGTGAGGCGGCGTACAGGATACTTTCCATCTCCTCGTTCTTGTGTTGCAGACTCGTCATCAACTCCTCACGGGCCAATTCCAGATCCTTACGGGAGGAGATATCCTCCACCACCGGCAGGAAGTAGCTGGGCGCCCCGGAGGCATCGCGTACCACCGTGACGGTAACATTGCTCCACACGATGGAGCCGTCCTTGCGGATATAGCGTTTTTCTCGGGACGAGACCGCCTTGCCCCCCTCCAGAATTTTTTGTATGTATATTTTGTCGGCGGCGCGGTCGTCGGGATGGGTTATCTCGGGAAAACTCTTTTGCAGAAGCTCTTCGGAAGAGTAGCCGACGATCTCACAGAAACGTGGGTTGACCTTCATGAAGCGGCCGCCGAATGCCACCTGCGAAACGCCTACCCCCGACTGTTCGAAAGTAGCGCGGAAATATTCCTCTCCCTCGCGCTCTTTTTTTTCCAATTCGAGAAGTTCTTTATATTGTTTTCCCCGCTGAATATGCCAGAAGAAGCCCATGAGGGAGAAAATGATATATACGACAAGACAGAGACCGCCTATAATCACGCCCGCCCGGAAACGCCATGCGGAAAAGGCCTCGGCGCTGTCTATCTTGGCGACCATATACCACGACGACGCAGGAATCTGTTTGAGCGCCGAAAGAACCGGTACGCCGCGATAATCCAGACCTTCAATGATCCCCTCCTCTCCGCGCACCGCGCGCACTGCGGGGATATCAAACCGGGAAATCGGTATCCGCAGGTTCAACGCGGTCCCTTTTTTAAGGCGCAGTTCGTTGAGGAACACCACCTCGTCGCCGTCGCGGCGCACCAGAAGCGTTTCGGCGCTGATGCTCTGTTCCGGCCACGACTGAATGAGCGGATAGAGGAACTCGTTCGGATCGACCCGTAGTATAAGCGCGGCGACCGCTCTTCTCCCTTCGGTCGTATCGGAGAAAAGCGGGGCAATGACATCGAGATGAACGGCATTATGAACGGAACAACGATATAATTCGGACAGAAACGGCCGTCCTTGCCGCAGAGAGATTCGCAGGAACGCATCCGTTTCGAGGCTGATATGCTCTTCAGCCATCCCGGCGCTGAGGCGGATATGTCCTTCGGCATCGACTATGAACGCTGAGGCATACCGATAGCCACGACGATACGATTCGAGCCGTTCGGTGATCTGCGCCGCCAACGTCGGATCTGGCGTCGCCAGCCACTGTTTTACCGCGGCGGAGAAAAAGGGTCCCGACAACGCGACCGTGGCATCGCCGATCCGTTCGGAACGCCAGCGGGCGATCTCTTCGGCCTTGAGTTCAGCTATCGACAGAAGTTTTTGAGATTCGTCTTCGCGAATGCGACGTTCCTGCGAGTAGTAAAAGAATGCGCCGCCCACCAGAAAGGAAAGGAAAATCGCGCCGAACAACAGCCACATCGCAAGCGGCATGCGATAGGAACCAGCACCCGGCCGATCCATGGATACTCCTCAGATCATACTATCCCGCCCGTGGCCGGAAGAATCATATATAAGACGGTCCGAATAATCAAGAAGAAACAGCGGATCGTTTTGCCGGTGCCGCTATGGTAACGCGGCCACGCCCGTCAGCAGGAACCGCCATGCGGGAAGTACCGCTATGGTCCCTTTTTCGACCGCTATTGTCTCTTCTTCGTTGCGCGTGACGATCATGCCCTCCCCGATCCCGAGTTCCGTCATCGCCTCCTCAAGCGCCGCGAGTTCCCGTTTTCTGGTCTTCGGCTCCCGCACGGTTTCGCATACCTGCACGAGTCGCGGGGCGCCGCCTTCCCCGGCGACGGCAAAATCGACCTCGCGGCCGCTCCGGGTCTTGTAATAGAACACCTCCGTCCGTTCGCGGCGAAGCGCGGCGAACACCAGATTCTCCAGCAAATGTCCCCCGTTCACGAGTATGCCCGACGCGACCGAGGTCACCAGCGCATGATCGACGGCGTATATTTTCTTCGGATTGGTGTTCGACCGCGCCAGAGAGGCGTCGTACACCCGCGTGGTGAAAAGGAAAAAGGACTCTTCGAACCACGCAAGATAATCGGAAACGGCGCTTTTGGGTATCCGGTGTCCCAGCGCCTTCAAATAGCCGGTCAGCGCATTCACGGTGTACAGCGACGCGGCGTTGTCGATGAGGCGGCGCGCCAGATCGACCACCGCTTTGGGGTGCGCGATGTCATGGCGTTCTATCAGATCGCGGAACAGGATCGAGTTGACATATTCCTGATGGGTCTTTATCCGCAGTTCCTTCGAAAGCGACGCCACCTCGGGGAACCCGCCGATCTCCCAATATTCATCGAAGGCTTTCATGACATGGAGCCGTTCGGCCGAGGAAAGGACGCTCTTCACCGGGCGTCCGGTGTGGAGCAGATATTCCCGGAACGAGAACGGGAACAGTTCCCAAGAAAGGGCCCGGCCGCGCATCTGGGTCGCTATCTCGGCCGAGAGCAGTTGGGACGAGGAGCCGGAGATATAGACCGCGCAGTTCTCGGTGCGCAGTATTCGCTCCACGAACGATTCCCAGCCGGGGAAGAGCTGTATCTCATCAAAGAAACAGTACACCTTTTCCTGTTTTTTCTCGGGATAGAGGGCGAAATAGACATCGGTCACTTCGCCGAGTCCCGTCGTTGAAAGGGCATGCAACCGGTCGTCGAAAAAATTCATGTACAGCATGTTCCGGCGATCAACCCCTTTCTTTTGTAACTGCTCCATGATCTGAAACAGAAAGGTCGTTTTGCCGCACCGCCGCACGCCGATACAGATCGTCGCCTTGCCCGGCACCGACTCCAGTTTCATTTCCCGCGGCGTCGTGCGCGGCAGTTCCTGTGCATGAAAATCGAGGATTATTTCTTTCAGTTTCTCTCTCATCGGACACCTCCCGTTTCTCCGGAACAACAATCCGGTTCGATATTTTTACCAGATTCCGGGCAAACTGGCAAGAAAAAAGCTTCGGCTGCGCATCAAAAAGCAAGGGATTAAAACGGTTATCATGGTTATCAAGAAGGACGCTCCGCCACGATCACCCGGTCGCGACCCTCTTTTTTGGCGCGATAGAGCGCCAGATCGGTGCGCGAGGCGCTCATCAGGTAGAACGCGCCGTTGGAGGCGGGAAAGAGTTTCAGCATGATCTTCTCGACGATGGGCCCCGTCTCGGCGACGGTCGCGGTCGCCTGCAGGAACTGGCGTAGTTCGGTCAGGATATCGCCCCGTATCTTCTGCGATTCCAATTTTTCCACCGCGATCGAAAGCTTGTCATGAGCCAACCGGACCTCTTCGTCGGCCCTCTTCCGGTCGGAGATGTCGATGAAACTTTCGAGCAGATAGTCGTCGCCTTCTATCACGATGGGGGTGACCGTCTTGAGTATCGGGATACGCTTCCCGCCGGAGTCGAGCAGTACCCGTTCCGAATTGTCCACCGTCTGTTTCAGATCGCAGACCGGACAGCGGCCCTGTTCGGCGGGGCAGACGAACTGGTGACAGATATTCCCGACGACCTTGTCGCGCGGCAGGCCGACCAACCGGAGCGCCGAATCGTTTATGTCGAAGATATTCCGCGACGCCCGATGGACGATGATCTTCCCGAACAGGTCGTTCTGGAAAAAGGTCGTGAGCCGTTTTTCGTTCTCGCGCAGGGTTTTCATCGTCCGCGTCCGGGATAGCATCGAGGTAAGCAGGAAGATCAGCATCAGCGTCAAGACCAGCGGCAGGGCGGCGCGGCCCGCCACCTGCCAGCGCCAGTCGTGGGCATCGATATCCATGCCCAGCGCCGCGATCAGATTCCCCGACGCGGGATCGATGATCGGCACGAGCGCCGTGACCCAAACGCCCCAGTCGTCGGCGACCGGTCCCTCGACCGTCATGTCCTTGGAGTCAAAGACCCGGGCAATACCCTCAGATGCCTCTTCATATAGTTGTCCGGGCGGCGAATAGTCCTCCGAATCGGCCGGTTCGTTGTCGACATAAAAGAAGATGTCGCCGCTTTTCGCGCGGCCCAGCAGATAAATAAAGCGGATATGTTCATCCGCGCTCCGGACCGCCGCGAGCTGTTCCTTGAGACGCCGGTAATCGGGCGAAACAAGGTCCGTCGAGGTGCCGGAAAGCGATCTGACCCGCTCTACATTGACCGCCTGCGACACAAGCCGTGTCCGTTGGAGCAACTCTTCCCTTAAATCCCGATCGGCGTGTGCGGCCAGCCAGAACGCGGAAACCGCGCCTAAGTAGTATCAGCGCAAGGATCCGTTGCCGCCGCGGCCAATGAAAGATCATCTTCGGCATCGCGATCACCCTCGTTACGGTCGTCTCAATGACTTTTCTTGCTCTTCCCGTGGTCGCGCGGCAGGGAAACGAGGAATCGCGCTCCATGACCCGGTTCCCCTTCGACCGATATCTTGCCGTGGTTGCGTTGCACGATGCGCTGTACGAGCGCCAGCCCGAGCCCTTCTCCCGCCACCGGGCCGTTGGGATCGAGCCGCGAGAACAGGCCCCATATCTGGTCGCGATGTTCCGGCTTGATGCCGATGCCGTTATCTTCGATGCAGTAGGTGACAGAACGGTCGTCGGCCGTCGCGGAGATACGGATGAGGGGCGGCCGCGCCGGATCGCGGTATTTCAGCGCGTTGTCGATGAGGTTGGTGAACGCCTGCTCCAGTTCGCGCGAATCGCCCCAACAGGAAGGCAGTTCTTCCAGCGCGATCGTGCCGCCCGCCGCCTGAAGCGGGAATTTGAACGGTTCGACGATACAGGCCATGAGCGCTTTCATGTTGACCGTTTCCGGCAGATGTTCCGCGCGGCCGAGGCGCGAAAGTTTGAGAATGCCGTCGACGAGCCGCTGCATCTTCTCGGCGCTTTTGCCGATATACTCAACAGCCATGGGGATCTTTTCGGCGATATGCGGTTTTGCCGCGGCGCACATATCGCCCATCGGCAGATCGCTGCCCATGAGTTCCTTCAGCTCATCGAGCGACTGCCGCACCACGCCGTTGAAGCCGACAATGCTCACCAGCGGCGTCCGCAGATCGTGCGAACTGGCGTAGAGCATCCCTTCCATTTCGTCGTTCTTGTGTTTCAGGGCGGCGATGAGATCCTCGCGCTCCAGTTCCAACAACTTTCGTTTGGTGTAGTTTTCATGGGCGATAACGACCCGGCGAGGATCGACACCCGGGAAAACGGTAACGCGACCGACGAACCAGCGCGCCTTTTCGGGGCTGTTGCAGGGGTATTCCATCGAGAAGAAGTCGCTCTTTCCCCCGAGGACATCGCGGATACCTTGCGCGAACGGAGCCGCTTCCTGCGCATGTTCGCCGGTCGCGCCGTCGCATATCTTCAGATAGTTGCTTCCTTCGGAGACCATGTCGGCCCGCATATCGTTCTCTTCGGCGAATTCACGCCACGCCTTGTTGGTGAGTAGTATCGTTCCCTCCTCGTCGAGCACGGCGATATGCGATGAAAGGCCGTCAATGGTCGCGCGGAGCGACCGTTCCGATTCGCGCAGGGACTGTTCGAGTCTTTTCTTCTCGGTAACATCGCGCTCGACCGATACGGCGAACAGTTTCGAGTTGATCCACATCTCCTTTATCGAACATTCGAACTCCCGGATCGAGCCGTCCTTGCATCGATGACTCACCATCAATACGGGGTCATTTCCGGACCGTAATATTCTTTGCCGTTCTTGGATCAGAACAGCATCGCCCGCCTTATCCTCTATGAAGGAAATCGGGCGATTTATCAATTCCTCCCGCTCGTATCCGAGTATTTGCGAAACTCTCTTATTGACATCCCGAATGACGGGGACATTTCCGGGCACGATCTCCAGCAGAAAAATGATATCGGCCGCCTGTTCAAAAAGGCTTCGAAACCGCTCTTCGCTTTCCCGAAGTTTTTCTTCGACACGATAACGATCGGTGATATCTTTATTGACGACAATGGCGCTCAAGAGAGAGCCGTCATCGTCGAGCACAGGAGCGGTGTAGTTGAGAACGACCCTTTTTTGACCGTCGAATGCGTCGAACTCCAACAACTCATCCTGAATGGTCGCTTTATCCCGAATGGTGTGGGCCAATGCCCAATCGTCGGGGGCAATTTCTTGTCCCGACGGAAGACGGCGGGCCTTGAACACACCATACTGTTCCGGGCTCACTTTCGGTTCGGTGCCCCATATTCTGATACCTTCGGGATTCCCTTTTAGAAGTTTTCCCTCTTTATCGGTGAACCAAAGCCCTACCGGCAAGATATCGAATATTTTTTGAAGCAGACCCTCTCTTTCTTTTAACGACTGTTCAGTATTCTTGAGGTCGGTTATGTCTATGGTAAATCCTGCTAGATATGAAGGAACGCCGGCATCGTTCATGATCGGAAATTTTATGGTAATGTAACTGCGGCCGTTGAATTCTTCCGTGATCTCGATCCGCTTTCCCTCCTTCAAAACCCGCAGATCATCGGCAACCATTTTTTTCGCGAAATCGGACGGGAACAGTTCCTCCATGTTCTTTCCCAGCAGATCCTTTATCGGTCTGCCTAGCATGGATTCATAGTTCTTGCTTAGCCGCAAGGAACGAACATGGTCGTCCTTGAAAAACACATAGATCGGGCTATGCTCCATGAATTGCTGGAAGATATTTTCACTCGTCCGAAGATCGGCAAGGAGTTTGTTTCGCGACACCATATCGGAAAGTATCTTGCCGATGAACACGGTCGCCAGCGGATAAAACAACAGGATGGGGATGCCTATTTTTTTTACAACATCGAAGCCTTTACCGCCGGGAAGAAAAAACATCAGAGAAAGCATGGCCGCAGAAACCAGAATACCAAGCAGAAGGAGAGTGGCGAAGGAAGCCTTTTTTTCTTTTCGGTAATGTCGGTAATAGAAATAAATGCCTATGGCCGCCGCGGAAAGAACGCCGAGCGATCCTGCGAAAGCGCCGACGCCTCCCAGCAAAAATCGACCTGCGATCACCATCCCGGCGGTCACCGTGACCGCGAGAGGGCCGAAGAAAAAAGCGCACAGACTGATGATGATCGACCGGCCATCAAAGAACAGTCCTTCACCGTAAAGCAGAGGATTCAACATACCGACGACCGCCACCACGCCGAAGAGAAATCCCTGTAGCAATGCAAGATGTCCCCGCCGCCAGAATTCCATGATAAAACTCGAAACGACGCTGAGCGCTACCAGAAGCGCCAGATTGTAGACCAGTTCGATGCCGATCATGATGCTGTCCTCGGATCAGTTAATTCCTGCTGAACGCTCTTCCCCGCGATGAGGCGCGATGCGTTGAGTATGGTGATGATCGCCGCGATGGTGTCGGCGAACACCACCTCCCAGAGTGACGCAATGCCGACGGCGGCAAGAAAGAGCAAAGTTCCTTTCACCGCAAGCACGAGAAAGAGATTCTGTCCGACTACGGCGCGGCCCCGGCGGGCGAGGCGAAGGGCCTCGTACAGGAGCGCCGGACGTTCGCTGGTCAGCACGATGTCGGCCGCTTCGGTGGTGATGGGGTCATGCATCTTTCCCAACGAGACGCCGACATCGGCCCGGGCGAGGAGCAGGGCATCGTCTATGTCGTTTCCCATGAAAACGACCGTTCCGCGGGCGGTAGCGAGCACCTGTTCTATCTTTTCCAGTTTTCCCCGCGGGGTGAGGGCGCCCCACGATTCCGCTATTCCCGCCGCGCGGGCCGTCTGTCGGACCATGAATTCGCTGTCGCCCGACAACACCGCCATTTGTCGGATACCGTTCTTTTTCAATGCGGCGATCATCGCGGGAACTTCGTCGCGCAGTTCGTCGGCGACCACCACGCACCCTATGTAGTAACGACTGAGCGCAACATGAATGGTGGTGCCGAATGTGGCATCGGGAAGAGGAACAACTCCTAGTTCGCGGAGAAACAGGGCGGTGCCGGCGGCCACCTCCTGTTCATCGACCCATGCGATCACCCCTTTTCCCGGCGTTTCGGTCAGTTCGTTCGCCGCATCATAGGGGATCGGTTTGCCGTAAGCGGCTCGGATGGCGGCGGCGACGGGATGGGCCGCCTGCGATTCGGCGAGCGCCGCGTAATGGAGGAACCGTTCTTTGGGCATTCCTCCCTCCACCGGTAACACCTCGATGACGGCGTAGCGTCCTTTGGTGAGGGTGCCGGTTTTGCCGAACAGTATGGTGTCGGCGCGGCTCAGGGTATCGAGATGGTCGGCTCCCTTGACAAGTATTCCCTGCTGTGAGGCGGTTTCGACGGCGGCATACCAGCCGATCGGTATCGCTATGAGCAGGGCGCTGGGGCAGGCGATCACCAGAAAGGAAAGGGCCCGGTAGACGCTTTCGGTGTAGGGGATATCGGCCGACAGGAGCGGCGGCAGAAAGGTCATGAGGAACGCGGCCGCGATCAAAATCGGTGTATACCAACGGGCGAAATGGGTGATGAATCGTTCTGAAGGCGCTTTTCGAGCCGCGGCCTGATCCACCAACGCTCGGCTCTGGGCCCGATCGACCGGCGATTGAACGCGCGTTGCCGCCGTGGGGTCATCGTCGTCGGTATTCGCTCCACGGGATTGATTGCCCAGTGACCGTATGGCTTCCTGTGTGCGGGCAACAATCCGCGTTAACAGATAGTCGCCGAGCCGATAGAGCAGAACGACGAGGACCGCCTCTTGGTACCGGCCGATAGCCACCGCGCCGCCGCCGGCGAGGGTTATCAGGAAATATTCATCGAGAAAATGGCCATGGCGGAGGTGGTGGAAAAAATGGAAAAAAAGAGGCAGGCCGATAAGTATCCACGCGCAAAGAAGAAAAGAGGGGGAATAATGCTCCGTCGCCCCGGCGATGCCGACAACGAACAGCAACATGCCGACGATATCAGGTAGGTAACGCACTAATGCGGGAAATGACGGCATCTACGTCCCTCCCCAGAGAACGCTCCGACAATACGTAAAAGTTAGGTTATATCTACCGCTATGCCGCTATGGAGCGCCAATATCGGTTCCAATAATCGCAAAAAGTTCCGGGCACGCAAAAGGTCGCTGCGATCAAAGAAGAGAGAGACCATTTTGTCGGTGAGATTGAGAACGCCGTGAATCTCGCCGTTCAGGAATATCGGGACGATGAGAAAATAATCCTTACTGTAGCCGTCGCTTTTCTTCTTGAAGCGTTGATCTTTGGAGATATCTTCTACAAACAGCGGCTTTTTCGTCTCCATGACGCTCCATGCGGGGGAGCTGGGATCGGGTTTCACCTCCAGCCCGATGAGGTGTTGCTTGGTCGATGCCTCAATGACGAGATTTCCCTTGTCGTTGAGCAACATGATGGAGCCTTTGTCGGCGAACAGAAAATCGAGCAGGTGGGTAAGAGCGCAACCCAATGCGTTGCGGAACGAAAGCGTGTTGTCGAAGAAGGGTTCCAGCACCGGTTTGTGATGCTGAAGAACGAATTCGTTGAACTTGGTGCGGCGCAGTTCATCCATGTGAGCAACGATACGGGTGAACAGGAGCGGTAGCAATTTGTGTTCGACGGCAAAGTATTTGTATGGATAACGAACGGTGTTCACCCACTCTTTGTCGGGCGATTTGGGATCAAATACAAAAATGACCGGCAGTAAGTTGAATTTGCAGGAATTATGAAATTCTATCAAATTGAGGATCCCGTGATAACTCTCTTCGACGATGAAAAGCGAATCGTAGACACGCACTTCGTTGATAATGTCATCGAGGTGGACCGGATGAACCTCATGATCGTTGGCGTGAATGAGCGCCACGACTTGATTCTCGAACTGTGTATCCCTCAAGGCGGTGTATATCTTGAGTTGATTCATGATGCGCCTCCCGCCCCCCTTCTCTATGGCCGGTTGATTATAACAAAAGAAAAACTACTTGCAATCTTATGTGCGCTCATGGTCTACAATTTCTCGCCTGCTCCGGCAATCAGAGCAACCCCTTTTCCTCTGCTCTGCGGATCATTTCGATATCGTTACGAACGCCCAGTTTTCGCCAGATCCGGGTATGGAACGTGCTCGCCGTTTTGGGGCTGATGCCCAGATCCAGTGCTATGTCCCGGACCGATTTGCCCGCGACCAGCATCCGCAGAACGGTCGATTCGCGGTCGGAAAGTTCTTCGCGGGGCGTTTTTCCCGCGCGGCTCATTTCTTCGGCCAGCCGTTCCATCGTCGCGGCGCTGAAGTAACGCCCTCCCGCAACGATCTTCGTGAGCGCTTTCACCAACTCTTCGGCGGCGCATTGTTTGTTGAGATATCCGTTCGCGCCCGCTTTCAGCACCCGCATGGCCATCTGTTCTTCAGGAGCACTGCTGAGCACCAGTACCGGAAGCGCAGGTTGTTGCCGCCGCACCTCGTCGAGCACCGCCAGACCTTCGGAGTCCGGCATATAGAGATCGAGCACCAAGGCATCCCAACGCTGAAAGGCTATCTCGTCGAGCGCTTCTTTTCCGTTCGCCGCTTCGCCGATGATGATGCCGGGAAATTCGTCGGCGAGAAGTTGCGACAATCCCTTTCTTAAAACCGCATGATCGTCCGCGAGCAGTATCTTCACGAAAACTCCATCTTGTGGTGTTAGGTGTTCGTTACAAACAACGGCCGACGCAGAGTCCGGATGCCGACCCGTGATAGAAGAACGCGGCTCCTTCGTCGTACTGGCCGTTATCGTACAAACTCGCTCCCACCAACACGTCGCCGTAGCCGTCGCCGTTCACATCGCCTGCCGACGCGACCGACCGGCCGAAAAAGGCATCCGCCTGATTCGATTCGAACTTTTGGTTTGCCGATATACTCAGGCCGTCCGCTGAGCCGCGATAGAAAAAGGCGGCCCCTTCGTCGGTCTTGTTGCCGTCGTACGAACGGGCGCCGACGATCACATCGTCGTAGCCGTCGCCGTTCACATCGCCCGCGGAGGCGACCGCGGCGCCGAAATTCGCCCCCGCCTGATCCGGTTCGATCATCCGGTCGTATACCGCGCCGCAACCGTTAACCGAGCCGTGATAGATAAAAACGGCCCCCTCATCGGTCTGGCCGTGATCGTACAGGTAGGCACCGACGACCACATCGTCGAAGCCGTCGCCGTTCACATCGCCCGCCGACGCGACCGAATAGCCGAAATAGGCGCCCGCCTGATCCGGTTCGATCGTGCGGTCCGCAGTCATGCCGATGCCGTTCGCCGATCCGTGATAGATGAACGCGGCCCCCTCGTCGGTCTGTCCGTTGTCGTACAGGAACGCGCCGACGACCACATCGCCGTAGCCGTCGCCGTTCACATCGCCCGCCGACGCGACCGAATAGCCGAACCACGCGCCCGCCTGATCCATTTCCAATCTCCGGGCATACTGCGCACCGACGCCGGTGGCCGATCCGTGATAGATGAATGCGGCCCCCTCGTCGGTCTGACCGTTGTCGTACAAGAATGCGCCGACGATCACATCGCCGTACCCGTCGCCGTTCACATCGCCCGCCGCCGCGACCGAGATGCCGAACGAGGCGTTCGCCTGATCCACTTCGAGACGCCGAGCGTAGGCAGGAGCGATACCGGTCGCCGAACCGTGATAGATATAAACCACCCCTTCATCGGTCTGGCCGTTGTCGTACCGGTATGCGCTGACGATCACATCGCCGTAGCCGTCGCCGTTCACATCGCCCGCAGAGGCGACCGACCAACCGAGGCGCGCGTCCTTTTGATTCGATTCGAGCCGTATAGCATAGGCGGTCTTGATACCGGTCGCCGAACCGTGATAGATATAAACCACCCCTTCGTCGGTCTGACCGTTGTCGTAGAAATTGGCGCCGACCGCGACATCGCCGTAGCCGTCGCCGTTCACATCGCCCACCGAGGTGACCGCAATACCGAAGTTCGCCGCCTTCTGGTTCACTTCGAGGATATTGCTTATCGTTACGGGAGTCTTCGCGGTCTTTCCGGCAAGGGACACGGCGACCTCTTCCTCCGGCGCTTGGTTCTCGCAGGAGAGGGCGATCAGCGCTATCGCCAAACACGAGACACACAGAAGATTTCTTTTCATGACGACCTCCATTTTTCGTTCCCGAACCACTCGATCATCGATGACAGGATATCTTTTTTAAGGTCGTTTTTCTGTAGGACGCGGCTTTTTTTCGTGTAGGATTGTGCCTACGGGGAACTTGGAAGGATCAGAAGATATCGTGTTCCAACGCGTAGCGGACCATGTCGGCATCGTTGGTGACGCGCAATTTATGCCAAATGCGCGTGTGGAAGGTGCTCACCGTTTTCGGACTGACATTCAGTTCGGCCGCGATATCCTTGATCGATCGCCCCGCCACCAACATCCGCAGAACGGTGTATTCCCGGTCGGAGAGCTCCTCCTGCGGCGTCTTTTCGGTGCGTCCGACATCTCCGGCGAGTCGTTCCGCCGTCGCGGCGCTGATGTACCGACCGTGCGCCATCACCTTTCTGATGGCCGACACCAGTTCCTCGGGGGCGCATTGTTTGTTGAGATAACCGCGGGCCCCCGCCTTGAGCACGCGAACCGCCATCTGTTCTTCCGGCGCACTGCTGAGCACCAGCACCGGCAATTCGGGGTAAAGGCGGCGCACTTCGTCCAGAACGGTCAATCCTCCCGACCCGGGCATGAAAATATCGAGTATCAACAGTTCCCACTTCTGCAGAGCCAGTTCCGTCAAAGCTTCGGCGGCGGATCCGGCCTCTCCGATGACGGCGGCGGAAATTTCATCGGCGATGAGACGGGCGAGACCTTTTCGAATGACGGCATGGTCATCGACGAGCAGTATCCTCATGACGGCGCCTCCCCGGTCGGAGCCTTTATTTTCTGAGGCAGACGGACCTCTACCGTGGTTCCACGGCCTTTCTCGCTTCTGATGTCGGCGACCCCGCCCAGTAGCGCCGCCCGCTCTCTCATGCCGATCAGCCCGATCGACAGCGGATCTTTGAGCGTCGCCGAAGAAAATCCTTTGCCGTTATCCGTTACGGTCAGCGACAAACCGTCGCCATCCGAGCGCAGGCAAACTTCGACCAGCGTGGCGGCGGCATGACGTCGGATGTTGTTCAAACTTTCCTGCAGGATGCGGAATAGCGCGGTCGCCCGGTCCCGGTCGACGGTCGGGTCTTTTTGTGGGATCTTCGCGCGACAAACGATGCCGTATCGCTCTTGAAATTCGCGGCACTGCCACTCCACCGCGGCGCATAATCCGAGACTGTCGAGCACCGCCGGACGCAGTTCGGTGGCGATCTTCTGCACACAATTTATCGCGCCGTCGGTCAGGGCGATCATTTCGGCGACTCGTTCTTTGAGAACAACGGCGGGGGGAGCGCTCTTGGCGAGCTGACCATTCAACCAGACAAGGTCCAATTTCAATCGAATCAGATCTTGCGCGACTTGATCATGTATCTCGCGGGCGATCCGGGTCCGTTCCTGTTCCGGCACCACAAGCAGACGATCGGCCAACGCCCGCAATTCTTCCCGGGAAGCGAGAAGCGCTTCGTCATGTTCCCGCAGAAGTTGCCGGGTCTCTTCCAGTTTCCGTTCGACATCGAGTTGTTCCAGCACCCGTTCGACCGCTATGGTCAGCACATTGAGGAATTGTGTATCCTTGACGATGTAATCGCGCGCGCCGCGCTTCATCATATCGACCGCTATTCGCTCGTCGCCCCGGCCGGTGGCCACGATGAACGGCGGCAACGCAATGTTCGTCCGTTCGGCGGCGGCGATGAAATCGGCGCCCGACATGTCGGGGAGCGAGTAATCAAGAAGGATCAGCCGCGGCCGCCGTTCCCGGGACATCGCCAACGCCTCTTCGCCCGAAAAGGCTTCCGCCGTATCCCATCCGTGTCCGCGAAGCGTAATGGCGATAAGTTCCGACAAGCCCGGGTCGTCTTCCACTATAAGTATGGTCGTTTTTTCATTTCCGGCGTTTTTCTTCATCGGGGATTTATACCCTTTCCTATTTGGAAAAGCAAGAAGAGCGGTTGTTGTCGGTGTTCGGCGGTCAGCAGGGCTGTCCTTCGCTTTGCCCGGGGTTATGGCAGATGGGCTCGCACTTTTTTCGGTTCTGGAAGATGCATGCAAAAAAAAGCTCCTTTTCCAGCAAGCGCTCTTCAATTATGGCCGGTTTCTCGTAGCCGCGACAATTCATCATGGTCTCAACAAATATCTTTTCACAACAAACAAAACAACGCCAGTATATACTCGCAGGGGAACTTTGTCAATAGAAAGAAATTCATAACACACTGAAAATGCTTTGGATATAAACATACTCAAAGGTCCTTAATAGGAAAAAGGCTGTGATTATGAGGAGTAATGAGGTTGCTTAAAAAAGACAAAACTTGTAAGCCGACGCCTATCAATAATAAGTGGGTCGGGGCCTACTAACGGTTCTTTCGGTGTGTTTAGCGGTATTCGCTTTCGAGGAGCGTCGTTATCCGTTCGGGCGGATCGGTCAGGTTGTGGAAGAAGGGCCGTACCGGATAGTTATCGCAGAGATCGTTCACCATGCGATGATATGCGCCAAAGTATTCGCGACGGGTGTAGGGTGTGCTCACCTGACCTTCTACGAGATACCGCCAGAGCGCATCTTCGGTGATCACTGCGCCGATGTGAGAATGAGCGGCGCTTTCTTTCTGGAGCAGGCATATCCTTTTGAGCGGTGCGGTGATATTGCTGATGACCGCCTGTTTGAGTTTCGGGATCGTGTAAAAGGGGGTCGAGGCGACAAACAGCACGCCGTTACGCCGGTAGAGGATGTTGGTCTCGTCGTTGCCGCCGGTCATGAGGCCGCGCATCTTGCGGGCGAGCGTGCTCTTGCCGGTCCCGGAGGTGGCGAGGAACAGGTGTCCGCCACCGTCGCGATCCACGAGAAAACACGAATGAAGCAGAAGAAACAATTCCTCGCGCTCGAACCCCTCGTAGGCGAGCACTTTGGGTAGATAGAGATACGGCCGGTGTCGCGATATCTGCCATGCGCCATCAACGCGCTGAAGATTGTTGAGGTCGGCGCGCTCCTGAGCTTCTATCCGAACGGGCATATCGCCTGTCGTCGTCGTTTCAAACAAGCGGAACGGCGCGGGAAGCACCATTCGGGAGCCATATGAGATATTGAGTAAAAAACCCCCTATTGAAAACTGACGATTCTTCAGATTTGGCAAGGATCCTCCGCGGCGGTACCGGTTTTTTGAGCCCCGAGGGTACTCATCTTCCGTTTAAGTTCCGCGATCCGTTTGCGTACCGCTGAACAGCCGCAGAGAGAATCACCATCCAACAGGGCTTCGGCGGGGCAAGGGTTACAGTAAGCGAACAGGTCGCAGTCGTTGCATTTCCGATTACGGATGATGAGTGGCCGTTCCGCCGCCGCCTTTCGCACCAGTGCGGCAAAGTCGTCGGTCAGGATGTTGCCGAGCGGCACGGTGCATTTGCCGCAGGCGTAGATGTCGCCTGCACAGTTTATGCGGAAGGTCGAAGGATCGCCGTAGTGGCAGAGGAACGAAGCCTCCTTCGGCGCGTAAAAGTTCATCTCGTCGCCTTCAACACTGAACTGGAACCGGATCGCCGCTTCGAGTTCCTCGTCGGTCAGTTTCACCGTTTCGACCTCTGGCCGATGATCGAACGAACTGAACAGGCCGTAGTCGATGACCAGTTGCAGGTCGCGCTCCTTGGCAAAGGCGGTCAGCCGCGCGAGATCGGGGAGGGGGCGCAGAAGCGGCGCGGCGAGTACGATCTTGATGCCCGCCTCACGCAGATGGTCAATTCCCGCCATGATGCGGTCGTAGGCGCCGGAGACACCGGCGCAGCGGTCATGTTCGTTACGATCGGCCGAATAGAGAGAAAGATGGACCGTGCCGACATGGAGCGCCTTCAGCCGCGCGACGTTTTCGGCGGTGAGATGGAGTCCGTTGGTCTTGAGATTGACGAAGAACCGGCGCTTGCGGGCCGCTTCGATGATCTTGAACAGGTCGGGATTGGTGAACGGCTCATAGCCGCTGAAGGTGACATCGAGATATTCGTTATCGGCAAGGATGTCGAGCGTCCGCTCCATCTCGGCGAGAGTCATGAGCCGGTGGCCGCATTCCCGCGGCTGGTAGCAGTGCAGGCACCGCGCATCGCACCGGTCCGCGATCTCGAAAAGGATGCCGGGGCGTTTGATGGTCATAGGTGTTCCATGCCCCGTTTGCGGCCGGACAGTTTTTTCTTCAACTCCGAGAACAACAGACGCAACGGACGCGGCGTGTGGTGACGAATACGGTTCCGCAAAAGGTAGTACCAGAATGCCCCGCGTGACCGTTTCCCCTCGACCACCCCAACGATGTCAAAGAGCGATATCGGCGGATCGCAGTAGGGATTGTTGTCGCCTTTGGTCCGCGCCACGAACCCCTTTTTCCACACCAGCCGGTGTGCGACGAACACCTCGCCCGAACGAAACACCACCACATCGCCGGGACGCAGATGTTCACGGTCTGCCGGTGCGATGTGAATGAGTTCTCCGGGTTTGATAGAAGGAAGCATGGAGTTCTGTGAACCGAACAGCACCACCCCGGGACCACCGCCGGTGGAGAAGGTCGTTATGAGTTGGTCGAAGGGGATGTCAGACATAATGGGCAGGGGCACTGATTGCGCTCAAAGGCCTTCGCTTGCAGTATTGAGAGTGCCTCCCTCGAGCTCACACCCCTCATCACTCATATAACAGGCGAAAAGGAGTTTTTTCTCAATGATTCTTTCTTCGACGATCATGGGCTTGATATACATGAGGACCTCCACAATACTCAATAATAATGGATGACACAATTACCGGTGTCGGTATTCCGGTAACAGAGAACGATGCCATACGACAGGATCGTCGTCTGTACATTACCGGAGGCTATCGGAAGAGGCAGATACATGGAGGGATGTTTGGTAAAGAAATTGCCAAGCCCACTGTAGAGATATTGCGACTGCACTCCGCTGACAAAGAAATCGGCAAGACCGTCACCATCAAAATCTTCAGTAGCGCCAGAGCTACCCACACCCCAAGCTCCGGTTTCGGCGCCGACCGTTTCGTCCATAATGCCGCTCCGGGTGATCTGGTTGGTCCCTTCGACCCAACTGGTGGAGAAATCGATCCCGCTTCCATCATCTTCGCCGAAGAAGAACTTTATCTTGCCGCTCTCGATGACGGCAAAATCGCTATAAGCATCGCCGTTGAAGCTGCCATAGAATCCGCTACGAAGTTGAGTAAGACCGGCGAGGGTGGCATCATAGGAAGAAATAGTCGTATCGGCGGGACTGGCAGAACCATAAATCGCCTTTATCTTGGTTTGGTTCGTTGCGGTATTATAGTTGCCGCCTACGAACGACCCGAGCGGTATGCCACCATTGTTCTGGTTCTTGATGTTGCCTGCCTTGCGCACGGTGTAACCAAAACGGTCGCCGACGGCATTGCCGATGTACGATACGCCGGTCTGCGCGGTGTAGTCGCCGCCGCAGGTCTTACCCGCCGCTCCCTTGTCGTCACCGTACAGGACAAAAACGCGTCCGGCGTTCGAGTTGTAATTCGACTGCGCTACGGCAAGATCATCGCACCCATCGCCATTGAAATCATCGATGCCATCGATATCGTTGATGTTGTCCACAAAAGTCAACATATCGCCGCGAACCGTATCGACAGAATCGACAACACCATAATAAATATGGATGTTCTTACCGCCCAGATCGCTCACTATCACATCCATATGCTTGTCGCCGTTCAGGTCGGCTGCGGCAAGGCGGAAGCCGAAAGAGGTCCCGGCATCGACCGGTTTTGTCAGTTCCACCTTTGAGGGAGGGGTCACCTTTTTAGTTTCACTATCGACATTGCTGATGAATACATATGCTTTCTGCTGACCCGAATCGGAAACGGCGAAATCGGTTTCGCCATCTTTGTTGATGTCGCCCATGTTCTTGATATTCATGGTGTGCGACCCTAGCGAGGCCACTATCAGTTCGTATGCCGTCAACTGTACCGCTCCTTTGTCCACGACATGAGTAGACAGAACGGGGGCGGTGTTTGTCGCAAGTATCGTCCCATCCTGCGCGTAGATGCCGTCGCTGGCGCGGACCGCGAAGCAGTACTGGTCGCCGTTCCGGTGGATGTCGGCGGTGATCGTCGTGGCTACGTTAGAGCGTTTCTTCATGTAGAACAGGTAGTTCTGCGCCTCGCCCGCCGCTTTCGGGGTGACGAAGTCGTCGCCGTTGAGCGACGGATCGGCCACCGAGAAGTTGGCCAGCGGTGTTATCGCCACGCCGGTGTCGAACACGCTCTCGCCGTCGTCGAGCGAGCAGGAGGCGCCATAGGCCTCATATTTCACCTGATATTCGTACACGCGGTCTTGGAACGCGCCGCCGTAGGTCGAGTTGTTGCCGATGACGGCGCTCCACTCGACGAATGCCTCGCCGCGGGCCGGGTCGGTCGTTACGGCCGGGGTGATTCCTTCGGGCCGTTCGAGGTTCACATGGACCCAGATCGTCTTGGTGAAGGTGTTGCCCGAGGGCTGTTCGGTTATCGTCATGAGCATCTCGATGTCGGTCTGGCCGCCCACGACGCTGTCCTCGAAGGTCAGATCGTCGAACTCGGCGACCATGTCGGCGCCGACTTTTTCGATGTTGACCGTGGTGTTCCCGCCGATCGCGTCGACCGGGTCGACCGCCGTCAGGACGACCGTACCGTGGTTCGGGTAGCCGACGATATCCTCGATACCGTCGATGGTGAAGATGAGGCGACGGGCCGAAGCGCCGTCGAGTTCGAGGATCGTCGTGGTGTCATGGTCGATATCATCGTTCCAGCCGTAGCCGATCTCCCAGATGCCGGCGTGGACATAGGGCTCCGGATTGACATCGGTCACCGGGTCGAGCGTCGGATCGGTGTTGTCGGCACGGACATAGTAGGTGTCGGTGGCGATGGTGGCGCCGTTGTTGACCGTCAGTTCGATGGTGTTTTCGAGGCCGCCGGCGTTCAACGAAACGAACGCGAAGTCTGCGCGACCATCCAAAACATTGGAGCAGATATCGGCGCCGCCGTTGACGCTGATGCAGGCGTTGTTGGTGCCGTTCGGCGAATCGGTCTCGACATAGAGATTGTAGGTCGGCCCACCGTCGTTGCTGTTGAGCCAGGTCGGTACGGTCTGCGTTCCGTTGATCACCTTGTCGTTGGCCGTCAGGTGAAGCGTCGAACAGGCTACATCGGTCACCACCTCGACATCGATTTGCTGGTCGACCGGCAGAAGGGCGGTATCGTAGACATTCAAATGGTCGTCGGTCACCTTGACCGTTAGACGCCAGAAGCCGTCGCCAAGCCGCAGGAGCGGGGCGACCGTCGGGAATATCTGGTCCGCGCCGTCGAGGGTGGCGGTGAAACCGTTCCACGACTTGCGGTTCCGCGCGGTGTCCTCGACGCCACCGAGGGCGTCTATCGGTATCGCGAGGATATCGATGGTCGAGGCGGTCCCGGTCGGCGTCTGGAGTTTGGTGAGGTCGAGATGCATCGTGAACTGGATGCCCGATTCGCCGGGATCCTCGTCATAGTCGGGATCGATGGAGATATCGAGCACCGTGCCGTCGGTCGGATAGGCGATAACGGCGTTGGGGGTCTTCGCGTCGACCTCGTAGGTCAGCGCGGCTACACGGACGTTGCCGCGGGCATCCGAAACGGTGATCTCGAACTCATGCTGATTGTAGGCGAGCGCCGGCAGGTCGATGGTGACGGTGGTGCCGACGATGGTCATCTCTCCCAGGCCGTAGGTGTGGGTCGACTGTTCGACATCGGCATAGTCGTAGATCGTATGTTTGACCACCGGGGTCGCGTTGTTCCAATCGCCGGTGATCTTGAATTTCAGTTGCTGGCCGGTCAGTTCGTCGGCGACCACCGTGCCGTCGCGCGCCGTGAGCCAGAGCTGATGGCCCGAGGTGGCGCCGGTCGGCCCTTGGAACAGCACGCTCGGCGGCGTGGTGTCGACGGTGATGTTCTTCGACGACTCGTCGGAGGTGTTGCCGCCGCAGTCGACGACCGTCGCCCCGAAGGAGTTGGGGGTGAGCAGCTCCGGTATCGTGATGCTGGTGAAGGTGGCGGTCCGGTCGCCCGCGACCGTCGCGGTGTAGATGTTGCCGGTGGTCTTGTTACGGAGCGTCACGGTCCGACCGATGTCGATATCGTCCTGTATCGTGATGACGATGGTCGCCTGCATCCCGTTCGCCGGGGTGGCGTCAAGGTCTTCGGCGGCGACAAGGAAATTATCGCTGTTCGCATCGTTCACGACGACAAAGGAGGATATGACCGGCTTGTCGCGGTCGAAGGTGAAAGAACGCAGGCCTTCCGCAAGGATTGTCGGCGCTGCGATCCGGTTGTCGGTGTAGCGATCAACGGAGTCGACACCGTCGTTGACCTTGGCGTAGAGTTTGTAGGTGCCGCATTTGTCGGGCAGGTCGAGCGGTATCGAGAGATCTTCCTGAGCGTTGCACAGCGATCCGGCGGTCGTTCCGCTGGCCACGGCAAGCCCGGTGTCAGCGTCAATGATCTCAACCGTTTCGCCCGCTTCGAGGTTCTTGGTGCGGTAGACGAAACTCGGCACCGCCGAACCGGCCTTGTAACTGGTACCGTTTGGCGGCAGGGACCACTGGAAGGTCGGCGTGGTGGTGTTGAGCGAGAAGGAGGTGTTCTGGGTATCGCTGTTGTTTGCGTCGTCGGTCGCGGTGACGGTGAGGGTGTAGGTGCCTTCACCATTGGCAAGGGTATAGCCGTAGGAGCCGCCGCAGGCGCTCGGTGTACCGTTACCGGCGGGGGTGTCGAACCGGCAGGTGGTGGTGGTTGCGCCGGTCACGGTGAAGGTGATGGTGCCGGTCGTCCGGCGGGTGCAGGCATTGACCGGATCTATGAGCACGGTGGGCGGCGTATTATCGACATCGAATGTATCCGACGGCCCGGCCGCGAGAGCTGTGTTACCGGCGTTGTCGCTGGCGGTGCCAGCCGCGATGCTGATGCCGAGCGTACCGTTGCCGGTAAGATTGGATATCGTTACGGTGCGGGTCGTTGTGCCGGAACCGGTCACCGTGACGGTGCCTGAAGCGCCGTCGGTCGTGTTGAGCGTTATGTGGCCCGTCGCCAGCGTCACGCTGTCGGCGCCGGTATAAGTGACGGTGTAGAGGACCGAATCGCCGGTTTTCGCCTCGGTCGCCGAGGGGGCGCCGATCACAAGGGTCGGCTCGGTAGTGTCTATCGTGATGGCGAAACTGCCGCTGTCGGACCAGTTGCCGAGAGCGTCGGCTGCCTGCACATAAAGCGTGTAGGTACCGGCGGTGAGCGTGGTGGCGGTGAATGAATTTGCGACGGTCGTCGTCCAGTCCGATTCATCGTAGCTGTAGCGGAAGTTGACCGTATCGGCCGGTGTATCCCACGACCAGAGGGGTGTGGTATCATTGGTCGGTGTGGTTCCGTTCACCATCGGTGCGGCCGGCGCCTCGGTATCTATCACTATCTCGAAAGAGCCGCTGTCGGACCAGTTGCCGAGCGCGTCGCGCCCCTGGACATAGAGCGTATAGGAACCATCGATGAGGGGGCTGGGGGTGAATGAATTTGCGACGATCGTCGTCCACGAAGATTCATCGTAACTATAACGGAATTCAACCGTGTCGGTCGGGGTGTTCCATGACCATGTCGGCGTGGGGTTGTTCGTGGGAGAGATTCCGTCCACCGTCGGTGCGTCGGGGCCGGTGATGTCTATCTCGACGGTGAAGTAACCGCTACCCGACCACGTGCCGACGCCGTTGCGGGCCTGCACGAAGAGTGTATGGGACCCTTCGGTGAGCGCCGACCCCGGGGTGAAGGAAAGGTCGGTCGTCGTCGCCCAACCGTTGCCGTCGGTGAAACTGTAGCGGTATTCGACCGCGTCGGTCACCGCATTCCATGACCATTCGGGGGTCGTATCGTTGGTCGGCGACGTACCGGTCACGACCGGTGCATCGGGCACCGACAGGTCTATCACGACCTCTTTCGAGCCTGAGAGCGACCAGTTGCCGGCGGCATCCTGCGCCTGCACATAGAGGGTGTAGGTTCCGGCGGTAAGCGTTGCGGCGGTGAAGGAGGTATTCGTCGTTTCGGTCCAGTTCAAACCGTCGGTGTAGCTGTAACGATAATTGACCGCGTCGGTGACCGGTATCCAGGTCCAGTTCGGCGTGGGATCGTTGGTCGGCGTGGTGGCGAGCACCGTCGGGGCGTCGGGCGCCGACGTGTCTATCGTGATGGTGAACCAGCCGCTATCGGACCAGTTCCCTGCCGCGTCACGGGCCTGCACGAAAAGGGTATGCTCCCCTTCGATAAGTGCATCATCGGGGGAGAAGGTCACTGCCGAAGTGGTGGTCCAGTCGATATCGTCGCCGGTATAATTGAAGCGATACTCGACCGCACCGGCCGGTGTGTTCCATGACCAGGCGGGGGTCGTATCGTTGGTCGGCGTGGTGCCGGTGACCGTCGGGGCGGCGGGGGCGGTGGTGTCGATCACGATGGCGAAAGAGCCGCTGGTTGACCAGTTGCCCGCCGCATCACGACCCTGCACATAGAGGGTGTGGGTGCCTACCGCGAGCGCTGTGGCGGTGAAGTCGGTATCGGTCGTTACGGTCCAAGGGGAGCCGTTAGTGAAGCTGTGACGGAATTCAACGGTGCCGGCCGGTGTGTTCCATGACCACGTGGGGGTCGTATCGTTGGTCGGTGTTATGCCGTCGACCGTCGGGGCAGCGGGCGCCGTGGTGTCGATCACGATGGCGAAAGAGCCGCTCGTTGACCAGTTGCCCGCTGCATCGCGGCCTTGGACATAGAGCGTGTGGGTGCCTACTGCGAGCGCTGTGGCAGTGAAGTCGGTATCGGTCGTCACGGTCCACCCGGAGCCGTCGGTGAAGCTGTAACGGAATTCAACGGTGTCGGCCGGGGTGTTCCATGACCACGTGGGGGTCGTGTCGTTGGTCGGCGTGGTACCGGAAACCGTCGGGGCGGCGGGAGGCAGTGAGTCGACCTGCACCGTCAGGGCGGCGGTGCGCAGAACGCCTAGATGCATGACCGACGCCGTGATCGAATCTTCGCCGTCGGGGAGGGTAGTGGTATCGAATATCGTCAGACCGCCGGTTCCGATCGTTTCCACTATCGGTGTTTCATCGTTGATCGTAAGCGATACTTCGGTCGTCGCCGATTCGATGTCGGTCGTCCGGACGATGACGGTGCACTGGACGCCGGCGGCGAGTTGGTCGCCGTCATCGGCCGTGTTCAGCTGCATGTTCATGGCCGGGGTTCGGGCGCAGATGGTTTGGAAGGCTATCGCCGGATCGTTCACATAGACCTTAAGGGGGACCTCGACGACCGTTTCGTTGCCGATAGCGTCGCGGGCGGTGACGGCAAGGGTCAGCGCCTCGTTGGTCTCGGTGAAGGATATCTCCGCCACGGTGAAGGGACCATCGCCGGTCGTATCGCCGAGCAGCGTCGTGCCGTTGCGCACCTCGACCGCGACCGAGTCGGAGAGTTCGTCGATCGCCTTGCCGGTAACGGCGATCTGTATTCCCTCGGTCGTCGTATTGATGTCGTCGACCGGCGTGAGGGTGGCATTCTCGACCGGAGCGGTGATAGAGAGCTCCGGCGGGGTGATATCGATGAACAGGCCGGTGACGGTCATCGAACCGGTCGCCGAACTGTCATCATCCTTCATGACCACCGTGAGGGTATGTGTGTCGGCCTGACTGATGCTTTCGGGCAGTGTGATCGACTGTTCAACGGAGGCGGCGCCGAGCGTCAGCGTCTCGTCGGGCTCATCGGTCCCCGGCGTGCCGTCGATGTATATCTCGATCGCCGAACCAACCGAACAAAGGTCGGAGACATCGCTGATGATAAGCGTTTTTTGAAGGTTGTTGAGGCCGGTGTTCTCATCGTCGGCGATGCCGAACCGGTCGTCGTTCTGGATGTTAAGGGCAAAGCCGCAGGATTGTTCCGATGCGGCGCTGAAAGAGAGGGTGTCCTCATAGGTGCCCGTTTTCACTTTCATTACGATGTTGGCCGCTATCGGCACCGTTATCTCGGGGAATGTCGCGACGCCGTTCTGTATGTTCGCGGAGCCTACCGGCGTATTGCTGAGAGCCTCGATGAAGAGGTCGACCTTCTGTCCGTCGGGATAACCGGTGGTCACCGCTTCCATCTTCACTTGGAAAAGATCGGTGTCCTTTTTTAGGTCGTCGTTGTCGTCGAGATCCGCACCTTCCAGTATCGTGGGAACGGTCCCGGCCTTGTAGTAGCGCATGACGAGCGTTTCGATCTCGTCATAGCTCACCGTAAGGGTCGCCGTCACCTTGATGGCGGGGCTCAGGGTGATATAGGCGGTCACGGTATGGGTTCCCGCCTCAAACGGGATGCTGAGGAACCGGGCGGTACCATTCACGAGGGTCCCGGCGTAATTTTTAACGGTGGGTTGCGCAGAGCCGCTAACTGCGTCGGTATCGGTCTGTTCGGCGGCGCTCTTCACTTCGAGGGTGAGCGAAGTGCCGTCTTTTATCGCGCCGGCGGTCGTTTGCGCGGCGACGGTGATGTTGATTTGGATGAGATCGTCGCTTTTATCGACATCGTCCGCGGTCGTTACGATCTGGCCATCGGTGATATCTTGGAAGAGAAGCTTCACCTCGATCTGGTGACACTTCTGATCATCTCCGCAGGCGTATCCCGCCTTGCAGTCGCTGTCGGCGCTACACTGTTCTTTGGAGGAACAGGCGCCCGCTACAAGGGACAGGAACACAACCCAAATAAGAAGAGCGACGATACGTCTCATACGATACTCCCACAGAAGGTTCTTCTAACAAGACCGGGTGCCGATGATAGCACTACCTGTTGGTATTGTCAACAATTTGTTCGACCAGTTGACGGTCGATAAGGTCCCGCAACATCTCATGAGTATCGCGTTCTAGGGTCGCACGGTCGACGCCGTCGGAACCCCCGAATTTTTCATACAGTCCGTCGACGACCGCGGCGACGTTTCGTTTCCCGTCGAGCAGTTCCCAGATGATCCCCGCCGTCGCGTTGATCGATATGATCTTTTCGACGAGCGGCGAAACGATGGTCACCGTTCCGTCCTTCATCTTGCGCCACGCGATCTCATCGCGGATCCGGTAGACATGGTCGTTCATTCGTCTCTCTCCTTCGAGAACAGGGCCCATTGTATGCGCCGCGTCCCGTTTTTCAAATAAAATCTGGCCTCATTTGACTCGTCATACCGTTTCTGCTAGCATCGCGCGACATCAACGGTTCACGGAGCGCCCCATGATCCCCGAACGCGATATCAGTTGGATCTATTATTTCCTGTACCCGGTGCTGGCCGCCGCCGCCGGCTACCTGATATTCATCATTTATCAGTATGGCCGGGGACTGAAAGATTCACCGCGCGAGATATGGTTCGTCTCCATTTCGCAGGTGACCGAGTTCATCGCGTGGTCGCTGATGCTTTCGACGCTCACCCTCTTCCTCTCGAGCGATGTCGGCCTTTCCGACATCTCGGCGAGCAACATCGTCGGCGGGTGGAATGTCTCCTACACGGTGCTCATGTTCGGCGTCGGGGCGCTGGTCGACGCGGTGGGGGTCAAGCGGGTGCTCGTCATCGGAACGGTGCTCGCCATCGCCTCGCGGCTCGTCTTCGCCGTATCGACTAACATCTATACCCTCATCCTTTTCGGGTTCGCGGTGCAGGCGGTGTCGGTCGCGTTCCTGTCGCCGGTCATCACCGTCGCGATCAAGCGCTACACCAAGTCCGACACCTCGGCGATGGGCTTCGCGATGTTCTACACCCTGATGAATGTCGGATTCGCCGTCGGCGGCTGGATGTTCGACTACATCCGCAATACGCTCGGCGAATACGGCACGACGGTGGTCCCCCTGCTGGGCACCATGTCGACCTACCGGTTCATCATGCTCGTTGCCTTCTTTATGTCGATACCGGCGATGATCTTCATCGCCCTTTTGCGCGACGGCATCAACCTCCACGACAACGGCCGCATCGAGATAACGCCGCCCAAAAAGAGCGAAGGGGCCTTCTTCCCGGCGCTCGGCAAGACGGTGCGCGACGCCTTCACCGACGCCTATCGCATCTTCATCGATGTCATGAAACAGCCCGCCTTCTGGAAATTCATGCTACTTCTCACGATACTGCTCGGGGTCAACTATGTCTTCTTCCACTTCCACTACACCTTCCCCAAATACGGCATCCGCGTGCTGGGCGAAGGGGCGAAGGTAGGCAGTGTCTACGGGATGCTCAACCCGGTCATCGTGATATTCTTCGTGCCGCTCATCGCGTGGGCGACCCGCACGTGGAGCCCCTACCTGATGATCACCTTCGGCTCGTTCGTATCGGCCTTCGCCGTGTTCCTCGTGACGCTCCCCGAACGGTTCTTCATACCACTCGTGGACACGGTGTTCGGCCGTCTCATCTGGCAGGTGTGGCTGGGGCTCGACCCCGCCATCGGCGAGGGGAAACTGGCCATCTACATCGCGCTGACGATCTTCGTCGGCCTGTTCACCGTCGGCGAGGCGATCTGGTCGCCGCGGCTGATGGAATACACCGCCCGCATCGCCCCCGAAGGACAGGAGGCGAGTTACATGACGCTCTCCATGCTGCCGAAGTTCATCAGCCAGCCGCTGGTCGCTCTCATGTCGGGACAACTGCTCGCGAATTATGTGCCGGTGCAGGATAAGCTCGGCCCCGACGGCAAGCCGCTTCTCAACGAAGCGGGACAGGTGGTGCAGGTGGTGGGCGATGTCTCGGATCACCGGATGGTCTGGGTCTGGATCGCGGCGCTCGCCGTCACATCCCCCATCGGCATGCTCATCCTCCGGAAATGGGTGAATCCCAAAGAACCGGTCAAGGACTAAAAGAAACGATATCGGTTAGTTGTGGCGGTGCCGTTCCAGTAGCCGCGCGAGGTCGCCGAGAGAAAAGGGTTTGGCGATGCTGTCGGTGAACCCGTATTTGCGCGGATCGGCCATGACCGGGTCGTCGGCGTAGCCCGAAAGGACGAAGATCGGGACCGTTTCGTCCCGTTTGCGCAGTTCGACCACCGCCTCCTTGCCTCCCATGCCGCCCGGCACCGTGAGATCGAGCAGGACCGCCGCGAACGGACGCCCCTCCCGACGCGCCTCGTCGAAGGTCCAGAGCGCCGCGCCGCCGTCCTTCACGCAGACCGTCGTATAGCCCAGCCGTTCGAGCATCGGGGAGAGGATGCCGAGTATCACCTCTTCGTCGTCCATCGCCAGTATCCGTCCGGCGCCGTGATGGAACGCCCCCGCCGCCGCGGACTGTCCCGCCGCGGTCCGGTCGGAGGCGGGCAGGTAGAGGATAAAGGTCGAGCCTTTCCCCGGTTCCGATTCGACCTCGAGGGCGCCGCCGTGACGCGCCACGATGGAGTAGGATATGGCCAGCCCGAGTCCGCTCCCCTTCTGCTTGGTAGTGAAAAAGGGATCGAAGATGCGCGGCCGGATATCGGCCGGGATGCCCACCCCGTGATCGCGGATCGTTATCCGCAGATACCGACCCGGCGCGAGCGTCGGATGCGCGCCCCCATCGATCGACACCGCCGTCGCCGCCGCCTCGATGACGCCGCCCGCCGGCATCGCCTGCTGGGCGTTGAGAATGATATTGTTGAAGACCTGTCCTATCTGATCGGGATCGTGGTCGCACAATGGCAGATCGTCGGGCAACTCGGCGCGGAACGAAACGTTCGACCCCGAAAGTGTGAAGCGCGCCGTTTCGTGGATAAGCGGCTGTATCGGCCCGGTGCGCCGCATCGGAGCGCCCCCCTTGGCGAAGGTGAGCAGTTGCCGGGTCAGTCCCCGCGCCCGCCCCATTGCCTGTAGCGCCTCCTCAAGATAGTGACCGGTCTGCGGCTCCTTGGTGACCATCCGGGCAAGATCGATAAAACCGAAGATGCCGCCGAGCAGGTTGTTGAAATCATGGGCGATACCGCCCGCAAGTACCCCGAGCGACTCGATCTTCTGCCCCTTCTGAGCCTCCTCCCACAACTGTTTCTTCTCAGTGATGTCGACCGAAACACCCAGCAGCGCCGGCATCCCGGAGAAGTTGAACGGTATCTTTACCGTCGAAAGGAGGTGTATCTTGCCGGTCGCGTCGGTGATCGGCTCTTCGGGTATCAGTTTGGCCTTTCCCGAGTCGATGACCGCCTGATCGTCGGCGCGGAAATGTTCCACCTCCGCCGGCGTGGCGCCGAAATCGACATCGCTTTTCCCGGTAAGCGCCTCGACGGTGGTGCCGTAGTTGTCGGCGACCGCCTTGTTGACAAGGATGAAGCGGCTGTCGCGGTTCTTGGCGAAGATGAAATGGGGCACGAGGTCGATAATCTGCCGCAGGAGTCGCTCGCTATCACGGAGCGCCAGTTCGGCCTCGCGCCGCTCGGTGATGTTGCGTCCCTCGGCCACCATCTGGACCACCCGACCCGAATCGTCGCGGATCGGATAGAGATTGAATTCGATGATGATCGGACCGCGCTTGGTGAGGACCTTGGTCTCGCGCCGGATTACTTCGCCCACCGCAGCGCGACCGATGTCGTTTTTCAACAGTTCATGATCGCCGCCGCGCCACCAGAAGGAATCCCAGAACTTGATCCCGAGCAATTCCTCTTCGATCAATCCCGCCGACTCGACCGGCGCGCGGTTGAGATAGCGGATCGTCCCATCCAGATCGAGCAGTCCGATGAACTGATACAAACCGTCCAGTATCTGCGCCATCTGATGGGCGTTCGACCGGACGAGCGCCTCGGTCCTTTTCTGTTTGTTCGGCATAGTTCCCCCTCCCGCATCCGGCAGAGAAAAGGTTATAAACAATTTGTTGCAATGTCAACGAGAATTTTTACGGACAACACCGCGAACAGGATTCATTCGATCCCTCGATCTCGATGGTGCAGTGTCTGATGCCGAGATCGTTCATCGCGGCGTTCGCCTCCCGCTTGACGCGGCAGGAGATCTCCGGCGTCACCGGGTCGTCGAGCACCAGATGGACCGTCAGTATCGTGTGTTCGCCGTCAAGGCTCCAGAGATGAAGGTCGTGGAACGAGGCGACCCCGGCGACCGTCGCAAGCCGCTCCTCTATCGCGGCAAGGTCCACCCCATCCGGTATCCCCTGTAGCAGTATTTTCGCCGAAGAGCGCAGGGCGCCGAGCGCCGTGACGAAGATGAACGCGGCGATGCCGAGCGACAGGAGCGGATCTATCCAGTACCAGCCGGTGAAGTGCATGATGAGCGCCCCGACGAGGACCGCCCCCCAGCCGAGTACATCCTCAAGCAGGTGGAGCGCCACCACCTTCGCGTTCTGCGAACTCCCTTTTTTGAGCCGCAGGACCGCCGCGCCGTTGACCACGATGCCGAGCACCGCGAGCGCCAGCATACCGAGGGTGACGGTCGGCTGGGGCGTGATGAGACGCGGGATGGCGGCGAAGACGATGACCACCGATCCGACCACCAGTATCGCGCTCCCGACGACCGCCCCGAGCAGCGAAAAACGGCGGTAACCGTAGGTGTAGCGCCGGTCGCGGCCGCGGTCCGACACCTTTTGCAGGTACCACGCCAAGGCGAGAGCGAGGCTATCGCCGAGGTCGTGGAGCGCGTCGGACAGTATCGCGATGCTGTTGGTCAGCAGTCCGCCCGCTACCTCGATGAGCGCGAAAGAGAAATTGAGCAGGAACGCGACGCCGATGTGGCCGGTGTCGCCGTGATCGTGATGGTCGTGGCCGTGATCGTGGCTCATGCGCTTCGGTCAGACGTTGAAGCGGAAGTTGATGATGTCGCCGTCCTTGACGGTGTACTCCTTCCCCTCGAGGCGGTAGTGGCCCGCCTTCTTGCATTCGGCCTCGGAACCGTATTTATTGAAATCGTCGAAGTGTATCGTCTCGGCGCGGATGAAACCGCGCTGGATGTCGCTGTGGATCTTTCCCGCCGCCTCGACCGCCGGGAGTCCCTTGCGGATGGGCCATGCCCGCACCTCGTCCTCCCCCGCCGTGAGGAACGATATGAGCCCGAGCGTCTCATAGGCGGTCCGGATGAACCGGATGCGCGCCGCTTCGGCAAGGCCATACCCTTTGAGAAATTCAAGCTGTTCTTCCTCAGCCATCTGCGACAGGTCCTTCTCGAGCGTCGCGCAGACCGGGAACGAGAGAACACCGTCGGCCGCGATGGCGGCGGTGAAATCGGCAGAAAGCGGCGCGCCCCCCTCCGGATCGTTCACGAGCGCTATCCGTTTCTTGAGCGTCAGGAAACTGTAGTTCGATATGAGGGCCAGTTCGTCGGTGGTGAAAGTGCCGGGAGCCGGGAATTCGTTCTTTTCAAGTATCGTATGGAGCTTTTTTATCGCCGGCATCTCGGGCGGATTCTTCTTCTCCTTCGCCTCGCGCTCTATCCGCTTCTCGGCGATGATGAGATCGGTCAGGAGCAGTTCGTCCTTGAGTTTCCGGTATTCGGTCAGCGGGTCTTTCGGTTCGGCGGTCATGATGGAGTCGAAATTGCGCAGAACGAAGATGAGCAGGTCGGCCTTCTGGATGAGATTTTTCACTTGAGAAGGAAGAAGCGCATCTTTCGTGGCGGCGATATTGTAATCGGTCAGGACGAACTCGGCGTAGGTCTTCTTTTTCGGTTTATAGATCTCGGCGAGCCGGTCGATGCGGGCATCGGGAACCTTGATGGTGCCGATGTTCTCCTCTTTCTTCGCCTCCGGGATACCGGTAAGCGCCTCGAAAACGGTCGTTTTTCCCGAAACAGGAAGTCCGATAAGGGCCGCGCGCATGGTGCCTCCACCTGAAAAAGACAGGAATGTACTATACCTGTGCCGGGAAAAGAGTCAAATTCAGAGCTTGCCCAAGCCGCGATGTCTGGTAAAAAATTTACAAGCATCCCGTTCGGCGTACGATGTTCTCGCTGTTCTAACTGAAGGAGCGCCCATGTCCCGCACCATCTCCATCAAAGGGGTCCGCCACCACAACCTGAAAGGGTTCGACCTCGACATCCCCCACGAAAAGATCGTCGTCATCACCGGCGTCTCGGGCTCCGGCAAGACCTCGCTCGCCTTCGACACCATCTACGCCGAAGGACAGCGCCGCTATGTCGAATCGCTCTCGAGTTACGCCCGCCAGTTCCTCGAACTGTCGGCCAAGCCCGATGTCGAGCACATCGAAGGCCTGTCGCCCAGCATCGCGATAGAACAGCGCGGCCTCAATAAGAGCCCCCGCTCGATCGTCGGTACCACCACCGAGATATACGACTACCTGCGGCTGCTGTTCGCCCGCGCCGGGACGGTCCACTGCCACGAATGCGGCCGGGCCATCGTCAAGACCCCCGCCGCCCGTATTGTCGAGGAGATACTGAAACTCGCCGGCGAGAAGCTCTACCTCATCGCCCCCGTCGTTTCGGGACGCAAAGGGACCTACGAGAAACTGTTCGACGAACTCCGCGGAGAGGGGTTCCTGCGCATCGTCATCGACGGGACCGAATACCGGCTCGACGAGGCGCTGCCGAAACTCGACAAGCAGAAGAAGCACGATATCGGGATCGTGGTGGACCGTATCGCGGTGCGCGACGGCGCTGACCAGAACCGCATCCGCGCATCGGTCGAAACGGCGCTGCGGAAAGGCGAAGGGAAACTGCTCCTGCGGCAGAGCGACGGCACGACGAAACTCTTCAGCGAGCAGTTCGGCTGTCCCTACTGCGGCATTTACTACGACGAGATAGAGCCGCGCTCGTTCTCGTTCAACAGCCCGGCGGGCGCCTGCCCCACCTGCAACGGACTCGGTTTCACGATGCGGATGGACGAAAAACTCATCGTCACCGACCCGGGCAAACCGCCGACGCGCGGCGCGATACCGTCGCTGTGGAATTTCACCACGCAGATGATCGAACAACTGCTCGACCACTATAAGATAGACAAGAAGACGCCGCTCAATAAGTTGCCGGAAAAGGTGCGCAAGGCGATACTCTACGGGAGCGACGAGCAGATAAAATTCTCTGTGAAGACCGAGAACATGAAGCACGATTTCGACCGCCCGTTCGAGGGGGTCATCACGGCGCTTGAGCGGCGCTACAAGGAGACGACGAGCGAGATGATCCGCGAGGAACTCGCGAAATACCTCGTGCAGGGGGTGTGCGAGACCTGCGGCGGGAAACGGCTCCAACCCAAAGCGCTCGCGGTGAAGGTCGCCGGGATGAATATCCACGAGATGGGGGAGATGCCGGTCGAGGAACTCGCAAAAGTCTTCGGCGACGATAAACGGATGAAATTCAGCGACTTCCAGAAGGAGGTGGCCCACAAACCGGCGACCGAGATCCATGCGCGGCTCGGCTTTCTCGACCGCGTGGGACTCGGCTACCTCACGCTCAACCGCAAAACGGCGACGCTGTCGGGTGGCGAGGCGCAGCGGATACACCTCGCGACGCAGATCGGCAGTGCGCTGACCGGCGTCACCTACGTCCTCGACGAGCCGTCGATAGGGCTCCACGCCGCCGACACCGAGAAGCTGGTATCGATACTCAAAAATCTGCGCGATCAAGGGAACAATGTCATCGTCGTTGAACACGACCGCGATATCATGGAGTCGGCCGATGTTCTTGTCGATCTCGGACCCGGCGCGGGACGGAAGGGGGGAGAACTGCTCTACGCCGGACCGACCGAAGGGATAGGGGCGGTGAAGCGGTCGCTCACCGGGAAATACCTCACCGGAGAACTCTCGATACCGGTGCCGAAAACACGCCGCAAAGCGAACGGCCGTATGCGGATAAAGGGAGCAACGACGAATAATCTCAAGAATATAGATGTCGATATCCCGCTCGGGGTCCTCTGCGTGGTGACCGGTGTGTCGGGGTCGGGGAAGTCGTCGCTCATCATGGAAACGCTTCTCCCGGCGCTCGAAGGAAAGCCGGCGCCGCTCAAGAGTTTCAAGGTCGACGGCGAACTCGACGAATTCCTCGAGATCGATCAGTCGCCCATCGGCCAGACACCCCGTTCCAACCCGGCGACCTACACGCAGGCCTTCGGCCCGATACGCGATCTGTTCGCCCAACTGCCCGAAGCGCGGGCCCGCGGTTATCAGCCGGGCCGTTTTTCCTTTAATGTAAAGGGTGGCCGGTGCGAGACCTGCGAGGGGGGCGGTGTCATCCGCATCGAGATGAATTTCATGCCCGACACCTATGTCACCTGTCCCGACTGCGGCGGGAAGCGGTTCAACCCCGACACGCTCGAGATCCGCTACAAAGGGAAGAGCATTTACGATGTTCTTGAGATGGAGGTCGACGAGGCGGTCGATTTTTTCCACCCCTTCCCGGCGATACGGCGCAAGATAGAACTACTCCACCAGATCGGGCTGGGCTACATCACGCTCGGCCAGCCGGCCCACACGTTGTCGGGCGGCGAGGCCCAGCGCATCAAGTTATCGAAAGAACTGGCGAAAAAGAAAGCCGACCGGACGCTTTACATCCTCGACGAACCGACGACGGGGCTCCATTTCGACGACATCAAGAAACTTATCGCGATACTCGACCGGCTCGTCGGCCACGGCGCATCGGTGCTGGTCATCGAACACAACCCCGACATCGTCAAGTGCGCCGACCATATCATCGACATCGGCCCGCTCGGCGGCAACAAAGGGGGCGAGATCGTCGCCTCTGGCACCCCCGAAGAGGTGGCGAAAAGCAAGCGGTCGCTCACCGGCCGGATGCTCAAAGATATCCTGTAGTGATAGGAGGTTCCTTATGAAACGGCACGACGCTCTGTTCATCGCCGGCGTGGCGGTGTTCTTCTCTCCGTTCTTCTTTTCCGACGCGGTGCTCGAGGGCTACAAGGCCTTCAATCTCGAACACGGCATCATCATGGGCGCGATAAAGTTCGGCATCCTCGCGACGCTCGGCGAGGTGATCGGCCTGCGCATCCGAACCGGCAACTACAACGCCCCCGGCTTCGGCATCCTGCCGCGCGCCGTGGTATGGGCGGGACTCGGCATGGCCATCGCCTACGCATTCATCGTCTTCCCGGCGGGGACCATTAAATTCCTCAGTTACATGGGTCTTGCGGTGACCCCCGACACGCTGAAAGGGGCCATCACCGGGCTCCAGTTCGTGACCGCCTTCGCCATCAGCGTCGGGATGAACCTCATCTTCGCGACGTGGATGATGACTTTGCACAAGATCACCGACGAACACATCGCCCGGACCGGCGGCACCCTCGCCGGCTTCTTCCGCCCCATCGCGTTCGGCGATATCCTCGCCAAGATAAACTGGCAGGTGATGTGGGGCTTCGTCTTCAAAAAGACCATACCGCTATTCTGGATACCGGCCCACACCATCACCTTCCTGTTGCCGGAACAGCACCGTATCCTCTTCGCGGCGGTGTTGGGCGTAGTACTCGGCGTGTTCCTTGCTATCGCCAGTCTGATGGGGAAAAAGTAGGATCGTCCGCCGTTAGAACGACGGCTTATTCATGTACAGCAGTTCGATGGTGTCGACAAGGGCCGTTCCTTTGATGTCCTCTATGCCGCCGGTGATATACATCATCTTGTCGGCGGTCACCACGGTGCGGTGGAGCGCCCGCTTCACCTTGATGTATTCATAGGCCGTGTCGTTGAAATCCATCGTGTCGATGCTCACATGTTCGAGGAAATTGTTCGCTTCGATATTTGCCGCCGTCGTGTCGAATCCGCCGACGCCGCCGACCACGCTGAAATAGCCGTCGGTCCCATTGAATACCATATCGTGGAGCCACGTGCCCCAGAAAAGAGGTCCTTCGGAGCCGGTGCTGTCGGAAAGATTGAAGCGATAGCTGTTGCCGTTCATCGAGAAGGCGGTCGCATCCTTGGGCAGTTCAAGGCCGCTTGCCGCAACGACGATATTGTTCACGGTGTCGGCCGCTATTGACCCGAAGAATAGGTTGGGAGCGTTCCCGGACCATTCTTCCAAAGTTCCGGCGGAAATAAGATGCGCAAATTTCGAAGAGGTCTTCGGATGTCCTCCCAGAACGAACACGCGATCGGTGCCGGCCGCCGCGACGAGCGGCGCGACAAAGGTCTCGGTGTTGGTGGAGTTATACTGATTCACGGTGGCGGTGACCTTTTGATCTTCGCCGACCGATATCTCGACGCCGTAGATGTTCGGAAGACCCGCGCCGTCTTTCACGCCGCCCACCATGAAGATCGTGCCGGCGCCGGTCTCTTCGTCGGAACGGACATAGGCATAACTCTGAAAGGGGAAGAACTTGTCATCGCTCAGATCGATGTATTCAACCGTACTCGCATCCACCACGCCGTCGGGGCGTTGATTCTTCTTGGCCAAATTGACGGTGTAGAGCTCGACGCCGACCGGAGAGGTCTTAAAGGTCAACGGTAGATCGGGATAGCCGCTTTCGTCGGTCATATCCAGAGCCTTCATGTCGAGTTCCTTCACACCGCCGGTGATGACCACACGGCCGTCGGGCAATGCGACGGCGACATGGAATGCGCGGTACTCTTTCATAGCGGTGAGTTGATCCACCGTGCCGCTTTCGGGATCGAGCAGTTCAACCTTATCGGTCGCCTGCCAAACACCATTGCTGGTCTCGGTGAATCCGCCGGAAACAAGGAGGCGACCGTCGGGCAGTTCAGTCACGGCATGACCGAACCGGGGAGAGAGAAGAGTCTGCGGGAAACAACCCATGCCGTAGACCGGATACAGAACGACCGAGACCACGGTTTCTTTACCTTTTTTGAAGTCGACCCCGCGGACCACGCCGCGCCATTTCGGCGAACTGACATTATTTTTCTCAAAACCGGAGAACACGACACGGGCATTGTTGATGTCGGGTATGCCGGTGACCTTGACCTCATCGGAGAGGTTGTCGTCCGAAAGCGAAACGGCGTTCTTACCGTTCACTTTTACCAACGTACCCGCCTCCGTATAAAACTGTACGGCGAGAGATCCCAACTGCTCTTTAATATTGCTTCCGCCGATGTAATCGGGACATTCGGCCGCAAGCAGGGTAAGGGCGATCTGCGAGTCATCGCCGCCGACCTGATCGGAGGCGTCATCGCCGCCGCAGGAAAGAACAAGCATCGAAATGATCGTTACGAAAAGAAGAAAGAACCTGTTCGTCATTATCGTTCTCCTCGCCAAAAAATGTCGTAATCCATAGTTGGTCCGTTCATGGTCGGGCCCATATTACCCGTGGGAATAAAAAATGCAACAATTCTTTGGGGTCGCGCGAGAGGGCAGGCTATGGGGCGCTCTGATCGACGAAGCGGGATCGCCGGTCCTCGCCGGTGACGAAGATGCCGAGCGGCAGCCGGGAAAAGGCCGTTTCGACCATCTCTTCAGCCAGCGTCAGATACTGTGAAAGCAGGGCGTTGGAGGCGGCGTTGACAACGGACTGCAACAAGCTGTCGGAGCGCGCCCCGGAACCTTTCGATCGGGTGACGCTCGTTTCCCAGAGAAGCGTTCCGCTCTGTACGTCGACCAGCCGGAAGGTCGCGGCTACCGTTACGGTCGAGGCGACCACCACATATTTCGTACTCCAGTCAGTGAGCGTTACCATGAGCAGGGCATCGGCATGAAGCATCTCGCCCAACTCTTTGATGGAGTAGGCATTCATTTGGCCGCCTTCACGCACGTTCTTCTCTTCGGCGAGCATCTCGAGAGAAAGAACCGGCGGGACGATGTAGTAATCCTTGTCCTCAAGTGCGCGAACGATCATCGGGTAGACCAGTTTGGGAGCCTCGATATCGATCGTTTCGTTGTAGAGCGGCAACACCGCGATACGTTTCGGATGGTGTGCGCGGAAGTCGGTACTGCGACACGAAACGGAAAGTAACAGGAAAGCGAGGATCACAAATAACAGCTTTTTCATGGAGCACCTTCCGTTGCCGGAGCAATTTCCGGGGAGGTGGTCGGTTCTGTGGGTGTGGCCGGCGGTGTTGGTACGGTTGGTTCTGCGGGCGTTACAGGGGGTATCGGCGCGGCGTTCAGGGTGAACCGTTCGTGAATAAAGGCGATGTAGTCCTTTACGAGCGGATCATGGTACAGCTCATATTCCTTATCGAGCAATGCTATCCCTTCTTCTATGCAGCCCTGTTTGATGTTCGTGACACCGAGAGAGGCATAGGTTCCCGGCAGGAGATAGCCGGTGTCCGCGGCGCTCTGGAAAAACGCCTGCGCCTCGTCGTGCGCATCGAAGTAATAGTACTTCACCCCTTTCGCGTAAAGCCGCGAAGCCTCTTTCTGCGGGGCGCCGCACGCCGAAAGAAAAAGTATCGCCGCACAACAGAAAAAGGTCATTCGGGCCATGAGAGGATACTCCGTTTGGTCGTTGCATCGAAGATATCTATCTGTGCCACCGCGCCGTCGCGAAGGGTGACAAGCGCGTAGGTCAACCGCCCTGAAGAAATGCCGGCGCGGCCCAAAGAGCCGGGGTTGAGGTATATCACACCGCTTTTTTCTTTGACGAGGAATTCATGCGTGTGGCCGAAAACGACCACGCGAGGATGATTCGCGGCAAGTTCCGCAGTGTTCGATGAAGAGATGCGGTGCGGCGCGGTAAGATTGTGGACCAAAAAAAAGCGGACGCCGTCGACAGAGAAGGTCAGTCGTTCGGGAAGGGTCGGCAGGGTAGCGTCCATATTGCCCCGGACGGCATGCACCGTGTTGAAGCAATGGAGCTGGGTCAGCGTACGGTCATCGCAGATGTCCCCGGCGTGCAGAACGGCGTCGGCGGGTATATCGCAGAGCCATTCGGGTATTGTGCCGTGTGTGTCCGATATGACCAGAATGCGCCGTTCCATCAAATGCCTCGCGTGACGACCGACTATAGCACGGGGCGTAGGTGAAGTCAAACCGAACGAAAAAAGCGGAAGGGAAAAAAGGATCTGATCAACTTTCGGCCGATTGTTCGGGTTCTTTTTCCATCATGTCGAGGAAGGCCTTGCCGGTCTCCGGGCAGAACTGTTTACCGAGATTCTCACGGATGATCTGAAGTGCGTCCTCGCGGGAAAGAGCCTTGCGGTAGGGGCGATCGGAGGTGATGGCGTCGAAGGTGTCGGCGATGGCGATGATGCGGGCGCCCAGCGGGATCTTGTCGCCTTTTATCATTGAGGGATACCCGCGGCCGTCCCATCGTTCATGATGGAAGAGAATGAGCGGTACGATACTTTCAAGAAGTCGGAGCGGTCGCAGTATCTCGGCGCCGATGATGGCGTGCTCCTGTATCTTGGCGTACTCGTCGTCGGAGAGGCGTCCCGGCTTGAGCAGAATGTCGTCGCGTACGCCGATCTTGCCGACATCATGCAGATTCGCGCCGATCTCGAGATCGTTGAGGGCATACGACGAAAGACCGAGGAACCGACCGAGTCGGGCCGAATAAGAACTCACCCGTTGCGTGTGACCTTTGGTGTACTGGTCGCGCGCCTCGAGCGCCGTGATGAGCGACTTTATCGTCGAGAGCATATATTCATATTCTTTCTTGTAGATGTTGTATTTCTCAAGAAGCAACTGTTCAACGACGATGACGAGCTTTTCGACATCGAAGGGTTTAATGAAATAGCGCGATATGCCGAGTTTCTCTCCGCGTTTGATGTCGCTGCGCTTGTCGCGCGTGCTCATCATGATCAGCGAGGTCTCCTTGAGCTCCGGATGTTCGCGCACTTGTTTGGCCAGATCGTAGCCGTTGAGATTCGGCATCTCGATATCGGTGATGATGATGTCGGGGCGCTCGCGGACCGCCAGTGCGTATGCCTCGCTGCCGTCGGAAGCGTGAATAACATTCAGACTGTTTTTGAGAAGCGCATGGCTGATGATCTCGCTCGACACCTTGCTGTCGTCGACCAACAGAACCTTGTTGCGTCGCTTGCGATCGAGCACCGAGAAGTATTCGTCTATCTTATGGTTCAATTCTTCGGCGGTCGTTGGTTTCACCAGATAATCATCGGCGCCGATATCGAAAGCGGTGTCGATGTCGATAGGCTTCTTTTTATTGGAAAGTATGATGATCGGGATAAAGCGGCCGCGGTTGTTTTCCTTTATTTTCTTGCAGAGCTGTAGCCCATCCATTCCGGGCATCTCGATGTCGGTAATGACAAGATTGGGCAAATGTTCCTGATAGAGTTCCCATGCCTCGAGACCATCGGCGGCGATATGGACCGTCACCCCCTCGCGGTCGGCGAGGGTGCGGCGGAAGAAATGACGCATCACGGCGCTGTCGTCGGCGAACAGGATGGAGCGGCTGCTATCAGTAACATCGTTCCCTTGGGTATCGGGGGAGCGGGAGGAAAGAAGTTTCTCAAACTTGCGGGTGAAGTCATGTTTATCATAAAAGAAGAGATCTTCTCCCTTTTTGCCCATGCGCGAAAGCCGCTCTGCGGTCTCGCGATCTTCTTTGAGAAAGAAAACGATTATCGGGGCCGCCGTGAGGGATCTGATCTGAGAGACCATCTCTTCGACCGGTATATTATAGTACTGATGCTGAAGAAGAACCATGTCGGGCTGGAATTGGGGAAGATGCTTCTCTATGGTCTCCTTGTGTGGTATGATGAAAAGATACTCAAGTCCATGGGCCAGATAAAATTTGTTCAAGAATATTTTAAGCAGATTGAGGTCGATGATGTTTAAAATCTTCATGTCAAGACCCTCGATTAACGACGAGGAGGATTATAGCGAAAAAACACTTCCATGCAAGAAGAAAAAAGAGTTTTTGATAAGATTTTTACCCGGCTAATACATCGTTTCTCTTAAAAGTAATCGTTCCATGTTTTTTGTTGAGATAAAAGGAAAATCTCGAAACATAAAAAAACCCCTCCCGTTGCCGGGAGGGGGCGAAAACGGCTTCGAGGAACTGACGATTACAGTTCTTTCTTGAAGCTCGGGGTGGGACGGAAGCCGACGGTCTTGGAGGCCTTGATCTTGATCTCCTTGCCGGTCTGCGGGTTGCGGCCCATGCGCGCCTTGCGGTTCGACACCTTGAAGGTACCGATGCCGTTAAGGTTGAGCTTGTTCTCGGCGGCGATGGTGTCCTTCATGATCTGAACGAACACATCGTACACCTTCTTGGTCTGCTCATTGGTCAGGTTCACGTGCTTGGCAAGGCCGTCTTTCATAACCTTAAGGAAATCGGTCTTGGTCTTCGCAACCATCGTCACTTTCTTCGCCATGATTTTCACTCCCCTGTGAAAAGTTACTAAACAACACAGCCATTATTAAGAAAGGAAAAAGCAAAGTCAATAAAAAAATGAAAAAAAAGTGAAAAAAGTTCTTTAATGTGGGGTGGTTCCCCGATTTGTATAATTTTTCGTAAGAAAAAAACGACCAATTTCTGTCGCTATTTTTTATTCGAAATCTTTTACACGTTTGAAATCAAATAGTTACCGATTGTAGTGTCTTGGAAAGGCCCAGCGACCGGCCTTTTCAAGAGTGAAACATCGACCGCAAGGCTGATTTACGGCCTATTCAGGGTGCCGGAGTGCGAAAAAGCCAAGAAAGACCGCTTTTGGTCAGTACGCGGTAGTGTCTTCCCTGATTCTCGATGTGGGCGACACCCTCATGGGAACAGCCTGCGGGGCACGCGCCGCTGGCGATGCTTTTAAGGGTGCAGACCCGCGAGATGAAGAGCGGCGGGTTAAAGGCAGGACCAGTTCCGAACAAAGGTAGCGGATAGGGGCTATCGTCGAACGCTCGTCCCTCCTCTATCCAGCGGTACCCGAAAAGGATCCGGTCACCCAGAAAGTCCCGACAGAACGGGATGGTGTAGCGGTTGGCGACATAGCAGAAGATGTCGAGGAAAAAGAAAACATCAGTCCGGACCGCTATTTCACGGCAGAGCGGAAGGTGGCCGATGTTGTTGATCCCCAGTACTATCGGGCCGTCGATGGTATCGAGAAAAGAGGTCAGCGCGGCAAAGTATCTCTCTTCATCAGCTACGAACGGCATGAGCGGGATGACGGTCACGCCGTTGCTGAAAAAGTTTGCGCGGTCGTGCAGTGCGGAAATGTCCGCAAACGGGATTTCTTTCGTGGAGTTACCATTTATTGTATGCTTTGGCGAAAAGAGGGTGCGGTCGGCGGCGAGGGAAAGCAGATTATCGAACTTTTTCAAAGAAATATTACGCGGTATAGAAGCGGTCACGACCGTCTGGGTCGTTTCCCGAGTCCGCTCTTCGAATGCGGCGTCGAGCGTCTGGAAGAAGGCGTTCTTCAGCCGTTTGAGACGTGAGGGAGGAATGAATATCCGTTCCGGCAGTGTGGGGTCATCGGCACGTTCAAAAGCGACTATAGAGGGAACAAAAAGCGAATCTCCCGATTCGAAAAGAAGCGGCTCGAAAATAGCGGCAAGATCATCGCCGCGGGCGGGAGAAATATCAACAGGTTCAGAATGTTGTATGCAGATTGAGCCGAGATCGGTCGAAAGGGCCAGCTCTTTCGCTCCGGCGCGAACCGTCACGGCGACCGGTCGTTTCCACGGACGATAACTGCCGGGAGTGATCGCCTTGAGGTCGAGCGAACGCGAGCTGACGAGGAATAACTGCGTGCCGACGGCGGGCGTTGTATCGGCGGCGATAGTGATCTTTTCACCGGCGCGGGCGGTACGCCGCGGCTTTCCGGCGGCGTCGAACAGTTCACGCAGAGAGAAAATGATCGGTTCGCGACCATCGTGTTTGAAGAACTGCAAACCATCGCGCAGGCCGACGGGATGGCCGATGGTAAGGGTGAATCGGCCGTTGTCGACATCCGTCACGGTGCCCAGAAGAAGGCCGCGATGGCCCGGGAACGCGGTATCGGTGAGCGGTGCTTCCGTATGAAGAAGATGTCCTTTGCTCAGCGTGCGCGAGAAGATGATGCGGGCGGCGGCACGCGCTTCAACCGTCGATGTTCCGTCGAGGATTGCGCGGTAGAGCCGCGCGGTGTGATAGACATACTCGGGCGATTTCATCCGTCCTTCGATCTTGAGTCCGTCGATGCCGAGGTCGCGCAGGCGACGGACATCGTCATCGAGTGCGAGGTCGCGGCAGGAGAACCAGTGACCGGCGCGGCGGTCGTGCGAGAAATAGCTGCGGCAGATCTGGGCGCAGGCGCCGCGGTTGCCGGAGCGGCCGAGCGTCAGCCCTGAGGCGAGGCATTGTCCCGAAACGCTGTAGCAAAGGGCGCCGTGGATGAAGACCTCCAGTTCGATATCGCGATGGGCGGCGCGGATGCGGGCTATCGTGTCGAGGTCGAGTTCGCGGGCAAGGATGACGCGGCGGAACCCCGCCTCCTTGAGCGCCGCGACACCGGCGGCGGTGTGGGCCGCGAGCTGGGTGGAGGCGTGGAGCGGCAGTGCCGGGAAGTGTTCGCGAGCGATGCGGGCGACGCCGAGATCCTGCACGATGAGGCCGTCTATCTGTAGAAGGTCGAGAAGCGCGAGCGTCGTGATGAGTTCGGGCAGTTCATCATCGGTGATGAGCGTATTGACGGCGGCGTAAAGTTTTTTCCCCTGCTGGGCGGCCATCGTCTTGAGGCGGCGCAATTCGTCGGTGTCGAAGTTGGCGGCCGATTGTCGCGCCGAAAAGCGTGAAAGTCCGAAGTAGACGGCGTCGGCGCCTCCCGCAAAGGCATAATGGGCGGCGGCGAACGATCCGGCGGGTGAAAGGAGCTCCGGCCGGAAGGGGGTATCGTTCATAGGTCGGGCGAGCAGCCCTCAAGGAAGGCCGCAATGCGCTCATGGTAGGTGATACGGTTCTTCTTTTTGCGGAAGCCGTGCCCTTCGTCGTCGAAGATGAGCATGTCGGGCTTGTTACCGGCGGCGGTGAGTTTCTCGGCGAGGATGTAGGCGTCGCTCACCGGGACGCGCGGATCGTTGGCGCCGTGGGCGATGAGAAGTTTCCCTTTGATGCGGTCGGCCATGGTGGTGGGGCTGATCGAACGGAGGAATGCTTCATCCTCCGACGGCCCGTATTCCACCTCGCGCAATGCCTTGCGGTACGATTTGGTGTTCTTGAGGAAGTTGATGAAGTCGACCACTCCCACGGTATCGACGCCGCAGCGGAACCGGTCGGGGAACTGCGCCATCGAGGCGACCGTCATGAAGCCGCCGTAACTGCCGCCCATCGCGATGAAGCGGTCGGGGCGCGACAGTCCGGCCTTCACCAGATCGTCGAGCACCGCGCCGGCATCCTTCACCGAATCCATCCGCAGTTTGTAGTTGTCCAGTTCGGTGAAACGGCGGCCGTAGCCGGTCGAACCGCGGACATTGGGGGCGGCGACGGCGAACCCTTTTCTCAGGTAGTATTGGAAGATGGCGTTGAAACCGGGAAGGAACTGTCCTTCGGGGCCGCCGTGATAGAAGACGATGGTGCGGTAGGGAGGTTTTCCGTTCTTCGGGGTGAAGAGAAAGTAGGGGATATTCAGGCCGTCGAACGAAATGGCGCGGCGCAATTCCGGTGCGGCGAACGCGGCCACATCGATGCCGCGTGGATCGGTGAGCCCGAACTCTTCGGTGCGGTTGTCGGTCAGCCGCAGCAGAGCGGGCCGCGGTATGGCGTCGGGGCGCGACAGGGTGTAGACGATCGTGTCGCCCGACAGATCGCCCAGCGTCACTACTCCGGCGCCGGTGGGCAGTGTGGTCACGGCGCCGTTCTGCCAGCGGCGGCAGACCGACCAGCCATCCTCGTTGGTGCAGAACACGATGCGGGTCCGGTCGCGCGGATCGATGAGCGCCTGTTCGACCGGCCACGGTCCGGCATGGAGCGTTTCGCGGCGTCCCTGTTTGTCGCGCAGTTCGAGGTAGGGGGTGTCGCTCCCTTCGTCGGTGATGAGGGCGATGCGGCCATCGTTCAGGAACCCGACGGGCTGGTAGTAACGCTCATCCTGCGCTCCTTTGAGCTTGCGCGCGGTACCGTTCTCATAGAGATAAGGAATGGTGCTGGTACTGCTCAATATAGTATGGAAGAGGAACTGATCGGCGCTTTTGGCGTCGTCGATGGAGTGGGTCCCTTTCTTATCGGAAAGAAGCCGTTTCTTGCGGGCGGCGATATCGTAGAGGTAAAGGTAAAAATCGCGGGGGCTCACCTCGTTGGCCGCGTAGAGGAACCGGTCATCGTCGAGCCAGACGACATTCCCGAATTTCACCGCAGGGTCGGCGAGCAGCGGTTCTATCTTTCCGTCGGCAAGCGTCAGCAGATGGATACCATACTGTTCGTTGCCGCCCGGCGCCGAAAGGAAGAGCAGGCGTGTGCCGCCGGGATTCACTTCGTAACTATCGACCGAATCGACGCCGTTGGTAAGTTGCCTTTGCTCGGCGCCATTCTCGATGTAGAGTTGTTTGACCTCGCCCGGCCCGCGCGACAGGAACAGTTTCCGTCCGTCGGGAAGCAGGCGGCCCGCCCCCGAATCGACGATCTCGAGATAGTCGCGTACCCGATCGCCCGGTTTCGCAGCGTTGTCGGCATCGACCGATACCGGCGCGGCGCGCGAACAGGAGAGAAGGAAAAGAAGGAGAAAAAGACCGCCCGCAACGAGGCGTATATGACTAGAATTCTTCGAACTGGTCATCGTCGAAAAAGCCGTTCTCGCGCGATTTTTGCGCCCCTTCGGGAGCGGTGGCCGGGAGCGGTTTGCGCTTCGGCGGTGTCACGGGCGCCGGTGTGACCGGCGGTACGACCGGTTCGCGGGGCGGAGCGGCCGGGACCGTGATCGCCGGCGGTTCAAAACGCATATAGGTGGCGTTCTGCTGTTCCGAGACGCGGAACTTCTCGAGTTCTCCGGCCAGCTGGCGCGAGATGTTGGCCATATCCTCGGCCGAACTAGCGAGCTCTTCGACCAGCGACGCATTGCGCTGGGTCACCTCGTCCATCTGCATGATGGCCGAATTTATCTGATGGATGCCCGACGCCTGTTCCTTCGACCGTTTCTCGATATCCTGAATGGAGAGGCTCGCCTCCTGTATGCGGCTCACCAGCTGAAGAAGGACCTTGGTGGTCTTGGTCGACAGTTCGGTGGCGTTGCGGATGTTCTCTTCGTTCTTCTCGACGAGCGTGCGCTCGCCCGTGTCGATGTTCACGCGGTAGACGTCGTGATAGCGGGCGTCGCGATCGTTGAGGCTCACCAGAATTTCGTTCGGG
>JAKLIW010000010.1 GCA_022709425.1 bacterium
CAGGTCTTCGAATTCCTGAGCGATAAGGACCCGCAGGTGCGCCGCGAAGCGGTCAAGGCGGCCACCAAGATGCACACCGAGGCGGTCATCCCGAAGCTCTTCTTCATGCTGCTGGACAAATCGGTCGGACTCGACGCCGCCAAGGCGCTGGCGAGCATGGGGGACCGCATCATCGAACCGGCGCGCAGCATCCTCGACAACAGTCTCGAGAATTTCGAACTCAAGGTGGCGGTTGCCAAGATGCTCGGCGATATCTCTTCGCGCGAGGTCATCCTGATGCTGATGGACAACCTCAGCAACAAGTCGGCCGAACTGCGTAACGCGCTCCTCGAGAGCCTCAAGCGGATCATGACCCGCACCGAATACAACGTGCTGCTCGATCAGGCGATCCTGCGTCGCTACCTCTTCAAGGAGTTCTACCTCTACTTCCAGATGCTCTACTATAAGGATAAGATACGCGATAAGACATCGCTCGCGTATCTTGCCGATGTCATAGACACCAAACTGATATCGTGCGTTCAGCGCATCTTCTCGCTTCTGTCGATCATGTACGGCCAGAAACTGTTCGATTCGATATTCTTCAACATCTCGCAGAAGAACGTTTCGAAGGAACAACGCTCATCGGCGGTCGAGCTCATCGACAATATCGTCGACAAAGATATCCGCCGCATCCTCGTGCCGCTCATCGAGGCGACCGACGAGAAGGAGAAGCTGGAACAGGGGTTCGCCGCCTTCAAGATAAAGATGCCCGACTACCACGATATACTCGAGATATTCCTGACCGACGACAACGACTGGGTGCGCGCCGTGACGCTTCATCTCATCGCGACCGAAGGGATCTCCGAGATGGGCGACAAGGTCAATATCTTCATGTACGATCCGTCGCCGCTGGTGCGTGAGACGGCGCTGTGCACCGCCCTGAAACTCAAGGTGCAGGTGGCCGACGAGGACATCTATTTCCTGCTCAGCGACAGCTCGAAGAACGTCTCCGGTTATGCCGCATGGTATATGGCCACGGCGCGCCGGAAATTCGAAACGGGGGAACAGTATGCTTACAACGGTTGAAAAGGTACTTGCGCTCAAGAATGTCGAACTGTTCAGCGACATCCCGGGCGAGGTGCTCGCCGATATCGCCTTCGTCATCGAGGAGGTGGCGCTCGATCGCGGCACCTACATCGTTCACGAAGGGGAATTGGGGCGCGAACTGTTCATCATCGTCAAAGGGGAGGTCGACGTCGTTTCGGGCGACCGCAAGATAGACACCATCCGGCAGGGGGGCTATTTCGGCGAGATGGCGATACTCGATTCTCAGCCGCGATCGGCCGACGTGGTGGCCATCAGCGATGTGACCTTGCTCAAGATAGAGCGCGACGATTTCTACGAGATCATGAAACAGCGCGACGAGGTCGCCATCGGCATCATCAAGGTGCTCAACAAGCGCATCCGCAATCTTACCAAGAAACTCGTTGATTATACTGAAAAGAAATAGAGGCATCATGAACCGTTACCTTATTGCTCTCGTTATCGTATCATTCGTTTTCACCGGCTGTTTTCAGACGCAGGTGAAGTTCTTTAAGGATGGCACCGATCCGCTGCAGGAGATGACCCTCGAGGGTGAGGGCAAGGCGAAGATAGCGCTTATCCGCGTGCAGGGGATGATCACCGATCAGCCCGACGAAGGGTTCCTTCGTTCGATGCCGAGCGTCGTGCAGGAGACGGTGGCCCAACTCGCCCTTGCCGAGGCCGATCCGGCGGTCAAAGGGGTGTTGTTGGTCGTCGATACCCCCGGCGGCACCGTGACGGCGAGCGACATCCTCTACCACGAGATAGTGCGTTTCAAGGAGCGGTCGGGTAAGAAGGTGGTCGTGTCGATGGTCAACATGGCCACATCGGGCGGCTACTTCATCTCGCTCCCGGCCGATAAGATCGTGGCTCATCCCTCGACCATCACCGGTTCGGTCGGCGTCATCTTCATGCGCCCCAAACTGCACGGCCTGATGGACAAGATCGGGGTGTCGGTCGAGGTCGATAAATCGGGTTCGGCCAAGGACATCGGATCGCCCTTTAATCCCTCGACGCCCGAAGAGAAGGCCTTTTTCCAGAACATCGTCGACGAAATGGCGGCCGACTTCTACGCGAAGGTGCAGACGCATCGGAAACTGACCGACGAGGCGATGAAAGAGGTGAAGACCGCCGCGGTCTTCCTGCCGGCGAAGGCCAAGGCGCTCGGACTTATCGACGATATCGGGTATCTCGATCAGGCGACCGCGCTCGCCCGGAAGGTGGCGGGGGCGGGCGACAACGCGCGGGTAGTGGTCTACCGCCGCGAATACTATGCCAACGATTCCTATTACAACAACAATGTCAGCCGCGAAGGGATGGCGTTGCCTCAGCTCATCAATGTTTCGATAGCGGGCCGCAGCTCGCTCCCGGCCGGTTTCTACTACCTCTGCCCGCTCTTCTCGGCGGAGTGACCAATGCGGATAGTATGTTGTTTCCTTTTTCTTCTCTCGGGGTTGTTGCTTGCGCGGGAACCCTACTATTATGAGGCCGACGGGACAAAGATCATGGTGAGCCCTCGTGCCGATGCGGTGATGGTCGGCGGCGGGGTGGCGGTGAAGCCCACCGGCGGGGTCGGATTCCGTTTCAAGGAAACGGTGCGGTCAGACGTGCGGACGGCGCTCCTATCGCGGTTCGATATCGAGTCGGTCAAGAACGATACGCGCGATCCCGATTATTACTATCTGCAACTGTCGCCGGGTGCCGACCCCTTCGCGGCGGCGGCGGCCATTTTCGAGAGCGGGACGGTCATTTGGGCGCAACCCGACTGGCTACAGGAGGTCGCGCTCGCGGCGACCCCCGACGATACCTTTTACGCCAACCAGTGGCACCATCCGATGATCGCGAGCGCCGAAGCGTGGGATATCACTACCGGCGGGGAGAACGTCATCATCGGTATCGTCGATTCGGGCGTCCAGACGGCCCATCCTGACCTGATGGACAACCTCCTTCCCGGTTTCGACCCGGCCAACAACGACACCGATCCCAATCCCGATTCGGGCAGTTTTCAGGAGGCGGGACCGCACGGCACCTGTGTGGCAGGCTTGGCGGCGGCGCGCGGTAATAATGGTCTGGGCGTTACCGGCATGTGCTGGAATTGCAAGATACTACCGGTCAAGATATTCCCGTCGCCGGCGGGTGTGCAGTGGCAGCAGCTCTCGATGCCGGCCGACGGCATCAAATGGGCGGTCGACAACGGCGCGTGGGTCATCAACAATTCGTGGGGGCCCAACGGGACCAAGTTCATCAACAACTGCACCGCCGTGGCGCGCAACCAGTTCATCGATGATGCTATCGCCTACGCCAAAGCGAACGGCCGCGGCGGCCTCGGCACCATCACCGTCTGGGCGGCGGGTAACAGCGCCTGCAATTCGAATTTCGATCCCAATCTGCTCAATGATGATGCCATCGTCGTGTCGGCGCTCAACGAGAGCGAGATACTGGCCGACTATTCCAATTACGGCTTCGAGATAGACGTCGCGGCGCCGGCGGGTGGATCGAACACCGGCACGACCACGACCGACATGATGGGAGCCGACGGCTACGTTCCCGGCTACACGGCCTTCAGTGACCAGAATTACACCCCCGCGTTCAACGGCACCTCGGCCGCCGCCCCCATAGTGACCGGCGCCATCGCGCTGATGCTCGCGGCAAAGCCCGATATCACCTTCGATCAGGCGGTCCAGTGCATCAAGAACGCGGGCGACAAGATAGATCCCGACGGCGCGAAGTGCCCGCTCGGCCCGTGGGGCGTCCAGCCCGAACCGTACGGCGGAGTGATGGAGCATTCATGGTGCTACGGTTTCGGCCGGCTCAACGTGAAGCGACTCATCGAAACGGCGGTCAGCGGCGACTGTTCCGGCCGGGTGGTGGGGAACGACGAGGATCCACAGCCCGACGACGCGGTGACACCCGACGATACGCCGGTGGTCGATGATCAGCCCGTTACCGACGATCAACCGGCAACTGACGATCCGCCGCAGACCGACGACCAGCCGATCGTCGACGAAACGCCGCAGAGCGATTCCGACGGCATCGGGCCGATCCCTTCCGAATCTGATAGCGGCTGCGGTTGTTCGCTGATCTAAAGGGTCCTCCACAACTCCCGATACCGAATAAATAATTCTTGACGCCCCGTTAAACTCCATTATAGTCAGAGAAATAGCGGGTATGATATTTTATCATGCCATATAGAGGAAGCTACGGAGGAACCCATGAGAAACGCGGGTATGATGTTGATGATGATCGGCTTGATACTGACCGGCGGCGCGCTTTCGGCGGCTGGCGGCGGCACGCCGATCGGTCCCAATGTGTCCAATCTGAACGGCGAGGACCTGAAATGGGAAGAGGGGTCGCGTGACTACTTCGTCATGTTCAAGTCGCTTGTGGCGCGGGTGACCGGGGAGGCCGACGCGAATGCGAATAACCCGCAGGCCGATTCCTGTATCGATCCGAATATCGGTTCGACCTACACTCTTCTCGAGACCACGATCCCGCCCGATGCCTATGTCGACCGTGCTTTCCTCGTCTGGGTGGCGAACGCCAATCCCGCCGCGCTGGACAGCCCGACCGACAACACCGTCCGGCTTTCGTTCACTCAGCGGAATGGCGCGATAACCTACGCGGAGGATCTGACCAGTCCGGTGAGCGGTACGCTGACCACGCCGCCCTCGTTCCAGTACGAGGGCTTTAAGACGGAATATGTGCCCAGCGGCATCAGCGTGCCTACCTGCAACACCGACACCGATTGTCAGAACAATCAGCAGGCCGGTCCGGCCTATTCCTGCATCGGCGGTAAGTGCGGACTTCGTTTCGGCACATTCACCTATCGCATGGAGGTGACCGACTTCTTTCGTCAGATACACGAACTGGGGGCCGAAGCCGGTTTCGCCGACGGCGAATCGCTGTTGGGTAATTATACCGTGTCGGGACTCGATTGTTTCGTCGCGCCGCAGTATCTGGTGACCAGCGGTATGGTGGGCGGCTGGATGCTTGCCGTCATTTATCGCTCCGAGGCGATCAGCCCGAAGAAAATATACTTCTACAACGGCCTTCAGTGGTACCAGTATCAGAGTCAGGATATTCAGGTCAGCGGGTTCGAACTGCCCAACGAGGCCGAGTTGCGGGTCACGCTGGTGGCGGCCGAGGGCGATCCGGGGCTTTTCGATGCTCTCAAACCGCAGAATCTTGAAGGTCTCCAGTTGCACGGGCCGATCGATACCGCGGCGGCGTGGCTCCCCATTTTCAACAACTGCAACCCGCCGGTGTCGAATTACTACGAGATATACAACTCCATCTCGAGTTTCTACGGCTGGGCCGATCAAACTGAATTCTGTATCGGCGATTACGCCAGCAAGATGCTGGAATACAGTATCGACGTCGATCAGTTCCTCATTCGTGCCAAAGATGAACCCTTCGCCACCCACCTGCATAAGGGGGATACCTTTTTCTGGCTTAAGATCGGCGCGAATCAGGATATGGTCTACACCAACTTCATGCTTCTTTCCCTCGACACCAAGGCGCCGAAGTTCGACATACCGGCCGACACGGCCTTCGCTCCCGACGGTCGCGAGAAGCTCGTCTGTTCCTGTTCGAATGAACTGAAGGACAGCGTGTGCCACGACCGCCCCTTCTACTATCTCATCAAGGTACAGAATTGGGGCGAGAATCTGGCCGACAATGTCACGGTGCAGGATGTTCTGCCGACCCATGTCGACTATATCGCCGGATCGACCGAGATGACCACCGAGATAGTCGACGGCAACGGCATCAACTGGAAGGCGGTGCCGGACGGTGCGGGCGGCGCCTTCCCGTTCGCCAACCCCACGCAGGTCCATGCCCAGATGGGATACTGCGACAAAGAGGCGAAGAGCTGTCCCGACAGTGTGTATGTCCGTTTCAAGGTACAGCCGAAAGCGGGCCTGCCGAAGAATATCGTCATCGAGAACAGCGCGACGATATCGGACAGCTCCAACCTGCCGTACTACACCAATACCTCGGTGCCGTTGCGGGCGCGCCTCGATCAATCCTGCGTGTCGACGGCGACCTGTCCCGAACCGAGCAAGGCGCTCTGCGGCGGCGATTCGACCGCCGGATGCACCTCGAAGGATCAGTGCGCTCCCGGACAGAATTGCGTTGAGGGCCAGTGCGTCGAAGATACCAGCGCCCTGACCAACGGCGCGCAGATAGAGTTTGCCCCCGGCAAGAACAGCCCGGTGGCCGAAGGGGCCATCATCATCCCCGCGTCGAGTACCGGCGTGCTGTTGGGCCAGTTCACGGTGAACGGCAAGACCTCGGGCGGCGAGACCGATAAGGTGTACCAGTTCAAGGAATTGAAACTCAAGATCGTGAGCGACGACGCGAATGTGCAGTTGTCGAACCTCAAGCTCATTCACGATGCGGACGGATCGGGCCTTCAGAACGGCGATGAGGCGGTGGTGGCGACCGCGGCATCGGTCAGCGCCGGTCAGGCGGTATTCACGATCGCCGCCGATAAGCGCGCATTCGCCGCCAACACGTTGCAGTATTTCATCGTAACGACCGATACCGGGTACGGCGCCGCGGAGATAACAACCAAACCGGTCTTCAATGGCGCGATAGAGGGCGCGATATCGTTCCTTTTTGCCGATGCTTCGGGTGATCTGACGGCAACCGGCGACAAGATCGATTTCGCCTCCTACATGCTTGAGCCGACCGCCGATTATTTCATCTTCACCCGCGGCGCGCACGATCCGTCGGTGCCCGCGCCGACCGAGATGAACAAAGATATCGCGGTGCTGCACATCCGCCTGAAGTCACTGGATGAGGATAACGCGCTGCGTTCGCTGGAGTTCAAGACCACCGCGAGTTCGGTCCGCTTCGGTCAAGGGATCAAGGGGATATCGCTGTGGGACGACGCCGACGGCAACGGGAGCGCCGACACCTTGCTTTTCGCGTCGGAGGCCCTTTCCGGCGGCAGTGAAAGTTACACTTTCGCGGGGACCGAATCGAAATTGGCCGTTACGAAAGGGGTCGAGAGACATTTGGTGGTGAAACTCTCCCTTTCCCTCGCCAAGAAAGAGACGGCGCAGATAGAGATACAGCGTACGGGTATCCAGTTGACGACGACCAAGAATATCATTGAATTGCCGCTCGTTTCCAAGGCATTCACCTTCGACTGTCCCGAAGGCGATGTCGCCTGCGAGAACGCGGTGGGTGGTGGTGATGAGGAGGATAGCGGTTGCGGCTGTTCGGTCGTTCCCGTTGAACAGCATCTTTCCGACGCGATCATCGCGTTGTTCGCGCTTCTGGGACTTATCATCGTGCGGCGCCGGATGGCCGCATAGAATCGATCATCAGACCGGGATCTGGTCCCCGTAGAGCGTTTTATTGAAGCCGAATTCGATGAGTCCCTCTCCGGGGTGGCCATCGAACCGGTAGCTGCCGATGCCCTCTTTCATGATATAGCTTTCATCCATGAGGTAGGGGAAGGTGCCGGTCCGGGTAAAATCGAGCTTGTGGGTCTTTCCGGCCCGGGTCTTTAGGACGATCTGCCCCTTCTCAGGCCACATGTCCTTCTCGCCGATCTCATCCAGACTAGTGCAGGAGAGAACGGCGTCGATCTTGCCGTCGGGCGACACGACGAACCCGGCGTAGAGCGGCCCGCAGAAGTCATACAGTATCGCCGTGGCGCTCCAGCACCAGCCGTCGGCCGTGCGGCCGCTGAGGGTATAGTGGCTGTCCCATCGGCGCCAATCGCGTGAACCGAACGAACGATCGCGCACTGCGAGCAGGCGGAGCGGTATGGTCTCGTTGTCGAGAGTGAGGGTCCCGGTAAGGGTGCCGAACTGTTCATAGCGCGTCTGTTCGAGGTCCTTGAGTTTCCTGAAGAACGCGGGGGTCCATGTCCGCTTTGCAATAGCCTTTGCTATGAGACGTTTATCGGAACTGTCGGCGTAGTCAAGGATGGGATGGCGATGTTCGAAGAGCAGATCGAGTTTCGACTGATGCATCCCTTTTGCGGAAAGGAGGGGGCCGGTGCATTGCAGACGCCATTTTTTGCCGGGGGTCAGGCATTCGTACTGCATGAGTCCCAGTCGGAAGTCATCGCCTTCGGGCAATTCTCCGGGCGACATGTGGAGATGCCCTTTGCCGTTGAGGCGCAGGTCGTACCAGAACTCGGGGGGGCGACCCGGGCCACGGAAAGCGATCCGCGTGATAATGGCGTTCCCATTCTGATCGCCGCCGTAGAAGCGGGAACTATCGTCGGGAAAAGGGCGGACGGTATCGACATGCTTCTGTTCGAGTTCGGCGATCTCATACCGGCGAGATCTGGTCTTTTCGACCATCCGCCGCGCGATAAAACCTTTCAGCATGATACCTCCCTCCGTACCGATGGCCGTTCTGCCTCTACCAATTACGATAAGGGAAAGCAAGAAAACGGTCGGTCGGGTGCCGATTTGCCTTTTCAATTTCAAAGTGCTACCATCGCTCTGCAACTACGGGGAGGATACTCATGGCGACCAGCAAACAGGTTAAAGTTAAGGCGACACCGACGAAAAGAACGGCGTCGAAACAGTGCGCGGTGACCGGCGATGTCCGGACGAGTCGCGAGGTTCCGGCGCTCAAACAGGCGATACTCGACAACCTCGCCTGTCATCAGGCGAAATTCCCGAAGATGGCGACCTTGAACGACTGGTATCTCGCCCTTTCCTACACGGTGCGCGACCGATTGCTTTCCTGCTGGACGGCGGCGGCCGAGACCTATTACAAACAGGCGAGCCGCACCGTCTGCTACCTGTCGGCCGAATTCCTGCTGGGGCCCCATCTGGGGAACAATCTCATCAACCTCGGCCTCTGGGACGAGGTGAAGGCGGCGGTGGCGGAACTGGGGCAGGACCTCGATACGATACTCGATCAGGAGGAGGAACCGGGGCTCGGCAACGGCGGCCTCGGGCGTCTGGCGGCCTGCTACATGGATTCTTTGGCGACGCTCAATATCCCCGCCATCGGCTACGGCATCCGTTACGAATTCGGCATCTTCGATCAGGAGATACGCGACGGCTGGCAGGAAGAGGTGACCGACAAGTGGCTGCGCTACGGCAATCCATGGGAGATATCGCGCCCCGAGATCGCGTTCGATGTCAAATTCGGCGGTCACACCGAGATGTTCCATGACGAAGCGGGCGCCCTGCGGGTCCGCTGGATACCCGACCATGTGGTCAAGGGGGTCGCCTACGATACCCCGATACTGGGCTACAAGACGACCACCGCGAGCCTTCTGCGCCTGTTCAAAGCCGAGGCGGTCGAGTCATTCGATTTCCGGTCGTTCAATGTCGGCGATTACTACGGCGCGGTGGGGGAGAAGGTCAGCTCCGAGAACCTGACCAAGGTGCTTTACCCCAACGACGAGCCGTTGGCGGGCAAGCAACTGCGCCTCAAACAGCAGTATCTTTTCGTCTCGTGCGCTCTGCAGGATATGATCCGCATCTACCTCCAGCGCGAGAAGACGCTCGACAATTTCCATAAAAAATACGCGATACAACTCAACGACACCCATCCCTCCATCGGGGTGGCCGAACTGATGCGCATCCTGATCGACGATCATCATTATCCGTGGGAACAGGCGTGGAATATCACCCGCAACACCTTCTGTTACACCAACCACACACTCCTGCCCGAGGCGCTCGAAAAGTGGGCGTTGCCGCTGTTCAAGGGACTCCTGCCGCGCCATCTGGAGATCATCTACGAGATAAACTCCCGGTTCCTTGCCGAGACGCGGGAGCGTTTCCCGAATGAGGATGATATGATCCGGCGGCTGTCGCTCATCGATGAAGCAGGCGACCGCGCCGTCCGGATGGCCAATCTTGCCTGTGTCGGTTCTCAGGCTATAAACGGTGTGGCGGCGCTTCACAGCGAACTGCTCAAACGCGATGTGCTGTACGATTTCAACCGTATCATGCCGGAGAAGTTCTCGAACAAGACCAACGGCGTGACGCCGCGCCGGTTCGTAGTGCTCGCCAATCCCGGACTCGCCGAACTCATCAGCGGGAAGATAGGCGATACTTGGATACGAGATCTCTATGAACTGCGCAAACTCGAGAAGTTCGCCGACGACAGAAAATTCGCGGCGGCGTGGCGCGCGGTGAAGTTCGGCAACAAGCGGCGGCTCGCGGTCCTCATCCATCAGCGTACCGGCATTGCGGTCGATCCTGAAAGCCTCTTCGATGTGCAGGTCAAGCGGATCCACGAATACAAGCGTCAGCACCTCAACCTGCTCCACGCCGTGACGCTCTACAACCGCATCCGGCGCGGTGAAACGGCCGGCATGACGCCCCGTACCATCATCATCGGCGGGAAGGCGGCGCCCGGCTATTTCATGGCAAAACGGATCATCAAGCTGGTCAACTCCATCGCCGCGACGGTCAACGCCGATCCGGCGGCGCGTGGCCTGCTGTCGGTGGTGTTCTTCCCCGATTTCAATGTCAAGAACGCCCAGTACATCTACCCGGCGGCCGATCTGTCGGAACAGATATCGACGGCGGGTAAGGAGGCGTCGGGGACCGGCAACATGAAATTCTCGATGAACGGTGCGCTGACCATCGGGACGCTCGACGGCGCCAATGTCGAGATCCGCGAGGAGGTGGGCGACGAGAACTTCTTCCTCTTCGGACTTCAGACCGAACAGGTGCTCGAGCTCAAACGGAGCGGTTACCGGCCGCAGGAATATATCGACAATGACGGCGAATTGCAGGGAGCGCTCGACGCTATCGCTTCAGGGGTCTTTTCGGGCGGCGACCGGGAACTTTTCAAGCCGCTGGTCGACAATCTGCGCTACAGCGACCCGTACCTGCTCTGTGCCGATTATCGTTCCTATATCGCCTGTCAGGAGGCGGTGGGGGCCGCCTACCGCGATACCGACCGCTGGACCCGCATGGCGATCCTCAATGTCGCCCGCATGGGCAAATTCAGCTCCGACCGCGCCATCCGCGAATACTGCGACGACATCTGGAAAGTGAAGCCGGTCATCATCGACTGATGCCGTTCCCTGTTCTAACGTGATCTATTTCAGCAATTCGTCGAAGATCGTCTGGCGGAATTTGCGGAGCCGCTCCTTCATTTTCGGCTTGTCGGCGGTGGGGTGGGTGCGGTTGGTGAGCACCACGATGACGCGGTCGCGGGCAAGGTCTATCAGGAATGCGGCGCCGGTGTAGCCGAGGTGTCCGCGCATCTCGGGGGTGGCGGTCAGCCCGTACGATGAATCGGTCGGTTCGGGGCGGTCGAAGCCGTAACCTTCGACGATCAGAGTGCGGTACCACGGCAGGGTCAGGAGGTGCGAGAGCAGTTGCCCGACCGCCTCGGCGGTGCCGAAGAGCCCCGCATGGCCGCACACCCCGCCGATGAGCTGGCAGTTCTCGTCCTCGACATTGCCGTGGTTGAGGATGCCGGTCTGCGGCGATATGCTGGTCGCGACGACGGCAGACAGTTCGATGCCGTCGGTGAGATACAGCGGCGGGAGCCCCTGATACTTGAGCATTTTCAGCGTTTCGGCATAGAGCGCGTCGATCGTCTTGCCGGTCAGCCTCTCCATCGCAAAGCCGAGGAGCAGGTAGTTTAGGTCGCTGTACTTCGGCGGGAGCGTCCGGGGGAACTCGACGGCGTACTTCACGATGGCCGCCTTGCGCTCTTCGATGGTCTGGAGGTCGCGATATTTGAAATACCACGCGTCGTAGGCGGGGAGCCCCGAATTGTGGGAAACGAGGTCGAACAGTTTTACCGGCTTGGTGAAGTCGGGCAACAGGTCCGACAGCGGCCGGTCGAGGTCCACGATGCCCCGCGCGGCGAGATCGCCGACCATCACCAGCGTCCCGATCGGTTTGGTGAGCGACGCAAGGTCGAACAGAGTGTAGCGGGTCACCACATCTTTCGAGTCGGCGGTGGTGGTGCCGTCGTGCAGCTCAAGGGTCATCTTGCCTTTCTCGAAGACCGCGATCTGGACCGCCGAGAAAAGTCCCTCGTCGCGGTTCTGGGCGATGGTCGCACGGATGCCCCTCAGCGGGTCGTCGGACGCTCCTTGGGCGACTACGGTGACGGCGACGAAGATGAGTAGCGCGAAGATCATCGTTCTCATGGCCTGATACTAGCCGTCGTTCGTCAAGAGGTCAAGTTTGTGCGTTTTTTCGCTTCGAATTTCTTGACACGAAATCATCGCATTTTATGATGGCTCAAATTTCGATGACCGGGGGAGGGTCATGGTAAAGCAGATAACCGAGCTTTTCAAGGACGACAAACCGCGCGAGAAGGTGGCGAAGAAGGGGCCGGGGGCACTCCGCACATTCGAACTTATCGCGCTCATTTTAGGGAGCGGCGGGAAGGGGCATCCGATCTTCGAGTTGTCGCGCGACATCGAACGGGCGCTGGGCGACGACCCCGAAAAGGCGACCTTCGAGACGCTCAAAAAGATACCGGGGGTCGGGGCGGCCAAGGCGGCGCAGATAGTGGCGGCCTTCGAACTGGGGCGGCGTTACCGGCCCGCCGACCGGCCCAAGATGCTCCGTGTTGAGGATGTGGTGTCGCTCTGCGGCGATTACCGTCACAAAAAACAGGAGTATTTCGTGACCGTGACGCTCGACGGGGCCGGGACGCTCATCAACGAACGGGTCGTCTTCATCGGGACGCTCAACCAGAGCCTCGTCCACCCGCGCGAGGTTTACGCCGACGCCATCGCCGACCGCGCGGCGGGGATCATATTCGTCCACAACCATCCGGCGGGGACGCCTGAACCGTCGCATGAGGATATCGACATCACGCGGCGGCTCACCGAGGCGGGAAAACTGCTGGGCATCGAGGTGGTCGATCATGTCATCCTGACCAAGGATGCCCATTATTCCTTCAAATTGAACGGGCGGCTCTAGCGCAAGCAACTCATTTGCCGAGTTCCCGGAGCGCGATGAACGAACGAACGTAGACCGGATTGGTCGGTTTTAATGAATTGACGATCGTTTCCAGCGCGCTGCGGGCCTTGTCGGGCTCGTCGTCGCTCATGGCGATCGCCATCTCGTAAAGTTTCACCGCCCGAAGGCGTATCTGGTCGACACCCTTCGCCGCCCGTTTGTTGGCCGGGTCGTAGTAGATCGCGCGGTGGAAATGGCGCCGTGCCTCGGGTAGCTCATCATCCTTCAGTGACCGTTCCCCCAGCCGGGCATAGGCATCGCTCAAGAGCAAGTATATTTTCTTGGTGGCGGCGGTGTGCTCGATGAATCGGTTGACCTCGGCCTTGAAGCGTGCGGTGTAGCGCTGCGATATTTTCTCCTTTTCGGCTACGATGATCTTGTCCTTTTCGCCGCTGATCCGTTTTTTGAGTTGCTCTCGCATTTTCTGCGCCTCACGCCCCGCCGCCTCGATCCTTTTGACGCTGTTCTTTTCCATCGCCGCGACGAGTTTTTCCCGTTTTGTCCGCTCCTTGTGCCACTGGGCGATCTGTTGTTTAAAGAGCGCCTCCCTACGGTCTATCTTCTTTTGTGTCTTCTGCGCAATGGTCGATTCTTCTTTTTCAAGAACGGTCAATTGTTTTTGTAACTCTTCAACTTTCCGGTCATATTTCAACAGATGCTCATCGGCGCCGCGCCGATAGGTTTCGCTCAAGATGGTCCGCTGTTTCTCCAGATCTTGCTCCAGCGCCGTCAATTTGTTTTCAAGCGCCTTGATTTTCTTTTCATCGGGCGGGTCCTTCCGCTCAAGCGTCGCTATTTTCTCCGTCAGTTTCTCCTGATCCTTGAGGAACCGCGACTGTAGTTTTTCCAGTTCTTTGCTTTTCAGTTCGTCGGCGCGCCGTTCCACCTTGTCGGCGAATTCGTTCCGTCCGCTTTCCAGAGAATCGATCCGTTTGCGCAGGGCATCCTTTTTCCTATTAAGCGCCTCAAATTCCTTTTCCTGCGCGTCGAGCAGTCGTTTGATCTCTTCATCAACCGCTGTCCGCTCCTTGTTCATCTTCTCCTCGTTTTTCTCGATCTCTTTGCGGGCCTGTTCGATCTCCCGTTCTATGGCGCGCACCGCCTTCTGTTCACGCTCAACGAGTTTCCGTTCCTCCTCGTTCCGTTTCCGGTCCAGCTCGCCGTAGCGCCGTTCGAAGGACTGATGCACCTTGAGAATATCTTCGTAAAAGTCGCCGTTGTCGAATTCGCTTCGCTTTGTTTTCCTTGTCTCGCGGATATAGGATATGACCGCGAACCCGGCTTTCCGGACCTCTTCATCTTTTTCAAGCGCCCGCTGGAGATCGCCGATGGCATCGCTCACATCGCCGTTGTTCAATTCGACCGTCGCCCGTTCCATGAACTCGGCGACATTGCTTGCGGTCCGTACCAATTCGTCGTTACCGGCCTTTTCAAAAAAACGCAGTGCATTGCCGGCGTCTCCTTTCTTGTAAAGCGCGAAGCCGCGGCGCAATGCTTCTTTTATCTGATGCTTGTTCGCCGGTTTGGAAAAGATGTCTTTTGCGTTGCGAAGTGCCGTGAGATAGAGCGCCGCCGTCTCTTCGGGACCGTCACTGCGGTCACCGCTCAGGTTCTCATCGTACAGCAGGTCGCCGCGGGTATTGTAGAGCGCCACCTTCAGGCGCGGTTCTTTTTTCTTTTTCGACACAGAGGAGAGGATGACGATATCGTATTCTTCCAGCAGTCGTATCTTTTTCTTCAGACAGCCGTAGTTGCCTTTGCATCGCGCCAATTCGTGCCGGAGTTCCCCCGGAAGAGTCGTTGTGGCGCAAAAACCTGCGGCGTTCTTGATGGCCGGCAAGAGGTCTTCGCAGTTCTTGTCCATGTCTCGTGCGAAACCCTTGAGAGCTGAACTTTCCCATGCCGGCGGGAGAATAAGCACCTTGCTCCCCGCATTGAGCATGGGCGTTGCAAAGAGCAGCGACAATAAAAACGATAGAGCGAACCTCATGACGATCTCCTCCCTTCCTTAATGCATTTCTTCGAATTCGGCGCGCCGATTCCGGGAATAGGCATCTTCCGTTTCGCCGCTTACCGCCGGACGTTCTTCCCCGTACGAGAGGATCCGTATCCGCTCGGGAGCGATGCCGCGCTTCTGCAGTTCCTGTTTGATCACGAGCGCCCGCTGTTCGCCGAGCGAGAAATTGTAATCGATCGCTCCGCGTTCGTCGGCATGCCCCGCTATCGTGAGTAGCGTGTCATCGTTGGCGAGAAGAAATTCGGCCAAACGATCGAGATATTCTCTGTCGCGGTAGAGCACCTCGCTTCTGTCGAAGTCGAAGTAGAGGGTGTGATAGGTGAAGCCGGCCGGTTTTTCTTCAACCGGTTGGGGCGGAGGCGCCACTTCGACCTCTTTTGTCGCTACCGGTTGTGGTATGGTCTCTGCCGTTGCGGAAACCTTCTGGGTGGCGCAGGAGAAAAGGGAAAAAACCGACAGGAGGAAAAGAACGACAACTCCGGTCGTTATTAAGTTTCTCATAACATTTTCCTCCGATTGAAGTTTTTCAATGACCGCCATAGGGTCTACAACGCTCATTATAGCACATAGATGTTGAAGGTCAATAATGATAGACAAAAAAGTCTATAACTGATAGATATAACATATATTGCATCGCATATTCTGTTGACAATAATGATCTTTCCGGTATGATGCAACGGGATGTTCGTTGGAAAAAGGAGGAGTTTTCATGGCCAGTCTGGTACCGAAGCGGAAAAAAGCATCTCAAAAGGTCACCTTCTATTTGAGCGACGATCTTTTTGAACTCTACCGGAGTAATCGCGAACGGGCCAAGGTCCTTAACATGACGATCGATTTCACCGGCGATTTTCACAAATGGTTCCTCGACCAGAACAACTTCGTCAAGCAGCAACTCGACCAGTTGGTAGCGGTCAAACAGGAGGATCCACCGGTTTCTTGAACAGAGGAGCGGCATGATCATCTTCACCGATATCGACGCCACGCTGATAGGGCATGACGACTACCGGTACGAAGAGGTGCGGCCGCTTATACGGAGACTGATCGAACACCGGATCCCGGTGGTGCTCGTTTCCTCCAAGACCTTTGCTGAGACGGTTTCTCTTCACCGAGATCTCGGCCTCACCGAGCCGTTCGTCGTCGAGAACGGGGGCGGCATCGTCATCCCGACGATTCATCCGATGGCGCAGGAGGCTTCGGAGCCGCTACGGCAGGGATATCTCATTGAACCACTCGGACCGAATTATGCCGCGATACGGCGGTTCGTCGCTTCACGGCGGATGAAGGGGCGGCTGACCGGTTTCGGCGATCTGACCGCGTCGGAAGTGGCGCAATTGACTGGGCTTTCCGAAGAAGAGGCGACCACGGCCAAGGAGCGGATCTTCTCGGAGCCGTTCCTGCCGAAGGATCCCGGCTATCTGCCCTTCATCGAGGCGCAGGCCGTGGAGGCCGGTTTTGCCGTCACGCGGGGCGGCCGGTTCCATCATCTGATGGGTGCGGAGATCGACAAGGGGCACGCCGTCGATCTATTGCTTGATCGCTATCGACGGAACGGTCGACTCTCCGGACCGGTCATCGCGCTCGGCGACGGCAAGAACGACCTGCCGATGCTTGCGCGGGCCGATGTCGCGGTACTCATCCCACGTCCCGGCCTGCCGCACGAGCCGTTCGAGCATCCGCACCTTATGCGGGCGGAACATCCGGCGCCGCGCGGCTGGCGGGAAAGCGTGGAGCGGCTGCTGTATAAACAACGATAGGAGGCAGTGATGGCGAAGAACCGTTTTTTCACGGCGATGCGCGACACGACCCGACGCGAGATAGAACAGATCGGCGAGGTCGATATCGTAGTCGGCATACCCTGCTATTTCAGCGAGGAATCGGTGACGCACGTTATCCGGATGGCGGCGGCGGGAGCGCACCGCTATTTCGGCGGCAGGCGGGTGCTCATCCTTGCATCGGACGGGGGTTCGACCGATGACACCCGCGAGACCATCGCGCAGGTGTCGCTTAATTATCCCGATGTGCACAAGGTATCCTCCATATATCGCGGCATCCCGGGCAAGGGCTCGGCGATGCGCGAGATACTTGAAGCGGGGGTCTTTCTCAAGGCGAAGGCGATCCTCTTCTTCGACAGCGACCTTAAATCGATAAACCCCGAATGGGTCCAGAATCTCGCGGGGCCGCTCTTTACCGGGTACGATTTCGTCGCGCCGCAGTACCGCCGCTATAAGTTCGACGGTACGATCACTAATACTATCGTCTACAATCTGACCCGCGCCCTGTTCGGTGCCCGTATCCGTCAGCCGATCGGCGGCGATTTCGGGGTTTCGCGCAAACTGGCGAAACACTATCTCGATCAGGATGTCTGGGAGACCGATGTCGCCCGTTTCGGCATCGATATCTGGATGACGATAACGGCGGTCACCGGCGGGTTCCTGTGCTGTCAGGCGCGGCTCGGGGCGAAAGTGCACGGCGAGAAGGACCCGACGGCCGATCTTTCGGGAATGTTCCGGCAGGTGGTGGGGACCATTTTCCAACTTATGGAGCAACACGAAAATTTCTGGAAGCGGGCTCATCCCGAGATAGAGATACCCTCGTTCGGCAGTTTTGTCGGCGCCGAGGTCCACGCATTTGATATCGACGAGGCGGCGCTCATCGAATATTTCAAGGTTGGCTATCAGAACTTTGCCGGTGTCTGGGAACGGATCATCGGAGCCGACGATTTCGCGGCGGTCAAGCAACTGGCGGAAAGCGACTGTTGCCCGCTGCGGCTTCCCGACGAGGTATGGGTCCGCATCGTCTACGACTATGCCTGCGTCCTCAGGTCGACGCCGGTCCAGCGGTTCAAATTGCTCAACACGATGGTGCCGCTTTACTACGGCCGGGTCGCCAGTCTGGTCCATGCACTCAAGGATCGCGACGGCGATGGGGCCGAGGCATACTTCGAGGAACAGGCGGCGCTCTTCGAGAAGATGAAACCGTATTTGATAGAAAAATGGGAGAGGGGAGGCGTGTCATGACCGATTTTTTTCAGAACGGCGTCATCGCGACGCTACAGAGGATCGGAGAGCGGCCGGTGGCCGAGATCGAGGCGGAGTTGCGGGATTTTTCAAGTCAACGTTCGGTGATCCTGCTTCTACCGGCCCTCTACAGCGAGTTCGAGGGTCCGGCCATGCCGCGCATCATCGAGGAACTGCGCAGTGTCCCGTATCTTAAAAAGATCGTGCTGTCGCTCGACCGCGCCGACGAGGAACAGTTCCGGCGGGTGAAGGGGATCATGCGCGGCCTGCCGGCCGAATGTCGCGTCCTGTGGCAGGACAGTCCCGACATCAAGGCGATCTACGACGAACTCGATGCCGCTGGCTTCAATGTGCGGGTGCCGGGGAAGGGGCGTTCGGTCTGGCTCACGCTCGGCTATATCCTCGCCGATCATGAGACCGAATCGTGCGCCATCGCCCTGCATGACTGCGATATCGTCAATTACTCGCGCGAACTGCTGGCGCGGCTGGTCTATCCGATCGTCCATCCGGCGCTCAATTTCGAGTTCAGCAAGGGCTACTATGCCCGCGCCACCGACCGGCTTTACGGCCGCGTCACCCGCATTTTTTATACGCCGCTGCTCCGGTCGCTCACCAAGATACTCGGCAATCGTCCCTTCCTCGATTTCCTCGATTCGTTCCGGTATCCGCTGTCGGGAGAGTTCGCCTGCATCGGGGAATTGGCCCGTTCGCTCCGGATATCGCCGACGTGGGGGCTCGAGGTCTCCATGCTTTCGGAGGTCTACCAGCAGACCAACGTGAACCGCGTCTGTCAGGTCGAGATCCTCGACACCTATGAGCACAAACACCGCGAACTATCGAAGGACGATCCATCGACCGGCCTTTCCCGGATGGCCGAGGATATCGCGCAGACCTTGTTCCGTGTGCTCAGTCAGGACGGCTATGTGATGTCCGATTCCTTCTTCCGCACGCTTCTTTCGACCTACATACAGGAGTCGCGCAAGGCGATAGAGAAATACAACGGGCTCGCCTCGCTCAACGGCCTTGCCTATGACCGGAACGCCGAGATCGGTGCGACCGAGGTCTTCGTCAACTCGATGAAACGGGCGCAGGAGGAGTTCGCGCGCGACCCGATCGGCATCCCGCTCATGTCGGCGTGGGTGCGCGTCACCGCTGCGAAACCCGACCTGCAGGACCGTCTTTTCGCCCTCGTGGAAGCGCATAACCGATGAGACCGCTCGACTGGACGGTCCTCGCGGTCTATCTCGCGGGGATACTCGGGATGGGGTTCCTTATCGGCCGCCGTCAGCGCGACCAGTCGGAATACTATGTCGCGGGCGAAACGATGCCGTGGTGGCAGGTGGGGCTGTCGCTGGTGGCCAATCAGGTGAGCGCCGTCAGCCTCATCGGAGCGCCTGCCTTCATCGCCGTGAAAAGCGGCGGCGGGCTCAAATGGCTCCAGTATGAGATGGCGGTGCCGCTTGCCATGATAGCGATCATCGTCATCCTCCTTCCGGCCTACTGGAAGAGTCGCGGATTCACCATCTACGGTTATCTGGATGATCGTTTCGGAGCGCCGGTCAGACTCGCGGTGAGCGCCGTGTTCCTCCTCAGCCGTTCGATGGGGACCGGCGTGGCGCTCCTCGCCACCTCTTATGTGACGGCGGTCTGCCTTGATGTCGGCCTGACCGCGACCATTGCGCTGGTCGGTGCGGCATCGGTCCTCTACACGATATGGGGCGGCATCCGGGCCGATATCTATTCCGACATCGTCCAACTGGCGGTGCTGTGGGCCGCCGCGCTGGTCTGCGGGGTCATCATCGTTCTGCAGATACCCGACGGCGGGTGGGATCTCTCTTTCTGGCGCGATCGGCTTGCCGTTTTTGAATTTTCCCGGAACGGGATCACCGACGGGGCTACTTTCTCGTTCTGGCCGATGTTGTTCGGCGGGCTGTTCCTCTACCTTTCCTATTACGGATGCGATCAGACGCAGGCTCAACGGCTGCTCAGTACCAAAGGGCCCGGCGAATCGGCAAAGGCGCTCGCTCTCAACGGCATTCTGCGCTTCCCGCTCGTCCTGACCTACTGCGCGGTGGGCGTATTGATGCTGCCCTTCATGGCGTCGCATCCCGATTTCAGCGCGCAGGTCGCCTCGCTGCCGCCCGATTATCTGATGCCTACTTTTTTTCTGCACCATGTCCCGACCGGTTTTCTGGGGCTGATCATCGCCGGGGTCTTCGCCGCGTCGATGTCGTCGATAGATTCGGCGGTCAATTCGCTCTCCGCCGCGAGTTGGAACGATTTTCTGGTGCGGTTCCGGCCGTCGCTTGATCTCATCGCCGACCGCGCGAAGGTCCGCTGGTCACGTTTCATCGCCGCCTTCTGGGGCGGGATCTCCATACTTTTCGCCCTGTGGCTCGGCGGGGGGCATGACACCGTCATCGAACTGGTCAACAAGATCGGGTCGGCTTTTTACGGGCCGGTGGCGGCGGTGTTCGTCGTCGGTATCCTCTTCGCGAGCGCCGACGGCCGCGGCGCGCTGGCCGGACTGGCGGCGGGAGTGGCGGTCAACATCTATCTCTGGATCGGACACGGCGGAACGGTCAGTTGGATGTGGTGGAATCTCATCGGTTTCGTCGTTTGTCTCGCGGTATCGCTACTCTTTTCTTCTTCGGGAAATGCCGCCACGCGAGTTGCGCCCTCAACGAGGATGATCGGATGGCTCCTGCCGCTTCTGTTAGGGTGGTTCGTGCTGATAGTGCTCTGCGGGCTTCTGATACATACGTGGCGGTAGCGATCGGTCATCTTCTCTTCTTGCCTTCCCGAAGCAATTCTGATATGTTGAGAAAGCAAATCACGGTCGGAGAGGCATGAACATCACCGTTGCGCTTATAGTCATCGCCGGGTTGACGGTGCTTTCCTACCTTTATTCGCTGGCGTTCCGTTATTTCCGGATACCGTCGGTGCTCCTGCTCATCGCGACCGGTTTCTCCCTGCGTTACGCCGCCCCCGGCATCTCTTTCTTTTCCCACACGACCTTTGTCCTGCAGGTGCTCGGGTCGGTGGCGCTGGTGCTCATCGTGCTTGAAGCGGGACTCGATCTGCGCCTTTCGCGCGACCGGGCTGGGATCATCGGCAAGGCGCTCCTCTCGGCGGTCGGGATACTGCTCCTCTGTTCGTTCCTCTTCGGAGTGATCATCTACCTGTTCCACGAAGTTTCGTTTCGCGTCGCCTACATCAACGGTTTTCCGCTCGCGGTGATATCGTCGGCCGTGGCCATCCCGAGCATCCCGCGCCATCTCGATGAGAAGAGCCGCGAATTCCTCATTTACGAGGCCACCTTCTCCGATATCGTCGGCATCATGGTGTTCTTCTTCGTCGTGCAGCATGAACGGTTCGACAGCGAGGCGGTCATGGCCTTCACCGGCGGCCTGTTCATCACGGTGGCGGTGTCGGTCGTTTCGGCGATGCTTCTGCTCGCCCTCCTCAACCGGATACGGCTACAGGTGAAGTTCTTTCTGATATTCTCGGTGCTGATCCTTGCCTATGCGCTGGGTAAATACTTCCATCTCTCGACACTCCTGCTCATCCTGATGTTCGGCGTGGTGATGAACAATGCGCCGCTCTTTGTCCGGGGGGCGCTACGCCGGATGGTCGATTGCGACCGCATGGAGGGGGAACTCCACCTGCTCAAACTCATCACCGCCGAGTCGTCATTCCTCGTGCGGACCTTCTTCTTCATCCTGTTCGGCTACTCGATAGATATGTCGTCGGTATGGGGCTTCAAGGCGTTGTTGGTCTGCACGCTCATCAGCGTCGGGATATACGCCGTCCGCTACCTGTTCCTTCGGTTCGCGGCGCGCGCGCCGATCTTCCCCGAACTGTTCATCGCGCCGCGCGGATTGGTGACCATCTTCCTGTTCTATAGTATTCCGTCGTCCTTCCTGATAAAAGGGTTCACCGACGGGATGTTGTTTCTCGTGATCGTCGTCACCTCGCTGGTCATGACCTTCGGCGTCATGACTCATCGAAAAGGACCCGATGAACCGGTAACGGCGGGGACGCCCGAGGAAGAGGATATCCAGCGCGATCTGCACAACTGACGGCTTTTCAGCCGCGGGTGATCACCACCGCATCGTTGAGATTGATGCCGGTGTAGCCGGTCTTTACCGCACAGCCGTAACGCTCGAAAAAGGGATAGGCGTCGAATCGTGCAAGATGATCGTCGCGCAGGGTGAGGTCGAAATGTTTTCGCGCTTCGGGCGTCACGATGACCCCGGCGTGGGGTGAACTACCGTCGATGCCGTCGCTCGAGAGGGCGTAGAGCGTCTCGCCGTCCCGCAATTCGGGTGTCAATAAGAGGGCGAGATGGGCCATCCGGCCGCCGTGGCCGGGGTGGGGGATATCGACCGTGAGGGTCGGTTCGCCGGTTATCAGGAGCGCCTCTCCCGGGGTCAGGCGACTCTTTTCTGTTGTTATCAGCGCGGCAAGTTCGGCCACCGTGCCCGCAAAACGGCTTTGGGAAAAGGCAAGTTTATAGCCCTGCGACCGGAGTTTTTCCTCGTACCAGCGGTGGAGTGTCGTGCAGTCGGCGATGCAGCGGAGCGTCAACCGCTCGTCACCGTCGCGCCAGAAGGGCATCGAACCGGCGAGCCGATAGCCGCTCTCGGCGGGGATATCGCTCATCACGAAGGTGCTGAATCGGCTGTGCGGCGCAAAGTCGGTCAGTTTGCCTCCCTTTATTGCCGAGCGGGCTATCCGGCGGCGGTTCATCTCTTCGATGGGAAGCCCCGCGTGAAGCAGGTCACGCCACCACGCAATGTGGGACGCCGGGTCGTCGCTCTGCTCGACGAGCGCCGAAGCGCCGCCCGAAAGGAGGCAGACGAAATGATCGAGGTTCGCGTGGGTCGTGACGAAATCGATGAGCGCTCTCCCGGCGGCGAAACTTTTCTCGGTCAGTCGAGGATGGGTGGAGGGGATGAGCAGTGCCTGCGATGGCAGAGCGAGATCGTCGGTCAGCCCTGCGGGGAATATCACGATGCTGCGAGCCGTCGCGTAAGCCGGATGGGTCGCCAGAAAGCGGAAGAGCATGAAACGGGCCGACTTGCCCAGTGCGATGAGCGCGGTGCGTTGCGGGTCGGGCGGCGGGCCGTCGAAGTCGAAGGTGAGCGGCAGTTCGTCGCGCAGTAGGCCAAGGTCGATGTCAAGCGGTCCCAAGAGGTGCCTCACGATAATCATTCAATAGGCGAGATAATGGAGTATGCCCCAGAAAAACAGGAAGAAACCGGTCGTCTTGAGCGCGAATGACCTGAAATCGGCCATCGTCGCTGGCGCTCCATCTCCGGTTTTTCCTTCATAGTAGCGGAGATCAACATAACGGACGATGATGATGAAGAGTAAATTGATCAGTATGCCGAGATCGGGAAACGAGAAAATCCCCGCTTTTCCATAGACGATGGTCTTGGCAAAATACATGAGTGGAAAATAGCCCCAGAGCATCCAGCAAGTACGCAAAACCAAACTGGCCACATTGCTTTTTGGGGAAGTCGAGGAATCTGCCCGTGTCATGGTGTACCTCATAAAAAAATGTCGTACATACACCAGACAGCGGCCCGACTGCCCTCCACCACCTACCGGAACGGGGAATGTCCCGGCACCCTTAACGTGGCCATTCTAACGAAAGGATACTGTTTCCGCAAGAGATTTCTCAGAAAAAACAGGTCGGGGTGATCTTGGCCCCGCTCTGAAGAGCGTTATTTATTCTTATCGACCGGTAGCCATTTCTCTCCGCAGTAGGATATTGCCCATGCCCCGGTCGGGGCGGTGAGGACGATGCTGAGTACCGCCGTCGCGAGAATGATCTCGCCCGGCGCGGTCGGCATCCCGGCATTCTTCATCATCATGAGCGCCGTGCCGCCGATGGCCGCCTGCACCGTCGCCTTGGGGATGTAGGCGACCACGACGAACAGCCGTTCTTTCACCGTCAGGTCGCTTCCCAGACAGCACAGATAGGCGCCGATGCTCCGCGCGGCGAGCGCCAAAAGGATGACCGCGCTTCCGGCGAGTCCCGCCTCCACCGCCACCCGGACATCGACCTGCGCCCCGACCAGCGTGAAGAGCAGTATCTCGGCGAAGACCCATATCTTCGCCAGTTTCGCCGATATCTCGTGCGCCATCCGTTCCTGTTTTTCGAGGATGATGTAGCCGATCGCCATCACCGCCAAGAGCGACGCGAAGGGGACGACATCCTCGGTTAGGTGTTCGATCCGCACCAGAAGCACCGATATGCCGAGTATGACCAGCACCCGTTTGGTGGCGCGCGGGTTGAACCGAAGGAAGAGGCGGTAGAGAAGCATGCCGATCAGGATGCCGACGCCGATCCCGACGATGATCGATAGCGGTATCCCGGCGATCTTCCACGCGAGGTTCGGCGACCGCCCGACATAGAAGCCGCAGAGCACGCTGTAGATGACGATGACGAACACATCGTCGATGGACGAGGCGGCCAGCAGCAGGGTCGGTATCCCTTTTTTCACCCCGCGCCGCTCCTCGATGAGTTTGAGCATGAGCGGCACCACCACCGCCGGCGAGACGGCCCCCAGCACGGTCCCCAGCATCGCCGATTCGAGATAGGTGAGCCCGAGGAACCGCGGCCCGAGCGCCGTCACTGTCGCCGCTTCGAGCGTCGCTGGGACGAAGGAAAGCAGGAGCGCCATCCGGCCGACCCGGGCGAGCGCCTTGCGCGACAGTTCGAATCCGGCGCGTAACAGGATGACGATCAGCGCGATGAGCCGCAGATCGGCCGATATCGCCGCCATTTCGGGGCTCATCAGCCCCAGCACCGCCGGGCCGAGAACGACCCCGAGTAGCAGCATCCCGACCAGCCCCGGGATATGCATTTTCCTGAAAACCCAATCGACGAGGACGCCGAGCAGGATGATCTCGGCCAGAGTAACCGCCATGATGACCTCCACAGCCGCAGGTTCATACGGTAGGAGTCATCAGCCGATACGGGCGGTTATACGGGGGACTCCATCCCCAGCGGGTCATTCATACCGAATTGTCGGTCGTATTGCAAGTTTGCCGCTACCGGTCCCAACGGAACGGGGTGATGCCGGCGCATTCCCACATGAAATCCTTCTCCATACAGATATAGAGCGGCGGTTCGGAGATGTGTTTCCGTATCGTTTCGGCGATGGCGCGGTAGAAACGAGCGCGGATCGGGGCGAGGATGCGCAGTTTATGGTCGTCGGCCGTGGGGAACATCTCGCAGAGCGTCAGTTCAGAGGCGGGCCAGCGGCGCCGCATGAGAGCGCTGAGCGACAGCGAATGGCGCAGGCCCCCCATGCTTATCCACGCTATTTTCTGCGGTTCGAGCGCCGTGAGGAGCCGGTCGGCGAGGGCACGGTAGTCGTCGAGGAACTCGTCGCGCATCACCATCGGGTCGAAATGGAGCGCGACGCGGCCGCCCGCCCGCTGGAAACGGATGGCGGCGGCGATGCGGTCAGCCATCGGCGCGGTGTGGCGTTCATCGGTCGCGTGGAAGCGGTCGATGTTGACCGACAGGCCGAGCACGAGGTCGGCGGCGGGGTACTGTTCCTTCGCGGCGATGAGGTTATCCACGACGGCCGACTTGGTCTTGAACTCGAACGAGATGCGATCCTCCCAGCCGTTGCGCACTATCATCGCGGCGAAAAAGCGCGATTCGTCGAGCAGGGCGTCGAGCGCGAGGCTGTCGGCCATCTCGCCGGTCCCGACGCGCAGGTGGCGGTGGCTCTCCAGATGCTTTCTTATTTCCGTTTCCACCGACTCACGATTCACGAATATCGAGATGAACGGATTATTGCCGATGAGGTGCTGGAGGATGCAGTAGGAACAGTCGAACGGGCAGCCCGACACGCTCTGGATGGTGTGGTAGCCGCAGCAGCGGTAATCGGCGCCCGACGGACAGCGGCAGGAGGTCAGGAACGGCCCTTTCTTTTCGGTGAAGAAGAGCGTCGCCTTGGCGGCGGGGAAGAGTTCTTCGGGCGGGAGCGGCAGGAGTTCGGCGAGCAGTTCCTCCTTGGTGCGCCGCTCGACCGGCAGGTCGTAACGGGCCGCCGCTTCATTGGCGAGCGTCAGGTCGCTTAAACTGCTGTCGGCGACGATGCGGCGGATGGTCATGGGCGCCTAAGATTTCTTTGATCTAGATACAGGGCGATGCTTGCGGCCGAGTTCCAGCGCAAGTTCCTTTTCGCTGGGAAGATAGAGCATGTATTTAGATGCGAAAAGCTGCCTACTATCATTCAAAACCGAATATCTTGCGACGATCTCATCTTTTTCCGCGCACAGGATCAATCCGACCGTCGGGTTATCCTCCGGGCCTCGGCGCAGATCATCGAACATGCGGACATACATATCCATCTGCCCGATGTCCTGATGCGTCAGTTTACCTATCTTCAGATCGATGAGCATGAAACACTTGAGATGATAATTGTAGAAAACAAGGTCTATGTAAAAATGCTGGGCTTCCGTTTCCACGCGGTGTTGCCGTCCCACGAAGGCAAATCCTTTGCCGAGTTCCAAAAGGAAAGGCTGTAGTTTATCCATTATGGCGCTTTCGAGGTCGGATTCATGAAGAGGCACGCCGTCGGGCAGGTTCAGAAAGTCCAGGACATAGGGATGTTTTATCGCATCGATGGGTTCTTGGATATCCTGTCCTTTCTTCGTCAGAGCCATGAGCCCTTTCTTGTTCCGGCTCTTCAGGAGACGGGCGAAAAGAAAGGTGTGTATCTGCCGCTCCAAATGAGGAACGCTCCAGTTCTCCTTTTCCGCCTCGATCTCGTAGAAGAGTCGCTCGTTGCGGTCGGTCACCTTGGTGAGTGTCCGGTAGTGAGACCAGCTCAAGGAAGAGGAGAAGCCGGAGATATTATCGGGACGTTCGACCGTCGTCACCAGATCGCGCGATACTCCACAAGCCTTGTGGAGTTTTTTGCCCGGCGTCGATACTCCACAGATCGTGTGGAGTATTTGAGGCTCGCGATCGGAGAAGGCCAGATAGAACTGTCTGAAGTACCAGAGATTCGTCGTTGAGAAGCCGCGCCCATACCGTTCGGTCAATTTTGCCGACAGGTCTTTGACGAGTTGTATGCCGTATGCGGCCCGTGCTGTTCCTGCCTGCAACTCCTGAACGATCTCGCGGCCGATGAGCCAGTAGGCGATGACCATGTTGCTGTTGACGGCGCGGACCACATTGGCGCGGGCTTGATCGAGGATGGATGCGACCCGGTCGAAGAGTGCGCCGGGGTCTGGTTTTATGAGTTTGCCTGCATTCGCGGCGTCTTTTTTCTTCATCGGGGTTCCCTCCCTGAAGCGATCTTGGTGCGATGCTAGCCGCGAACGGCGCGAAGGTCAAGTTTGACCGCTGGTAGGGGCGCTCCAACGGAACGCCCTCTTATTTGACAAAGGCGATGCCATCCGGCACAATGGCGATGTTTTGGAAGGGGAATTGCGATGAGAACTAATGATGACATCTTGCTGGTTACCTTTTCTGTTATTTATCTTTTGATATTTGGTTGCACGAAAGAGAAAGAAACTTTTCTCTTTACTACCCAAATCACAACGGACACCTGCAAATACTGTGAAGGCGCCGATGTCGAAGCTAGTAAGAAGGCAAGCCATGCTCCTCGTTTGATGTCCCTTGATTTGGATAGAAAAACTGGAGTGGTTCGGATTTATGGGGAAAACTTACAAACGCAAAACTCAAAAGTCGAAAAGATCAATGACAATGAGTATGAGTTCACGGAAGAGATACCGGAAAACAACACGATGGAATGCGTTTTGGGTAAGACGAAGCGGGTCAATGTACTAAAAATTGGAGACCACACAGCAAGCTGGAAGTCTACAGTCGAATTAAAGATAGGCAAAAAAGGATATGACAACCGTTGCCAATGGGGTTATCAAGACAATCAAGAATGCACCATCATACAAGAAGGTACGGCGAAAAGAGAGTAGCTACTCCCCCAACTCCCTGAGTGCCTTCTCCACCATCTCTTTCTCACGGTCGAGGGTGGCCAGCCGGTCGGCGAGGTCGGCGACGCTTTTGACCTTGAGCGAGAGCGTCACGGTGTCGCCATCGGCGAAGTCGGGGTAGGTGAGGGTGGCGCCGGTCTTGGCCTTAAACGAGGCGGCAAGCGCGTTCAACCGCTCCTTTTTCGCGCTCCACAGTGGATAGCGGATCGCCTCCAGCCGTCGCGTCAACTCATCGAAATTCTCGAGCGGATGACCGGGTCGCGCGACCAGTTCGGCGTAGCCCGCCTTTTCCAGCACCGCCTCGGGGCTGATGCCGTCGCGGCGCGCGATATCGATCAGCAGTTCTACGGCATGGGTCCGGGCGTTCTTTTTCGGTTTGAATTGGTCGAGCAGATCGAGGAACGCGGTCATTATTTGAGCATCTCGGTGCCGGTGAAGGAGCGGTAGGGGGAGAGTTGGTCGAAGATGAATTTGTAGTCTTTGTTGCCGTCGCAGATGGTCTCTGCCACTATTTTGCCGAGTCCGGGACCGAGCATGTAGCCCTGACCGCACATCCCGGCGAGGTGGAGCATGTTGTCGGTCTCCTTGGTGTAGCCGACTATCGGGAAACCGTCGGGGGTCATGGGATAGAGGCCGCGCCAAGTGCGGCGGACGCGGATATTGCGGAGCCGCGGATAGAGCTCTAACATCCGGCGGACGCAGAGCGGCAGGAACTCGGAGGTGTTGTCGATGTCCTTGCCGTAGAATTTCGGGTTGGGGGTGATGCAGAAGATGACCTGACCGCCGTCGGCCTGATAGAAATAGTAATTGTCGCTGTGGCCGTCGGGACGGATGTCGACCACCATCGGCTCGAAGAAGCGCTGGACCGGTTCGGTGATGCCCCCCTCGTGGCTGTCGGGATAGACCGGCAGGTCGGCGCCGACCAGTTGTCCGATCTTTCGACCGTCGGCCCCTGCGGCGTTGATGACCAGTCCCGCCGAGAAGGTGTTCTTGTCGGTCTTGATCGAGACTATCTTCGACTCCTTCTTTTCGAACGAGAGGACCGTCTCGTAGAAATAGAAATCGACCCCGGCGTCGCAGGCGAGTTTGTAGAACGCGCCGGCGGTCTTGAGCGGCGAGGCGAAGCCGTCCTCGGGCGAATAGGTTCCTCCCCGCAGGCCGCGCGGATTGATGCCGGGACAGAGGCGCTGGATCGCCTCGGCGTCTATCCAGTCGATGTTGAGTCCGAATTTATGCTGGACCTCGAGCAGGTTTTTGAGCGCCCGTTCCCGTTCGGTGTCGTAGACCGGGAACAGATAGCCGCCCTGATGCCAGTCGATGTGGAGCCCCTGTTCGTGCTCCATTTTACGGACGATGTCGAGCGACATCTGGCATATCTTTATCTTGGCCGGGTCGCTGTGGGTGGCGCGGATGCCGCCGATCGCGGCGCGGTTCTGGCCGCGGCCGACCGACGCGTGTTTCTCGATGACCGCCACCTTTTTACCTTTCTGGGCGAGGTAGAGGGCGACCGGAACGCCGACCGAACCGCCGCCGATGACGAGGATATCGTAAGTTTTCATGGCTATTCTCCCTCCGTCTCGTTGATGAGGGCAGACATCGGCGTCTCGACCGACAGCGGACGGATACTTCCTTCGGCCACGGTCGAGAAATCGACCCCCGCCGCCCGGAAGACGCGCGGGAACTGGACCGAACAGGTCTTCGAACCGCAGGCGCCCATGCCGACGCGTATCTGTTTGAGCTGGTTGATGTCGCGCACCTTGTGCTCCTTGATGAACTTCACCACCTCGCCGAGCGTCACCCGCTCACAGCGGCAGACGATGCCGTTATCGGGGATGTGATCGAGCACCGGTTCGGCCAGCGGCTTGGTTTCCTTCTCCTCCTGTACCCGGATTCCGGCGGCGACCACGGCGTTCTTCAGGGTCGTGCGGACCGTGACGAGCGTCGTGCGGTATTTCTTGTTCGGTTGTATCTTCACGACCTCGGCGGCTTCAAGCGGGTTGCCGTCGATGTCGGTGAGGGACACTTTGTCGCCGACCTTGAACGATGCGATGTATTCGTGAGGCAGCATCACTTCGGCGCTTTTCGCGTCGACCTTACGGGCGAGCGTTATCGCCAGTCCCGGACAGGCCGCCACGCAGATGCCGCAGCCGATGCATTCGCCGGCGAGGTAGGGGACATCCATGATGGTGCCGATCTTGTCCTTTAGTTTTATCGCGTTCTTCGGGCAGACGGTGGTGCAAGGGTTGCACGGGATCTCCTCGATGCAGGTGAAGATCGGCTTGAATTTGTCGGTCAGTTCCACGCCGTCGAGCGGGAAGACCTCGCCGGGACGGCTTTTGAGCACCTCGGCCTTCTTGAGCCACGTGTCGTCGATGACCACATCCTCGCCGAGCAGTTTGGCCATCTTGAGGCCCGCGATGCGGCCGCCGAACATGGCGCTCGACGCCTCGGCGATCTCGTCGGCGTCGCCCGCTTTGACCACCTTGAACTCGAACCGTTCGGCCATGTCGTAGAACTCGTCGGCCGGGGTGAGTCCCGCCGCGATGAGGAGCGTGTCGACCGCATAGGTGCGCGCCGTTTCAAGGAGCGGGTTCCACTGCTTGTCGACCTCGGCGACCGTCACCCGCTCGACCGTGCCGTTCCCGGCGGCCGACAGGACGGTGGTGTTGAGGTATATCGGTACTCCCATGCGCTTTATCTTGTCGGCGTGGACCTTGTAACCGCTGATCTGCCCCGCGATCTCGACGATGCCGGCGACCTGAATGCCCGCCTGCAGGGCGTGGTAGGCGGCGATGAGGCCGACATTGCCCGACCCGACGATGAGCACTTTTTTCGCCGCCCGCACCAGATCGCGGTTGACGAGCGTCTGGAAGGCCCCCGCGCCGTAGACGCCGGGGAGGTCGTTGCCGGGGAAGACGATGGACTTTTCACGCGCGCCGGCCGACACGATGAGCCCTTCGAAACTGACTATCAAGTAGCGGGCATTGCCGACGAAGAGCCCCGCCTTGCGGTCCTTGTAGATGCCGACCACCGAGGTCTCGGGATAGATGGTCACGTTCTTGTAAGAGCGCAGTTCTTTCTCGAGTATCTTGGCGATCTCATAGCCGCGCGTCCCGGCATAGCAATCCTCCTCCGAGCCGAAAAATTTGTGGGTCTGGAGCACCAGCTTGCCGCCGAGCCGGTCCTTGTCGTCGGCCAGCACGATGCGCAGGCCGAGCTTCGCCAGTTCGATGGCCGCGGTGAGGCCCGAGGGGCCGCCGCCGACCACGAGAACATCGCAGTTGACGACCTTCTTCTCGTAGTTGCGCAGCGGCGTGTCGTCGGCCGGGAGCGCCGGCAGGCGGTCGAGCGTCCGGATGTCCATCCCGTCGCGCAGCGGCGTCACGCACGATTTCTGGGCGTGGCCGTCGACGATGACGGTGCACTGCGAACACTGGCCGTTGGCGCAGAAGATCCCCTGCGGCGCGCCGTCCTTGCGGTGTATCGAGAAACGGGTGACGCCGGCGGCGAAGAGCGCCGAGCTGATCATCTCGCCGTCGAGGCCGGTCATTTTCGCGCCGTCAAAGGTGAAGGCGACCTGACGCGCTTCCTTTTTCGTTTCGAGTACCGGATGTTCGAGAATGCGATTCATGGTATGTCTCCACTACACGAGCGTTATCGAATGCCGGTTCTAACCTATGCGGCCCGGTCGAAAAGTCAATAAAAGGGAACCCCGCTGTTTTCTTTGACATCGGCAACGATTTCGGGCACAATGCGGCAACCCTATGTGCGAGGAAATCGGATGGAACAGAAGTTCAGACTGGTCAACGACGACAATGTATACTCTTTTGAAGAGATCGCCAAAAAGATAGTCGCCGGCCGTTTGGTCAAGGAATCGCTTATCTGGGAACCGGCCCTGCCCGACTGGGTGAAATTGCGCGACTATCCCGATTTCCATGAGGTCTTCGCCGCCTATGAGGCCGAGGCGGAAAAATCGCTCAAGAAGGCGATGGGTACCGACGATGAGACCGTAGAGCGCAAGGAGATGCAGAAACTTCTTTTCGATGTCTCCAAAGAGAAACAGAAGCTCGCATTTGAACAAAAACCGTGGCTCAAATGGGTTCTTACGACCGTGGCCTGTCTTGCAATGATAGGGTCGGCGACCCAGTTCTTGAAAACCCTTTTTTATACCAAAGAGGGACAGGCGCTCCTCGGTACGGTGGTGGATGAACCGGTCGAGACCATCGATATCGAGCGGATCCGTATGGCCTCAGGCGTCACCAAGCTCGATGAGGTGAAGGGGATCGCCATCAAGAAGGTTGATAAAAAGAAGGAAAAGGACCTGCTCGCCGAGATACTCGCCGATATGAAACGAGAAGATGCGATGGAGGCTGAAAAGGCGGCCGCAGAAACCCCGAAAGAACAGGCGGCGGCGCCGACCGAGGCGAAGGCCGAGGTGAAGAAAAAACCGGCGAGCATTTTCGACAAGGTCTCCGACGAGGAGGTCGAACAGTTCCGCCGGTCGCTTCTGGCGAAAGGCGGTGGCTATACCGGCTCGAAGAACGCCGTGGTCAAGGACAACACCGCGAAGATGGCGGCGTTGCCCGAAGAGCTCTCGTCGCGGCAGGTGGCGCAGGTGGTCAAGGAGAACTCCAACAACACCATCGCCTATTGCTACAACAAGTCGCTCAAACTCGACGCGTCGCTGTCGGGTAAACTCGAGGTGACGCTGTCGGTGCTCGGTACCGGCCGGGTCGCCAAGGTCGACACCAATACGCAGAAGTTCAAAGGCACCAACCTTGAGCGGTGCGTCAAGGATCTGATAAAGAAAAGATGGGTCTTCCCCGAATTCAACGGCACCCTCACCGAAGTGACGCTACCCTTCGTCCTGTCATCTGAATAATTATTCGGCGCTGATGAGCTGGACCATGCCGCTCGTCATGGGGCGGTTGTCCGATACGAACAGATAGTTGCCTTCGTTCTCTTCCCAGAACAGGAGATCCTTGCCGTTCATGGTCCGCTTATGGGCGCGGCAGTCCTTCACCTCGTGCACACAGTCGGCGGCGGTGAAGAGCTTCTTCATATCGTCGTTCTTATGGGTCACCATGAGGGTTCCGTTGCCGTCGGCGTTCGCCATGTGTACCGAGGCTGCGGGGTGGGCGCCGAGGTTGGCGAACCGGGCCTTGGTGACCGGTTTGTTCGCCACGAACTTCCTGAGCTTGGGCGCAGTGATGTTGAGATTCTTCTCGACCACCTTGTCGAGGTCGTCCCCGGCCGCGATCTCTCCCGGCAACACGCTATCGTGAATGTGCAATATCTCGCTGATGAGGAGATCGGCGCTCCGCTCGATGGTGAATATCTGATAAAAAAGGACCGTGACCAGCGCCGCGATCCCCAGCGTCGCGCCGGTGACGGCGAGTCGTGCTCCCGAGAAGAAGAACGAAAGGAAGGGCGGCAGGAAGGGACGGCGTTCGCCGGTGTCGGCGATGAGTTTCTCCAGACCGGCCCGCTCTATGGCGGTGAGATGTTCGGTAGTGTTCACGGCACGCAGCGCCTTTTTCATGCCGCGTACCTCGTCGAAGAGGTGGCGGCAGGCGGCGCAGGTCTTGAGATGTTCAGACATCTCGGCGCTCTCGGCGTAGGAGAGTTCGCTGTCGGCGAACTGCTCGATGAAGAGCGGGTTCATCTCACACGGCTTTTCGTTTTTCATCACTTACCTCGTCAGGGAACGGTACTATGCGCAGCTCGGCCGCTTCGCGCCGGAGTTTCGTTTTCAGGAACTCCCGGCCGCGGTGGAGGCGCGACATCACGGTGCCTATCGGTATCGCGAGCCGTTTGGCGGTCTGGTCGTAGGAAAGCCCCTCGACATCGACCAGATAACAGACCTCGTGCTGGTCGGAGGGCAACTGGGCGAAGGCGTCGAGGAGCCGTTCGCGTAGCAGCGGATCGGTCGATTGAGCAGTCTGGGGGTCGGCGAAGTCTATCGTTTCGTCGTCCTCTGTGCGGAAGGTCGCCTCGGTCACCTCGCGGTTCGCCATATCTTTGGCCACGCGGTTGAGCCAGTTGTTCTTGAGGACGCGGAATATCCAAGTGCGGAAGGCGTCCCGCTCCTCGTAGGCTCCTTTTTTGGTCAGCAGGCTGGCGATGGTATCCTGCATGAGGTCGAGCGCCTTATCACGATTCCCGGTGATGAAGAGGCTGTAGCTGAACATCAGATCGAGATGGGCCGTCAGCACCTGTTTCATGTCGGTTGCGGTGCGGGTCATAGGATGAACCTCCTCCGGTGCGCTCAAAACGGTCGATAAACAGTAGAGGCGGTTATTTTATTTCATGAATCGAGAACATGGCATACATATCCATCGGTCGCGTTGTCGCGTGGGGTTATCTGTCCCGGATTACCAATGACCAATGAGTGATCGGGAATATTGCAATTAACATAGGCGTTGGGGGCTATCAGAACATCGTTGCCGATATGTATGTTACCGACAATGACCGCCCCGGTCCCTATCCAGACGCGGTTCCCGATGGTGGGGTATCCGACCAGCTTCCCGCGATTGACCTGCCCGATGGTAATGGAGTGGGCGATGTTGCAGTTCTCCCCGATTTTTGAGCGGCCGTTAACGACCACCGTACCGAAATGACCAATATAAAGTCCCTTGCCGATGAGGGTACCGGGCGGTATCTGGAAGCCATAGCGATACATGAGGTGACGGACCAAAAGGTGCCAGAAAAAACCGCGCAGGGATCGTTTGGGATAGGCCGATGCGTGACGCCATGCATAGGTGTAAGTAAATCCCGGGTGGGGTCCGAACAACGCATACAGAAGGGGAAAAGAGGTCCGTTTCCCGCCATAACGGAACAGATCGGCGGCTATCGTTCCTTTGAGTGTGCGACGATCGATCATGCGATACCTCCCGAACAGCACGACATAGTAGCCCAAACGATGCGTTGGGTCAATTTTCCCTCCCGCTGTTTTCCCTCCCGCTTGCATTCATTTCCCGTTCTGCTATACTCGGCGGGCTACTAACTGTGACGAGGTCACTGATGCTACTCAAAGGTAAACCGGCGGCCGATGCGCTTATCGACAAGCTTTCCGCGTACGGGACGCCGCCGCTCCGGCTGGCCGTTTTTCACCCTGCGGGCGACGCCTCGGCCGAAAGCTATCTCAAGGCGAAACAGAAGGCGCTGGCCCGTCTCAATTTCACGATGGAACTCATCTCGCTGGAGAAAAATGCCTCGGCCGACGCTTTTTTTACGGCGCTCGACAAGGCGAACCGCGACCCCGGCATCCAGGGCATCATGGTCGAATTGCCGCTTCCCGGCGACATACCGGCGCACGAGGTGAATCTTCGGATAGACCCGAAAAAGGATGTCGACGGCGTTTCGTACCACAACCAAGGGCTCCTCTACGCCACCCGCGAGGAACGGATCGTTCCCTGCACGGCGCTTGGGGCGGTCCTTCTGCTGGAGCATTATCAGATCCCGCTCGCGGGGCGCCGTGTGCTGGTGGTGGGGCGGTCGAACATCGTCGGGATGCCGCTGTTCAAACTGCTTCTCAACCGCGATGCGACCGTCACGGTGGCTCACAGCCGGACGCCGGACCTCTCGCGGCTCGTCGGGCAGTTCGATGTCGTCGCGGTGGCGACCGGCAAGGCGGGACTCGTCCGGTCGGTCGATGTGCGTGACGGGGCGGCGGTGGTCGATATCGGCATCAATGTGGGGCCCGACGGCGCTCTGTGCGGCGATTTCGTGCCGAAGGACGATAAAGAGGCGGATCGGATACACTATTCGCCGGTGCCGGGCGGCGCCGGGGTGGTGACCAACGCCGTGATGCTGCGCAATCTTATCGAATGTCATCGTATGCAACAGGGGAGGTAAGGATGAGAGACATCGATGCGATCATGAAGGCGATACCGCATCGCTACCCGTTCCTGCTGGTCGACCGGGTGCTGGAGGAGGAGCCGGGGAAACGGATAAAGACGCTCAAGAATGTGACGGCGAACGAACCGCACTTTCAGGGCCATTTTCCGTTCTATCCCATCATGCCGGGGGTTCTCATCGTCGAGGCGATGGCGCAGAGCGCCGGGATACTTTTCAGCGACGAGGGGAATTCGGGGAAAAAGATGCTTTTCATGGGTATCGATGCCTGTCGCTTCCGTAAAGAGGTGCGGCCGGGCGATCAGCTCATCCTCGATGTCGAGGTTATCCAGCAGCGCGGCGGCATCCTCAAGTTCAAGGGGGTCGCGTCGGTCGACGGCAAGAAGGTGGCCGAGGCGGAGATGATGGCGGCGCTCGATGCCGGCAATAACTAAGATAATTTCAGATATTCCCGCCGACCGGGAGCTGTTGACGGCCGTTCTTTTTCAGTGGACCGCCATTGTGGGAAAAAAGAGCCGGAATATGCTGTTCCCGTACGAATTCGACCGGCGCAAACGGGTACTCAAGGTCGCGGTGCCCAATTCGATGGTCCGCGCCCAGTACGAACCGCTCCTGCCGCTCATCGTCGAAAAGATGGCGCGGATCCTGCCCGAGGCGCGGGTGGCCGGCATCGCGCTGTCGGTCGAGCCGCGGCATTTCGAGAAAAAAAAACGGCGTCCGCCGGCCCGTCCGCCGCGGCCCGCGCCCGATCCGGCGACCGTCGCCGAGGCGGAGCGACGGCTCATCGCGGGCGGCGTATCGCCCGAAAAGGCGCGGGTCCTAGCCGAGATAGCGGTCCTCATTGACGAGAAGCGGCGTGCGGATCACTAAACACGAACTTACCGAACTTATCCTCGCAACGCCGGTCGAGAACTATCTGGTGATAGAACTCTCGGCCGACGCGATGCTGAAAAACGCTCGCTATCAGACCGAATGGGCCGTTGCCGAGCATTTTCAGCGTTTCCGTCCTTCGAACCGTGTGCGGGGACTTATCGTCGCGTCACGGCAGGAACTGGCGTTGCCCGATCCGCAGGGACTCCTGAACGAATGTCTGGTCGATCTGCTGATGCTGGTGGCGCGCGATGAATCGGGGATCCCGACCACCGCGACGGTCCATCTGCGGACCGATACGGCGGCGCGGCACAAGAAATATCCCTTTTTTCTGATGCCGGAAGAGTTCTCCCTGCCGGTGCCGCGCGGCGCCGATACGGCGCTCCTGCTTTTCAACGGCGTCGGCGGCGACAAATCGTTCATCCGCGAAACGATGAAACTGGCGGCAGACGCCGGCTACCGCATCACCGCGACCGAGATGCTGCGCATCGAGGCGCTCACGCGGACCGGCGCCGAGACTCTGGGCGGGCGGCTCGCCGAGGCGGAGGGGTTCGACACCGTCATCTTCGCCCGCGATCCCGGCGGCCGGGCCATCGCGACGCTTACCCGGCTTTCGGGCAAACGGATCATCACCCGCGAGGATCTCATCGTCTCGATATTCGAAAAACGGGCCGACGGTCAGAGCGGCAAACTCAAGGCGGCCGCATCGGCGACCGGGCGCGAACGGCTGGAGCATCACGAACGGTCGCACGGCCTGTCGCGCATCACCGGCGGGGTGGGGGCGCGCGGCCCCGGCGAAACGGTGCAGGAGGAGCGGAAACGGTCGCTCAAAGTGCGCCAGCGGCTCATCCGCACGGCGCTTGAGAAAGAGCGCGGTCGCCGCGAGAATCAGCGGAAATTCCGCGCTAGGACCAATCACCCGACCGTGGCCATCGTCGGCTACACTAACGCGGGGAAATCGACCCTCTTCAACGCCCTCATCGGCGAGAAGGTGGTGCGCGAATCGGGCGAGTTCTTCTCGTCGATAGACCCGAAGATACGGCTCGTGTCGCTCTTCGGCAGGAAACTTTTCCTGCTCGACACGGTCGGTTTCATCGAAGGTATGTCGAAGGGTGTGCTTGATGCCTTCGAACAGACCTTCACCGAGATACTGAACGCGACGCTCATCCTGCAGGTGGTCGATCCGACCGACCGCGAATGGCGCGCAAAGAAACGGTATGTGGATGAACTGCTTGATGCCTGCGGCGTGGCGGTGGGATCGGTCGAGGTGCTCTATTCCAAACGCGATCTGCTCAAAGAACATCTGCCCGACGGCGGGGAACGGTGCTACGCGGCACAGGACCGCGACGATATCCGGCGGCTGAAGAAGTTCGTTTTCGAACGGCTTTTCGGGGAGCGCGTCACGCCTCAGTGAGGCAGGCCGACGCCGGAGTAAGTGAACAGTTCGCGGACCTGCGGGTCGCGGGAATAGACATTGCGCAGATCGAAGAAGAACTTGTCCTTCATCAGCGACCGTATCTGCGGCAGGTCCATGCCGCGGAACTGGTTCCATTCGGTCAGGATGATCACCGCGTCACAGCCGGTCACCGCCTCGTAACTATCGGCGCAGTAGGCGATCGCCTTCTCGTGGTCGGCCAGCCGCCATTTCGCCTCATGGAAGCCCTGAGGGCAGAAGGTCCGTATCGTCGCGCCCGCCTTGACCAACGCCGGGATGATGGTCAGCGACGGGGCGTCGCGCATATCGTCGGTGTCGGGCTTGAAGGTGAGCCCGAGGATGGCGAAGGTCTTTCCCTTCACCGAACCCATCGCGGTCACTATCTTTTCGACCATCTTCTGCTTCTGCTTCTCGTTGGCCTCGATGGCCGCCTTGACCACCATCAGTTCGACGCCGTGCTTCTTGCCGATGTCGTAAATCGCCTTGGTGTCCTTCGGGAAGCAGCTACCGCCGTAGCCGGGGCCGGCATGGAGGAACTTCGGCGATATGCGGCCGTCCATCCCCATCGCCTTGGCGATATCCTGCACATTGGCGCCGACCCGCTCGGAGAGGAGCGCCATCTCATTGATGAACGATATCTTCGCCGCGAGGAAGGCGTTCGACGCGTACTTGATCATCTCGGCGGTCTCTATCGTGGTGAAGACGAACGGCGTCTGGTTGAGGTAAAGGACCCGATAGACCTTCTGCATCGCCTCCTCGGCCTTCTTCCCTTCGGTGCCGATGACGACGCGGTCGGGATGGGTGAAATCGTGTATGGCGTGCCCTTCGCGCAGGAACTCGGGGTTGGAGACGACATCGAATTCGAACGAAACGCCGCGTTTCTTGAGTTCGTCGGCGACCGTCTTCTTGACCAGCTGGCCGGTCCCCACCGGAACGGTCGACTTGTCGACGATGACGGTGTACTTGTTCATGTAACGACCGATCTCCTTCGCGACCGCGAGGACATACTGCAGGTCGGCCGAACCGTCGTCCTTGGGGGGGGTGCCGACCGCGATGAAGATGACGGTGGCGGTCTCGACCGTGTACTTCATATCGGTGGTGAACGATAGTCGTTTGTTGGCGACATTGCGCTCGACAAGGGTGTCGAGCCCCGGCTCGTAGATCGGCATCTTCCCGTTTTTCAGAGCCGTTATTTTCTTCTCATCGATATCCATGCAGATGACATCAAGGCCGAAATCGGCCAGACAGGTGCCCGAGACGAGTCCTACATAGCCGGAACCAACAACAGCGATCTTCATGCGTGCCTCCATTTGACGCGCGAACAGTGTCGCACTACCTTAACGATTTGAGCAATTAGGTCAAGAAAAGAGAGGTCAGCGGGTATGGGTTTTGAGGTTTTTTCCGAGGTCGGCACGTCGCAAGATGATGATATTGATGAATCCCATGATGTAACCAAAGCCGTAACTAAAGTGAGTCATGAAGAAAGCGATGGCGACCAACAAGAAAAAACCGAATGAACGTCGTTCGGGCGGTTGCTGGAAGATGATGAGCATCGAGAAGGCGAGTATTGGGATAACATAGAGGCCGATGTAGGCGAGGAAAAGTGCCGCAGCGACAGTAGAGCAACAGGCGCTTATAGCCAGCGCGATGAGCCCAAGAACGAACAGCGGTGGGATTAACTGGCGTATGCTGCAGATAGTGCCGAACTTGCGGTTGACCTTGTTCTTCCAGTAGCCGTACTGGTAAAACATGCTCGCCGCCTTGTCGTACGATTCTCGGGCATAGTAACGGATGCGGAGCCACGGTAGCATCAGAATCTTTTCGCCCCGTGCGCGGAGTCGCATATTGTGTTCAAGGTCCTGTGCTCGAATGAACTCCTCGTCAAACGGGCCGAACGCATCAATGGTTTCCCGTTTCCATGAACCGAACGGAACGGTGTCCACAAACCGTTCTTTGCCTTCCGGTGCGGTGCGGTAGGTGAGGCCCACGCCGACCGGATGACGCATCACCTCGGCGATCGCCTGCGCCCGGATGCTTTCGTCGCCCGGCAGGGTGACCCAGCAACCGCCGATATTGGCCGCAAGCCCCTTGGCGTGCCATGCGACCAGTTCGCGCACGTAATTACGGGGATATTCAGAATGAGCGTCACAGCGGATGATGATATCGCCGATCGCTACTTTGAATCCGACATTGAGCCCGACCACCTGCGCGATGTCGGGGTTGTCGATCATCCGGACGAACGGGTGTCGTTCCATGAAGCCGGTCACGATATCGCGAGTACCATCGGTCGAATGACCGTCGATGACCAGTATCTCGGAACCGGTGCCGACAAAATCATACTCGTTGGTGATGATGCTGTTAAGGCACCGAGTGATGTACCTGCCTTCCTGAAAAGTTGGAATAAGTATCGATACTTTCATGTCCTACCGTTCCACCGGTCGCCACAAAAGGCGTGCGGTACTGTATGCTTTTTGAGAGGAAAATACAAGTTTAATTGACGTTGCCCGAGGAAAAATAATCCTCCCACTGCGCCACAATGTTCGGCAAGCCGAAACGATCGTAAGCGGAAGCCCGTATCCGCTCTCGATCCCAATTGCCGAGTAGCGCTGTTCGCATTTTTACGGCAAGATCTTCGATTGACCCCTGTTGCGCTAGATAACCGTTGAGTCCTTCGATGATTATCTCCGAAGCGCCGCCGATGTCATGAAAGACGACCGCCGGAATCCCGCAGGCGTTCGCCTCGATGAGGGCGTTGGGAAAACCTTCGAAAGCAGAGGGAAGTACCAGCAGGTCGGCGCGTCGCATGACGGCATAAGGATTTTTGATGAATCCGGCGAGGTGGACGCGCGCTGCAAGCCGTCGCTCCAATATATTTTCCAAGATGGTCTCTTTGTCGGGGCCGTCGCCGAGTATCGTCAGGTGCGCCGGTATATCGTTGAGACGAGAAAAGGCCTCGATAAGCATAGGATACTGTTTCTGGGGGTGCAGGCGGCCGACCGCGATGACCCTTTTTACCCCTTCGGGAAGTGCTACCGCTGATGGCAAGGAGGCCTGACGGTCGATGGCGGTGATGTCAACCGGATTGTGGATGACCGTTATCCGCTCCCCCGGCAGGCGGCAGAACGACAACATGTCGTGGCGCATCGTGTCGGATTGAGCGACGATGCCGGTAAAGCGTCGGAAAAGGTGACGGTAGAGGAAGGAGAATATCCGACGGCGCAACGGAGGCTGCAGGGCACTCCAGCGGGAGGGGGTGTTCGCCTCGCGGGCTATGAAGCGGATGCCGCGCGGCAGAAAAGGCATCAACAGGGCGAGCGGCAGACTGACATAACCGTGGGTGGCTAGTACGATATCGGGCCGAAGGCGACGAATGACGGTGAAAAGCGCGGGAAGGGCGGTGAGCATACGTGATCGTTTCAGATCGACGATCTCGACATCGGTCGCTACTTCGTCAAGGTAATCACCGTTTTTTTCAATAAGTATGAGTATTGGTCGGAAACGCTTCCGGTCAAGGGCGTTGAGAAGGCGGACGATGACCCGTTCGGCGCCGCCGCCACGCAGGTCGGGCAATATACAGGCGACGGAGATGCGCTCGTCGTTCACCGATGATCATTCCTGTCGGTATGTTGAAGTATATCGAGGAAATGCTTGACCCGGAGCAGATAGGAACCGAATCGATTGAATTTTCCTTCTTCAAAGGCAAACTCACGGCCTTTGAGTGTTAAACGACCAGGTACGCCGTCGATGTACATCTGCGAGTCATTGTAGGAACCGAATATAGACTGTAATTCATTGATGAAATACTTGCCGTCAGCCGTTTCGAAGATGTCGACACACATAGACAGAAAGCCGCCGCGTTCGCAGATGTCCTTCACCATGAAAAGCAGTTCGTCCGGCGGTCGGATCCATCCCACGCGGCCGGAACCGCTGGCGAATTCGCCTTTAAGGAGTTTCTGATGGCCGAAGTAGGAATCGCCTATGCGGATGATACGCCATTCGTGGATGATTTTCTTATATTCCTGTGCTATGAGATAGTGGCGTTGGGTCACGCCGAACAGCGGCAACGGTATGCCGCCAAGACGGCGCCAGCGAATATGTCCTAGGGCGAGTAGTGGGTGTATCCGCCCGAAGACAGCATTAATGATGCGTCGTGCCTGACGACGGTTTTTGACGATCTCGACCGCCGTCGCGGCAGAGCCGACATTCGCCTTGAAGACGACCGGGTAGTCGGTACTGTCCGCGAACGCGAGCGCTTCCTGTTTCATCGAGAACACGCGGGTCTTCGGGTGAGGGAACCCGTGGTGTTCGAGCCAATAGCTCATGTTGCGCTTGTTCTCGTAAATGAGTATCTCGTCGAGAGAGGGATAGACCGGATATCCGAGTGTCCGGTGCAGAAAATATACCCGTTCGTCGTAGATCGATTTTTGTTCCTGTATTTCACAGGGCGGCCGTAACAGGAAGCCGTCGCACCCGCTTTCTTTGACCTGTCGGAGCCAGTCGGCGGCGCGCAGGTCGATCCGCACGAACGGCACTCCCAGTTCCTCGCAGGAACGGACGTATTGTTCATGGTATTTATCGAACCCAATGCAGATGCCGAGCTTTGGATTTTTCACGAAATGCATTCTTCAAGAGATGAGAAACCGTAGACCACGGGGATGCCCGTCAGAAACCGGTCCTTGGTCAGTGAATCGACATCAAGCCTGTTGTCGTTGTCAAGGATCCGTACTTCGAGTAAATCCTGTGCCCAGCGTAGTATCCGGTCTATCGTGGGCACCGACAGGTCCATTTGCTGGGCGAACCATTTGGCGATGCAAAGTCCGTAGTAAATGTCGTCGGTGAAGAAGCGGTGATGCTTGTCGAAGACCTGTTCACCTTTCTCATTCGTGACCGTCGGTGTTGCGATGGCGCGCAGGGTCACCGAATTCTGGAATGACTCAAGGATACTCGCATTGGATGAGTTATAGGAGAACCTTTCGAGTGCCAGATAATCCAGCATATATTTGAAATCCTTTTCTCTGAATCTATGGCGGATGCCTTCCCTGATAAGGGAGTAGTCGGCGTCGAGTTCGCCCAGGAGATCCGCCGACAGTTGATCGTAATCTTTATAGAAGTAGGGAACATCTTCCTTTTTCTGCCAGATCCCCTTGTATCGGAGGTATAGCCCAAAAAGACGCGTGGTGTGGATTATCTGGTTGTCCACCGAGAGAGAAAGCGAGACGAAATTGTCCGATTTCACGAAATGTCCCGTATCGAACCAGCGAAAACAGAGGTCATCGAGAACGGTGCGCTGCAGATAGGGGAATTCGTCGGCGCGATCGACACACGCGACATTGACCGCTTTGGGGCCGTAGGTGATCCCTATTCTACCGTACTTTTTGGTCCTGCATACCCACGGGATGAGACCTATGGCGCAGGTCACGATATCGGTCAGCGACTCTTTTTTCTTTACCTCGTTCACCATCCAGTCGAAGCCAGCCTGGCCGTAGATGGCCATAATGTAAACCTTTTTGTCTCTTCTTATGCTGGAGGCGATATGATGAAGTGCTTTGCGGTATGAGGCAACAGGCATGCAGAGAATGATAAGGTCTGAATCGGGTATGATATCATTTGGGTCTGATGTCACTTGATCGATCTTCCCGTGATATTCCTTTATGATCTCGCCTTCGGGAGTTTGATATTCAAGGGTAATATTTTTGTCCCAACTTTGAGGTTTTCGTGTGAGTAGTCTTACCTGGTATCCAGATGAGGAAAGAAACGGAATAAGGACATGGGCGCTATTCCCTCCGCCAACAATAGCGACATTTTTGATCATCGCCGACTGTTCTCCCTGATACCGCCGCCACCTGCTTGCTCAATATGCCGGAAGCTCAAAACAAGGCTTCTCATTGAGCTTAAGAACTATAATCGAGCCGGTTGAAATTGCAAAATTTTTTGATCAGCCTGCGGAGGCCCTTCGCGTGTCGAGCATCAACCGCATCGCGAAGATGAAGCAAAGCAACGCCAACAGGGCGCGCGCTCCGACCAGCGTCCAGGCCGCGCCGTAATGATACCAGACCGGTATCGTGACGATGGCGGCGGCGAATCCGATGAGCGATGCGGTCGCGGTGATGATCATATAAAGGCGGTCCTGTTTGAGGACCACGAGATAGTTGGACCCGTAGGTGCTCATGACGGCGAGCAGGAACGAACTGGCGCTGAGGATGCGCAGGAGCGTTGCCGTCGCCTCATACCGATTGGTAAAGAGGATGTCGACCAGCAGGTCGGCGGAGAGGAATACGGCCAGCGTCAGCCCCAGTCCGGCGCCGAGCATGATGCGGCCGGCGGTTCGGAAGGCGGAGAAACGGCGGTTCAGGAAGGGAAAGAAGACGCGGCCGAGGACCCATACGAACTGGTTGACGATGTTTATCACCTTGATGGCCGCCGCATAGTATCCCACGAAGGTCTCCGACGCGGTCAGTCCGAGTATGAAGGTGGATGTGTTGTTGTAAAGCGTGGGGATGAAGGTGCCGACAAAGATGTTGAAGCTTTGCCGCAGTTCCGTTGCCACCGCCCGCCAGGGGGGAAGGGTTATGCGCAATCCGAATTTGAACCGGAGCAGGGCCATGGCGGTCGAACCCGACAGGATGGCCCCCACGCCGTACATGAGGTTGACGATGAGATAATCGTCGGGTTGCCGCACGAAAATGAAGATGGCGGTCGCAAAGAGCACCTTCGACAGGCAGTTGAAGATGGTCACATACTTCATCTGCTCGATGCCTTGGAAGAACCAGAGCGGGATGAAGACCTCGCCAAAGACCAGGCCGAAGGTGAAGAGATGCAGGAGCGCGTATTTCCTGAGCGGCGGCACAACGGTGATGAGCAGCAGGAGCAGTGCGAGTGAGCAAAGGGCAAGGAAGAGTTTGGCGAAGAAGATGCGCGACAGGATGCTTTCCAGCGCCGCGTGATCTTGCCGGTTGAGGGCGACGGCGCGTGTGCCGCTGAAGTTGAAGCCGTATTCGACGAAGCAGATGAAATACTGGATGAATGCCTGCGAAAAGGAGATAACGCCGAATTTGTCGACGCCGAGGACGCGGGCGAGATAAGGAAGTGTGATAAGCGGGATGAGGTAGTCGGTAACCTTGACCAGTGACAGGGCGAGGAAATTTGAAGCAAGGACCTTTTTGTCGCTGGCGAAACTCTGCGATTCGCTCATCGGTGTGCCTCAAAAAGCGCAGCCAGTCGGGCCGCAACTGGGATCATGGCGAAGCGTTCACTGACAGTGCGGCGGCCTTTTTCAGCGGTCAAACGGCGTAACGACAGGTCGGTGGCGAGCCGTTCCATGGCCTCCGCGAGTGCCGCCGGATCCTTGTCGGGGACCATGATGCCGGCGCCGTCTCCCAACAGTTCGGGGATCCCGCCGGTCGCGGTCGAGAGGACCGGTATGCCGCAGGCCATCGCTTCGATAAGTGCTACCGGTATCCCTTCGTGGACGCCGCCGCCGAGATCGACGCTGGGAAGTACTACGGTGTCCACTGCCTGTTCGCGGTACAGCGCAAGCAATTTGCCGTGGGGGATACGACCGGCGAATTCCACGCGATCGTTCAGCGCCGCAGCGGTCGTCAGGCGTCGCAAATCCTTTTCCAACGGTCCGCAGCCCGCGATGATGAGCCGGACCGACACGGTGCGTTCTTTCAAGAGCCGGATTGCCTCGATAAGATAACTATGTCCTTTGACCGGCAGCAGATTCGCGGGACAGAGAAGGGTAAAGGGGCGATCAGCCGCGGAGAATGTTGAGATCGTTTGCGGCGGGATATTGACGCCCATCGGGATGAAATGTATCTTTTCCATAGGTGGCGCGGCGACATGCATCCGTACCAGATCAAGACTGTTGTGGGAGATGAGTCGCACGAAAGATGCTGATGCTATCTTACGGATCAGCAGGTTATTGTCGACCAGGTCCCAACGATGAGCCGTGAAACTCCATGATACGCCGCTCAGGTGATGGAGCGCCAACGCGAGCGACGACGAGACCGCCGACCAGTGGGCATGGATATGGTCGAACGAACGCAGGTCGAAGGTTTTGGCAAGGTAGAGTGCCTTGAAAAATGCCGCTAGGTTCTTTGCCAGATGGACGGGGTCGCAGGTGAAAAGTGCTTTGAACGCCCGCAGAGAAGCCGTTGGGTGCCGCAGAAGAAAAGGTATCCCCGCGAGTAGGCGGGGTGAAAAAAGCGGCGTTATAACCGACCGTGGCAACAGCGGCCTGGCGTCGTCGTGGATGAAGTCGCCGCGCGGGTGGAGTGGGATAACAGTGATGTCGTGGCCAGCGCTCAGGAGCGCACTTATCTCCGGTATGATAAAGGTTTCTTGAGTGCCGATGGGAAGGCTTGAGGTGATATACAACAACTTCATGCGTTGTCCCGGCAAGAAGAAGGTACGGTGTTGGCCAGGCCTACGCCGATACCGCATAGCGCCCACCACCAATCGTTGAGGCGAGGGGTAAAGAAGGAGGGGCTTCCCATGCCGGAGATCAGCAGAACGAACAGCCAGAAGACGAATATCTCGCGCAGGGCTCGATTCCTTGAGGTCGCCCGGTATGTCTGAAGCAACCAGAACAGGAATATCGTCAGACCGAGAATACCGCTTTGATAGAGTAGGACGATATACATTGAGTCGCCGATGAAAACCCCCGGTTTTCGCATCCAACCATAACCGATGAACGGATTGTTGCTGATCTCGCCTATCGTCGCTTTGAGATAGCCGGTGTTGCCCGCATACCGCGATTCGAAAAGTTCGAGCGATGCGACGCGACGTGCCTGATAAGTGATATTGTTTGCTATCGAAGCATATTCCTCGTCCTTGCCCAGGAACATCAGATATCCGATGACAATGGCACCGAAAGCGGCCGATATTGCCATGGCACGGACCTTGTTGCGCCATTCCAGCCGCAGAAAAAGCATGAACAGGATAAGTCCGATGCCGGCGACGAAAGTGGCCGAAAGGGTTACTATACCACCGACGAATGAAGCGAACAGAGATACGAGAGGCAGCAGGAACATCCGTTTCGCGACTTGTTGCCCGCGTAGTTCGAACAACAGATAAACCGCAGTGGCGAGCGTTGTCAGGAAATAGGTCGCCGCATACGATGGGGATTCGAAAACGCTGACCGCGCGGAGGATGAACCCGATCTCGTCGACCAGCCGTTCGACAACCAGTCGGCCCGGCGACATATAGGCATTCATGGTGAGGTCGGTTGCTGCCTGTATCCCGAAGGTCTGGGCCGCTGCCAGCAGGGCGAGCGGGACGGCACTTGCCGCGAACCAACGCAGAAGGCGCATGAGGTCGGATTCGGAAAAATCCATATTGGCGAATAACAGTATCAGGAGTGCCGGTTTGATGTAGGCATACACATTGAACCAGGAGGGGAGGACGGCGGCTCCGACGATGGCGGAGACCAATGTGAGCAGGAGGGTGTAGGCCCATAACAGGACCAGCGGCCAGATGATGGTCGGGATGCGTATCGCGGTGAGCTCACGTCGTGCCAGAAGTATCGCCAGATAGATCGGTGTCAGCGGCAGTTCCATCCGGATATAGAGCGACCCGATAATGATATAGGGGGCGAACAGGAGTGCCAGCAGAAAGAAAACAAGGCTTCGCTTTAGATCGCGAAAAGCCTCGATAATGCAGAGAATCAGGAGCGCGATCGATAGGATGGTTCCCACAGGTGTCCGCCCGTCTAGTCGATGATCACGACGGTATGTATGCCGAACCATTCACCGCGATGACGATCTGTCCGTCCTGCGGTGCGCGCTCGGAAAGAAGGCTGAAATATTTCTTGAAGATGGCGCGCGGGGTGTTCCCGGCTCGGACGACAAAAAGGATTCGATCCGATTCGGCGGCGGCGATAAGAGCCTCGACCGAAGCGTTCATCGGAGGGGTGTCGAGAATGACAAAATCATACTGTTCGCGCAGGGCGCGTATCTTTTTCAGTCCGATCCCGTCCGCAGCCACCAGCGTGCCGACCGCCGAATCGCCGTCAAGTCGGTGACGTGCTGGTTGGGTCGGTTGTTCCTTGCCGCCCTGCGGCGTTGTTCCCGTGTTCTCCCCCAGAAGCGCGGTCCGGTATCCGAGATCGGACAACATCTGTGCCAGCCGTCCCGCCAGAAAACTTTTCCCGGCACCCGGTTCGATGGAGCACACGGCGATGGTGCCGGTGCGATGGTCGAGCAGCCCCGAGGCGACCATGATGCGTAGAAGGCGTGCGTCAATATCTTCGGTGGGATGTCCCGTGCCGATCCACGGCAGATCGAAACGGCGATAGGCGTCCCCGGCGAACCGAGAGACCTCTTCACCGAAGGGTATGGTGCGACGGAAAAGATAATGGGCGAATGCGGTGCCGAGACTCAACAGAAGCGCTAGGGCGAAGGCAAAGAGCATCGATATGGATATGCGCGGGAACAGTTTTTCCTCATAGGGGTCGGCATGGTCTATGACACGGATATCGTGTTTCATCGATTCTTTTTTGATCTCATTCTCATAGAGCTTTTCGTTGAGGAACCAGTATATCTTCTCGACCGCTTGTTCCTCGGCCTTGAGTACCGCCAGTTCGCTCAGTTCCGGTGGCAGGCGGCGCATCTCGGTGTCTATCTCGCTCAATTTGGTGTTCAGCAACGTCTCGACCTGCCGGATGTTCGCATCGGTGTCGTCGGCCATGGTGCCGATGGTCTTGCGGGCTGCGGCAAGCTGCTGACGGAGCATGATGAGGTCGGGGTGTGAGTCGAAATAGAGTTCCGACGCCTTCTTTTCTTCCATGACCAAGGTGTTGTAGGTGGCGATGACCTCGCCGAACGTTTTGTCGTCGTCCAGCATCGGCGTGGGGAGCATCCGGGCGCCACCTTCTTCGATGGTCTTGCGGAATTCGACGATAAGGCTGCGGCGGATGTCTATCTCTTTTTTCTGTTGTTCCAACTCCAGTTTCTGCATGACGAGCGTTTTGACCTGTTCGTCGGGAAGAATGGTGCGGCTGTTTGACATGAAGGTGGTAAGTTTGCGCAGCTTTTCGTCCCGTTCATCCTTGAGGCGAAGAGAGAGTTTCTCGAGGAATCTCCTTGTTATTTCAGTAGATTCGGTGCGCCACAGTACTTTTTTCGCCGCAAAGACAGAAACAAGTTCGTTGAGGAAAAGAGCGGTGAAGGGGGTGTTGGTCGTTTCCATCGAAACACGCAACAGAGATGGAGCCTTATCTTCGCCGAGCGGAAGAGCTTCATACGATTCCCGGACCGCTTTGCGCGCCTTCACGTAATTGCGATAACTGAACTCGTACTGCTCACCGACCGGTATTTCTCCCGCCTTCTCTAATACGATTTCGCCGCCTTTGAAAAGGCAGGCACTGCCCCAAGCACACTCAGTTCTGTCTGCACCGTTCTCTATGAGATATCCGGTCCCGGCGACCGTAATGTTCCCTTCCTGATTGACGAGTGCAGGATGTGTCTTTAGAAAATAAGGGGCACCGATGAATTCTGGTTCTCCACGGAATTTCCCTACGAATTGGCGAAAGAAGCTGTCGTTCAGTCGTTCGATCGGAAACTGCAGATTGAATTTCTCGATGAGAGCATCGACGATGACGCGGCTTTTGATGAGTTCGGTTTCGTTCTGTGTCGTTTGAAAACCGCCCATCAACAGCGCCGCCGGATTGGGCAACATGAGGGCCGACGGGTCCTCCTGCTCGATGAGTATCGTGGTCGACACCTCATATTCAGGAGCGAACAGGAACATCGCGAAAAGGCTGACAAAGAAGGTGACCGAGAATACGATGAGCGTCATGCGCGCGCCGTGCCGGACAATGGCGATGAGATCTTTTACGGTGAGGTCGGTCATCATGCCATATTCACTTCAAACTGTTGACATTACTTATCGTGCCGGTGATGGAATTGACCATCTGGAAGGTTGGCAAAAGTTGTTCAATGATGCGGTTGTAACTGGTCAGTGCGGTGGGCGAAACGACGATGCGGTCGCCCGGTTGAAGGCGTAGGTCGTTGGCACTGTCGCCGCCGATGACCTTATCGTAGTCAATGACCGCGTACTGGAATTTGCCGCCGTACTGGCGGACGATATAGAGTTCGGCCGTGTCGGCGGTTATCGGATCGACGCCGCCTGCTTCGGCAATGAGATCAAGTATGGTATAATCGGGTTTTGTTATTTGGTAGGCGCCCGGCCGCGCGACCTCGCCGACGATGTAGACCCGTTCAGCTGCTGCGGGCGGCACGAAAAAGGTGTCGCCGTTGTGGAGCCGGACCTTTGAATAGTCGGTTTGCGCCTTGCTGATCTCGGTTATCGAAAGGGGAATGACTTTCTCGTCGCGTTTGAGATAGATGGTGTTGGCCATCGTCACAGAGTTGGAACTGGCAAGCGGCGTGATGCGTGAAAGGGCCTCCATGATGGTCGTCGTGGGGGTGATGTTATACTTCCCGTTATTGTTCGAGGACCCGGTTATGTAGTAGAACTTGCTCTGGAATTTTACGATCTCGATAGAGACGTCGGGATTTTTCACGAATTCCTTGAGCCGTTCCTCGAGCGTCTGCGCCGCCTCTTTTTTGGTCAGACCACCGAGCTTGATGCTCTTGATAATGGGAAACAATATCTCTCCCTTTTCGTCCACCACCTGACCAAAGAATTGGCTGATGGACATCGATTTCGAGCTGAGTTCGGGGATGTTGTAGACATCGACCTTCAATTCATCGCCGGTGCCGATGCGGTATTCATCATCCGGGATCAGAAGATCCTTGACATTATCCTCGGATGCGAGCGGTGCGAAGGGCAGATCTTTGCCCGCGACCTCTTTTCCATAGTATTTAGTGTGCGCGCACCCTGCGATAAATATAAGAAACAGAACAGCCACGGTAACGAGATATCTCATCGGTCTCCGTATATCATGATCAAAAAACCTCTGTATCATACGAAATTAGAGTGGAAAGACAAGAAAAACAAACCCTTTTTCGGAGTGTGTGACGTTGCGGTATCACAGAGCAGTGGCGAGGGTATCGGCGACCTGTTCCTGTTCTTCTGCGGTCACAAAGGCGCTCATCGGGAGCGAAAGGACCGTGCGGGCCGCCTCTTCGGCGAGCGGAAGCGATCCTTCGCGGTAGCCGAGCGGCGCGAAGACCTCCTGCAGGTGGAGCGGCAGGGGATAGTGGACCGCCGTCGCGATGCCGGCATCCTTGAGTTTCTGCGCCACGGTGTCGCGGTCCTTCACGCGGATGGCGTACTGTGCCCAGACCGAAAGCCGTCCCTCGCGCACCGTCGGCCGGACGAGCGGCAGTTTTGCAAGCAGTTCGTCGTAGCGGCGGGCGACCGCCTGCCGTTGCCGTATCTCGTCGTCGAAATGGGCGAGTTTCACCAGCAGTACCGCCGCCTGTACGGTGTCGAGCCGCGAATTCATCCCGACCAGCCGGTGGTAGTACCGTTTCGACTGGCCGTGGAGCCTCAGCGAGGCGAGTTTCTGGGCTATGGCCGCGTCATCGGTGAAGACCGCGCCGCCGTCGCCGTAGCAACCGAGCGGTTTGGCGGGAAAGAAGCTGGTCGTGGCCACGCGTGTCAGACCGCAGCTTTTCCGGCCGTGGTAGAGCGCGCCGAAACTCTGCGCCGCATCCTCGATAACGGTGAGGTTATGCTTCGCCGCTAGGGCGTTCACGGCGTCGATGTCGGGGCACTGGCCGTAGAGGCTGACCGGGATGATCGCACGGCTCTTTTTCGTTATCTTCTTTTCTATCTGTGCCGCGTCGATAAGGTAGGTGTCGGCCTCGATATCGACGAAGACCGGCGTCGCGCCGACCGTCGCTATCGCCTCGGCGGTGGCGATGAAGGAAAATGTCGAGGTGATCACCTCGTCGCCGGGGCCGATGTCGAGCGCCCGGAGCGCCAGCACCAGCGCGTCGGTGCCGTTGGCGCAACTGACGCAGTGCGGGGCGCCGCAATGGGCGGCGAGCGCCTGTTCGAGTTCCGAGACCTCGCTCCCCATTATAAAAGCGGCCCGCTCGCAGACCGTGCCGATGGCGGCGTCGAATTCGTCCTTGTAGGCGCGGTACTGCGCCGCCAGATCAATGAGTTCTATCTTCTTCACAGCGGCCTCACTTTTCCATTCTCAAGTTCATAGCGGGCGCCGTCGGTCGCATCGGTGGTGATGCCCTCCCGGCCGAAGGTCAGTTTGTTGCCCGACCGGCCGACCCAACCGTGCTGTTTGGCGGGGTTGCCGTAGACCAGCGCGTAGGCGGGAACATCCTTGGTCACGACCGTCCCGGCGCCGATAAAGGCATATTCGCCGACGGTGACGCCGCACACGATGGTGGCGTTGGCGCCGATAGAACAGCCTTTTTTCAGGAGCGTTTTCTTATATTCGTCCTTGCGCGGTATGAAACTGCGCGGGTTTATCACATTGGTGAAGACCATCGAGGGACCGAGGAAAACATCGTCCTCGATGACCACCCCTTCGTAGATGCTGACGTTGTTCTGCACCCGGACGCCGTTCCCGACGATGGCGCGCGGCCCGATCATGCAGTTCTGGCCGAACGAAGAGTCGGCGCCGATGCGCGACCCGGTCAGTACATGGCAGAAGAACCATATCTTGGTGCCGTCGCCGATGACCACATCATCGTCGATGTAACTGCTTTCATGGATAAAGGTCTCGCTCATTGTCACCTCCGTTTCACGCCGACAGCCAGCCGTTGCGGCGGTACCAGTCGACGGTGTCGCGCATCGCCCGGTCCAGCGGCACCTGCTGCCGCCAGCCCAGTTCCTTCCGGATCGCATCATTGCTGCATATCCACGCATCCTGCTTCATCTCGATGACCTTCTGGCCGTTGACCGGGAAGGTTTTCCCGACCATTTTGCCGATCAGCCCCGCCGTGTGACCGACCGGTGCGGCGAGCCATTCGGGTATCATCAGCCGCAGGAGATTTTTCTTTCCCATAGCGACGCGGATCTCCTCGCTGAATTCGCGCCACGATACCGGCGCATCGTTGCAGACGAAAAAGGTCTTCCCGGTCACCGTTCCCTCGGCCGCCGCGATGATGGCGGCGGAAAGGTCGGCGACATAGATGACCGAGAACCGCTTCTCGCCGGTTCCCAGCAGCGTCAGAACATTGCGGTCGAGCATCTTGAAAATGGTATAAATGTCCCGTTCACCCGGCCCGAAGACCGAACAGGGACGCAGTATCAGGTAGTTGTTATCGTGGTCGGCGCCCCAGCGCTTCACCGATTCTTCGGCGGCCAGTTTCGATCTCCCGTACCAGGTGAGCGGTCGCGGCGGGTCGCTCTCGACGACCGGTTGGTTGCCGGTCGACGGACCGGCGGCCGCTTGTGAACTGACGAGGATGAAGCGCTGTTCTTTGGTGAGCGGCGCGAGCAGTTTTTCGGTGAAACGAGTGTTCCCCTCGAAGTACTCTTTCTCGCTGTTCTTCTTGGTCGCGCCGGCGACATGGATGACGGTGCCGCAATTCTCGACCGCCCGCTTTACGAGGTCGTTATCGGTGAAATCACCGAGAAATATCTTTGCGCCATTCTTTTCGAACTGATCGATCTGCGCATTCCGCCGTCTAACGAGCAGGCGCAGATGATGGCCGCGGGCCATAAGTTCGTCGGTCAGATAGCCGCCGATGAAGCCGGTAGCGCCGGTGAGGAGCGTCTCTTTCATGTGGTCGGTTCGAGCGGCTTGGCGAGAATGAGATACTGCTGTAAAAGATGTGCGCCCATGTGGGCCGCAGCATTGTTCATTGGCCGGTTGGTGTCGAGTATCCACGACATCTCCACCTCGCGCATGCCGGCGTTGAGTCCGTCGTGGAGGAGCCGGTGGTACATGAGAGCGTCGAGCCCAAGTAGGCGGTATTTCTTGAGCGACCCCAGCAACATCACGCGAAACTGGTTGATGTGCCGCTTGCGATTGAAGAGGAGGTTGAAGAAGTGGCGGCTGAAAATCGAGCCGTTGCGGTTCTTGACCAGTATCTGATTGATGTCGGGCATCGAGACCATGAATGAGGCCGGTTCGCCGTCGAGGAACACCATGTAGGTAAGGCGGATATCGACGATGAGCTTTAGTTCGTCGGCCATTGCCGTTATCTCCCGTTCGGTCATCGGGACATAGCCCCAGTTGTCACACCATGCCTCGTTGAATATCTTGAGTATGGTGTCGACATCCTGCCGCAGATTCTTGAGATCGATATGGCGCACCACGAGGCGATCGCCGTACTTCGCACACAGTTTCTCGTCGCGGTCGTGGAATTCCTGCGGCAGATCCTTCGGCTCGGTAAGCGCCCAGCTATTGAGTAGTTGCTCGTCGAGGTATCCGGCGGCGCGGAATAGTGCGGGATAGTAGGGCATGGTGTGGGGATTCATCAGATAGGGCGGAGTGTCGGCGCCGAAGACGCTGAAGCCGGGCGAATCGTGGTTGGTGGTGAAGTTCATCGGCCCGATTATGCGGTCGTAGCCGCGCTTGGCGACCCATTCTTCAGCCGTTTTGATGAGCGCGGAAGAAACCGCGGGGTCGTTCTCGGCCTCGAAGAAGCCGAAAAAGCCATGCTTGGTCTTATGGTAACTGTCGTAGTTGCGGTCGATGTGGGCGGTGATGCGGCCCGCCGGGACGCCGTCCTTGTAGCAGACGAAATAATCGGCCTCGCCATGTTCGAAGAAGGGGTTCTTCTTCTGGTTGAAGAACATCTTCCGCTCGAAGCGGAGCGGCGGTATCCAGTTCATGTCGTCGCGGTAGAGCCGGTAGGGAAGGTCGAGGAAATCCTTCAGTCCCTTGCGGTCCGTGGTGACGGTGTGCACTTCGATCATTGGATTATCCCTATCTCGCGGCCGCAAAGCGCGATCTTTTCAAGAGCGAAAGCGATCTGCTCCTCGGTATGGTTGGACATGAGGCTGAGTCGGATGAGCGCCTGATCCTTCGGGACGGCGGGATTGATGACCGGGTTGACGAAGACCCCCTCGTCCTCGAGCCGTTTGCGCATGAAGAAGGCCTTAAGGTCGTCGCCGACGAAGAAGGGGATGACGGGGGTCTCCGACAGGCCGGTATTGAAGCCGAGCTTCTGAAGTCCCTCGCGGAGCAGGGTGGTGTTCTTCCATATCTTCTCGATGCGCCACGGTTCTCGTTTTATGATACGGAGCGCCGCGAGCGCCGAGGCGGCGGAGGCGGGAGGCATCGAGGCGCTGAAGATGAGGGCGCGGCTGTGGTGTTTGAGAAATTCCATCGTCTGCTTGTCGCCGGCGATGAAGCCGCCGATGGAGGCGAGCGACTTGCTGAAGGTCCCCATGATAAGGTCGGTCTTCGCCGTCAGCCCGAAGTGGGCCGCGGTGCCGTCCCCCTTCGGCCCTAGAACGCCCAGCGCGTGGGCATCGTCGACCATCACCACCGCCTCGTACTTCTCGGCGAGCGCCACGACCGCCGGCAGTTTCAGGATATCGCCGTCCATGCTGAATATGCCGTCGGCGACGATGAATTTACCCTTTTCCCGCGGAACCGAAGCGAGGAGCCGTTCGAGGTCCTCCATATCGTTGTGCTTGTAGCGTTTGATGTTGGCGTGGGCGAGCCGCGCCCCCTCGATGATCGAGGCGTGGTTGAGCACATCCATGAAGATAAAGTCGTGGCGGCCGTTGAGCGACGAAATGACCCCCTGATTGACGCCGAAGCCGGTCGAGTAGAGGAGCGCCGACTCCTTGCCGACGAACGCGGCCAGTTCCGCCGACAGTTCCTCGTGGATGTCGAGCGTCCCGTTGAGGAAGGGCGATCCGGCGCAACCGCTGCCGTATTTGGTGATGGCCTGCCGCGCCGCCTCTTTCACCTCGGGATGGTTGGTCAGCCCCATGTAGGAATTGGAGCCGAGCATCAGCACTTTCTTGCCGTTCGCCAGATAGACCTCGGTGTCCTGCTCGGAGGTGATGACCTTGAAGTAGGGGTAGTAGCCCTCCTGCTTGGCGATGATGGTGCGCTGATAGGCGTCGCACTTGTCGAAGATGGATTTAGTTCTCACGATGCTATCCTCTCGATACTATTCAATGTTGCGTTTGGGCTTGCCGGTGTACACGGCGCTTTTCTGGTCTATGTTGCGCATCGGCTTCTGCGTCTTGCGCTCTTCGACGAAGTGGGCGATGAGCCCCGGGACGCGCGATATCATGAAGATGCCGTTGGCGATCTCGGGCGGGAATTCGAGGCCGAGCAGGAGCGCGCCGATCATTCCGTCGACATTGACCGGGAGCTTTTTCCCCTTTATCTTCTCTATCTCTTCCTCGATCAGGCAGGCGATATCGACATAGAGCCGTTTCTTCGCGTCGAGGTGCTTCTCGACCAGCGCTTTCATCTTGATACTGCGGGGGTCGGCGGTGTGGACGCGGTGACCGAGTCCGGGGAACCGGTATTCCTCGGCGAGTTTCTTCTCGACGAAGGCGTGGACCTTGTCGCGGTCGGCCGTTCCGCCGGTGGCCTTGGCCGCCTCCATGAGCATTTTCATCGCATCCTCCACCGCGCCGCCGTGGAAGCGGTTGATGGAAAGGATGCCCGACGCGACCGCGGCGTTGAGCGGCGCGCCGGTCGAGGTGCTGTTGAGCGTCGCGAGGACCGACGGCGGGGTGACGCCGTGGTCGAGGGAACTGGTCAGTATCGCGCCGAAGATGCGGCTTTCGCCCGCTCCCGGCAGTTCACCTTTCAGTATCAGGTAGACGGCGTCGGAGAAGGAGGTCTTCTCCATGAGTTGTTCGATGGGGTAGCCCCGCACCAGTATCTCGTTCTCCTTGATGGAGGTCACTTCGGTGTTCCATTCGGCCATGCGTATCTCCCGCTGATTCAGACAGTTATAACGACCTGTCCCGGCGGCCTCCGCGCGGTGCCGGAACGAACGCCGAACCCTACCATATAAATAGAGCGGAATCAATTTTTTCGCCGGGTGAGAGGATCAATCTTTCATAAAACGTACCGCTACTAAAAAGTATAAAAAATTCGGATGCAAGCGAGCCTGATTTGTGTGCGTATTCGCACTCTGAAAAAAGTTGAAATCGCTCTTTCCTATAAGTATAGTCCGCGCGCTTACGGTTCTCTACAGATCATGAGGTTGTAATGAAGAATTTCGGTATCGACATCGGTTCCACCTTCCTGACCATCCATTCCCTGCAGAGCGGCGGCACCGTCCTGCGCAGACGCCATGGCGGCAAGATATTCGAGAATATCGCCTCCTTCATCAACGAGTGCGACGACCACTGCCGGTTCTCCTTCACCGGCAAAGGGGCGAAGGAATTCGCCGAAATGACCGGCATCGAACCGGTCGAAGAGAGCATCGCGGTCCTGCGCGCCGCCGAAAAGAATAAACTGCTCGGTGACGGCTTCCTGCGGATCGTCGACATCGGCGGCTCGTCGTTGACGCTCTATTCCTTTAAAGATGGCAAGATAGCCGACATCGCCAAGAACGCACTCTGTGCCGCCGGCACCGGCCTGTTCCTCGAAGAGCAGGCGGAACGGCTGGCGCTCGATATCGAAACGGCGGGGGAGATGCATATCGACAATCCGCCGCTGGTCGCCTCCCGCTGTACCGTCTTCGCCAAAAGCGACCTCATCCACCACCAGCAGGAAGGCCGCAGCCGTCAGGATATGTGGGCGGGGCTCTGCAAATCGCTCGTCGTCTCCGCCATGAATACGCTCTTCCGGGGCGAGGAACTCTACGGCCGCATCGTTCTCATCGGTGGGGTGAGCCTCAACGCCGAGGTCGTCAAGTGGATGAAGAAGCTCTATCCGCGCGTCGAATGGGTCATCCCGAAGCACGCCGAGGCCTTCATCGCGATGGGCGCCGCGCAGATCACCGGCACCCCCAAGGACGCCGTCGACCTGACCAAAAAAGGACTCGACCGGTTCGTCAAGAAGATGCCCGCGTTGACCCTGCATAAAAGCAACTATCCGAAACTCACCAACCCCGAGGTCGATCCCGACGGCAACGAGATCCGCCGTCACCGGCCGCTCGACGGGGTGAAAAGCCTCGCCCTCGGCCTCGATATCGGCTCCACCTCGACCAAGCTGGTCGTGCTCGACGCGGCGAACAAGGAGCCGCTCTTCGACCTCTACCGCAAAACGGGCGGTGACCCGGTTGGGGCGACCCGCAAGGTCTTCGGCGCCTTCTACCGGCTGATGGGCGACCGCGCCATCGAAGTGGCCGCCTTCGGCACCACCGGCAGCGGCCGGAAACTGGTCGGCGAGATATTCGGCGCCGACACGATAGTCAATGAGATAACGGCCCACGGCACCGGCGCCGCTATGTTCTACCCCGACGCCGAGACGATATTCGAGATCGGCGGTCAGGACGCGAAATACCTGCGGCTCGAGGACGGGCTGGTGGCCGATGTCAACATGAACTATGTCTGTGCCGCCGGTACCGGCAGTTTCGTCGAGGAACAGGCGCGCAAACTGGGTTATCCGCTCGACAAGATCGGTCCCGCCACCGAAAATATCGCCCCGCCGGTCACCAGCGACCGTTGTACTGTCTTCATGGAGCAGGACCTGCGCGCCATCCTCAAACAGGGCTACAGCAAGCAGGAGGCGCTTGCCGCGGTCCTCTATTCGGTCATCCAGAATTACCTCATGAAGGTGGTCGGCAATCGGCCGATAAGCCGTAAGAAGGTCCATTTTCAGGGGGCGACGGCGCGCAACAAGGGTCTGGTCGCCGCATTCGAGAACCTGCTCGGCGTCGAAGTGGTCGTATCGCCCTTCTGCCATGTCATGGGCAGCATCGGCGCGGCGCAGATAGCGCTCGAAAAGACCGAAGGGACGGCGAGCCGGTTCATCGGCCCGCAGGCGGCGACCGTCGAAGTGACCACCGGCACCTCGGTCTGCAAACTCTGCACCAACTACTGCCGCATCAATACCATCACCCGGACCGACGGCGGCAGTTTCTCATGGGGCTTCATGTGCGGCCGCGACCCGTCGGAAGAAAAACGGCGCGAACTGCCGCAGTACGAATCGTTCAAGACGCGCAACGCCCTCTACTATAAAAAAGATGAAGTGCCGCAGCCGCCCAAGGGGACGGTTCATATCCCGCACACCCTCGTCAACCACACCTATTATCCGCTGTGGCGCAAATTCTTCGCGCTTCTCGGCTACGAGACGCAACTCTCGGCGCTCTACAGCACCCCGGCGATCCGCGAGGAGGCGGCCCACCTCGCCACGGGCGATTTCTGCTATCCGGCCAAGGTCGCCATCGGCCACGCCGTGAGCCTGTTCAAGAAGAACGCGCTCGTCTTCCATCCATACTACATCAGCGATAAACAGCAGGTTTCGACCGCCTTCGCCTTCTTCTGTCCCTACGTCGAGAGCAGTCCGGCGGTCATCCGGTCGTTCGTCGAACGGGGCGGCCGTTCCGACATCCGGTTCCTTACCCCCGTCATCGACCTGCGGCTCGACACCGCGAAGGTCGCCAAGATGATCCACGAGGCGATAGGGCACGAGATCCCGGTGAAGAAGAAAGAGATAGAAAAAGCCTTTGCCGAAGCCTACGCAACGTGGGAAAAGACCTACGGGAACATCCGCGCCGAAGGGGAACGGATAGTCGCCGAACGGAAAAAAGAGGATAAACCGGTTTTCGTCATTATCGGTCGTCCCTACAACATCCACGACCGCGGCATCAATCTCGGTATCGCCGAGGCGATAGCGGCGATGGGGCACGATGTGGTGCCGATAGATATGCTCGATCTCGACATCCCGTCGCTCGCCGCTGGGAATCACTTCAATGTTTTCTGGAACTACGGGCAGAAGATCGTCGCGGCGGCAAAACGGATCCGCGCCACGAAGAATATGTTCGCGATATACCTGTCGAACTTCAACTGCGGTCCCGATTCGTTCCTCCTGAGTTATGTCGAGGAAGAGATGAAGGGAAAGCCGATGCTGATACTGGAACTCGACGAACATGATTCCGACGGCGGCTACCGCACCCGCGTCGAGGCCTTCATGGATGTGGTGAAGAGTTTCCGCAAGAAAGGCGGCCTCAAGCGAACCGGCAAGCCGACGATGCCCGATGTCTTCACCGCCGATCGGTCGATAGACCTTAAGAGCGGTACCATCTGGATACCGCCGATGCATGAGTCGGGGCCGCGAATGTTCGCGGCGGCGTTCCGTTCCGGCGGCTACGAAGCGCGGGCGCTCGACCCCGAGGACGAAGAGGCTCTCCTACTGGGCAAGCGGACCACCCGCGGCTGTGAATGCCTGCCGATGACCCTCACACTGGGGGCGATACTCAAAAAAGCGGGCCGCGAACGCGATAAAAAGCACATCGTCTTCATGCCGACCGCCGAAGGTCCGTGCCGTTTCGGGCAATACAACCTGCTGGAACGCAAGGTTTTTTGGAACGAAGGCTACGACAACATCGATATCCTCGCTCCTTCGTCGATCAACAGCTATCAGGGGGTCGACGAGAACGTTCGCCGCGCTCTGATGCACGGCACGATGGCGGGCGATCTGCTGCTGAAACTGACGACCAAGATCCGTCCCTACGAAACGACCAAAGGCGACACCGACGAACTGTTCGAGAAGAGCCTGACACTCCTCGAGAACGAACTGGCGGCAGGCCGCGATTTGCGTCGTGTATTCCCCGGCATCGTCGACGATTTCGCCAAAATCCCGCGCAGCCACGAACAGCGTCCCCTCGTCGGCGTTGTGGGGGAGATATATGTCCGCAGCAACCGTTTCGCCAACGGCGACCTCATCCGGGTCATCGAGCAGAACGGCGGTGAGGCGTGGCTCTCGCCCATCCACGAATGGATATCCTACACCATGTATATGCAGTCCTTCATGGCCAAACAGCAGGGGGTGTCGCTTTTCGGACAGGGCGAATCGCTGGTCAAAAACCTCTATTTCGGCCAGATCGAGAAGAGCTACTACCGCGCCGCCCACCGGCTCCTTTCCGACCGGCACGAACCGCCGATGAAGGAGGTGATGGAGGAGGGTATGAAATACCTGCCGGTCGATTTTTCCGGCGAGGCGATCATCACCGTCGGGAGGACGATTCTTTTTGCCCGGCAGGGCGCCAAAATGGTGGTCAATGCCGCGCCGTTCGGCTGTATGCCGGGGACCATCACCGGATCGATATTCCTAGAACTCAAGGATGCGCTCGGCATCCCGATCGTGTCGCAGTTCTACGACGGCGACCTCGACATCAACGACAAGGTCTCGGCGATCCTCAAGACCATCGTTTCCAACGAGGCGCTGGAGCCGGAATCTGATGAGATGCTGTCGGCAGACGTCGAAGGGTGAGAGCCTGAATTATTCCTGATCGGAGGCGGTACAGCGCTCCGACTCGACGAAATCGCTTATCGCATCAACCAGTGACAAGGAACCGTTCTTCACCTCGTCGATGAAGAAAACCTCTCCGTTGGTCGCCACTGGTATCGAGTCCTTTCCGTTGTAAGGGGTAAAGAAACCCGGTTCGACATTGGTGGTGCCGGTGGAGCCGCCGATCTTTGCGGCGAAGGCGGCGACGCGGATGCGTCCCCCCTTGAGCAGAGAGACCGTTTCGTCGTAATTGTACTGCGCCGCGATGCCGCTGGTAAAGGAGGCGGGTTTTTCGCGGAAGGTGTCGTCGGTGGTGAGGATGATGATGCGGAGGGTCTCGCTGACATTGCGCCACTGGAAGTTCTGCGCGGTCAGGGCGAGTCCGTCGAGCGAGTTCTCGGGCCAATCGCTGTTGCCGGCATCGCTCTGGGTCTGCTGGTTGGTCTTGGTGTGCTGGTACCAGCTGTGGAAATCGCCCTGAAGCGCCGCGACGCTCGCGTAGGGGGCGCCGCCGTTGACCAGCGTCACATCGTCGACGAATACCGTCAGTCCCATGGTCGGGGTCGCTTCTATTTTTTGAGAGACCTGATCCCAGACGAGTCCTATCTCAGCCTCAAGATCCGCAAGGATATAGTCCATGCTGGTGGAGACATCCATGACGAACACGAGGTCCATCTTGTTGTAGCAAGGGATGCCGCCTATCGAGGCGGGGGCGGAACAGCCGAGCGCGCCGTAGCAGGCGAAAACGCTGTAGAAGTGGTTCTTTCCGGCGTCGACCGCGGTATCGGCGTAGGTCTGGTCGAGTCCCTCATAGATCAGTTCGCCGAACCCGGGATCCTGCGGGAAGGCGGTCAGGTCGCGGAGCACTTTGATGCTCGTGAGACCCGCCATGGTCGGGTTGGTCCAGGTCAGGATGAGTTGGTCTATCTGTGAATCGATCTTGAGGTTGGTGACCGGGTCGAGCGATGGGTTGACGGCATCGGAGTCACTGACCGCCGCATCGTCGGTGATGCTGTCGGGCTGGTTGTCGCCGGTCGGTAGCCCGTCGTCTGATTGATCCGTCGGATCAGACTGATCGGTCCGATCGGACTGATCTTTTTCGGTCCCGCCGGTGTCGCCGCCGCCGACGGTGTCGTTGTCGGAGGTCGTATTCTTTTCACGGCATTCACCGGTCGGTTTGTCGCAGAAGTAGACCGCGGTATCGCCGCAATCCTCGTCGATGACGCAGAAGGTCTCATCTTCGGTCGCGCAGGATACGGTGATGATGAGCGCAAAGAGAAACCCTACTACTGAAGATCGTGCCATTTCTTTCTCCGTTGGTTTCGTCAACAGAACGAAGTATAAGAGAGTGTCTTCTCAAAAGCAACTATCCGAGACATATCCGAGACATTTTTTTGCCAAATGGCGCGCTATCTGCTAGCATGGCCCCGCACCACAGGAGAGACGATGGACTTCATAGATATTTTCCATCTGGCAGGCGCGATCGGCGTTATCGTTGGTGCTTTCTTCTTCGTGCGCCTTGTCCGGCGCCTACGGCAGACATCACGCGACGCGAAACGCCACTTTGACGATTATGTCGTGCGGCAGAAGGAGCACGAACGGGAACTGCAGTCGCGCGAGAACGAATTCCGCCTGCTGTCGATGTCGCTTCCCATCGGCGTGTTCAAGATGAACATCTCCAATGAATTGACCTACATCAATACCCGTTTTCTTGAGATACTGGGCATCTCTTTCGAGGACAATTTCGAGGTCGACTGGCTTTCGTTCGTGGATGAAAGGGACCGAGATCGGCTCCTCGCGGCGCTTGACGAAAGCAAGTTGAAGTTCCGCGAGACGCAGAGCGAATTCCGGGTCCGCGGCGCCGACGGCGATATCCGCTGGGTCGAACTGCGGCTCTCGGCCGCCATATCGGATGACGAGATACATTTCATCGGCATCATCGAAGATATCGGGGATCGGAAACGGGCCGAAGAGGAACTGCGCGACGCGAAAGAGACGGCCGAGTCGACGGCACAGGAAAAAAGCCGGTTCATCGCCCGCGTGTCGCACCAGATCCGTCAGCAGATGAACACGGTCATCGGCATTTCGCAGTTGCTACACGATTCTCGGTTGCTTCCCGAACAGCGGGAACAGATCGATCTTATCCGCACCGCGAGCGCGACCCTCTTGGCGCTTGTTGAAGAACATGATGATGTCTATGCGGCTGAAGAGAGGGTGGAGACCGAAGGGATGTCGCATGAGGCGGCGTCCGAAGAGGAGACGGCGGCGGTATCGACTGCGCATGATAGGCGTGACGCGCCGGATCCCTCGGCTTCGGGCGATGCCCGGATATTGCTGGTCGAGGACAATCTCGTGAATCAGAAGGTGGCGGCGAAAATGCTTTCTAAACTGGGGCTTTCCTGTGATATCGCCTATCACGGGGTCGAGGCGGTCGAGGCCTGCGCAAAGAGGCGCTACGATCTGGTCCTGATGGATTGCCAGATGCCCATACTCGATGGCTTCGAGGCGACCCGGCGCATCCGTGCGCTGGGAGAGGGGCGGGATATGGTGCCCATCATCGCGATGACCGCAAATGTCATGCGGGGCGACCGCGAGAAATGTATCGCGGCGGGGATGAACGATTATCTTCCCAAGCCGGTCACGATGGAGGCGCTACAGGAGATTCTCGGCAAGGTTGGTTTGAGCGTGGGACAGAAAAATGACGACACCCGGCAGGCACTCGATCCGGCGGTGCTTCAACGCACATCCGAAAATGACCGCCGTTTTGAGGTGGAGATGCTTGAGTTGTTCCTCACCGATACCCGCAAACGGATCGCGGTACTGCAACGCTTGGCGGCTTCGGGTAGCGACCTGCATACGATACGGATAGAGGCACATGCCATTAAGGGGTCCTGCGGCAACATCGGCGCCAAAGCGATGCAGGAGACCTCCTATAGGATCGAGAAATTAGCGGCCGAAGGCATCAAAGAAGGCATCGTGTCGCTCCTTGAGCGGTTGGTTGTCGAATTCACTCGCACCGAAGAGGCGATACAGAAATACCGGCGCACCACGCTGGCGGGACTCGCCTCATGACCAATTATATCAAGGCGCTCATCGGCCTTATCGTCACCATCGTCCTGTTCTGGTTATTGTTTCGTCAGATAGACCTAGTGCTGTTCCTCAGATATCTCGCCGACAGTAACCTCTTCTATGTCGCCGCCGGCATGGCCCTCTATCTTTTCTCGTTCATCGTTCGCGGACTGCGCTGGCGGGCGCTCCTCGGCCATTTGAAGAAGATATCGCTCATTGAATCGATACGGCTCGTGATGGCGGGCTATGCGGTCAACAACGTCCTGCCGTCGCGTATCGGCGAATTCACCCGCGCCTACCTCGCCGGGAGCCGCAACGGCATATCGCGTACTGCCGCTTTCGCATCGATATTCGTCGAACGTATCTTTGACGGGCTGACGGTATTCCTGATACTCGCGGCACTCCTGTTCACCTATCCCTTCCCGGGGTGGGTGCGCAATCTCGCCGAGCTGGCAGGAATCATCTTTGTGTCGCTGTTCCTCTTCGTGCTGCTCAGCTCCTTTTCCGATCTGCCGATACGGATCGTCCGCGCCGTTTCGGGGCGGGTCCCCCAGTGGCTGGCGATGCCCTTTGACTTGCTGGAGAAGTTCCTGCACGGCACGCGGGCCATCGAATCACTGGGGCAACTTGCGACGGTGCTCATCCTGTCGTTCGCGGTCTGGACGATAGAGATAGGGGTCTATGTGCTCATCGTCAAGGCGTTCGGACTTGATATCCCGTGGATAGCGTACCTCCTGATGCTCGTGACGGTCAACATGGGGATGCTCATCCCCTCGACGCCGGGGGGGCTCGGGGTGTTCCAGTTCGCGGTGGTCAAATCGCTGGAGATATTCGCCATCGTCACGACGCTCGGCATGGCGGTGTCGCTGGTGCTCCACATGGCCCAGATAGTGCCGGTGACCATCATCGGACTCATCTGGCTCTGGCGCAATCACATATCGATCGCGACGCTGGAAAAGGAAAAGGGGCCGGCGGCCGACTGAACGGAGGCCTTCATGAACGATCTCATCTTCCGCGAGGAACAGCGGTTCGACCAGTGGTGGATGCGCCTGTCGCTCATTGCGCCGCCGTTCATTCTGATAGCGGTCTTCTGGCCGATCATCGATTCGCAGCTCATCCGCGGCATCCCGATGGGGCATCCCAAACTTTCCGACGGCGAACTCATCCTGCTTATCGGCGGCATCACGCTCGGCGTCACGATACTCACCACGATACCGCTCTTCCTGATGAAACTGGTCACCGAGGTCCGTCCCGACGGGCTTTATGTCCGGTTCATCCCGTTCCATTTCCGCGAAAAACGCTACGGGTGGGGCGATATCCGGTCGTTCGAGCCGGTGACCTACAGCCCGCTTTTCGAGTACGGCGGGTGGGGGATACGGCGCGGTCGGTCGGGGTGGGCGTTCAATGTGAAGGGGGATCGCGGCGTGCGGTTGACCTTCAACGACGGGAAGATGTTGCTTATCGGGTCGCAGGCGGCCGACGAACTGGCGGCGGCGATGCTCGCGGCGAAGGAGCGGCGCGTCTAACGCGCTCCCGCTTTACTTTCTCAAAACAATTAGTTATTATGGCGGCATGGTTATGACGAATACCTCACCCGGCCTAACGGCCGCCCTCTCCTTGAAAAATGGAGAGGGCGATACCGATCGCTCCTTCTCCTTTTCCAAGGAGAAGGTCGGGTTGAGGTTATTCTGTGTGCTCGTTCTCTTTCTCGTCGCCTGTTCTTCGTCAAAATCGGTGCATGATAACGACACGGTGGCGACCGATGAAGATATCCCCGACATCGAAAGCAATGAGAGCGATGACTGTTGTGAACCGGAGGAAGATATCGATAGTCACGAGATAGACAGTTTTCATGTCACGCTGGGCGATAAGGACCAAGACGCTACCGACAATGACCTCATCGTCTGTACCCCCGGTACCGTCGAAGAATGTCCCTACGCTGGCCCCGAAGGAACCGAGAATGTCGGTGTTTGTAAGGCGGCGTCCCGCACCTGCAAAGAAGATGGCACATGGAACAACTGCCACGGCGAGGTATTGCCGACAATGGAAACATGCGACAACGGCATTGACGAAGATTGCAATGGTATCGCCGATGACCTTGATCGAGATAAGGACGGCTACACTGAATGTGGCGGCATAGATTGCTGTGGCGATGAGTGGGATGAAGGGTGTGGTTGTGTCCTTTTTCCGCAAGAGGTCAATCCGGGCGCCCCGGAGATTCCCAACGGTTTCGACGATAACTGCAACGGCGAGATAGATGAGGGCTTTGGCCCCGACGAGATTCTGGTTCCTGATATCGATATTTGTAACCCGGAGCTCCTGTTACTGGAGAAAAGATAGGAGTAACGGCGTCTGCCCGTTCGAGTGACCCTTCGTGATGTGCGGAAAATCAAGAGAAATGGTGGAGCTGGCCGGGATCGAACCGGCGGCCTCTGAATCCGAAAGCCGAGTTTGCCAAATAGGTACCCAAATTGCAAACTTGACTTTACCAAATAAATGATCTATCTTCTCCTCGGTGGCATTGAAACAAGGGAGGTCCGCATGAAGTACATACCGCGCTCAGCCGAGAAAACACTGCTTGAAGCGATAGTGGCAGGGAAGGTCGTGATGATCCTCGGCGCCCGTCAGGTCGGCAAGACCACCCTCGTTACGCAGACGCTCGCCAAGGAAAAGGTCGCCATCCTCAACTTCGACATCGAACTCGACCGCCAACGATTCCTTTCGGCGTCGCGCCTTGACCCCGCCGATGCGCTGACCCGCTTCGGTTCGCCGGATATTCTCGTCATTGACGAAGCGCAACGGATACCGGAGACCGGCCGCATCATCAAAGGCTGGTACGATCGGAAACTTTCGTGCGTGTTCGTCCTGCTCGGCTCGTCGAGCCTGTCGCTGCTTGACCAGTCGGCCGAACCGCTGACCGGCCGGAACATCAAGATACCGCTTCCGCCGCTTACCTTTACTGAGATACTCGCGGCCGAATCATGGTATAGCCCGAAAATGGAACCGGCCGCTTTGCAGGCCGACTTCGCGGCGCAAATAGATGCGCTTCTTCTGGAGCGGGTGGTGTTCGGCGGCTACCCGGAGGTGGTCCGCTCACCGAAGAAAGAACAGTTACTTCTTTCGCTGGCGGGCGACTATCTGCTTAAGGACATCCTTCATTTCGGTCTGGTAAAAACGCCGGAAGTGCTGCGAAAACTGCTTGCGCTTCTGGCGCACCAATGCGGCGCGTTGGTCTCGGTCCATGAACTGTCGACCACGCTGGGCATCGCGCGGCAGACGGTCGAGCGTTATCTCGCACTGCTTGAGGATACCTATATCATCTTCCGGCTTCCGGCGTTCAGCATGAATCCGCGCAAGGAGATAACCAAATCGCACAAGATATTTTTCTGGGATACCGGCATCAGGAACGCCATCCTTTCCGATTTCTCGCTTTCTCCCACCCGGAGCGATATCGGCATGCTCTGGGAGAACTGGATCATCGCCGAATTCGCCAAACGGAATCTGCTGTCGGGATCGCTTTCGCAACTCCATTTCTGGAGAACGCGCAACGGCAGCGAGGTTGATCTGGTCGTCAGGACCAACCGTGCATTTGCCGCCTATGAGATAAAATGGAGCGCGAAAAAGAGAGCGACGACAGCCTTTACCGAAGAATATAAGGTTCCCGTCACCCGCATATCGCGCACCGAACTTGACGCGTTACTTGAGTCGTGAACCGTTCAGTGATGTCCGGAAAATCAAGAGAAATGGTGGAGCTGGCCGGGATCGAACCGGCGGCCTCTAGAGTGCGATTCTAGCGCGCTCCCAACTGCGCTACAGCCCCACGCAGGCCCCTTTTATAGCGATAAACGCCGCTTTGTCAAACATTCTTTTTCCGGGACCTTCGAACGGCGGTATTGTATCGTTAAATTTTTTGACATCGCCGGACCTTTTATATATGGTAAGGCGCGCGTTAGGCTTAGTGATACACTTTTTTCATAAGGGGGCTACCTTGAAGAACACGATCCGGTTGGCCACGATGCTGTGTGCGTTACTCATGGCCGGTACTCTCTGTGCGAAGTCGCTCGTGGTGTTCCCCACGGCGTGGAAGAAGGGCACGGAAAAGGAATTCGCCGAAGGTCTTGACGAGAACTTCCAGCTGATGATCGACAAGGTGAAGGGGGCGGAAGCCTCCGGTCCCGACGCGCTGTCGGCCGACATCAAGAAGCAGCTCAAGAAGTGCGACGGCAAAGTCGCCTGCATCGAGCGGGCCGCCAAGGATCAGACCGACTTCGATCTGGCCCTGTTGCTCTCGTACCAGAAAGGTAAGATAGAGATCACGATATTCAACAAGAAGGGTCGCAAGGTGGCCGAGGGTGCCGTCGATGTCGAGGAAGAGGATGAGCCGGAGGATGTGGCCGGCGGTGTGCTCGGTTCGACCAATAAACTGATCGGCAAGATAAAGGACGAGCCGGAAGAGGAGACTTCTTCCTCCGACGAGATGAGTTCATCATCCGATCAACCGGCCAAGAAGCTTTCCTCCAGCGAAAAGAAAGAGGTGATGCGCAAGGGTTTCAAGTCCTACCAGACCGCCAACTACAAGGATGCCGTGAACTCCTTCCGCGCCGCCGATGAGACAGATCTGGGCGACACCACCGACGACATCCGTAAGCTGATGGAGAAGGCAAAGGAAGCGATAAAATCAGAAGATTGGGCCGCTGCGCTCGATAACCTCGACCGCGCCGCCGAGAAGGACGACAAGATCCGTCAGGCGGGCTACAAGGCGATCGTTTTCACCAAAGAAAGCAACGAGCGTTGGAAATACAATGAAACAGCCGATGATGGTACGAACTTCCGCAAGATGTTCAAGGATTTCAAGGGCGAGATAGGCGACCATAAGAAATGGAAAGAGGATGCGCTCCGCAAGCTCGAGGATGAGCTTGGCGCGACGGCGAAACTCAAGGATACCATCACCCGCAAGTTCGAGGCGGACGAGAAGGATTTCCGTCGCAAGGAGAAGGAGTACGAGGAGAAGAACGCGGCCGACATCAAGAGCGCACAGGCCGATCTTGAGGGCGGGCTCGACGAGAAGTATGAGAAGAAGATCAAGGTGCTCGATAACAAGATAAACAAAAAGACCGAACAGTACGGCAACGACAAGGGCTACGAAGAGTCGTATAAGGATGCCATCGATCAGGAGCTTAAGGCGCTCGACAAGAAATACGAAAATATGCGCAAGGCGGCTGAAAAAGAGAAGAGCGACACGCTAAAGGGGCAGGAAAAGGCGTCGCGTCAGCTGGAAAAGGATACCGAGAAACAGATCGCTGATCTCGAAGGGAAGTCCAAGGATGTCGAGAAACAACTTGAGGCGATGAACAAAGAGATAGAGAAGGACAACGCGAAGTTCGATAAGGCGGAGCAGAAACTGCAGGAAGAGCGCGACAAAGGTGTCGGCAAGGATGAGGCGGCCGACCGACTCGACATAGAGAAGGCCGAAAAAGATGCACAGAAGAAGACCGAGGAGCTTAATGCCCAGACCGCCGAGTTCGATAAGAAGGACGAGGCGGAGACCAAGTCGCTCGAGAAGGTTCAGCAGGAGATAGATCAGTTCCTCGAGAAGCAGGAACAGCGTCTGTCGAAGGTGCAGGAGAAGGTCGACAAAGAACGCGAGAAGATAGACAAGGATGCCGATGCCAAGCGTCGTCAGGCAGAAGAGACCGGCGACAAGGAGTTCGAGAAGCAGGCGCAGAAACTCCAGAAGGATGTGGAGGCGGTCGAGGCCGATATGCGCAAGTTCGAGGAAAAATACAACAATTACGAGAAGAAGACTGACTACAAGGATCTCCAGAAGAAACTGGCCGCCGCCAACAAGACGCTTCAGAATTTCGAGAAGGGACGCGAGGCGTTCATCAAGAGCAAGACCGATCCGGTCGACAAGGAGATCGCTACCCTGAACAAGGACCTCGAGTCCTCATTCAAGGATACGAAGGGCAAGATAGAGAAGGAAACGGCCGATTTTAAGGCGAAGAAAGAGGGAGAAAAGAAAGAAATAGAAAAACGTCTTTCGGCCATTCAAAAGCAGAAGAAGGACTTCCAGAAGAAGTTCGATGCATTGCAGAAGTCGATAGAGGCGGAGCGTAATCGCAAGGTCAAGGAGATCGAGGGACGCCAAAAGGTGCGCGAGGAACAATTCGCCGCCGAGTCGAAGAAGCGCCGCGCTGCATTCGAGGCTGAACAGGAGAAGAAGCGGAAGTCGCTCGCCGCGCTCGAAAAGCAGATGAACGATTCGGCCAAGCAAGGTGACAAGCTCCGTGAAGGGCTGGCCAAGAAGATAGAACAACTCAAGATGGACGCCGAGAAGAAGGTCCAGAAGATCGAAGAGGATTCGGTCAAGAAGGCCCAGAACATGGAAATACAGCAGGAAAAGGAGCGCAAGGCGGTCTACGCCAAATACGAAGGACTCTACAAACAGGATCGCGCTAAACTCGAGAAAGAGATGAAGGGACTCGAGGCCGAGATGAAGGGGCTCATCAAGGAGCGCGACAACGAGCAGACCCGTCTCAAGATGCTCATAGAGAAGCTCGAGAAGGATATTGTTTTGAAACGTGACGAGTGGGAGAAAAACGCCAAGTCGCGGCAGGGAGCCTTCGAGGGAGAGCTGGCCAAGGCAGGCGCGAAAGAGGCGGCGGCCAAGAAAGAGTACGACAAGCGCAAAGCGCAGATCGAACGCGATTTTCTCGCCCGACTTGATGGAACCGCCAAGAAGATGATAGACAAGACCGCCACCAGTTCGAAGAAAGAATATGAGATAGAGCGGAGCCGCGATGTCGAGGCGACCGGCGTCACCAAAGAGATTAACGCACTGCGCGTTCAGGTCTACGTGAATCGAGCGCTGGGCAAGCTCAAGGACGGTGATTTCAAAGAGGCGCGCAAATTGCTCTACAAAGGGGCCTACTACGACAAGGAGAACAAGCAGGTGAAGGATGGGTTCGCCGAGGTCCTCAAGACCGCCGGGGCGATGTTCGCCGAGGCGAGCCGTCTAATGGCCGACGACCCGGAACAGGCAAAGACGATCCTGCGTAAACTGACCGCCAATCTTTCCTCCACCGACGAATACTACATCAAGGCGAAGTTCCTGCTACTCGATGAGGAGTAGGGCCATCTCGGGGGTATTTCCATGATCCGTATCTTTGTCGCGGCGCTTATCGGCCTTTTGCTGTTCACGGGGTGCATCGCGCTGAAACAGGATGTGGATGTGGCCAAGGCGGAGTGTGTCGCCGAGAACGTAGCCAAGCGCAAGGTGCTCGAGGAGGCGTTACGCGCCGATCTTGCGGCGATCACCGAACGGCTGCGTAAGATAGAGGACAAACTGAACATCGACAAAACGGCGCAGGAGAACAAGATGAATCTCTCGTTCTCGACGCTGGACGACCTCAAAAACACCATCCGCGACATCAACAGCCGCATCGACTCGATAGATGTCGGGTCGAACAAGGCGGCGGCCGAACTGGCCCCGACGGTTAAGCGGCTGACCGAACAGTACGATGCGATGGCAAAAGAGCTGGCGCTTTTGCGGGCCGGGGTCGAGGAGCAGAAGCCGGTCGACCATGTGACGATAGACAAGAACGGCACGGTACGGCTCCCCGATGCTCCCGAAAAGGCTTTTGCCGAACTCCAGAAGATGAGCACCGACGCCGCTATCGCACCGCAGGTCCGCGACGGCTGGACCCGTTATATCGCCAAATTTCCCGGGCGGCACGACTGCGAGGCGGTGTTCTACACCGGCGAGACCTTCTCCGCCGAAAAGGCGTGGAACAGCGCCATAGAACAGTATCGCCGTATCGATACCGAGTATAAAGGGTGTGTCAAGCACGAGATCAGTTATCTCCGTATCGCCGCGGCGCTCATTAGTCTGGGCAAGAAGGATTACGCGAAGAAGGTGGTGCTCGGGATGCGCGACATCTTCCCGACGACCGAATATCCCAAGATGACCGCGGAGCTTGAGAAGAAGCTCGGTCTGCCGCCGCGTGAGAAAAACAAAGACAAACAGGATAAAAAGAAATGACGCGATCACGCAACGGTTCATGGATATGGCTCCTTTTCCTCTTCAGTGTTATCGCGGGGTGTGCGGAATCCATCGATCGCGAAACGCCGCCCGAGGATGCGATATTCTCGGTCACCGACATGGTACTGACCGCCGACGGCGGCTATCTGCTGGTGCTGTCGGGCAATTTTGAACGGGCCTATGATCATGGCCGTATCTCGGTGTGGGATATCGCCGCAAAAAAGGTGACCTCTTCTCTGTTGGTCGGCTCTCTGGGCGGCCGGCTGTTCCTGACGAGCGACGAAAAGACCCTCTACATCACGACGCGGGAGGCGGGACTGCTCCATCGCATCGATATATCGCATGATCTTAACGGCAAGCCGTGGCTCGCATACGGCGGCAGCGGGTTGGGGGAGGTGTCGGTCGCGGTCCGTCCGGAACCGTATGCGATGTCCGCTACGACCGACGAGGGGTTATTGCTGGTCACTCATCTGCTCAACGGCGAGGTCGCGGTATTCCAGCGCGCCGAAGGATCGGCCGATACGCTGGCCGGCATCTTCCAGATGGAGAGCGGCATCACCGATATCGTTGCCGATCCTTTGCACGACGTGTTCCTGACGGCTCATAAACGTTCCGATCGTCTCGGCCTGCTGCGCATCACGGCCGATACCCCTGCGACAAAAGAAACACCGGGCACCGTCTCGGCGGTCACCGGATATATCGATCTGCCGCTGCCGCTCCCGGGTGTCGATGTGCGCGATATCGTCACTTCGATCGAACAGGACGCGACCTACTATCTTTCTTACCGCAACCGCGACGACGCGGGATACGAATCGCCGATGCTACTTAAAATGACGATAGGCGAAGAGGGCGGTGTTTTCACGGCCCGACGGTCATGGGCAACGGCGCTTCAGGGCGATATCGGCGAAGCGGCGGTCGTTTCCTGCCAAGCCGAACCCGACCTTGAGCTGGTATTCGTCGCCGTTCCCTCAGACCGTTCGGTATCGGTCTTCGAATCGTTCGGCGGTACGCTGGTGGGCCGTATCGATCTGGAGGATTGTACGCCGTATCAGCTCTACAGCCGGCCGTGGGACCCTGAACGCCGTCTTTTCGTCGGATGCTTCAGGGAGGACCGGGTGCTCATTCTGAACGCCGATTGCACGGGCGACGGGCTCTTTGCCGTCGAGGAGGATATCCGATGAGCACGTTGCGTATCGCTTCTTTGCTCATCATCGGCATCGCCTTTCTACTGGCCGCGTGCGATGATTCAAGTACCACCTATTATCTTAAACTTCCCGTCGAGGTGCGGACGGTACAGAAACCGGTCCGGTGCGTGGACGGCTCGGTCGGCTATGTCGCGTTCGTTTCCGACAATACCCTTGACGGCGGAAAACTCAAGATGATCGACGGATGCCGTGGGGTCGTAAATGCTGATTTTACGGACGATTCCCCGGGCGCCGGGAAAGGTCTTCTGGCGGGTCCGGTGGTCGCCGGGTTCGATCTGATGGCGCTGGATGACGGATTCCTTGCCGCGATCGCGGTCCCCGAGGAGCGGCGTCTTTCCTTTAAGCGTCTTGATGATGCCTTGCAGTATCTCCCGCAGGATACCGAAACGGTCGCGCTGGAGATGATGCCGCGTTCCGTCAATGTGCTTTCCGATCTCTTTTTAGTCCTTGGTGATACCTTCATTCTCGAGGCGGCGGCTCTTGTCGATCGTCAGGGAAAGGTCTACGATCAGGATCCCGTTCGACGCTATGCCGACCTCGCCTGCGACGGGGCGCGTTGCGTGGCTCTCGAAGAGGGGACCGGCGCGGCATACCTGCTCACGGTGTCCGGGAACGGCGCCGAACCGCTGCTGGTGAGTGAACCGATCGATCTTTCGGGCCTGTCGGCGATTTCCTTCGGCGGCGTGGCCTCGCTCGGAGAAGATCGTTTCGTGATCTGGAATGAGGTCACGGCAATGGTTCTTGCGGGAACGGAAGACTTGGAGCTTACCGCCGAGATAACCCTGCCGTATGATGTGTGGGTGACCGCCGTAGCCGCCGTTCCCTATATCGGTGCGCGGCTCTATTCGCTGTTGGACGACCATGAATTCGCGGTAAAGGTCCCGGTCTATATCGACCAGAACGACGATGATGCGTTGCTTGCGGGCGATGACGAGCTTTCAACAGATAACGAAGAGGATCTGCTGACCGACGAAGGATCGGTGCCGGACGATGACGCGCTCTTGGTCCGTTCCGCGGCACTCGCCGCCGACACCGACGACGATGCGCTGGTGCTTCCCGCCGGTTCGTACGATTCGCGGAATGCCGATGCGGTATGGTTCGCCACCGATTCGGGGCGTATCTTTTCCTATGATCTTTTACTGCATGGCTGGATGCTCGATCCGCTCGAAGGAGATGATACCGGCGTTCCGCAGATATCGTTCGCCGGGGTGACGATACCCGAGAACACCGATACCACCGAGGCGAACATGCCGCGCATCAAACGGATCTCGGCGGTGCAGGGCCTGCCGTTCGTGGTCTCCTATGATCTGATCTACGAGGCGCTGTTCGAAGGTTCCCGCTCCGACGGCGGTGCGTGGGACGCCGATCTATCGCGTTTCTCCGACAAGCGTGCCGACTTCACCAAGATCATCACCGGCGATCCGAACGCTTACGCGGTGCTTCTGACCGGTGCGCGCGGCGGACAGAAGTGTCTGATACCAGCCCGCAGCGGCGTTTCTCTTCCCGTTGTGCGGGTGGTCGACCGTTGGACCCTTGAGGTCGATCCGGGGCTGTGGCGTGAGGAGTTGGCGGACTGTTACGACGGCCCCATTTCCTACGGCGTGTTCCCCCGTCAGCGCTATCTGGTGCGCGTAACGCTTCCCGGCGGTACGGTGGTGCAGCGGATCGCCCGCGAGATGCCGGCCGAGTGGACCCCGCTCGTTTCACGCGAGACCTCCTACAGCGACGAATACATCGATATCATATTACAGCGGCGCACCGACGATGTGGTCACGGCGCAGGGACTTGTCTTTTCATTTACCGTTTCTCCTTCCCGCGCTTTTCTGGGACCCGATTCGGCCGATATCTTTGAACGGATACTGCCGATCTCCAACGGTCATGTGCTTCTTTTTTCGCCGCTCAGGTCGCGGCTTTTTGAGTACAGCCCGGTCTTTGAGAAAACGATCGTCACCTACCGATAGACACGGAGATAAGGCATGATGAGAACACTCTTTCTGTGCATTGCCATGATACTGTTCGCCGGGATACTCGGAGCACAGACCGCTCCTGCGCAAAGCGACGAACTGCTCCTCAACTACGAGTCGCTCAAGACCTTCAAGGCCGACTTCACGCAGGTATTCACCTCGAAACTGACCAAGAAAACGGCCGACCCCGAGATCGGCACCATCCAGTACAAGGCGCCGGCATTCATGCGCTTCGATTACACCAAGGCGGGCAAGCTCGACCGTCAGACCTTCATCACCGAAAAGGAGCTCGCCTTCATCAACTTCGAGAAGAAGACGGTGATGACCAAGAAGGGGCAGGGTGACTACGGCGATTATCTGGTCTTCCTCAAAGGGGTCGCCGAGATAAAAAAGAAATTCACCATCAAAAAAGGCGATGTCGCGGTCTCGCGCAAGGCGGGTATCAAGATAGAGGAGGGGCAGAGCATCTTCAAACTTACCCCGACCGCAAAGATATCGAACCTGCGTTATCTTTTCCTCATCATGAAGGGGAAAGAGGTCGCTTCGGTGGCGGTGGTCGACGAGATCGGCAACATCAACCAGCTCTTCTTCACCACCGTCCAATACGATCCCAAACTTGAACCGTCGGTGTTCACCTACACCGTCCCGATCGGTTTCGAGGTCTCCAACATCTGAAGAACATGCGTGCCGTACTCCGGATAGCGGAGCTTGTTCCGTCGCCTTCATTCAGCGACGGCAACGCGCTCTATACCGCCAAGCGGGCCGTCATAACAGCGATCACCGAAACGACAAAAGAGATCATGGTCGAGGCATCGGTCACCGCCGAACGGCGGCGTACCGTCACCTTTGCCGTGGATGCGGAAGGGGGACTGGGGGATCATGCCTGTTCCCAGCACGGCGGTGCGCTTTGTGAGGATATCATAGCCGCCGCGCTCAAATACAACGAACTGATCATTGAGGACCGCTCTCCGGTGACACAACTGGCCGATGTGGTGGGGCGGACGCTGCCTTCCCCGGCGGCCGACGAACCGGTGTCGCTGCGCGTCGCAAAAGAGGGGGGGCTGGAGTTCGTCACCCGCGATGTCGGTACGGCGGCCCATCTGGCGCGTCTGCTGGAGAAGCTGGCCCACCGTGAACGGATGCTTCTGCTGGCGGTCTCTCCGCACAGTTTCACTTTCGGCGGCATGTGGGTGAAGAAGGGCGACCTGCCGATCGACATCCATTACCGACGCGACGGTGGCACGGTCCGTTTCTCACTTCCCGCGTCGATGCTGTTCGATCCCGAAAGCGGCGTTGTCTTCGACCGTGAACAGGCGTCGGTCATCGCGTTGCAGGCCGAACAGGTCGATGTCCTGCGGCGGCTCCTGCAGTTCCAAGCGCCCTTCGATAGCGAGGAGGAGCTGTTCACTGCGGTACGCGAGCTTTCGGGCCGCGTTTCGGCGCTTTTCCGGCTGACCGGGGAGCTCGACGACGCGTGGGATAGCATCGACGCTGCCGATACCATATTCGCGCTCGATTTCGACGAAGGACGCATCTACCTTGAGGTCTTCTTCATCGTCGGCGGGAAACGGATACAGATGCGGCTGTCGCGCAAGGATTCGGAACACGCCTATGCCGCCGACGGCCGTCTGCTCACCTTCAGCGCCCCCTTCATGAAACAGGTGCGGCAGGCGATCCGCGACGCCGGGTTCCGTTCGGTCAAGAACCGTTGGTCGGTCCCGCTGAAAGAATTGGCGACGCTCCTTGCCGACGATTCGCCGCTCCGTGCGGTCGGCGCGATAGAAACGGTAAAGAAAATAGCGCGTATCGAGATAGCGGAAGAGGTGATAACGCGGACCGGCATCGGCATAGAACTGCATCCCGAGGACGGCTGGTTCTCCTTCTCGGTCCACCTGCCCGAGACGGTGACGCCGCTCCCGCCCGCCAGCCTCATCGACGCGATACGCCAGCTCAAAAAGGGGAACGAGGCGCCGGTGGTGGTCGACAGCGCGGGCGATCCGGTCATCATCGAGCGAAGCGTCGGGTTCCTGAACCGGCTGAACGAACTGTTCGCCTATGGCAGTGCCCTGCCGACCGACCGCGTGAATCCGGTGTTCCTGCCCCATTTTCTCAAACGGGGCGGGCGGAAGTTCCTCGAACGGTTCGATGGCACCGCCGCGGCGCGCGCCGACTACGAGGAGATCATCCGCAGTTTCTCCGAAGGGACCCTCCCCGAACTCGTCGACCGGCCCGAATTCGCCATCCTGCGGCCCTACCAGCGCGACGGGGTGCGGTGGATAGGACTCCTGCGGCGCATGAAGCTGGGCGGCATACTCGCCGACGAGATGGGGCTGGGCAAGACGCTGCAGTCGCTGGCCGCCCTCATCGCCGATCCGACGCCGGGAGCGACACTCGTGGTGACCCCGAAAACGCTTGTCTGGTCGTGGGACCGCGAGATACAGAAATTCTTTCCTGAACTCCAGCGCACCGTCATCGACGCGATGCTTCCCGAAGAGCGGACCCGCCGCTGGCGCGCCGCCGACAACGGCATCATCATCACCTCGTATGCCATACTCGTCAACGACCTCGACCGGCTGAAAGGGAAACGGTTCCGCACCCTCATCGTCGACGAGGCGCAGCATATCAAGAATCAGACCACCAAACGGTTCCGTGCTTTGCAGAAGGTAGAGTGCGACTTCCGGCTCGCGCTCACCGGCACGCCGATGGAGAACCATCTGGCCGACCTGTGGAGCATCTTCCAGTTCCTGATGCCGGGGCTTCTCGGCCGCCGTCAGGAGGTCGAGAAGATCGAACGGACCGGCGACACCGCCGAATTCGAGAAACTGGCGCTCATCACCGCCCCCTTCATCCTGCGGCGCGAGAAGAAGGACCTTCTCCCCGAACTGCCGCCCGTCATCATAAAGGAATACCCGGTCGAGATGACCGCCAAACAGAAGGAAATATACCTTTCCTACCTCCTGCGGGGCCGCGCCGAATTCTTGGAACTGGGCGGCGATATGAACAAGATAGAGGTGCTCGCGCTCCTCACCAAACTGCGGCTCGCGGCCAACCACCCGATGATGGTCTCCGACAAGGTGACCGACATAGAAGAGTCGGGGAAGATAGCGCTCATCACCGAACTCATCGACGAGATCCGCGACGCCGGCGGCCGCGTCCTGATATTCAGCCAGTTCGTCAAGATGCTCGCCATCATAGAAAAAGCGCTCAAGAAGCGCGGCATCGCCTATTTCTACATGGACGGCGACACGCAGGAACGGCGCGACCCGGTCGAACGCTTCAACCGCGGCGAACGCGACGTGTTCCTTCTGTCGCTCAAGGTTGGCGGCTTCGGCCTCAACCTGACCGGCGCCGACAATGTCATCATCGTCGACCCGTGGTGGAACCCGGCGGTCGAGGAGCAGGCGTGGAGCCGCGCCCACCGCATCGGACAGGACCGGCAGGTGGTCGTCTCGAAACTCTTCGCGCGCGAAACCATTGAAGAGAAGATACTCGACCTCCAGCAGAGCAAAAAGGGACTCACCGGCTTCTTCATGAAACGGACCCTCGCCGAACCGTCGAAAGACTTCATCCGGATGCTGGCGGAAATGGAACTGAAGGGGCCAACATAGGTCCTATGGGTCTTATATGACCTATAGGTCCAATGGGACTTAGTGGACGAATAGGACCAATAGGGGGAGAAGGGGAAATGGGAGACCTCATCGGGGCGCACGGCGGCTACCGTGACCTGAAATCGTATCAGAGCGCCGAGATCATCTACGATGCCACGGCGGCCTTCTGCGACCGCTACATCGACAAACGCAGCCGGACCCACGACCAGATGGTGCAGGCGGCGCGCAGCGGCAAGCAGAATATCGCCGAGGGGAGCATGGCGTCGGCAACCTCGAAGAAGACTGAACTGAAACTCATCGGCGTGGCGCGAGCGAGTCTCGAAGAACTTCTGCTTGACTATGAGGACTTCCTGCGGCAGAATGGACATGCACGGTGGGACAAGGAGCATCCGCTTATGAAGCAGGTCCGCGACCTCGCCTATGTGTCCAATAGGTCTTATTCGACTTATTCGTCCTATTTCAATTCTCCCGAAACGGCTGCCAACACGGTCATCTGCCTTATTCATCAGGCGAACTTCCTGCTGGACCGGCTGCTCAAGAATCTGGAGGCGAAGTTCCTTGAGGAGGGTGGTTTCACCGAGAAACTCTACAAGGCACGCAGCGAGGCGCGAAAGAAACCATGAACCGTTTGCCGTTCCTACTACTTCTTGCCACGCTGGCCGTTGCCTGCGAAAATACCATCCCCTCGTCATCCGACGCCGACGAGAACATCAACGATACCGCCCAGCCGGACAACCTTGACATCGAACTGCCCGATGCTGCAATGGTGCTTATCCCGGCTGGAACTTTTATGATGGGATGTGACGATACCAAAGACGATACCTGCGGTGTGGGGGAAAAACCTATTCACGAAGTCTACCTTTCGTCTTACCGAATTGATGTCAATGAGGTCGCGGCTGGTGATTATGAGCGGTGTGTGGAGGCAGGTGCTTGTTTCGAAAGTGACTTTGACCGCTATTATGCTGAAGACAACTGGAGATGCAATCTCTACTATAAGGATTTAAGTCGTCGGCTTTATCCAGCGAATTGTATTTCGTGGTATGGGGCCGATAACTACTGCCAGTGGGTTGGGCGACGGCTTCCCACTGAAGCCGAATGGGAAAAGGCGGCTCGTGGTACCGATGGCCGTCTCTATCCGTGGGGTGATGAGCCCGCGCCAAATTGTGAATACGCAGGGGTGCCATACGATGAAAATGATCCTTGCGAGAATGATTCTCATGAGGTGGGATCAATTTCGAAGGACGCATCGCCTTATGGGGTGATGGACATGCTGGGCAATGTTGTAGAATGGGTACAAGATTGGGATGATGGAAAGCCTTATCCTTCATCACCACAGGAGAATCCGCAGGAACCAGAATCGGGAACATTCAAGATGATCCGTGGCGCTAGTTTTGGTACATGGGGATACAGCATTCGAATTACATATCGTGGATCCAATTTGCCGTACGGGAAATTTTCGGGCAATGGTTTTCGCTGCGCCCAATGAGGGCCTTTCATCAGATTTTCTTTGACATTGGCACACGATTTTGTTAGGTACTAGACTGAAGTGTCATTTTTATATGGTGTACACGGAGGAATGATGAGTAAAATCGTTGTCTTGGCGAAGCAAGTACCGGATACGGCCAATATCCGGGGCAACGCGATGAAGGAGGACGGCACGGTCAACCGCGCCGCGCTCCCGACGGTCTTCAATCCCGAGGACTTGAACGCGCTCGAAACGGCGCTCCAGATCAAGGACCGGACCGGCCGCGAGGTGATCCTCCTTACGATGGGACCCTACAAGGCGGTCGAGATCATCAAGCAGGCGCTCTATATGGGTGCCGACGCCGGGTACCTGTTGACCGACAAGAAGTTCGCCGGGTCCGATACCTGGGCGACGAGCTATATCCTCGCCGAGGCGATAAAGAAGATCGGCGGCGTGGATCTGGTCGTCGCGGGACGGCAGGCCATCGACGGCGATACGGCGCAGGTGGGACCGCAGGTGGCCGAGAAACTGAATTTCAATCAGGTGACCTATGTCACGGCGCTGAACGATGTGACCGATAAAGCCATCACCGTCGAGCGCGACGGCGAGTTCCAGACCGAGGTGATCAAGGCGCGGCTCCCGCTGCTCCTCACCGTCACATCGGCGGCCAACACCCCGCGCTATCCGTCGGCGCGCAATATGCTCCGCTATTTCAAGGCCGACATCAAGGAGAACATCCCGGCCGAGAAACGGGCCGAATACGAGCGCAACGGCTGGGTCATCCCGACACTGACCTTTGCCGACCTCAAAGATATCAACGAGGCGCAGATCGGCCTCAAGGGGAGCCCGACCAAGGTCAACGCGATACGCGATATCGCGGTGCAGGGTGGCGACCTCAAGATGTACGATCCCCAGCTGGACGGCGTCAAGGCGCTGGTCCGCGACCTCATGAAGCAGTATGTCGAGGTGCAGTCATGAAAACGGCGGTATTCATAGAAAAACGGGCCGGGACCGAGCGGCTCCGCAATGTGACGCTGGAACTGACCGGCAAGGCGGCGGCGCTCATGAAACCGTTCCACGGCGAGGTGGTCGGCATCTTCGTCGGCGACCGGCTTCCCGAGGACACCGACGACCTGTTCAAGTACGGCATGCACCGCGTGGTGTTCTACAACAACGCGAAACTCAAGCATCTCCATTCGATCGCCATCAAGAACATCGTCGCGCAGTTCGTGAAGAGCGAGAAGCCCGATATCGTGCTCTTCGGCGCCACCCACACCGGCCGCGACATCGCGCCGCTGGTCGCCGCGCAGATATACACCGGGCTCACCGCCGACTGCACGCAGCTGGTGATAGACGACTACCGCGACAAGGGAAAGATACTCTACCAGATCCGTCCGGCGTTCGGCGGCAACATACTCGCCACCATCGTGACCCCCGATCATCGCCCGATGATGGCGACGGTCCGCGAAGGGGTCATGCCGCTGCCGGAACAGAAGAGCAACAACACCGTCAAGTTCGAAGAACTCACGGTCGATTTCAAGGACGAGTGGGTGAAAAGCGAATTTCTCCGCATCATCCCGAAGATCTCGAAGGTCGATCTGAGCGCCGCCAATGTCATCGTTTCGGGCGGCGCCGGCGTCGGCAATAAAGAGGCATTCAAGATGATCTTCCAGCTCGCCGAGGCATTGGGCGCCGAGGTCGGCGCGAGCCGCGCGGCGGTCGATTTCGGCTTCGTCGAAAAGGATCGGCAGGTCGGTCAGACCGGGTCGGTGGTCCGGCCGAAACTCTACATCGCCTGCGGCATCAGCGGTTCGATACAGCACCGCGCCGGGATGGAGGAGTCGCAGAAGATACTCGCGATCAACAAGGACCCCGACGCGCCGATATTCGGCATCGCCCATATGGGCATCGTCGGCGATCTCAAGGAGATCATCCCGCTGATGATCAGATATCTGAGGGAGGAAGGCTAATGTCGGGAGCAGGAAGCAACAAGAACAACTTCTATACTGAGAACCGGAAATTCTATCTTTCGCAGATAGACCTTTCCGATATCGTCAAAGACCTCGAAAATAACTACACGGACAGCGGCAGCACTGCCATCCATTCCTACGAAGAGGCCCAGCAGTGGTACGATATGTCGCTCAAGAACGCGGGCGACATCTGCGCCAACTTCATCTGGCCGCGCGCCGAGGCGGTCGACGCCAAGGGCGCCACCTTCAAAGACGGCGTGGTCGAATGGGCTCCGGAAACCAAGGAGAACATGAAGGCGCTCGGCGCCGCCGGCTACATGGGCGGCACCCTGCCGCGCAAATACGGCGGGCTCAATATGCCGGTCACCGTCAATGTCGTCATCATCGAGATGGTGTCGCAGGGTGACGCGAGCCTGATGAACCTGTTCGGTCTGCAGGATATCGCCGTCACCGTCTATAAATTCGGGAACGAGGAGCAGAAGGACCGCGTCCTGCCGAAATTCTGTTCGGGCGAGGTATCGGGCTCGATGGCGCTGACCGAGCCGGAGGCGGGGAGCGATCTGCAGGCGGTCACGCTCAAGGCGATAGAGAAGGACGGGCAGTGGTATCTCGACGGCGTCAAACGGTTCATCACCAACGGCTCGGGCGATGTGTCGCTGGTCCTTGCCCGTTCCGAAGAAGGGTCGAAGGGAGGCCGCGGCCTGTCGATGTTCCTCTACGAACGCTACCGCGACAGCAACATGATCGTCCGCCGCATCGAACATAAACTCGGCATCAACGGCTCGCCCACCTGCGAACTGCAGTTCAACATGGCGAAGGCGGAACTGGTCGGCCAGCGCAAGGTGGGGCTCATCAAGTATGTCATGAGTCTCATGAACGGCGCGCGGCTCACCGTTTCGGCGCAGGCGCTCGGCATCGCGCAGGCATCCTTCGACGAGGCGGTCAAATACGCCAACGAACGGGAACAGTTCGGCAGGAAGATCATCCACTTCCCGGCCGTCTACCAGATGCTGAGGAAGATGCAGGCCGAGATCGAGACCTCGCGGCTGCTGCTCTACCATACCAGCCTCGCGGTCGACTATCAGGATATGTACGAGCGGAAGGAGCATAACGGCGAGAATGTCAAGGCGCAGTTGAAAGAGGCCAAGACGCTCGCCGACTTCCTGACGCCGCTTTCCAAGTTCACTATCGCGGAGCTCGCCAACAAGGCCTCCTACGACGCGATACAGATACACGGCGGTACCGGTTACATGAAGGATTTTCCGGTCGAGCGGCTCTACCGCGACGCCCGCATCACCAATATCTACGAAGGGACCACGCAGTTGCAGGTCGTGGCGGCCATCGGGACGCTGACCTCGGGGCTTTTCTTCAAGTGGCTCGAGAAGGCGAAGGATCTCAAGGCGGTCGAACTTGCCGACGCGAAAAAAGAGCTTCTGCGCCACATCGAGCGGTTCGCCGAGGTGACCGAGCGGGTCAAGACGATACAGAATAAGGATTTCCTTGATTACGCCGCCGGTTATCTGGTCGAGATGGCATCGATCATCTACCGTCAGTACCTTTTCCTGCCGGTCGCCGAGAAGCATCCCGAGAAGCGCGACCTGTTCAAGTTCTTCCGCACCGAGAGCGACGCGCGGCTCGACTACCTCATCCGTCAGTGCGACCTCGCCATCCACACCTACGGCGAGAAGATCTCCGACCTCAAGAACGATCTGCTGAAGAAACACGACTGAGTTCGTCTCCCACTAAATTTGCTCGATATTCCTCTCGATTCTGTTATAATCACCCCGTTCTTAGGGAGGTCGACCGATGAAATATCCGGCAGTATGGAGCGTGTGGCTCCTCGTTATGTGGGGACTTTGCGCCTGTGGCGAAACGCGACAACAGACGAAAGATTTCGATTTTGTGTTACCCGAAGACGATACCATCATCGATGCCGATACCACCGATGTCGATCAGACTGACGAACTGCAGAGCGATGAAGATCTGCTGGGTGTCGCGCTGAGGACGCTCCTTGAAGAACACCTCCTCTTCACCAACGGCTCCGGCGTGGCTGTGGCGGTCGAGGATCTCAACGCGCAGAGCAAGTATCATGCCGTCGCCGGGACCGCGAATAATGATACGGGGAAGGCGCTGACCGCCGATATGCTTTTCCGCATCGCCAGTATCACCAAAACCTTCATCGCTACCGCCATCCTGCGGTTGACCGAGATGCAAAAGATAACGCTGGACGATACGCTCGACCAGTGGTATTCCGATTATCCCGAATCGTCACATATCACCGTCAGGATGCTTCTCAACCACACCTCCGGTATCAGCGATTACGCGGTGGGCGGGAGCCCCGAGGAGATCATCGCCGCATCGGCCGATATGCCGCGTTACTTTGAGCCGGGCGCCGACTGGGCCTATTCCAACACCAATTATATCTTTCTCGGTCGCATCATAGAGCAGATCACTCAAGGAACACTAGGCGATTTCCTGAAAAAAGAGGTGTTCGAGCCGGCGGGACTGGAAATGACGAGTCTCGAAAAAGAAGCGGGGCTTTTGGGAACACTCGCTGACGGACATCTGTATGTGGATGACGAGCTCGACCTCTACACCGACGAGAATCCTGCGTGGTCCGACGGCGGTATGGTTTCCACCGTGATCGAACTTGCCCACTTTGCCTCTCGCCTCTACGGCGGATGGCTCCTTTCCACCCTTGCTCTGGATGATATGTTGACCTTTATTTCCATGGGAGATGAAAAGGTCTACGGTCTGGGGACCCGTTATTATATGAGCCCGCAGGCAGGAAAGGGCTATGGGCACAACGGCGCCCTCATCAACTTTAATGGTGAGATGATCTATTTCCCCAAGATACGGGTCGCCGTGGCGATACAGGCGAACTATCCCGTATCGGGGGACATCGAATATCTGCGTGAAAAGGTGATTGCCTTGGTCACCCGTGCCGACAAATGGCCGGTCGCCGATGCCTGCGCCTACACCGATCTGCGGCCCACCACCCCGGCAACTCGTTACGAGACGATACGGTTCAAGGGCACTATTAACGATAAAAGCACCGCCACCCCGGCTATCGGATCAGGTTACTATTATTACAACGGCGGCGCCGGGAGCGACAATCTGTTCTGTTCGGAGTATGCCTTCCGCACTGCTGCCGATACGAGCGGCAGTCTTTACCTTGTGGAGGAATGCCCCGAAGTGGCGCGCTACTACACCGATGAGATACGGATACGGCGCGTCGAGGTATTTCTGCCGGTGGCGGAGATCGCGGCAGCCCAGAAGTCGGGAACGGGTTTGGCCGAGGCCGCCGGCCTTGACTATTCCCGGATGGACTACTGGTATGACACCGTCAAACAACGGGTGACCAAACGTTGTATCATCGATGCGCCTGATTTCGATGCGGTGGCACGATTCTCATTCTGCATGCAACGGAACACCGATTTCGCGGCGGGCGAGGAGGTGCGCCTTTTTGCTTATCTGCCGTTCTCTGCCGAGCCGGTCGAAGGGAATGCGTGTGTCTGCTTCGACGATCAGGGGGCCGGGAGCGCCTGTCCTACCATGGAGCAGGAGTTCGGCTGTCCGGTGCCGGAAGGATATTTCGCGACGGCGGACGATTCCCATGCCCACCTCCGGCTCATTGGCGTAGTTAACGACCCGGCGGCGCAGATACCGCAAGAGGGAACGATAGAACACGAATTGGTGCATGCTGAAGCGCCTTTTCCCGCGACCGACAAGAATAATTTCGTCCTGCGGACCGCCGGGATAGGCGGCGATGTGCTCATCGCACAGAGTTTCGGCGATTTCAACGCGGTCGGAGACAACCGCTACGAGTTCAAGGCAAGCGAACTCATCGTCCCGGTGACCGCGCTTGTCGACGCGAAGTCGAATGCGGCCGAGACGCTGACCGGGACCGATGAATTCTATTTCGGGATCTATCAGTATTTCCAGAAGATACGGGGCGGCGAGGTGTCCTACAAGAAATGTTTCGTCGCGGCGCGCGATGAGGCCGATACCGATGCGTCGCTCCTGCCGTGCTACGCCGACAACACCGATTTCACGATAGGGGAGACGGCGAAGATGTTCGGCACCATGAAACTGGTCGCCGATCCGGCGTCGCTCGGGTTCTACTGGCCGACCGCTGACGACTGCTTCTGTTTCAAGAATGACAACTCCCTCCTTGACTGCGCCGATTTCGATGAGCGCTGATCGGGTGTTAATTCTCTTCTAAACTTTTGACTTGCCTCCGCGACAGTGATAGCATGCCGCTGTCCTGAATACGAAGGGGGCTCATATGGCGGCGGAAGCGAAAAAAGACAATAGCGGTAAACGCATCAAGATATCTTTCCAGCAAGCGATAGGACTCATTCTGCCCTACATAAAAAGCCGCGTCATGGAGCAGGTTCGCTCCGTGTGGCTCATCATCCTCTACCTCGTACTCTTCCAGATACTCGTCCTCGGCATACCGATACTCGACGCATCGATCATCACCTTCGGCCTGATCATGGTCATCGTCGGGCTTACCTTCTTCATGGAGGGATTGCTTCTCGGACTCATGCCGCTGGGTGAGCTCATCGGCATTAAACTGCCCCAGCGGGCGGGGCTCGCAGTGATACTGGCCTTCTCGCTCGTCCTCGGCTTCGGCGTGACGCTCGCCGAGCCGGCCATCGGGGCGCTCAAGATACTGGGGAGCGCGGTCAAGGCGTGGGACGCGCCGCTTTTATTCCTCCTGCTTAACTCTCACGCAAACTATCTGGTCTTCGCGGTCGGGGCGGGGGTCGGTATGGCGGTCGTGTTCGGCATGCTGCGGTTCCTCTATAATTGGTCGCTCAAGCCTTTTCTCTATGTTATGGTACCGTTGCTGACGCTCATATCGATAGGGGCATCGTTCGACCCGAACCTGCTCTACCTCACCGGTCTTGCGTGGGACTGCGGCGCGGTGACGACCGGTCCGGTGACCGTTCCGCTAGTGCTCGCGCTGGGCATCGGCATCACCCGCATCGTCGGCTCGAGCGACACCGGCGGGGCCTCGGGTTTCGGCGTGGTGACGCTCGCGTCGCTCTTCCCGATACTCACGGTCATGTTGCTCGGCATCGTTTTCCTGAAAAACGTGCCGCAGCCGATGGCGGAGACCCGGTTCCTCTCTCCCGACAATCGCACGACCGCTCTGACCCTGTTCGATAGCGATCAGGCGCTTCTGCGCTATGCCTTCGCCCACGGCGGCAAGGAGGGGATCACCAGTTACTTCGACAGCGACGATGCGCGTCGCGCCTTCGTCGCCGAGATGTCGGGAGACGGTTCGGAGCGCTCGCGCATCTTTGGGACCGACGAGCCGCGCTTCATGAGTTGGGTAGCCCGCAACGGCACCGTCGAAGAAAAGATGACCCTTTTTGGTTCGGTCAAGGCGGCGCGCGAATATCTCAATACGCCGGCAAAGCCGGTCGTGCTCAATGCCGCCGATCTTTTCCTGCGCGATTTCCAGTCGGCGGCGCAGGCGATCATCCCGCTGACCATTTTCATGCTTCTGGTGTTTTTCCTTATCCTGCGCGAGAAACTGCCGCGCGCCGACGAGATCGTCTTCGGCATTGTGATCGCGGTGGCCGGAATGGGCTTTTTCAACATCGGTATGGAAACGGGACTGTCGAAGATCGGCGATCAAGTGGGAGGGAAACTCCCCTCGTCGTTCACCACCCTGCCGCTTGAAGAACAGAGAGAGACCATACGGAACTTCACCCCCGAGGTGGTCGAAAAGGCTATAACCGTCGACGGTCGCGTGGAAACCTTTTTCTACCGCAAGAACGGCCGCGCGGTCGAGGTGATCCCTTACAGCGAAAAGAATTACGACGAGATGAATGCCACCTACACCTATGTGCCGCAGGTGGGACCTCTATTCGGCGGCGAACGTAGTTTCTGGGGAGTCTTCGTGGCGCTACTATTCGGCTTTCTGATGGGGTACGGCGCGACGCTCGCTGAACCGGCGCTCAACGCGCTCGGGCTTAAGGTCGAGGAACTGACGGTCGGCACCTTCAAAAAATCGTTCCTGATGCAAGCGGTCGCCATTGGTGTAGGGGTCGGCATCGCCTTCGGCGTGGCAAAGATCGTCTGGGATATCCCGCTCATATGGTTGCTCGTGCCGCCCTATCTGTTGCTCATGTTCCTCACAAAAATGTCGAACGAGGAGTACGTGAACATCGGCTGGGACAGCGCCGGGGTGACCACCGGTCCGGTCACAGTACCGCTCGTGCTCGCGGTGGGACTCGGTATCGGCACGCGAATAGGGGCGGTCGAGGGCTTCGGCATCCTCGCGATGGCGTCGGCCTATCCAATCCTCTCGGTCCTGCTGACTGGATTGTACGCCGCGCGTAAACGCAAGCAGGTCGTCGCCGGGAACGACACCGACGGATCGCCGGAAACGGTCGAAGAGGTGGCGTCATGAAAAGGATCGCCTGCGCCAAGATAACCTGCGAGGTCTATCAGGAGATATCCAAGACGGTCGCCGCCGCGTTTTCCGGTATGGGTATTGCGCGCCCCTATATCCAGTCGGGTCGCTCGATCATGCTGGGGGAGAAACGGGGTTGGTCTCTCACGGGCGGACAACGGCTGATCGAGGAGATGGTAGATATTTATCGCATCACGGTGCCGCTGGAACAGGAATCGCACGTGATGAACAGCATCATACAGGCGGCGATGCTCGATCAGGAGGGGCGCGGTTCGATCTACAGCGAACACGTCGAGCTGATAGTGGGCGACGAGAGCGCCGGAACGTCGCAGACGACCTTCGCCGCGGAGCCGCCGCGCTATTCGACGATACAGCACCTGACCGGCATCTCGACCATCGTCCAGCGTGGTCAGGGCGATGTCATCGTGCGCGCCGCGCTCGAGATGGGGATATGCGTGCCGTCGGTCACCTACGGCATCGGTGCGGGACTGCGCGACAAACTGGGGCTTATCCGCATCACTATCCCGGCCGAAAAGGAGATCGTCAACATCATCACGACCCACCACGACGCGCAGGGGGCGCTCGCGCGGCTCATCGAGGCAGGGAAACTCGATCAGCCCGGCAAAGGATTCATCTTCACCTACCCGGTGGCGCGAGGACTTCTGAATACCCGGCTGTACCTCGGCCGTCACTTTTCTGCCGCGAGCCTTGGACAGATCGTATCGGTGCTCGATGAGATCAAGGGGACGACCGACTGGCGGCGCAAGTTCACCGGGACGAGCGACCACTCTCGCGCCAAGAAACGCACATACCTGCGGGAACTGGTCGACATAACGGTGCTGTGCCGGGAAGGCCGTGCGACCGAACTGGCTAAAGCGGCCATGGATGCAGGCGCGAGCGGAGCGACCATGAGCCGCCTGCGTCAGCCTATTTCGCCGAACGGCGGTCAGGGGAAGCTTTCACCGGCGCGCGAGAAACTCACCATGATCCTACCCGCCGCGATGGCCGACCCCGTGACGACGGCGATCGCTGCCGCCGGTCTATTCGACGCGGAGACCCACGGCGAGATATTGTTGCGTCCCTGCCCCGAGGCCTACACCTATACCGGCGGTAAATAAAAAATTTGTTGATTTTATCCGTCTCTTCGTTAAAATCCTTTCCATCCTGCGGATTCGTCGCCATGGCGGTGGGTGGCGCAGGAGGGTGTTTTACGGTTTTTTTGTTTTGAGGGTTTCGTTATGACCACACAGTTGTATGTCGGCAATGTGAATTACCGGATGACCGAAGACGGGCTCAAGCAGATGTTCTCCGAATTCGGCGAAGTGGCTTCGGCCAAGATCGTGATCGATCGTGAGACCGGTCGTTCCAAAGGTTTCGGCTTCGTCGAAATGGCGGACGCCGATGCGGCGGATCGTGCTATCGAGAGCCTGAACGACCAGGAGCTGGACGGTCGCCGGATCAAGGTCAACATCGCTCGTCCGAAGAAGTTCTAAGACGATATCAGACGGGATGTTCCAAAGGCCGGGCTTTGTGTCCGGCCTTTTTTTTGTGAGGTTCCGAATGCACATTGATCGGTTGATACTTGTCGGCATGCTCGCGGCGCTCTTCCTTTCCGGTTGTGTCGAAGCGCCGGAAAAGGACGACGGCACCCGCTGGGATCAGTATGTTGATGAACTGACGCCTCCCGATAAGGATACCACGGTCCCGACCGATATCGCCACGGACGATGGCGATATCGTGGAAACACCCGACGACGATGCGTTCGTCTGTATGTACGACACCTGCGTCGGTCACGCCGACTGCAAAAAACCCGACTGTGTCGCCACCTTCTGCACGACGGTCTTCGGTACGCTGATAGCCGACAACCCGAACGCCTGCGCTATGCGGTGCGATCCCACCAACAACGGCGCCGAATGTCCCGAAGGAATGGCCTGCAACGATCAGATACAGGCGGCGGCCGGTCTCGGGATAGACATCGACGGCGCCAAAGGCATCTGCGCACCCCCGACCCGCCGTTAGATGCGGTCGTTGCTTGTCATCATCCTTTTTCTCTCATTGAATATCCTTTCGGCTGCCGATTCCGCGACCCGCACATCGCATTGCGCCGCTTCGCTGTTGTTGCCGGCGGGTCTACATATGTTGGAAACGCCCGAGTGCTTTTCGCTTGATCTTGCCGAGGAATTTTCCGCCGAGGTCGGATCGCTCGAGAGGTATCTCGACCGTTTTGACGGTGCGCCGAGCGCCCATGCCTACCGATACTGGCAATTCCTCCGCACCGAGCGATTTCTGCCGGCTCTTCTGACGCTTGTTGAATTGGTGAACAGTTCCCCCGTGATCGATCCCGCCATACAGTTTCAGGATGAACTCTCCTTTCTCGTCGTCAGCGGCATCAAACGGATACCGCATGAAGTCAATTTATTCGACCGTCCCGGCCTGTTGTCCTCCCAAGAACTTTCCGATCGTTTTTTCTTTATCTGCGATCAGGTGATCTCGCTCTATAATGAACGATCTTCGAATGTTTCGCGTCGCGATTCGTGGATCATCTATCGAGCATTGGCCCTTTTTTTCTCCAGTACCAATGGCGGCCCGCTCCTTGCGACCGATGACCTTTTTGCCAAGGAGCTGATCGGCCGCTATTATTCCTTGTGGAAAGAGGGGGTGCTTCTGCCGTATCTTTCCTTTTATACTTTTTTCACCGCCGGCGACCGCACTTTTCTTCCGACCGAATCTACCTATGCTGAAAAACTTATAGACCGGGTCCCGCTTCCGAAGTCGCACAACGGAAAAAAAGAACAAACGGCCATGGAGAGCATCGCCCGTCTTATGGGGCGATTCTCCATCGACAACCTTGCGCTGTTGCCGACGCTCTCTTTTATCGATACCGACGATGTGCGCAAATGGTATCGCGAAACTCATCCGGAAGCGGACGGAGAACACGAGGAGCGCTGCGGTGTGCTTGACGAACGACACAACATGCTCGCTCCATATCGCGATGATCTGTTCGGACCATTTCTCTACAACCGGGCCCTGTCGCTGATGGAGGGTTGCGACCCGCGTCACGCGCTTCCTTTCGTCATTGCGGGAGGGTTTCTGTATATCGCCGCAGCCGACCGCTGGCTTCGCGATATCGCGGTTGCTTATTATCTGATACGGGAACGGAAAACCTTTTCCTATCGCGAAGCGAGTGGGTTATTGTCGGGTGCCTTGGCGACATCGATCGCCCGTTATCGCAAAGAGGGGAAGGGGCGTCCATTCGGCAAGACGTTGCTCTACGCCTATTACACCGACCGTATCGGACCTTTCCGCGATGCCCTCTTCCTCTACCGTCAATATGGAGACGAACCATCCGTATTTACAAAAGAAAAAACCGACGAAACAGTCGATTTCGTGAACAGCTTCTTTTGGGGCGCGAAGGAAGAGGAAAACTAGCGCAAAATATCTCCATATAAAATCAGCATGTTAAGGTGTCTATTGTGCTATTTTTGCTGTTTTTTTATTCGATTTGATAATATCCTGATATAACTTGACTTTCCAAGCAGTTTTTTCTTCGGAAAAGTTGCTTTTCGCCGGTCATATTTTATAATGTCGCGACAACGATTTTTTGAGAGGCGCGTATGAGTGAAGAACAGGTAAAAAAAGGGAACGGAACCTCGAAGGGAACCGAAGATTACGGCGCATCTTCGATACAGGTTCTAAAAGGGCTGGAGGCCGTCAGAAAGCGGCCCGGCATGTATATCGGCGATACCGACGACGGTAGCGGCTTGCACCACATGATCTTTGAGGTCGTGGATAATTCGGTCGATGAGACGATGGCCGGCTTCTGCGACAAAATCTCGGTCTATCTGCATGTCGATGGTTCGGTCACCATTAAGGATAACGGGCGCGGCATACCGGTCGATATGCATCCGGAAGAGAAACGGAGCGCCGCCGAGGTGGCGATGACGATCCTCCACGCCGGCGGCAAATTCGACCAGAATTCGTATAAGGTTTCGGGCGGTTTGCATGGCGTGGGCGTGTCGGTCGTGAACGCGCTCTCGGAGTGGCTGCGCCTCGAGATACGGCGGCAGGGATATGTCTGGGTGCAGGAATACCGCTGCGGCGATCCGGTCGCCCCGCTGAAGAAAATGGAACCGACTGACGAAACGGGCACGAAGATCACCTTCAAACCCGACCCGAAAGTATTCACCAACACCGAATTCTCGTTGGCGCGTGTCACCAACCGTCTGCGCGAAATGGCATTTCTCAATAGCGGTGCGCGGATAAAACTGCTCGACGAGCGGACCGGCGAAGAACGTCTGTTCCACTATGAGGGTGGCATTGTCGAATTCATCGCGTTCCTCAATCAGAATCGCACACCACTCCACAAGGATGTCATTCGCATCGCGCGGACCGAAGGTCTGCATGCGGTGGAGATCGCCCTGCAGTGGACCGACGCCTATGTCGAGAATGTCCTCTGCTATACCAATAATATAAATAACCGCGACGGCGGCACCCATCTGTCGGGTTTCAAGCTCGGCATCACCAAGGTGTTCCAGAAGTATGTCGCCGAGAATCGCAAGAACGCAAAGATACAAATCAACGGTGACGACATTCGCGAAGGTCTGACGGCGGTTTTGTCGGTCAAGATGCCCGACCCGAAATTCAGCTCTCAGACCAAGGACAAACTGGTCTCCAGCGAGATACAGACCATCGTGTCGAATGTCGTTTCTGAATATCTTTCGCTCTATCTGGGCGAGAATCCCGACATCGCCGGCGCCATCATCGACAAGATACTCGAGGCGGCCATCGCCCGCGAGGCGGCTCGCAAGGCGCGCGAGATGACGCGGCGAAAGGGGGCGCTCGAGAACACGACGCTGCCCGGCAAACTGGCCGACTGTCAGGAACGAGATCCCGCCAAATCGGAGATATTCATCGTCGAGGGCGATTCGGCCGGCGGCTCGGCCAAACAGGGGCGCGACCGCACAAATCAGGCGATCCTGCCGCTCCGCGGCAAGATACTCAATGTCGAGAAGGCGCGGCTTGACAAACTGCTCAAGAGCGAATCGGTGCTTACCGTCGTGGCGGCGCTGGGCACCGGCATCGGAAAGGATGAGTTCAACATCGAAAAACTCCGCTACCACAAGATCGTGGTCATGACCGATGCCGATGTCGACGGCGCCCACATCCTGACACTTCTGCTGACGCTTTTCTATCGGTATATGCCCGACATCATAACGCGGGGCTACTTGTATGTCGCTCAGCCACCGCTCTATGGGATCACGCGCGGCAAGAAGGTTACCTATGTCCGTGACGAACGCGAATTCCAAGAGCACCTCATCAACACCGGCACCGAAGGACTCGCCGTATCGTTCGGCAAAAAGAAAGAGAACAGACTGGAGGAGGGGAAGCTCCGTTCCTTCATCAAAAAACTGGTCGTGCTCAACGACAATCTGGTCCGCACCGAGTTTATTTACGACTCGGCAGTGGTTGAAGCGGTCGCCTCCATCGGTGGTGTCGACGAATCCGACTTCAAGACCGAGAAAACACTCACGACGAAATTTGAAAAGATACGCGAATTCATCGAACGCGACCACCCCGACCGTCTGCCGGTCCGCATGGAACTGGAGGAAAATGAGCGGTATAATGAATTCAGAATGAAGGTCTTCACCACCCATAGCGGTACCGAAAAGCTGACCATGATCGACTACCGCTACATAAAGAACTCCGAGATCCTCCTCATTGGCCGTCTGCGTAGCGAGATAGACTCCTTCGGCGCTTTGCCGTACACCGAGACGGTCATCGATAAAGAAAAGGAAAAGGAGGAGGTAAAGGGGGTTTACGAGCGGTGGCGAGACCTGTTGCGGGCCACGCTTGATCATGCGCGCGAAGGTCAGAAGATACAGCGATACAAAGGTCTGGGCGAGATGAACCCGGAACAGCTTTGGGAAACGACGATGAACCCGGCGAACCGTACTCTGGTCAAAATATCGGCCGATGATGCGGCCGAAGCCGACCGGATATTCGACATCCTGATGGGCGAGAATGTCGAGCCGCGGCGCCGTTTCATCGAAGAGAACGCCCTCAATGCGACCCTTGATGTGTAACACGGGGAGATATCAATGGTAGAACAAACCAACATCAACAACATCAACGAGAAAATAAAGCCGGTCAGCATCGAACAGCAGATGAAGAGTTCCTACATCGATTACGCGATGAGCGTCATCGTGGGACGGTCACTGCCCGATGTGCGCGACGGGCTTAAACCGGTCCATCGCCGCGTGCTCTTCGCCATGAAGGAGCTCGGTTGTACCTACACCGCGCCCTACAAGAAGTCGGCGCGTATCGTCGGCGACGTCATCGGTAAATTCCATCCGCACGGCGATCAGGCGGTCTATCAGACGCTGGTTCGCATGGCGCAGGATTTCTCGATGCGTTATCTGCTGGTCGATGGACAGGGCAACTTCGGCTCTATCGACGGCGATGAGGCGGCCGCGATGCGTTACACCGAGGCGCGCATGGCCCGCATCGCCGGTGAGTTGCTTGCCGACATCGACAAGGACACGGTCGCGATGGTCGATAACTACGACGGATCGCTCAAAGAGCCCGAGGTGCTGCCGGCCCGGATACCGCAACTCTTGATAAACGGGACCTCCGGCATCGCAGTCGGCATGGCGTCGAACATTCCGCCGCACAACATGACCGAGGTGATCAAGGCGCTCATTCACTTCATCGATCATCCCGAAGCAGTGGTGGCCGACCTGATGAACTTCGTCAAGGGACCCGACTTCCCGACCGCCGGGCTGATTCTCGGACGCGGCGGCATCCGACAGGCCTACGAAACGGGCCGTGGCATTGTCCGGATGCGCTCCCGTGCCACCATAGAGGAGGGAACCAAGGCGAATGATCGCCCGAAGATCATCATCCACGAACTGCCCTATCAAGTCAACAAGGCGCAGACCATCATCCAGATAGCGGAACTGGTCAAGGACAAAAAGATAGAGGGCATACACGATATCCGTGACGAGTCCGACCGGCGCGGCATCCGCGTGGTCATCGAACTCAAAAAGGACGCCATCGGCGATATCGTGCTGAACCAACTCTACAAGATGACCAATCTCCAGACCAGTTTCGGCATCAACATGCTCGCCATCTGCAACGGTGTGCCGCGGACGCTCAATCTGCGCGATGTGCTCAACTACTTCCTCATGCACCGGCGTGATGTGGTCACGCGCCGCACCAAATTCGAGCTGGACGAGGCCGAGAAGCGCGCCCACATACTAGAAGGACTCAAAAAGGCGCTCGATGTCATCGACAAAGTGATCGAGGTCATTCGGAAATCGCCGTCGACCGATGAGGCGCGCGAAGCGCTCATGAAAAAATTCGCCTTCTCGAAGATACAGGCGAGCGCTATCCTCGACATGAAACTGTCGCGGCTCACCGGTCTGGAACGCGAGAAGATACAGGCCGAACTCGACGAACTGCACAAGAAAATAAAATGGTATAATGAAATACTCGCCAATGAAAAGACGCTCCTGTCGGTCATCAAGGGCGAACTCAAAGATGTCATGGAACGCTACGGCGACGAACGGCGAACCGAGATCGTCGATGAGGCGGGCGACATCGATATCGAGGACCTCATCCCCGATGAGGAGATGGTCGTGACGCTTACCACCGAAAACTACATCAAGCGTACACCGCTGACCCAGTACCGCAAACAGAAGCGTGGCGGCAAAGGGATAAACGCGATAAACCCGAAAGAGAACGATTATGTCCGCGACATATTCATTACGAGCAATCATACGCTCCTGATGATCTTCACCAGCTACGGCAAGGTCTACTGGGTGAAGGTTTATCAGTTGCCCGAGGCAGGGCGCGGTAGTCGCGGCAAGCCGATCATCAACATGGTCAATGTCGAGAAGGACGAACGGGTCATGACGATCCTGCCGATACGCGAATTCGTGGAGGGTCACCATGTCTTCATGGCCACCAAACGGGGTACGGTAAAGAAGACCGATCTCATGGAATTCGCCATACAGCGCTCCAACGGTAAGAAAGCGATCAATATGAACGAAGGCGATGAGCTTATCGGGGTCGCGATCACCAACGGCGACAACGAGGTCATCTTAGCCTCGCGCAACGGACTTTCGATCCGCTTCAGCGAGAAGAATGTCCGCTCCATGGGCCGTGCCGCCACCGGAGTGCGCGGCATGTTGCTCGAAAAAGAGGACGAGGTGATGACCATGGAAGTGGTCGAACCCGACAAGACGCTCCTGTCGGTCACCGATCGCGGCATCGGCAAACGAACCCCGGTTGAGGACTACCGCATACAAACGCGTGGCGGCAAGGGAATCATCACGATCAAGACCTCCGACGAGAATGGTTTCGTGGTGGGCGTTCTCAAGGTGAACGACACCGACGAGGCGATGCTCATTACCACCAACGGGCAGGCGATACGCATCCCGGTCTCGGGGATCAGCGTCATCGGCCGGAACACCAAGGGGGTGCGGCTATTCCGCGTCGCCGAGGGGGAGAAGGTGGTCAGCGTTACCAAGATAGTCGAGCCGGCCGACGGCGGCAGATCGGACGAAGATTCCGATGACGAAGGACCCGAAGATGATGCGGCAAATGAGGCTGAGAACTAGCATCTTTTCTCTCTCTGCGGCTTACCGAATAGCCGATCGATCAAATTAATTGACGATCGAGGAGGCGATGGCGAATCTTGATTTCCTGCCGCATTTCGGGTAGAGTGGCAACTTAGAGAAAAGGTCGTAGCGGGAGTCGTCGTGAAAGCAACCTCTGTTTTGCTATCTGTTCTTTGCCTGACGGTGGGTTCTTGGCCGAGCATGCTGAACGCGGCAACGCCTATTATCGAGATTTTCCGATCTGATTTTGCTGCAGTCGTTTACGATGACGGCGATGAGGACGAGGCGGAGGAGTCTCTCGGCGATCAAGAGGAAACATCCAAAGATGAATTCACGGTGAAGCCGAAGGACGAATTCGCGGAAAAACCGAAAGACGAGTTCGCAGAGAAACCGAAAGACGAATTTGCGCTGGAAAAACGCGAAGAAGAGGTCTACGAGTACGAAGAGCCCGATATCGTGAATGTAAAACGACCGGCCTACCTGTATGCCGAAAATTCGGTCGATTCACGCAAGATGTTCGAACTATTCAAGGGCGATGAGCTGATCGTGCTGGAAGAGCGGGATGACTGGGTAAAGGTTGAATTCCTGACGAAGGAGGGGTGGGTGGAGCGCGATGCGGTCTCGTTCACCGATTATACGCTGTATCGCATCTTTCTCGATCTTTCGGTCGGCCTTTCCTATTCACCGGAATTGCTTAACTATTCGGTGCTCGGCACCTACAGTCTCGGTCTGTTCTACGGCGTACACGAATATTTTATTCCCGGTGTCGAGTGCAAGGCGCTTTCGATCGATACCGATGTGCTGTACATCGGATTCGGCGGCGCAATACGCGCCCACATACCATATCTTGAAAGCAAGCGCTCAAAAACGACTCTTTCGGTGTCGGGGGGCTACTTCCGGATGCCCGATGCGCCCGGATACCGCGACAAAGACTCCCGATCAGATACTATACTATTCGAGGGCGGTTATTTTTCCGGCGCCATCGAACATGTGGTCCGCGTTTCCGATCCGGTCTATGTGGGTGGCGGTTTTGAATTCATGTATGCCAGCGGAACGACCACAGCTACGGTCGGCAAGGGGATACGGCCCGAGTTCTGGACCGTGGGCGGCCGGATAAAAGTCATGTTCAATATTTGGGAATAAGCGATGCGGAATGGACGGTGGGCGACACTCTATATCGTATTGGTCGTGGGGGGGATATCCCTTGTTACAGCTTCCTGTCAGCCGAAGGAATCTCACTTCGGCATCACCTGCGCCACCTTTGAGGACTGCGACCTCGGTCAGCGCTGTTTCGAAGGACGCTGTATCCAGAATCTTCGTGAGCCGAAAAATCCATTGGAGGAGCAGGAGGAATTCGCCGGTCTGACCTACACGACGACGAAAGTCTTCTTCAATGGTCGGGTCAATCTACCGAAAAATTTTATTCTTCCTTATAAGAACCTCCGCGTTCTGTACGGCAAAGACAATTTTCACCAGAGCGTCGATCCGGTCAACGGCACTTTCTGGCTTCGACTCAATGCGGTGGGAACCTCACTGTTGGTACTCGAGACCAACTATGAAGAGTCGGATCGCAATACACCGATCTTCCTGACCATCTTTCCCACTAACGGAGAAGGGTATTTCAAACGCGCCAACATCGAATTCAGTGTCCGTGAGACCGCCGTTGCGTTGGTTTTTCTGCAACCGGCGCTTCTGGCGACGGTTAATCCGTTCTTTAACGCGGCACTACTTGAGCGGATCAGGAATCTCAAGACGCTGGATTATCTGAAACAGATGCTCGAAGATAAGATGACCATCATGTCGCCATCGGTCATTGTTTCGGGCGATATCGATATACAGAACGTGATTACTGCGGCGGTCAACGAACTGTTCAACGATCTGGGACAAGAGACATCGCCTGCGGCGGGCCTTTCACCGCTCGGCATGGTTAATGAGGACGATGCGACCGATACTTTTCATCATATTATATTCAAAGAGATACTCCAACCGAACGAAGACGAGGTCGATAACGTCTACATCAAATACTATAATGAGAACGGTCCCGAGGTAAAGGCATACAATACTATGCCGCGTTGGGTTTTCTATTTTGTCGATGCGATGCCGGTCGAGCCTGCCCTCCCGGGCGAGGTAGCGGACCCGGGTGTCGACAAAGGGGCGGATCCGGCCCTCATCGTGCCGCCGCGGAACTATATTTCTCCTAAACTGCGGTACTTGGTACAGCGTTACATTAACGAACATGACGAACTATTCCGTGATGCCGTCCTAGCCGATGATCAGTCGAACACGTTGAACGCCGAGATCAACACCTATTACGATTTCGAGCCGGTTACCGAAAAGACGCCGCTCAAATATAAAAAAGAAGATATCGATCAGGGTTTTCTTGTCGGTTATCTGCCCGGACCCGATCTGGCCGATCTCGATGCGCGTGCCTTCGACGCGCTCTGGGCAACCTATTTCAGCCAGATCGTCCTGCCGATGATGCAGTTGTCGGGCGATATCAGCGACAACTTCAAGACCGTCCTGCTCAATTACGACCAAATATCGGGAAAGCCTCTTTCGCAGCATCCGGTCTATGTGGTATCGCGCAGCATCCGGGAACACGGCTTGGGCCTGCGGGTCAACGATTTCATGAAGCAGCGTCGCAGTGCCTTTGATGCCCTGCACTACAAACGCGACCTGTTCGAGAAGATGATGGAGGTGTTTCAGAACGCTTTTATGGGACGCACCGTTTCGAGCGCCTCATTCATCGCAGATATACAGCAGAAAACCGACAGCCCCGGCTTCGTGACGCAAATGCAGAAGGTCTCGAATCTCATTTACGGCCAACTTGCGCCCATGGATATCGTCAGTCGCTTCAGAGGCATGGATGCGCCGGTGATAGAGTTCACCGATGCGGTGTTCAATCATGATACCGGCAGCGACCTTTATTATTTCAATGAGGAGGAAACGCCGATCGGGAACGATGACGATTCATTGCTCTACCCGACATCGGAGCCGGTCTGTACAAAAGGTGCCTGTTTGTGTTCGACGGGCGACATACCGGGGTGCATGGAGCCGATCTTTGCCGCCGGTAAGAATTTCTCGATGGGGAACGATGGCCAGAGCGGTTGGTTTGGTGCCGAAGCGTACGAATCGGAAAAACCGCGCCATCGCGTGACCATCGAAAAGGATTTCTATCTTGACAAATACGAGGTGTCGGTCGCGCAGTACAAGCATTTCCTGAACGACCCCGAAAACAAGGGGTGGCTTCGAGAATATGCTTCTCGCGGCGTCGAAAAGTGTTTCGGCGACGACCACTATCTTGATGTTTGGGATCAACCGTCGTACGCCAAAGGAGATAAGGACCTGTTCCCGGTCACCACTATTTGTTGGCACGCCGCGAACGCCTACTGCAAGTGGGCGGGACGCCGATTGCCGACCGAAGAAGAATGGGAATTCGCCGCCCGCGCTGTCGGAGAATGCGTTTGCGCCGCCGCCGATCAAGTGTGTCTCGAGGCCAATGCCGAATGCAACGAGTTCCCGTGGGGAAACGAAGAGATATTCAACGCCGGCTCCATTCCTTTTCGCGCCAACTATCGCAACAGTGGCGATCCGTACGAACCCAGCAAGCTTGAAAAAGAGAAGATAGACAAAGCGATACTCGACCTCATGTATCCAGCGCCGAACTTGACGCCGCTGGGTTATTTCAACGGCACGGCGGGCACCGATTTTACCTCTAAGCCCGGGATGTCTCCGTACGGCATCCATGACATGGCCGGGAATGCTGAGGAGTGGGTGGCTACCCGCTTTTTCTATTATTCCGATCTCGCGGAAGGCGGCGTACCCACGCCGGTAGGGGATCAGCGGATCGTACGCGGCGGCAGTTGGGCGAGCACCCGACATCTGATCCGCACCAGCTATCGGCGCGGCGTCAATCCGCAGAACAACTCGAATATGATCGGCTTCCGCTGTGCGAAGGATGCCAACTGAACGAGGTATGAAACCATGAAAAAGATCGTCGTGACCGTCGCTCTGCTGGCGCCTCTTCTGCTGGGTGCGGCCATCGTTGAGGATGGCGATGGATTCAAGGTATACGACGAACAAAAATCGGAAGAGATCACCTTTTTCTTTGAAGATAAGTTCTTCGAAGACATCAATGTCGGCACGGGTCAGGATTTTGTGCCCAGCGGCAGTCCGTTCCAGATCAAAGTTAATTTGATCGCAGGCGCTCGGTCTGAAATGGAGTTAAAAGGCACGGGGGTTGCTCAATGGCCAGAATCGGTAAAACTTTCTTATGAGGGCACCGAGAACGGCGGTCACGCATCCATGAATTACGGCATCGAGATGGAGGCGTTCTATAAAATCGCTCCGCCCTTCGGCGATGGTACGGAGCAGGAAATATCGGAGTACCTGAACTTCGATCTTCGTTTCTTCGATGAGAAAACTTTCACCCCGTTCCTGCTCGACGGCAACGATGAGAACCCGGTCTCGATGGAGGACAGTATTCAGGATTTCCATTTGTGGGACGGAACCTTGGAGGATATTATCGGCGCCGCTATCCCTATTCCCATCATCGGCAATATCGCATCCATGATACATTTCAGCTTCGACCTCGATGGCATCATGTATATCGAGATGTTCGGTTCCCGCATCGCACTAGACGAAAAGGCCCAACGCTCAATATTTTCAGATAACCAGTATCTGGTCATCGAACCGCCGCTGGTCAACACTACGCTCATCGTGGAGGCGCATTATGAATCGCTCGTCTACTATGAGACCGACCTCATCCTCACCATCACCTTGACGCTCAAGATACCCATATTCGAGCTTGAACTCCCGATACCGATAACGATCCCCTTGGTCAAAGAGAACAAGGAATGGATATTCAACTCCCAGACGGTCCAATTCGAGTTCCCCGCGATGTTCATCGAGGAACGGGCGCACCAGTTCCTCGACACGGTGCCGGGTGACGAGGATTACTGGGAATTCGACATCGAGAATATCGGTACCCGTCGACTCGAAGGACGCATACTTTCCGAAGATCCTAATTTCATCGTATTGCCGGAAGAGTTCCTGCTTGAACCGGGCGAAATGTCGGCGGTCACCGTTTTTTTTAAACCGTATGAAGCGGGAACCAAAAAAGGTATTATAAAATTCTATTCCAATGACCCGGTGGAACCGTTCACCACCGTTGCTCTGTTCGGTTATTCAAGTGAATCCGGTACGTTTTACAGCAAGGTCAAGGAGGGCGACGAGACGCGTTACGAAGTGCGGACCGAAGGGGGTTGTTCTCTTTCGGTCGTGGACCAGTAGGGGAGGACGTTGTCATGAGAACCATCATGTTCTTCGGAACGATCGCCCTTCTGGCGCTTCTGCTGGCTGCCTGCACGGAGACCGAATCGATCTACGAAGTACGCGGAAAGGATATCGGCCCCGCCGGCGGCAAATACGAAGGCGTCCACGGCGTGACCCTCATCGTGCCGAAAAAGGCGCTCGATCAGACAATCACCTTCACCATCTATGCGCTGGACACCGATCCGTTCACCAATCTTTCGGCGACCCTTACCAACATCTACAGCATCACCCCCATGGCGTATAAGTTCGAAGCGCCGGTGACCGTCATTATCCCTTATGAGGAAGAGGACATTCAAGGTTTGCTCGACGAGGTTGACCTTAAGCCCTATTTCGCCATCGATCGCAAGACCTTTGAAGAGATCCCGTCAGACGAATATGAACAGGACCTCGAACGGAACATTTTCAAGGTATCTACGAAGTTTCTCGGCTATTTTCATATCGGTTTCCCGAAAGAGATGGTCAAGAAGGAGAACAGCGAGACCACCGGCATCTCCGAAATGGTGCTGATCCCGGCGGGGACCTTTGAATATGGCGCTCCTGCGGGAACGCCGACCGGCGCGGCGACGGCAACCGACGGAGTATTGAGCAGCGACGGATTCAACACCGTTCAGTTGTCGGAGTACTATATCGACAAATACGAAGTGACCAACGCACAGTATCGTGTCTGTCAGAACGCCGATGTCTGTACCGAACCCTACACTATCAGTTCGTCGCGATATCCCAATTACTACTATGACCCCGCTTATCAGAATTTCCCGGTTCTCTGGGTCAGTTGGAATCAGGCGAACACCTTCTGTCAGTGGGCCGGCAAGGAATTGCCCACCGAGGCGCAGTGGGAAAAGGCGGCGCGCGGCGAGAGCTACCGCAAATATCCATGGGGCGATACTGCGCCGCAGGACAATGCCGAAAATTCGATCGTGAACTACTCGGCGCTCTTCGAGGATGTTACCGACGTATCTTCCTTCGAGAATGCTGTATCCTCTTACGGCATCTACAATATGGCGGGGAACGCCGCTGAATGGACCGCCACATGGTACGATATCGATTCCTATTATAAAAAAAGCGCTGATTCCGAACCGGCCGTCGACCCGACCGGACCCGCCGACGGCGGCACCGCCGATAAAAAGGTCATCCGCGGCGGCAGTTGGGTGTCATTGGAGCCGGAAATAACCACCTATGCCCGCGACAAGGCATTCCCGCATTACCGCTACTACAATCTCGGCTTCCGTTGCGCGAAAGGGGGGGAGTAAGTCATGAAAAAATATAACGAGGCGATGATCTGGGGAGTTCTGCTGTTGACGCTCATTAGTGCCTGCAATCCTTCAGAACCATCCGACCCCGTGAACGACAGTGATGACATCGCAAAGGACAGCGATCTCAAGAGCGACATCGACAAGGTCACCTGCAACTATTCGAGCGCCGACAACAAAATACGGCCCAATGCCGAGGAACTGGAGTTCACCGGCTACTACAAGACCTTTGCCGGCACCCGATACATCACCGTCACCAATCGTTGCCTTTCCTGTGAAGGGGCCGGTCTGGAGATATCTCGCGCCGAGATCATACAGGGTGACGGAACGATCATCGGCTTCTCTCTTTCTCCCGATCCGGTGGCGACCTCTTCGATCTACCTGAAAAAGGATGAGAAGATCACCTTCGGCGTCACCTATGACGTGGTCTCTTGGGAGCTATTCGAGGGGATACTGCGCATCCACAGCGACGACAAATGCGAACCGGAACTTGACATAAAACTGACCGGCCGCGCCAAGGGCTCGCCGTTGATAGAGGTAAAGACTCCCGACGACGCCCTTCCCGACGACAAGAAAATGGAGTTCGGAGAAGGCTTCGAGGAAAAAATATCCAACCTCCAGCTCAACAATATCGGTAATGCCAATCTGCGGATCAGCTCCATGAGCATCACTATCGGCGCCTCCGCAAAGAAAGGCGCCCCCGGTTTCTTCGTCAATAAAAGCATTCCCTCCGATCAGGAGGTCGGTATCGATGCCTCCGCGGTCGCTGAGATTGGTTGTCGCAACGATCCGGCGTTCCCGTTGGGGCTTGTGGGCGAGTTGGAGATACTCAGCAACGATGTGACCGAGTACGGGAAGAACCAGCGCTTAAAGGTCGATCTGGTATGCGGTCCCGAGCGTACCAACATACCGATCGCCAAGTTGATCTGCCCGACACAGGTGCCGATACTTACTTGGCCCGCGCTCGACGGATCGACGAGCACCGATGTAGATAAGGTGACGACCACCGGACTGACCTATTTCTGGACCTTTGCGTCGGTTCCCGGCGGCGGCAGCGGTGGCGGCGCCTCGATAGTGGACCTCGCCGACAAGACAAAGCCGGTCGCCAACATATGGTCCGATGCCTCGAAATCGACCTTTCAGGCGCTTCTTAAGGGAACCTACAGCGTTCGGCTGATGGTCAAGAACGCCAGCAATGTGACGAGCAATTGGGAAGAGTGCGATATCGAGGCGCTTCCCAACGACGAACTCATCATCAAGATGATCTGGGACAACAAGGACAGCGACATCGACCTGCATCTCGTCTCGCCTGATGGGACCTACGGCGATCCGGTCACCGATTGCTACTTCTATAACTGTTCGCCGCAGTATGCCGGCGCGCGGCCCGACTGGGGCGTAGTCGGAGAGACGAAGGATGATCCGGCGCTCGATATCGACAATACCACCGGCCGCGGCCCCGAAACGATCTATGTCAATCAACCGGCGAACGGCGTGTATAAGGTGGTCGTGCATGCCTACGACACCAGCCGTGGTCCGAGCAAGGCTATCGTCAAGGCCTACACCCATGCGGCCCAAGCGGCATCGGCCGAAGCGCTTTTCGTCTCTACCGACACCTGCTGGGATGTCTTTTCGCTGAACGTTACCGACGGCACCGGCGGCAAGAAGAATATCGCCGTCACCCCGTTGGGCACCACCGTTTATCCCTGCGAACCGCCGGATATCACGCCGTGAAGAACGCGCATCTTTCCTTTATTATTCTTGACTCACCAAAACTCTTTCCATATACTGGTACAACCCTTTTCCCGGAGGCTTTCGCATGAGGAAGCTGGTCCTGTTCTTAACAATGGTGTTCATGGCGGCCGGTATGCTGTGCGCGGCCGAACTGACCGATGTGGCCGACTCGTTCGATGAGAACAACCCATTCGACTTCAATCTGAATGTGTATTACAAGAACACGCATGAATTCGTCGACATCAAGCGAGAGTACAACACCGTCCCGAAAACCTATGCCGATGAGAACGACAACCTCTACTATACCACCGAAAGCCGTCGCGTCGAGACCTTGGAGTATAAAGGGAATCCCGAAGCACGTTTCCTGCGGGAGCTCATGCTTGCCGCCGAGATAGGCCTCTACCATGATCTTTCTCTTTTGATCGATGTTCCTATCGTATTGAGGGATGCATACAAACTGATCCTCGAAAATTACGACCTCGACAATGCGGGCAATGCCGTGCCGCGGCCGTATTCTCTCGTCGAGAACAACCTTTTCCCCGATGCCGGCGATCTGTACTACAATCACTTCGGGGTGGGGGATCTCGCTATCGGTGTGCAGTGGGCCCCTTTTTGTCAAGAACGCGGGAAGGACGTGTTTTCTTGGCTGGTCGGTTTTAAAATGACATCGCCGACCGCCACTATCGCAACGCCGAAGACCATGAATGAACGGGTCGATGTCAACGGCGATCCCGGCACCGCTCTCGCCGACACAATCCGGCAGACCGGGAAGACCGGCAATGTCGGCAAAGGACTGTTCGTGTTCGACCTGCGGAGCGCCGTATCCAAGCGTTATGATGTCGCCGAACCATACTTTCAGGTGCTCGCCTCGCTTTCGACCCCTTCGGCTAATTCGATAGTGGAGAGGTCGCGTCATGAATTCTCCTTCAACTTCGGCACCGATCTGATCGCCCTTGAGGATATCGAAAAGGGTCACAAGATATTCTTCCGGCTTGATCTCGCCATGCAGTACACCACCCGCGGCAACGCCTACAACTACATTACCGACGCCCGTTGGGTCTACGAGGGGATCGATCCCGACAGCGCGGCGAGTTACGGTTGGACGCTCCCCGCCGGCACCGACAAATATCGCCACCTGCTCCCGATGGAGGATCCGTTCTTCACCACGGCCGGGCTGTTCAAGATGAACTTCAAGATATACAAATATGTCCAATTCGGCGGCTATGCGTCGGTTGGTTACCGCCACAAACATTATCTGACCGCAGCGAAAGAGGACATGTCGGGCGGCGGTGACCACGAACCGGGATTCATCCCCGGCATCGACTCCGAGAGTACGCCGTGGATCGGTCCCTCTGCGGTCGATTCGCGGTCGGGCGGGCGCCTTTTAAGCGAAGCCAACATCATCGTCGGGTGGGGCGCCTATCTTTCGCTCCTGTTCTAAGATGTCTTCCGTTAATAAAAGTAGGGTGACGACATGCTGAAAGGAAAGACCGTTCTGTTCGTCCGTATCTGCGGCACCGGTGTCAGCTCGGCGGCGCTCTTCGCCCAGCGGATGGGGGCCCGCGTCATCGGGACCGATTCGGCCTACTACCCACCCATCAGCGATTCGCTGAAAGGGGCCGGTATCGCCGAGAACCCGCTGACCGACACCATCGCGATGATCGAACGCGAAAAACCCGACCTCATCGTCGTGGGTAACGCGCTGTGGGGGAAGAGCCCCGAAGCGGCCTATATCCTTTCCTGCGGCATCCCGTACTATTCGATGCCGTCGTTCCTCGAAGAATTCCTGATACCGGGCCACCGGTCGGTAGTCGTCGCCGGCACCCACGGGAAGACCACCACCACCACCCTCATCGCCGAATTCCTCGCATCTGTCGGCAAAAAGCCGTCGTACATGATCGGCGGTATACCGCTCTTTTCGATGACCAACGCCGCCTTCGAACGCGACGGCTACTTCGTCATCGAAGGGGACGAATACGATACCGCCTTCTTCGACAAGGGGCCCAAGTTCCTCCATTACCGCCCCGACATCGGCATCGTCACCTCCATCGAGTACGACCACGCCGACATCTACGCCTCGCTTGAGGCGATATTCGAAAGTTTCCGGAAATTCACCGGCATCATAACGAAGAAATGCATCCTCAACATCGATTTCCCGAATAACCGCCGCCTGCTCGATATCTATCCGCGCGAACTGTTCTTCACCTATTCGGTGACCGACAAAAGCGCCGACCTCTTCGCACGCCGCACTGGATCGGAGGGGCGTCTGATGAAATTCCGCGTGACGGTGAACGGCAAAGAAGGGGAGGAGTTCAAGAGTCCGCTCTTCGGCGACCAGAACCTCATGAACCTCGCGGCGCTCATGGCCTTCGTCCACAACGAACTGCCCGCCCTCGACCATGCACTGGTGGCCAAGGCTATCGCCGGGATGAAGGGGGTGAAGCGGCGGCAGGAATTCCTCGGCCACTTGAACGGTGCGCCGGTCTACAGCGATTTCGCCCACCATCCGACGGCGGTCCGTTATACCTTCGACTCGTTCCGCAGTCTGTTCGGGGCGAAGCGCTACATCGTGGTGTTCGACCCGGCGACCAATTCCAACGCCCGCAATATCTTCGAGGCCGAATACGCGAAACTCTTCGCCGATGCCGACCTCTTCTTCATCGGGAAACCGGCGAAGGCGACGGGGCTGACGGAGGAGGAGAAGTTCAATCCCGAACGGCTCTGCGAGAACATCAACCGGGTGAAGGGCTACCCGGCGGCGCGCCATCTCACCGAGGCGGATCAGATAATCGAAGTGCTCCGCGCCGAGGCTGATAAAGAGAGCGTCGTCATCGTGATGTCCAACGGCGGCTTCGGTGGCTTCTTCGGGAAACTCGCGCCGTATCTTTCGTAACACTTGACTTTCTCCAGTAAGTTTATAAAATACAAACATACTGGAGGTTGCCATGGCCACCGACATCCGTTCACTCACGCCGGGCGAAGAGCTCGATTATCCCTATCTCATGCACTTGCTGTCGGACTATCGTCAGCCGCGCCTCAAGGTGCATGCCCTTCTGCGGAGCGGCGACCTTATCCGCGTCAAGAAGGGGCTCTACGCCTTCGGTCCCCGTCTGGCGCGCGGGCCGCTGTCGCGCGAGATACTCGCCAATCTCATCTACGGTCCCTCCTGCCTGTCGCTTGAATATGCGCTCGCCCTCCACGGACTCATCCCGGAACGGGTCGAGGCGGTGACAAGCGTCACCAGCGGACGGATGAAGCGCTTCGATACGCCGGTCGGCACCTTTCTGTATGAGCCGTTGCCGCCGCGCTGTTATCCCCACGGCATCGTGTCGCGTACCGCAGGGGAGGGCAGGAGCTATCTGATCGCGTCACCCGAAAAGGCGCTGTGCGACCTCGTTCTGCGCCGATTCGATGGGAAGGGTGCGGCGGAACTGACCGACTTCCTATTCGACGACCGCCGCATCGACCCGGCCGCGTTCCGGCGGCTCGACCCGGCGCACACCGAAGAACTCGCCGCGTACTATGGCGGCGCGACGATACATCTGGCGCCGCTCATGCGGGGGAGGGGATAGTGAACGAAGCGGTAAAGGGGATGCTCGGGCGCTATGAACTGCGCACCACGACCGACCACGAGAACGCGCTCAAGGAGATAATTCAGGAGATCGCCCTGCTCGGGCTGTGGCGTGCCAAGTTCTTCGAACGGGCCGCCTTCTACGGTGGTTCGGCGCTTCGCATCCTGCACGGGCTCGACCGGTTCTCCGAAGACCTCGATTTCTCGCTCCTCGCGCCGGACGGGCGTTTTCCGCTGGAACGCTATCTCAAGGCGGTCGAGAGCGAACTGACCGCGTTCGGTTTCTCGGTGACGGTCGAGAAAAAGGCAAAAACGGCCAAGAGCGCCATAGAATCGGCCTTCATCAAGGGTAATACGGCGCACAATCTGCTCGTCGTCGAGGCGGCGCCGGTCGCCGGGGCGACGCATCCCGGCAAGCAACTGAAGATAAAGGTGGAGGTCGACACCGATCCGCCCGGGGCGTTCACGACCGAGGCGAAGTATCTTTTCACGCCGATCCCGTTCTCGGTGGTGGTGTATGCGCCGCCGTCACTCTTCGCCGGGAAAATGCACGCGATCCTGTGCCGGAACTGGGGAACGCGGGTCAAGGGGCGCGACTGGTACGACCTGCTGTGGTATGTCGGCCGCAAGACGCCGCTCGACCTCGGACACCTAGAGGCGCGGATGCGGCAGACGGGGCATTATGACGGCAAGGGTACGCTCACCGAGAAGCGGTTCAGAGAACTGCTCGTCGAACGGATAGCCTCGCTCGATATCGGTCAGGCGCGGCGCGATGTCATGCCGCTTTTGCGCGACGGGCGGAGCGCCGATGCGTGGTCGAAGGACCTCTTCACGGCGGCGGCTGGCGCAATCGTTTGCGGGTGAATTCTCTCATGTCCAGCGGCGGCTTCGGCGGCTTCTTCGGGAAACTAGCGGATAACGTACAATATCTTTCGCACATTTGTTGACAAGAGGGAGGATCCCCTGTTTTTAAGTAGTTGCGGCAACTTAAAAGGAGGACCCTCATGTCGGAAGGTAATGGGAAGAACGAAAAAGGCAAGATTGTCGAGATCAACGAGGATCGGGTAAAGAAGCATCTTGAGGAGATCGTGCGCGGGACAGTGGAAGAAACGCTCAACAAATTGCTGGATGAAGAAGCGGACCGGCAATGCGGCGCGGGCCGTTACGAACGGAGCGAAGACCGTAAGGACACCCGTGCGGGACACTACGAGCG
>JAKLIW010000011.1 GCA_022709425.1 bacterium
TGCGAGCGACATGAGATAGAATTCACCCGGAGCAGAGCCTACAAGAAGGATGACAACGCCCACATCGAGCAGAAGAACTGGACGCAGGTCCGTAGGGTATTCGGATATACCCGCTACGACTCCGTACCACAAGCCGCCCTCATGAACCAGATATACGCCGGTCCCCTCCGCCTTATGACCAATCTCTTTCTCCCCAGCGTGAAACTCATCCGCAAAGAACGGCGCGGCAGTAAACTCTACCGGCGTTACGATACCCCGCGGACGCCGCTCGACCGCCTCATTGCTCACTACGGAGGACACAACCTTCCCGAAAAGGTAAAAGAACTCGTGCTCCTGCGTGATCAGATCGATCCTTTCCTCCTTTCCCAAGAGATTGAAAAGAAACTCTCACGACTCGCCGCCTTAAACCGTTCTCCCAAAGTATTCGAGCCGATAGGAAACCCATCAGAAAGGAGAGACCCCCATGCCCCCGTTCGGTAAGATAGTAAATGGCGTGACGATCATTCCTTTGGTAAGGTTAGCAAATGTCTTGACAGGGAGGTCGCTCCGAAAAGACCCCTTTACGGATACGACCGCTTGATGCCGAAGAGATTGACTTAACCCCTCAAATAGCGGACAATGGGCCCATGAAACGGTTTTTCATCATCTGCGTTCTGGCGCTTCTGGTCGCCTATAACTGGGAGCGGTTAGCATCCTATCTGCCGACGGCGATGGTGTCGCCGGAGCGGCCGGTGCGCGACTTCGACGAGGCGAAAAAGATCCTCATGGAGAAGGTCTACTACGATCACCGCGAAGATATCTACTGCGGCTGTTCCTTCGACGAGAAGAAGCGGATCGACCTCGCCGCCTGCGGTTACATCCCGCGCAAAGATCCTCAGCGTGCCGCCCGCATCGAATGGGAACATATCGTCCCGGCCCACGCCTTCGGCCAGAGTTTTTCTGAATGGCGCGCAGGGCATCCCGACTGCGTGAACAAGGAGGGGCGTCCGTTCAAAGGGCGACAGTGTGCGCGCCAGACCTCCGGCCGCTTCCGTCAGATGGAGGCCGATATGTACAACCTCTATCCGGCGGTGGGGGAGGTCAACGGCGACCGCTCGAACTACTCGATGGCCGAGATCCCCGGTGAAATGCGCGAATACGGCGCCTGCGATGTCGAGATAGCCGACCGCAAGATAGAGCCGCGCGAGGCGATCCGCGGGATCATCGCCCGGACCTATATATATATGGACAAGGAATATCCGGGGCACGGTATCCTGTCGGACAAGAATCGGAAACTCTTCGCGGCATGGGATGGACTTTATCCCGTCACCGAATGGGAATGCGAACGGATGCGTCGTATCGAAGCGGTGCAGAAGAGCGAGAATACGGTACTTAAAAAAGTGTGTGCAGAGCAGGGATATGCCGCTGAATGAACGTATATCATCCGCTCCCTTTGCGGGAAAGGTCGCGGTCGTCACCGGCGCCGCGTCGGGCATCGGTAAGGCGACGGCCGTTGAACTCATGCGTCACGGGGCCGAGCTGCACGCGGTGGACTGCGACGCCGAACGGCTCGATATGGTCGTAAAAAAGTGGCGCGACGCGGGGCTCCCGGCTCACGGTCATGTCGTCGACTGCGCCGATGAGGCGGCTTTCCGGCAGGTCGCCGACGCCATCGCGCAAGCGGCGGGCCGCATAGACATCGTTCATCTCAACGCGGGGATCGCGGTGGGCGGCCTTGCCGAGACGATACCGGCCGCCGAGTGGCGGCGCATTATAGAGGTGAATCAACTGGCGGTCATCTACGGAGTGCTCGCCTTCGTGCCGCATCTCAAACGCGCGGCGCCCGGCTCGACGCTGGTGTTCACCTCGTCGGCGGTGGGGTTGTGCGGGTTCCCCTATGTTGCGCCGTATGCGATGACGAAGTTCGCCGTCGCGGGGCTTGCCGAATCGCTCGCGGCTGAACTCGCCCCGGCGGGGGTCCATGTGGTCACGGTCTTCCCCGGCATGGTGCGCTCGCGGCTCATTCCGACCTCGAAAATAGATCTGCCGGAGCTTTGGCGCGGAAAGGTGCTGGCGCTTCTCGACCGCGTGGCGATGCCGCCGGAAAAGCTGGCGCGGCGCATCGTGAAGGCGATTCGGAAAAAACAGCGCACCGTCATCATGCTCAACGGGATGGGGCCGTTCTTCTGGGTGAAGAGGCTGTCGGTCTCGCTCTATCAGACGCTCCTCGGCTGGGGCACCCGCTGGCTCCTGCGGGAAAGAAAGCAGGGTTGACACCGAAGACAAAGCCAGTTATGATAGGCGGTCTTTGTAACGGAGGTGGTCATGGACTGGCGGAAATACATCGTTTCCGATAAGGCGGTGCTCGTCGGCAAGCCGGTCGTTAAGGGGACGCGGCTGTCGGTGGAGTTCCTGCTCGGTCTGCTTGCGCAGGGATGGAGCGAGGAACAGATACTCGCCGAATACCCGAAACTCGACAAAAAGGCGCTCAAGGCGCTATATGCCGTTCCGCGTCCTGCGGCGCAATAATCTCCGGTTGCTTTTCAAAATTCCTTCGGCTATAATCGTGGCATGAATTGGGGAAAGAGGGATAAGATGAAAATGCTGGTAGGATGCTTGTTGCCCTTTTTTCTCTTCTCGCTGTCGGTGCTAAGTTGTAATGAGTCCCCTAAAAAAGAAGCGGTGACTACAAAAAGAATTTTCGACCATCCGACGAACGGATTGCAATATCTCTATGAAGTGCCACAACATTTGGTTCCTTCTATAGAAACAGGAAAATATTGCAATGATCTTGCTGACTATGGTGGTGGCTGGCGTATGCCTACAATCAGCGAGTTGCGATGGTTGGCGAATGAGGATTGCCCTCAAATACAGCTCGGCGACGAATGCGCCGTTTCGGAATCTTGTGTGGATTATCAGGATTGCTTTACCTTCGACACTTGTGATTGCTCAGATAGCCCAGAGGTTGATGGCATCAACAGTACCATCATAAATGACCCTGAAAAAGAATGGGGCATATTCGCTTCAGATACATTGTCATATCATCCTGCAGGATATGAGGATCTTTGGAGATATTGGGCTTTCTCTGCAAAGTGGGCACGCCTATTAACAATTGAAAGTTATGCCAAGATAGATGTGCTCTGTGTTAGAGAAGCGAAAGGAGACGATGATCAGATATTGCCTGATTAGCCACAACCGGCAAAAGAGTTCTAGCGCGGTTTGAAGAGGCCCGCTTCGTTCGAGTTCAGGAAACAGGCTTTCACGAGATCGTCATCGGTCGGCGCGAGACGCGCCCGCATCTTTTTGTCGATGAGCGGTATATGCGGCAGTGCCGTCAAGCGGTCGCCGATGAAATTGAGATCGTCGTCGCTCGTCATCCAGTTCTTCCCGCCCAGCCGGTCGAGACTCACCGGCCGCGAATAACCGCGCAGAGACTTGAACCCGACCGTGTTGAAATACATATCGAAGTAGGACATCACCAGTTCGCGCAAATTCTTGTAGACCGGCTCGCGGTAACGGAGCACCGTCGTATTCGACTTGGCGACCGCGCCCCAATAGCCGCCGACGCGGAACGGCGCGATGATGTGATCGTCGTCGTTCTCGGCGAGCAGATCCACCACCAGCGGCCGTCCGCCCCACAACGAGAACACCGCCGCCGCGAAGTAGGCCCCTTCGGCGCAGTGGGCGTGCCGTTCTTTCATCACGCGCCACGGCGAGAGACATATCTTGTGCGACGAGTAGGGCGTTTCGTTGAGGAAGACTTGAATGTCGTGCGGGGTGCGGAAACGCTTCGCGAAACGTTTGAGCTCTTCGAGCCGTTGGGGGTGAAGTGTCGCGGGCATCAGTCGAGCGTCATGAAATTGATCCGCATATTGAGCGTGAAGAGATTGGGGATCTTCGAATCGTCGTAGAAATAGTCGAGCACCCAGTCGTAGCGGATATTGAAGCCGACGGCGAAGTCGTCGCCGGTGTAGATGTCGGTGCCGAGATCGAGGTAGAATCCGGGAGCGAAACGGACACCGGCGGGATGGTTCCGTTTGCCGCCGAAGTAGCTGTTGGGATCGTAAGCGTTGACATTCATCGTGAAGCCGGCGCCGAAGAAAGGCAGTATCTTACCGGCGTCGATCAGATATTTCACCCCGACCCCCGCCTGCGGCAGATGGTAGAGGATGTTCTCTTCGGCGGTACCATCATTATCGGCCCAGTACATCGCGTGATATTTCGCGGCGACCACCAGATTCAGTTCCTGCGTGAGGGCCGGTTCGTAGTGAAAACCGATATTGGCGCCGAGCGCGTCGGGGAACGGCGATCCGTAGAAATGACCCCACGAAAAGCCGATATCGACGCCGAGGAAGCCCTCGCCGTCGCCGCTCGATTCTTCGGCCTGCGCGAGGCCGAACCAACATACCGCAACCAGTATCAGCGCTATCCGTTTCATGATCCGCTCCTCCATTTCAATGGTTCATCAGCGCCAGTGACGCGGTGAATGATAGCGCGAAAGAAAGTTTATTCAAAAATTCTCGCCGCCGCATCATTGGCCATCCTCGCGCTGGAGTTTCGCGAAGAACGACTGATCGGCGCGGATATACTTCGGTTTCCCCTGCGTGAGGAGCACCATCCCGGGAGGCATCCCCTTCTTTTTCTGAACGAACTTCCGCTCGCTGAACCAGACCTCCCCCTCCATCCCGTTACGCGCCTTGCTGTAGTAGAGGGCCAGACAACAGCCGAGGAAGACCTCCTCCTCGGTGGCCACCTCCCCTTTCCCTTTTCTCAAAATGACATGGCTCCCGGCGTGGTCACGGGCGTGGAACCACAGATCGTGCGGCGATGAAACTTTAAAGGTCAGTTCGTCGTTGTCGGCGGCCGATTTGCCGACAAGGAACAGTCGCCCCGACACGCTGCGGAACCGGCGGCACGGCAGATGCCGGCCCGGGACGGCGCCCGCAACGATGCGGCGCGGCACATCGGCGGCGGGACGGCGCACTCCCGGCGTTTCAGCGACCGGCATCTCATCGAGCGCCGCGATGGTCCGCTCCACTTCGGCGATGCGGGTATTGAGCGTCAATAGGCCGCGGCCGATCCGTTTCGATTCGGCGAACAGATCATTCATGTTCTCGGCGATGGTCCGCGCCGGATCGAGCGGGATGGTGGCGTCTGTCCCGTCGAACCCGGTCAGCGTCACTGCGGTACGCCGTTCCTGCGCGGGAAGAGTGTATATCCACGCCTTGATGAGTTCCGCTTTTTCACGGTGTCCGGCGGCCCGCGCGGTTGCCTTTTCCTTCTCGGCGCTCATCTTCGCGATCCGTTCACGCAGCCCTTTTTTCTCTTTCTCTATCCGACGCTGCCGCTCCTCTTCCCGTTTTTTGTGCGCCTCCGCAAGAAAGAGCGTCTGCCACTCCGTCGGATCGGCGACGCGCGGCGGCAGATCGCGGAGCGGCTCGGCCAGCGGCGTGAGCGCGGTGTCGGGGTGTTCGCACCAGACGACCGTCCCCGCCGTATCGACGATATGGACCGCCTTGCCGGAGAAGAGCGGCACAATGAGGGTGAGTTCGCCGAACGAAAGGCGCACCACCCGGCCGCAGGCGCTGTCGAGCGCCGCACCGGTGAAACGGCGGCCGCCGATGTACTTACGCAGACCTTCTTCGAGGTTCGTTATCGGATCGCGCGGAAAGGCGGCGATATTGGTCACCGGGAAGAAATTGCGCGCGCCGGTCGAGAAGAATATCCCCTCAAGTCCGCCCGATGCGCCATAGATCTTGATGAGGGCGCCGTTGCAGGAACGGTAGATAGTGTTGACGATGGCGCCGGAGGCACGGTCGGCGAGCAGCGCCGCGGCCGCCGTCAGCTCCGAAAGATGCATTACGGTTGACCGTTGAAGAGCGACTCGATGCGGATGTTGCCCGATGCGTTGCGGGCCCTGCCGCGCGACCACATGCGGAGCTTCTTTATCTGTTCTTCGTAGGTGACCGCCAGCGGCACGGTGCGCCGCAGGACCTCTTCGAGCGTCTTCTGCGTCAGTTCGCGCCCCTTGGCATAGTCGGCGACCAGCCCGTCGACCACGATCTGCTCCAGTTCGGCGCCCGAGAAGTGTTCAGCCGTCGCCGCGAGTTTGGCGAGGTCGTACTTCTTCGGGTCGCGGTGACGCCGCTCAAGGTGGATGCGCAGGATCTCCTCGCGCTCGTCGGCCGCCGGCAGATCGATGAAGAATATCTCGTCGAAACGGCCTTTGCGCAGGAGTTCGGGCGGCAGGACCTCGACATTGTTGGCGGTCGCCACGAGGAAGACCGGCCGCGTTTTTTCCTGCATCCAGGTCATCAGCCAGCCCAACACGCGCCGTATCTCGGCCGACTGGTCCTCTTGAAAGAGCGCCTTTTCTATCTCGTCGATCCACAGGACTATCGGGGCGAAGGCCTCGGCCACCGCCATCGCCTCCTTGATGAGCTCCTCGACGCTCGACCCCTGCCGGAAGAGGTTGACGAAGTCGAGTCGGACCAGCGGGAAATTCCAGATGTTCGCGATGGTCTTCGAGGTCAGGCTTTTACCGCACCCCTGTACGCCGAGCATCAGCATCCCCTTGGGCATCGGGATGCCAAAGGAACGTGCTTTGTCGGAAAAGTTGCCGCGACGCTCGATGATCCACTGCTTGAGTTCGGCAAGGCCGCCGATATCGCCGATGCCGCCGTCCACCTTCATCACTTCAAGAACGGTGTTGCGCGAAAGGAGATTACGCTTGTTGTCGAGCAGATATTCGACCGCCGCCGCTTCGGGCATCGTCGCCATCGCCCCGAGCAACGTCTCGATACGCAGATAGGGAAAGCCGTGGATGTTCTCGGTGATGATCGCCTTCGCTTCGGCGGAGAACGGAAGCGCCGCGATGGCCGCGTCGAAGGCATGGTAGCCCTCCGCCTCCTCTTCGATGACGGCATAGCGCATGAGGACCGCCGGGAGCGTCAGCTCGCGGCAGAAAAAGGAGACCGGCGCGGTCGCTACGAAGATCGCCTCGAGAAGCCGGAGCGCCCGCATCTCGTCGGTGAAGAAATGTTCGGCATAGGGAAGCGCCACCGGCTCGCCCGACCGTATGGTCTCAACGATATGGCCGAAAAAGCGTTCGGCGTCGCCGGAACTCCAGTCTATCCGCCCCTCGACATGACGGGCGCTGAAGAAGGGGTCGTTACAGCGGATTATGCGGAACATGGTGCCCTCCCTGACGGTCCGGCGCGATTATAGCCGAGCGGCCGAATAAAAGCAAAATCTTGAGAAACGGGCGGCGGCAAGTAATATCCCGCCGATATGTTCGTGATGGAGGAGATGATGGCGAACTGGACGATGGACACGGCGCGCGCGACCTTTCTGAACTACTTCAAGGAACGGGGGCACACGGTGGTGGCGAGCTCGCCGCTCCTGCCCGCCGAGGATAAGACGCTGCTGTTCACCAACGCCGGGATGAACCAGTTCAAGAATCTCTTCCTCGGGCAGGAAAAACGGTCTTATACCCGCGCCGTCACCGCGCAGAAATGCGTCCGGGCCGGCGGCAAACACAACGATCTGGAGAATGTCGGCTTCACGGCGCGTCACCATACCTTCTTCGAGATGCTCGGCAACTTCTCCTTCGGCGACTACTTCAAGAAGGAGGCGATCGCCTTCGCGTGGGAACTGGTGACCGACAAAAAATACTACGGGCTCGACAAGAACCGGCTCTATGTCACCATCTACAAGGACGACGACGAGGCCTTCGAGATATGGACGAAGCAGGAGAAGGTCCCGGCCGAACGGATCTTCCGGCTCGGCGAGAAGGACAACTTCTGGTCGATGGGCGACACCGGCCCGTGCGGCCCGTGCAGCGAGATACATTACGATATGTGGGACAACTACACCTCTCGCGAACACTTCAAGGGGAACGAACCCGACTGGGATTGCGGCCGGTTCGTTGAGATATGGAACCTCGTTTTCATGCAGTTCGACCGCGATGCGGCGGGCACCCTCACGCCGCTTCCGAAGCCCTCGATAGACACCGGCATGGGCCTTGAGCGGATCACTGCGGCGCTCTGCGGGGTCGCCACCAACTACGACACCGATATCTTCGCGAAACTCATCACGGCGCTCAAAGAGATGCGCGGCGAAGCCATCGACCCGGCACAGGAGGCGAGTTGGCGGGTCATCGCCGACCACGCCCGGGCGACCGCATTCCTCATCGCCGATTCGATAACGCCGTCGAATGAGGGGCGTGGCTATGTCCTGCGCCGCATCATGCGCCGCGCGATCCGGCACGGCCACAAACTCGGCTTCACCGAACTGTTCTTCCATAAAGCCTGCGACATCGTCATCACCCTCATGGGGCCGCACTACGGCGAACTCAAGAACCAGCGCGAGATGATACTCGCCATCGCGACCGAGGAGGAGAAACGGTTCCGTCAGACGCTCGACAAGGGGCTCGCGCTCCTCAACGACGGCGTCGCGGCGGCGAGAAAAGCGAAAGCGAAGACACTGCCGGGCGATCTCGTCTTCAAACTGTACGACACCTATGGCTTCCCGCCCGACCTCACCCAGACGATACTGGCCGAACAGGGGCTCTCCTACGACGCCGCCGGCTACGATGCGGCGATGAAGGAACAGCAGGAACGCGGCAAGGCGTCGTGGAGCGGCGGCAGCGAGGAAAAAAAGCAGGCGGCGGCCAAAAGCCTGCTCGACGACGGCATCCCCGCGACGAAGTTCGAAGGCTACGACAAGAGCGAAATGGAGGGCGAACTCGTGGCGCTGTTCAACGGCGAACTCGACCGCGTCGATTCGGTCCGGGCCGGTTCGACCGCCTACGCGATACTGAATCCGCTCCTGTTCTACGCCGAATCGGGCGGTCAGGTGGGCGACAAGGGGACGCTCGAAAAATGCGGCGCGATCGCCGCGATGGTGACCGACTGCGTGAAACTGGGCGAATACCGCGCGGCGGTCGTCACTGCGCAGACCGACATCGTCGTTGGGACGCGCTTCACGCAGAAACTGGAGGAGGAACGGCGTAGCGCGATACGGCGCAACCATTCGGCGACTCACCTCCTGCACCTCGCGCTCCGCAAAACGCTCGGCGATCACGCCCACCAGTCGGGATCGCTGGTGACGCAGGAGCGGCTCCGGTTCGACTTCACCCACTTCAAGGCGGTGTCGTCCGATGAACTGCGGGCGATAGAACTGGAGGTCAACCGGCTCATCCAGAAGAACTACAAGACCTGTACCGAGATACAGGCGATCGAAGAGGCGAAGAAAGCGGGCGCGATGGCGCTGTTCGGCGAGAAATACGGCGAAGAGGTGCGCGTCGTCTCGATGGGCGACTCGAAGGAACTCTGCGGCGGCACCCATGTGGAGCGGACCGGCGAGATCGGCCTGTGCAAGATCGTGAGGGAGGAGGGGATCGCCGCCGGGGTGCGCCGTATCGAGGCGGTGACCGGCATGGCGGCGGTGCGACTCGCGCAGGAGATGGAATCGCTCATCGTTCAGGCGGCCGAGGCGGCGGGCGGCGACCGGGCGAACCTCGTAACGACGCTCGAAAAACAGCGCGACGAGCGCCGGATGCTCGCCAAACGGATAGAGGAGCTCGAAGGCAAACTATCGGCGCTCGAAGCCAAGGATATGAAACCGGCGGTCGTGAAAGAGGGCGTCGCGGTCTACATCCTCGACACCGGCAAGGGACGCGCCGAGGTGATACAACTTTCCGACAGCCTCAAAGGATCGGTCGCCGACGGCCTGTTCATCCTGACCGGCGTCGACGCCGGGGCGGCGGTCGCCGTCATATCGGCCTCCGGCAAAGGAAAGGAGCGCTACGATTGCGGCAAACTGCTCAAGGAGTTGCTCGCCGAATTCGGCGGACGCGGCGGCGGCAAGAAGGATATGGCGCAGGGCGGCGCTCCGTCGATAGACTTCGCGAAGTGGCGGGAAAAGGTGCTGGAACTCGTCGGCTGAATAGGACCGGTCAGGCCTTGACCGGAATGTGCATCATCACGATAACGAATTCTTTGTCTTCGGTGATCGAACGAAGGATATTATTCTGTTCAAGCGTCTTGTTGAGGGTCGGTATGTTGACCCGCGCAATGTGTTGTTTGTCGTTTCCGGCAAATATCTTTTCCAGCGTATCGCCGTCGATGCCGCCCGACAGGCCGATCTCGAAGAGGACGCCGCCCTCGTCGTGCTGAGTGCGGAATAGTATCTTGCGCGGATCCTCGTTCTTGAGGAAGTGCATCGCCAGATAGATGTGGGCATCGACGATATAACTGAAATCACGATAGATGCCGTGGATGACCGGCAGGTTCTCGGCCAATTCGACCACCTTTTCGTAGTCGTGCTTGAATTCCATATCGGCCTCGAGGAAGGTCAGCTCGGCCCTGATGATGCCGTTGAGATCCATGTAGTCGGGTTTCTCGACCTTGTCCTGCGACGCCTTGGTCGAGATGTTGGAAACGATGCCGTTGATGGTCTCGGCCGCCTTGTGGATGCGGTCGGTGGTCTTGCGTAACCGTTCCACCAGCATCTCGTCGGGATACTTTGAGGCAAGCGAATTCATGACGTTTTCGACCAGTTCATGGCTCAGCATGATGGTGTTGAGCGGTGAATTGATATTATGAGCGATACCCTCGGTCAGGTGCGTTATCGACATCATCTTCTCCTGTTCCGAGATGATATCGTCGAATTCGTGTTCCTTGCCGATGAGTTCGTTGCGTTCCAGATACACCGCGACGATGGAAAAGAACATCTCGAGGAGCGTCAGATTCTTCACGATGAGCCCCGAGTCCCGTCGGGTCGCGATGAACGCGGCGCCGCGGAGATCCTTGTGGAACCGGACCGGAAAAGCGAAACAGTCGGCTCCGTGACCGCAGGAGAGGAATTCGGCGATCGGTTGCGGCACTACCTGCCGGTCCAGCCGAATGAACCGTTCGTTGTTGAGCATCGTGGTAAGATTGCGGTTGAACGCGGTGGCGCCGAAGAGTTTCTTGAGCGGACCGCGTTGTTCTTCGGTCGCGACCGTGGTGCCGATGACCGACACCGCGCCGCGCTGGTCGTTGATAAGGATGACGGCGCGATCGGCATCGACCGCCTTGATCGACTCCTCGGCGATGAGCTCAATGATGCCCAGCGCGTTATCCATGAACCAGACCGTTTTGTTGAGCGCTATGATGTTCTCGTAATCGCGCCGCAGTTTGTCCAGATCGGCGTTGGCCCTTTTTTGCGTATTGAATGCCTCCTCGAGCTTCTGATGTTTGGCGAACAGAATCTCCTTTTCCCGGGCGAGCAGGGCATCTTTGGTTGTTATTTCAGCCTGCAGTCGCTGGATGATCTGCGGCAGATCGCGGGTCTGTTTTTCCATCTCGGCGTGTTCGAAGTAGACGCTGCGGGAGGCGATGATGAGAAGTAAGGCGGAAATAAGGGCGACCACCGCAACGATCATCGTGGCGAGTTTGTGAAGATCGGCCGCCGACAGTTGCGCCCAATCGACAGAAGCGAAACTCGCGATAGCCGAGGCGGTGAACAGAATGAAACTCGGCCAAAATATCGTCAGCAGAATTTTTCTGTACTTCATGGGCGCTCCCGATAAGATAGAACTGTCGCGTATCGTAATGCAAACGGCGGTCCGATGCAAATAAAAACGCTCGTTATCTGGACGGCGATGACCGGTTCGGCGCTCGCGATGAACCTGACCCGATTCCCGTACCGCCATATCGCCTTTCCGCTACTCTTGCTTCTTCTGCCTTTTCTCGTTGCCCCGGTACGTGTCCTCGCGGAGCGGATCGCGTGGCCTTCCCGCGGCATCCGCGAACTGTTGCTGCTGTCGGCCGCGATCATTGTCCTTTTTCCGCCCGCCTTTTTTCTTTATCATATCATGTGGTTGGGTCATATCGTGGCGATTCCCGCGACGACGGCGCTCGTCGATGCCGCGGTAAAAAGCCTGATGCTCGCCCTTACCGCGGCACTCCCCGAGGAATTTTTTTTCCGCGGCTGGCTACAGGAGACGGCGCTCGCCCGACATAACAAGCCGACGATCCTCTTCATCAGCCGCAAGAACCTTTTTTCGAGCGCGCTTTTCGGCGCCGCGCACGGTATCGCGTTCCTCAATCCGCTTTCGGCCGCGACCTTCTTCCCCTCGCTCCTGTTCGGCTGGCTCACCGAACGGAGCGACGGCAGTATCGCTCCGTCAATCATCCTGCATGCGGTATCGAATTTAGTGCTTTTCATCCTGCTTTCCTTTATCAGTTGATTTAATTGCAAACGGTCTTCCTTTCTGCTAGAGTCGCCGCGTTATTAGCTACGAGGGGAGTAACCTCATGAAAAAGTTCGTGTGTATCTGCGTTGCGGTTGCGGCGCTTATGATTGCCTGCCAGAAGGGCGGCGAGCCGGTCAAAAAGGAATTGACCAAGGAAGATCTCAAGACCCAGATGGATAAGGTCAGCTACGGCATCGGCCTTGATATGGGCAAGAATTTCAAGAAGAACGAGATGGCTATCAATCTCGACCTGTTCATCAAAGGAACCAAGGACGGTCTCGCCGGCACCGGATATCTCATGAACGATGAAGAGTTCCGTACCGCAATGATGGAATTTCAGCAGGACATGATGAAGAAAATGCAGGAAGGCAACACCAAGAAAGCGGCCGAGAATCGCGAGAAAGGAAAGAAGTTCCTTGAAGACAACGCGAAACGGCCCGGCGTCAAAGTGACCGAGAGCGGCCTGCAGTACGAAGTGATCAAAGAAGGTACCGGCGCTCAACCGAAACCGGAAGAGACCGTTACGGTAAACTATGTCGGCACCCTGACCGACGGCACCGAATTCGATAGCTCCATCAAGCGCGGCGAGCCGGCGAAGTTCCAGCTGAACCGCGTTATCCCGGGTTGGACCGAGGGCGTGGGCCTGATGAAGGTCGGCGCGAAGTATCGCTTCGTCATCCCCGATAATCTGGCGTACGGCGAACGGCAGATGGGCGACAAGATAGTTCCCGGCTCGGTCCTCGTGTTCGAGGTCGAACTGCTCGGCGTCGAGAAGAGCCCCGAAGGCGCCGCCGGCCCGAAGCCGATGCCCAAACCGGTCAAAAAGTAAGTCGTCTTTTCCGGAAGATACTTTCTAGAAATTCTTAGAACAGATACTTTATCGCGACGAATCCCAGTATCAGCAAAACCACAAAGGCCGACGCCAGCAGGTTGAAATACTTGTCGATGAATTTCTTTATCGGTTCGCCGAACAGATAGATGAGCGTGCTGACGATGAAGAATCGCGCCGATCGCGAGATGATGGAGGCGAGGACGAAGAGCGGGAAGTTCATCCCGAAGACGCCGCTCGCTATCGTGAAGACCTTGTACGGTATCGGGGTGAACCCGGCGATGAGGACCGCCGCGAAGCCGTATTCGTTGTACATCGTCTGCACCTTGGCGAAGATCTCGGGGGTGAAGCCGGGAATGTAGGAGAAGAAGAAACCCGAAAGCCCCTGCCACAGCGCCATGCCGATGAAATAGCCGAACATGCCGCCGAGCACCGAGGCGACCGAGCAGACAAGCGCGAAATAGAACGATTTTTTCGGTTTGCCCATGTTGAGCGCGATGAGCAGCACATCGGGCGGTACCGGGAAGAAACTCGATTCGGCGAACGACAGCGTCGCGAGGGCCGGGGTTCCGTAGGGGGTCTCGGCCCAGTGAAGGACCCAGTCGTAGAGGCGGCGGACGATGTTCTTTTTCTGCGGGGCGGCTTGTTCGCTCATGTTTTTTTCCTTAGTCGGTTGAGTGTCTTTTCATCGGTGAAATGCGTGGTGAGCGGCGTTATCGAGACCTCTCCGTCGCGCATCGCGTTGCAGTCGCTCCCCGGGATATCTTCGAAGCCGAGCTGGTCGCCGCCGATCCAGTAGTAGGGGCGTCCGCGCGGATCCTCGCGTTTGATTATTTGGCCGCCGTAGTTGCGCTTGCCGAGGCTGGTCCAGCGGATGACGGGCCGTTTTTTCTTGAATGCCGAGACCGGGATATTCACATTGAACAGGCGCGGTGTCTCATAGAGATCGCGGCCGCCGCAGGCCGCTTCCATGAACGGCAGGATCTTCCCGACGAAGAGATCGGCTGCGGCCTTGAAATAGGGGTCAGGCGCACAAGTTGCCTGACTCCCTTTGCCGAAGTAGAGAGAGACGGCGATGCTCGTCACGCCGTGGTAGAAACCCTCTATCGCGGCGCAGACGGTGCCGCTGTAGGTGAGGTCGTGGGCGAGATTGCCGCCGAGATTGATCCCCGATATCACCAGATCGGGCTTCTGGTGGAGCGGCGCGTCGAAATAGAGTATCACCGCATCGGCCGGCGTCCCGTGGACGGCGAACCGGTGGTCGGCGAGTTTGCGCGCCCGGAGCGGATCGTGCAGCGTTATCGAGTGGCCGCAGCCGCTTTTTTCGTGGAGCGGCGCCGCAACGGCGTGGGAGACTCCCTCCGCAGAGAGGCGGTTCTCCAGCGCGGTTATACCGGTGGCATGGATGCCGTCATCGTTGGTGATGAGTATGAAACGGGAGGATATCATGAAAAAATGGTCGGGATGACTGGATTCGAACCAGCGACCACTTGAACCCCATTCAAGTGCGCTACCCAGACTGCGCTACATCCCGACCCGCTCAAAACGCCCGGTTAGGACTTCTTGTTGTTCAGCCGTTCCTTGAGAACTTGGCTGTGATGGAAAGAAACGACCTTTCGCTCACCGATGGTCATGGCATCGCCAGTCTGCGGATTGCGGCCCTTGCGCTGCCGCTTCTGCTTTATCACGAATTTGCCGAATCCGGAGACCTGAATGTCGCCGTCTTTCGTAAGACCGCTTTTGAGTTCCTCAAAGAACAGGTCGACCAACTCGGCCGCCTTCTTTTTATCGACTTTCATGTGCTCGTAAGCCATCTCAGCCAATTCGACCTTGGTAATGCTCATGGTTTCCCCCCTATGGTTATGCCGCTGCTTTCGCCGTTTCAACGATCTTGTCGAACGCCTTGGGATCTTCCATCGCCATATGGGCGAGGAGTTTCCGGTCGATCTCTACCTTCGCCTTGCCGAGAAGATTGATGAAGACGCTGTAGGAAAGTCCGCGTTCACGGACCGCCGCGTTGATCCGCATGATCCACAGGGCGCGGAAATCGCGTTTCTTCAGCTTTCTACTGACGTAGTTGAACGCCCAGCCGCGCTCCACCGTTTCTCGGGCGACCTTGAAGGTCCTTGCCCGCCGGGAATAATTGCCCCGTGCGGCCTTGAGTATCTCTTTTCTCCGTCTACGGGCCTTGAATCCTTTTTTGACGCGCATTCTCTATCTCCTTCTTACAGATGCGGAAGCATTCTCTGGACCTGTTTCACACTGCCCGGGTCCACCGCGACATCCTGACGCAGGTTCCGTTTCCGTTTTTTCGATTTTTTGGTAAGGATATGGCTTTTGCAGGCATGCCATCTCATTAGCTTACCGGTCCCCGATTTCTTGAACCGTTTCGAGGCGGCCTTGACGGTCTTCATTTTCACCATAAGAAACTCCTTTCCTCAATTCTTGGATGACAGCATGACCGTCATCCGTCTATTTTTGATAATGGTATCTTTCTCGACCTGCATAGCCTCTTCGCCACCCAACTCGGTGATGATGAAGTTGATGTTCGCCAGAGCGTTGTCGACGAACATCGCTTCGCGGCCGCGGAAAAAGACAGTAAGCTTTATCTTGCATCCTTCAGCGAGGAACTCTTTGGCCTGCCGCACCTTGACCATAAGGTCGTGAGTGTCGGTGTTGGGGCGTATCTTAAGCTCTTTGACCTCGATGACCGTCTGTTTCTTCTTGACCTCTTTTGCCTTCTTTTTCATCATATAGAGATGTTTGCCGAAGTCCATGATCTTGCAGACCGGCGGCACGGTGGCGGGGGAGACGCAGACCAGATCGAGCCCGTAGGAGGCCGCCTTGTCGATGGCGTCGCGCTTGGCGAGGACGCCGAGCATCTCGCCTTCCGGAGAGATGACGCGCATCTCGCGGAAGGGAATGAATTCGTTGACCATGTTGTCGGCGTTCTTTTCGGGAGCGATCGTCATCAGAAGTACTGTCCTCCTCGGTTCTCGTGGTTCACCTGTTCCACGAAGGCGTCGAGCCGCATCTCGACCTGCTCTCCGTTCCGTATCCGCACCGACACCGTCTCGAGCGACTCTTCCTTGTCGCCGACGACGATGATGTACGGCGTCTTTTCGACCACCCATTCGCGGACCTTGTAGCCCGTTTTCTCGTTGCGGCGGTCGACGAGAACGCGAATATTACTGGCTTTCAGCCGATTTTCAAGTTTTTCCGCGATCTCATGATGGCGGTCGGTCACCGGCACCAGCACCACCTGTGTCGGGGCGAGCCAGACCGGGAAGGCACCCTTGAAGTGTTCGATGAGGACGCCGAAGAACCGCTCAAGCGAGCCCATCAGCGCGCGGTGGAGCATGATGGGGCGGTGCTCCGCGCCGTCGGCGCCGGTATAGGAAAGATCGAACCGTTCCGGAAGGTTGAAGTCAACCTGTATCGTGGAAAGTTGCCATTCGCGGCCGATGGCGTCGGTCACCGCGATATCTATCTTCGGGCCGTAGAAGGCACCGTCGCCCGGATTGATCTGATAGGGAAGCCCCGACCGCTTGAGCGCCGCTTCGAGCGCCGCTTCGGCCTTGTCCCACACGGCGATGTCGCCCACCAATTTCTTCTCGGGGCGTGTCGACAGATAGACCTTGAACTGCTCGAAATCGTAGGCGCGCAGGATGTGGAGCGAGAAATCGAGCACGCGGCTTATCTCGTCGTCCAGCTGGTCGATGCGGCAGAACAGGTGGGCGTCGTCCTGCGTGAAACCGCGGACCCGTTTGAGCCCGTTGAGCGCCCCCGACAGTTCATAGCGGTAGACCGTCCCCAGTTCGGCCCAGCGCACCGGGAATTCGCGGTAACTCCACTTCTTCCTCTTATATACCTGCACGTGGAAAGGGCAGTTCATCGGCTTGACGTAATAATTCTCGCCGTCGATGTCCATCGGGCTGTACATCCCTTCTTTGTAGAAATCGAGATGCCCGCTCGTTTCCCACAGGTGGCTACGGCCGATGTGCGGTGTATAGATGAGTTGGTAGCCGTGACGGTAATGTTCGCGCCGCCAGAAATTCTCGATGACGGTGCGGACGATGCCCCCCTTCGGTGTCCAGAGCGCGAGCCCCATGCCGATCTCATCGGTCATGGTGTAGAGATCGAGTTCGGGGCCGATCTTGCGGTGGTCGCGTTCGCGCGCCTCCTCAATCAGCTTGAGGTGCTCGTCGAGTTGCTTCTTGTCGGAGAAGGCGGTGCCGTAGATACGCTGGAGCATCTTGTTCTTCGAATCGCCCCGCCAGTAGGCCCCGGCGACCGAGAGTATCTTGTGCGCCTTGACAAGCCCCGTGTCAGGGAGATGCGGACCGCGGCATAGATCGGTGAATTTCCCGTGCGTGTAAAGCGATACGACCTGCGCGCCGAGGTCCTGAATGATCTCCACTTTATAGTTCTCGCCGAGGTCGCGGAACATCTTTATCGCCTCGTCGGCGGTTACTTCGCGGCGGGCGAAGGGTTGTTTCGCCTTGATGATCTCGGCCATCTTCGCCTCGATCTTCTCGAGATCATCAGCGGTGAAACGGTGATCGGAATCGAAATCGTAGTAGAATCCGGTATCAATCGCGGGGCCGATGGTCACCTTGGTGCCGGGAAATAATTGCGTCACCGCGTCGGCCATGATGTGCGAGGCCGAATGGCGGATTATATCGAGTCCTTCGGGCGACGATGAGGTCACGACCACGAGGTTCCCCTCTTCGACCGGGGAGGCGACATCCTTCATCGCGTCGCCGATCTTGACGGCCAGCGCGTTCTTGGCGAGTCCCTGCCCGATCTCGCGGGCGATGAAATCGCGCCAACTTTCGCCGGGTTTCGCCTCTTTTTGGGAACCGTCGGGAAGTATCACGAACATGTCAAAACCTTACGGCAAAAAAAAAGATATGGTAGGCCCGAGAGGGTTCGAACCTCTGACCCCCGCTACGTCAAAGCGGTGCTCTCCCAATTGAGCTACGAGCCCACATATCCAAAACAAGCGAGCGGATTTATAGCCGAAAGTTCCTCCTTGTCAAACTTTTTTTTCCTTTTGCTGAAAAACATGCTACAAATCGCTGGTCTGTGCGTATCGTTCACATACTAGAGAGAGGAGATCATGGGAAAGACATTCGCCGAAAAGATCTTTTCATTAAAGACGGGAAAAGACCTGCGCGCCGGCGCCATCGTGATGGTGAAGCCCGATTTCGTGCTCACCCACGACAATTCGTCGGCCATTCTGAGCACCTTTAAGAAAATGGGCGGCAAAAAGGTCGCCGATCCGAAGCAACTGCTCATCGTGCTCGATCACATCGTTCCGGCCAATGATGAAAAAGCGGCCACCAACCATCAGAAGACGCGCCAGTTCGTCGCCGAACAGAAACTGCCCCATTTCTATGAGGGCGGTCGCGGCATCTGCCATCAGGTCGCGGTCGAGGAGGGCTTCGCGCGTCCCGGCGCTTTTATCTGCGGCAGCGATTCGCACACTACCACCTACGGCGCGCTCGGCGCCTTCTCAACCGGCATCGGCCGCAGCGAGGCGGCCGGCATCTGGGCGACCGGCGAGATATGGCTCAAGGTCCCCGAATCGATGAAGGTGGTCCTCAAAGGCAAACCAAAGAAATGGGTGACGGCCAAGGATGTGGTGCTTCACATCGCCGGAAAGATCGGCGCCGACGGTGCACTCTACTACTCGATGGAATTCTCGGGCGACTATATCGATAACTGTTCCATCGCCGATCGGCTCGTCTTCACCAACATGTCGGTCGAACTCGGCGCGAAGAACGGCTGGATGGCTCCCGACAAAAAGGCGTTCGACTACCTCGCGGTGCACGGCGTGAAAAAAGAAGATTGCACCGTCATCCTTCCCGACGCCGACGCGGTCTACGCCGAAACGCTCGAGATCGATGTCGCGAAGATAGAGCCGCTCGTCGCGGCGCCCCACTCGGTCGATCTCGTGAAGACGGTCGTCGAATCGACGGCGGTCAAGGCCGATCAGGTGCTCATCGGCACCTGCACCAACGGCCGTATCGAGGATCTCCGTCAGGCGGCCGAGATACTCAAAGGGCGCAAGGTCGCCAAGGGAACGCGGCTGCTCGTCCTCCCGGCGTCGAGCGAGGTCTACATTCAGGCGGCCGACGAAGGACTGCTCAAGATATTCGTGCAGGCAGGCGGCATCGTCCTCAACCCCGGCTGCGGTCCGTGCCTCGGTGCCCATCAGGGGATCATGGCACCCAACGAGATCACCGTCTCGACGGCGAACCGCAACTTCAAGGGACGGATGGGCTGCAATACGTCCTTCATCTACCTCGCGTCGCCCTACACCGCAGCCGCCACCGCGGTGAAAGGAACCATCGCGACCCCCGACATGCTGTAAAGGAGGCATACCATGGCTATTATAACCGGCAAAGCGTTCGTCTACGGCGACAATGTGAACACCGATGTCATCTTCCCCGGCAAGTACACCTACTCGGTGACCGATCCGAAAGAGATCGCCGCGCACACTATGGAAGATGAGGATCCCGCCTTCGTCAAGGAGATGAAGCCGGGCGACATCCTCGTCGCGGGCAAGAACTTCGGCTGCGGCTCGTCGCGCGAACAGGCGGCGTTCTGCTTCAAGTACCTCGGCCTGGGCGCCATCGTCGCCGAGAGCTATTCGCGCATCTACTACCGTAACTGCATCAACGCGGGGCTCCTTGCCGTCGAGGTGAAAGGACTCGCGGGCAAGGTGAAGCGCGGCGACACCGTGACCATCGACACCGACAAGGGGACGGTGAAGTTCCCCGACGGCTCGCAGGCGACCTTCGCGCCGCTCCCGCCCGAGATAGAAGGGATCATGAAAGCGGGGGGACTTGACGAGTTCATCGCTGAGAAGCTCAAGAAAATGAACGGATAATTCAACAACAGGACCACACACATCATGGAACATCTCAAACTACTCATCATCGGCGCCGGTCCGGGCGGCTATGTCGCCGCGATACGGGCGGCACAGCTCGGACTCTCGCCTGTCGTCATCGAGAAATCGAACGATCTGGGCGGCACCTGTCTCAACTGGGGCTGCATCCCGGCCAAGGCGCTCATCCGCGCGGCGGAGGCATTCGATGACGCTCATGAAGCGTGCAAGTTCGGCGTTCACGCCGCGCCGACCTTCAACTGGAGCGAAGTGGTCGCCCACGCCAAAGGGGCGGTCGCGAAGAACAACAAGGGGATTGAGTTCCTTTTCAAAAAGCACAACATCCGTCTCGTCCGCGGCGCGGCGCGCTTCACCGGACCGAAAGAGGTGACGGTGGGCGCCGATGTCTACACCGCCGACAACATCATCATCGCCGCCGGTTCGGCCTACAAGGATCTCCCGCATATCAAGATAGACCGCGCCGACATCTGGTCGAGCGACGAGGCGCTCTTTACCCCGACGCTCCCCAAGAGCATCGCGATCATCGGCGCGGGCGCCATCGGCGTTGAGTTCGCCTACATCTATGCGACCTTCGGCGTCGAGGTCCACCTCATCGAAGCGCTCGACCGGCTTGTCCCGCTCGAGGATGGCGAGGTGAGCAAGGAACTACTCAAGGAGTTCCGCCGCAAGAAGATAAAATGCTACACCGGCACCTGTGTCGAGAAGGTGGAAAAGAGCGGTGACGGGATGGTCGTCACGCTGTCGGGCGGTAAGACGCTGACGGTCGAGAAGAGCCTCTCGGCGGTCGGCCGCCGTCCCAACACTGCGGCGCTCGGACTCGCGGCGACCGGTATCGAGACCGACCCGCGCGGCTTCATTCCGGTGAGTCCTCTTTTTGAAACAAAGGTCCCCGGCGTATATGCCATCGGCGACCTCATCGCGACGCCGATGCTCGCCCACACCGCCGAGCATGAGGGCATCCTCGCCGCCGAACATATCGCCGGTCTGAAGGTCCATCCGATAGAGTACCGGCTCAATCCCGGCTGTACCTTCTGCGAACCGGCCATCGCGTCGGTCGGCCTCACCGAAGAGAAGGCAAAGGAGCAGGGCATCGCTTACACCGTCGGCAAGTTCCCCTTCTCGGCCAACGGCAAGGCGGTGGCGTCGGGGCGGACCGCTGGGTTCGTCAAGGTGCTCGTCGCGGCCGATACCCACGAACTGCTCGGCGCCCACATCATCGGCCACGGGGCGCCCGACCTCATCAGCGAATTCCTTCCGGCACTTCGCCTGAAAGCAAAAGCGGAAGACATCATAGAAAGTATACATCCACATCCGACCCTCTGTGAGGCGAGCCTCGAGGCGGTGCTGGCCGCCCTCGGCCGGACCATCCATATCTGAATCCCCTGATTTCGCTCAAAAAAAAGTTCTCCGGCGCTGTTGACATCTATTTTCTGTCCACTATAATGAACCTAGACCGATAGTGGAGTGGTCGAATGAAACTCTTTGCTTGCGTGATCGTGTTTGCTGGGTTGCTTGGCCTCGGCGTAGAGCTTACGAGCGCCATGGAACACGACGGTTGGATGGCCAATCAAGCCAATCCCGATCCGCCGCCGAGTCCGCCCGATGGGCCGAACCCGCCGCCGCCGCCGCCCGATCCGCACCGTACGGTCTAATCTTAATCGCCTAACAGTTTTATTGGTATGATTCGAAGCGAATGGTGGTGTTCCCGGCCTGAATGAGGTCGTCGTTCTCGAGCCGTTTCTTCTCGGTGGTCTTGACGCCGTTCACTTTTATCTTGTTGCCGCTGCCGAGGTCCTCGACCCAATATCTGCCGCCGTCAAGGAATATCCTGAAATGACGACGTGACACCGAAGGGTCAGTGAGGACGAGGTCAAGATCAAGATTGCGGCCCACGATAAATTCTTTTTTCTGCATGGAAACGGTCTTGCCCTGATCGTCGCCCGAGATAATTGTTACGCGCCCTTCCATCGTCGACTCGTCGGTGTCGGGAAGCGCCTCGAGGTTTATATTGGTCGTTTCGACCGGCTTGGCCGCCGGCTTTGACGCCGGTTTTGCCATCGGTTTTCCGCTACCCTTCAGCGGAATCATCTCGAGTTCGCTAAGTTCCTGTAGCGCGGGGATCGGCTTGGGGGCGGCGGCCGGTTGCGGTGTCGGCGCGGTCGAGGTGTTTTTGGGCGGTATCACCGCAAATCCGTTCACTACCCAGCCGGCGAGTTTCTCTTTGGCCTCCGGCGCAAGCTCGGTTCCCCCGACCTTTTTGATGATAAAATCCATCAGCTCTTTATCGGCGGTCGCCGCCGTGCGTTGCGCCACAAAATATTCGGCGATCTTCTTTTCGTAGACACCGAGCCGGAGCGGGGCGAGTATCGGGCCGAGGTCGAACCCCTCCTTCTGGTACAGATCGATGACCGCGAGATCCTCGGCTCGGGTCTTTTCGCCGAGATTGAGTTCAAGGTAGGGTGTCGCATCGAGGATCCCCGATTCCACGCCGTCGGTGTAGAATCGCCAATCGACGCCATTGGTCAGTATCGCCACCTTGTCGCCCGGTACCGCATAGAAAAGCGCCGCAAGATTAGCATGGCCTTCGGCCGGATCCTCGTCGCCGAAAAAGGTCTGCACGAAGATGGCCGGCTGATCGTTCTTGAGAACGGCAAAATCGGCGCTGAACACATCTCCCTGCGGCGTTTCATAGGTGTAGCCCGCCATGAATTCTCCGGGATTGTAGACATCCCAACCGAGGATCTTGAAGAAGGGGACCACGAGCGATTGGCGCACCGTGTCGCGGCTCTTCAGGTACTTTTGGAGCGTTCTGATGTTCTTCGCGAAATTCGTAAGTTCGATCTTGTAGGTCATCGCTTTCTCCCCTTATCGTTCGTCAGATCGTACCGCATGATGACGCCGCCCTCGCCGAATACCCACATCGCATCGTCGGGCCGTCCCGTGATCGACTGCAGCGGCGTACCGAGCGGTGCGGCAACATAGTCTATCATCCCGGCCGCACCAATGTTCTTATAATGGTATATCCAGCCCAGCGTGCCGAGCGTGATGTAGACGTTCTGCTGATCGAGCGCCCAGACATCGGTAAAGGAGATCGTGTCATAGAGGGAACTGCGGGCGTCGTTCACCCATGTGGTCCCGTCCCAACTGAAGATGTAGGCGGTGGTATCGTCGGGTGACCGACCGAGCATCCAGACATTATCGCCGTCCTGCGCAAAGATCCGGTGCAGGATCACTTCGGTCTCGCCACGCGGCAGACCGCGATCGGTGAGGTCGGCGGGCAGAGTCAAGGTCCAGTCGGCGCCGTCGCTGCGGTAGAAGGCGTTATCTCCGGCGGCCCATAGGTCGGTATCGGAAAGCGGCAGGACATCGCGCAGCAGTGCACTAACAGGTGTCTCAACCGCGACGGCGGCCCCTTGTTCTATGCGGAAAAACGAAAGTCCGGCGGCCGGGTCATAACTGCCGACGTAGATAGTCCCCTCGGTCGATATCGAGAGATGCTGAGCGCCGATCGTCAAACCGGTCAATGGCGTATCGGTGATCGTCGTGCCGTTGTCATGATAAAGCGTCTCGCCGTTGAAAGTGACGAAGTAGGCATCTTCGCCGTGACAGGCGACCGCGCCGATGGAACGGTATTCCGGTAGGATGACCTCACGCCACAGCCCCTTGCGCCGGACGATGAGGCTCTGACCGTTGGCCGCGTAGACCCGGCCGTCGTCGGTGACGCACGAACGCCACAGGCTCGTGCCGGAAAACGTCTCGATTCCGGACAGACCGGCAAACGGCCACTCCGTCGTATCGATGCGTCCATCGGGCGTTTCGCGGATGAAGCGGCTGCCGTTGATCTCCCAGCAATCATTTGCAGCAAAACACCACCGCACCGAATTCTCGTCGGGCCGACTGAAGAACTCGTCGCGCGCCGTCTTAAGAGGCTTAATGACCTCGAAACCGGGATTCGCCGTCTGGTCCCAGCGAGTGCCGTCATAATGGAGGAATCCCTCTTTGGTCTCGGCGTAGATGTCGTTATAGGTACTGCCGTAGAGGTCGACGATGTTTTCTTCGGTGGCCATGAAGCGCCAGGTCGTGCCGTTCCAGTGGGCAAAGAACTGGTCGCCCGCCGCCCAAAGATCGAACGGCGAATTGGCGAAGAGCGCTGTCACCGCGCCGGGAAAGCGGGTTCGGTTGGTCGCGACGAACTTGGTATCCCAGTTGCCGATAAGACCGTGCGACCCGACGAACCACAACAGGCCGTCGGCGGCCGATATCGCCGAAATGCCGCCGATCGCTCCGTAGGGAAGCCACGATTCACAGGCGAATGCGGGCATCGCGCCGCAAGCCCGTTTTCGGAATAAGTATCCCGACGCATCGGCCATGACCGTTTGTCCGGGAGCGAGGCCGCCGACCGCGGTGACCGCCGAAAGAGAATCGCGCGACAACTCTTGATACCAGGCATCGTTGGAAAAATAACCGATGACACCGTCACTGAGCGCACTGGTCGAACCGACCGCCCATATCATATCGGGAGTTTCCGCCCACAGATCATATATCGTCATGTTGGTCTCGACCTGCTTCCACGCCGTCCCGTCGTAACGCAGGAACGATTCGCCTCCCGCATAGACCGTATCGGCATCGACCGCCCAGACGGCGTTAAGTTTGGAGACGGTGGTGTGTGCCGTCGTCCATGTTTCGCCGTCCCAGTGAAGAATGATCTCGCGGCCGACCGCCCAGATGTCGTTCGGGCCGGTACCATGGATATCGTAGAGCGCATTGTCGGTCTCGGTCCAGTGGGTCGGGAAGCCATCATCGTCTATCTCGCGGTCGCAGGTGAGCAGCCCCTCTGCATTGAGGAACAGGATGCAGCCGTCGGTCGCCACCGCCCATACGTTGTCGGCGTCGGCGGCATAGACCGCCTGAATGTTGCCGCCCTGTCGCAGTTGATACGGTATCCGTTCCCACGAAACACCGTTGTAGAAGATCGCCACCGAATCGCCGACCGCCCACACATGGGTCGCATCGAGCGCATAGATGTCGTTGAGGTCGTCGCCCTGCGGATAGGGATTCTCCCAGCACCATCCTTCTTCACAAAGCGGATGACCGCAAACATAAGGTGTCCCGCCGCCGCCGCAGGTATCGGGGTCAGCGCACGCGCCGCAGGAGATGGTCTTGTCGCCCAGATCGATATCGCCGCAGTTAGCGCCGATGAAGGCGCAGGTGTCGGGCTCGGGGCTCGGATATCCCTCATCGGGAATGAGCAGCTCATCGTCGGAAAGAAGTTCGTCCCCGTCGGTCAGCTCGTTGTCGCCAGATTCGTCCGTTATCGTCGCATCGGTGTCACCGGTCACCGGTGCATCGGTGAGGTCGGTGTCGGGACCGTTCGCGGTACTGTCGGAGCAAGAAATCATTCCGCACAGAAGCGTGCTGAGAACAATGTAACGGACAAGTTTCATGGGAAGCCCTCTCCATATCGACTATAAAATACTCTCCGCCGGTACAATATGCAAACTTTTTGCCTGACCAAAAGAATAAGTGAAATAAATTTGTTATCGTCTGATTTTTGAGTTGACATCGCCCGTCGATCTTCTACAATTATAACGACGCGTTCAGTTCCGAATTTTTCTCCGAGTAGTTCCGTATTTTTTGCGCCGGTTAAAGGGCCTTCAACGATCTGTTGAACGTAATTCAAAAGTTAGTATAATATTAAGGTTCCTGCGCACACGCGCAATGCAAACGGCGTGCCAGTTAGTAGATTTTGCCGCCGATTGCGGTCAATTCATTTGCCATTGATCCTGTCGGTTGGTTGCCATCTTTATAGATGATCGACGCCGAAGAATAGAGGCCATAAATCGGCAGGTATCCACCGTTTGCTTCATTCCCGGCTGAATACACAGAGCAGGTCAAATCAGCCACTATTCCCCATTGCCCGAACTCGATGTAGTTCAATGATATGTGACCTGTCGACCCATATCCGAACCTTATCGCACATCGCGAGCTGCTGGCTGCTGCGTGCGTCAAATAGCATGACACAACATCGGCTACCGAATTATCATGGACTTTTACAAGTGGGCCGTCACAGTTTAAATCTCCGGTGATCTTGAGGCTATCTACAGAGACGCGCGCGGCGCAACCGTAGACGTTTATCCCGCCTTTTCCTGCGGTAAACCCCGTAAAGTTGATCACCGCCTGCTTGGTCGTGTTAAACTGCTGGGTATATGCCGCTTCCGGGCAGAGAATCACTTGACCACCGCCGTAGAATCCGCTGATCACTATCGAACCATCGAGGCTAAGGGTGGCTGGGAACTTGAATGTCAGCGTTCTTCCTTCTGGTATATACTTGTCCTGAGCCGCTATCAGGGCATTAACCGCCACAGGCGTACTATCCGACGGTATACTGACCACCGTATCCACGCCCGATGGTATGGGAAGATAGCGCACGTCCGCCTGTGACTCGGTCAAGTACAAGGCGTCTGCCTCAGTCTTGGTCATGAAGGAGGAGTCGTCGTAGACCACCGTCACGGCGTTGGTGTAGGCCAGCTCGATGATCGGCTTTACCGTCAGTTCGGTTGCGCCTCCTTCTTCGGTGGTAGGCTTATAGGTTGCCGGGTACTTGCCCACGGCGAATAGGTCACCATCCTCATCGAAAACACCGACTTCACGGATCGTCCAGCCGCCCTGATTGGCCGGTATAACCATTTCAAGCACTTGCCAGTTAGAACGGCTGGGGTGTACGGTATTCCCGGTGATTGCCGCGCGGTATACCTCGTTGACCAGCACCGTATCGGCCGGTGTTGGGGACGGGTAGGAGCCATCCCCGTCGCCGACGGCGATGTGTGTGAGTGCCAGCGGCGTCCCCGACTGGTGGGCCGCCGTGAGTTTAGCTAGACCCGCGCTTGTGATATAAGTGAAGAAAGTCTGCATACTTGCCCCCTATGTAGGCTGTTTTTGACGTGTCACGAATCCTGTCATGCCAGCGTTTCCGATGAACTGAGCCCACCACGGTTCGCCCGAGTCGTTCATGAGCTTGATCGTATAGGTGTTCCCGTCATCGGGTATTGATCCGCTCACGATCTGGTAGTATATATACCCATCGCGCACCGCCAAGACCCTGATGGTAGCCTGTAAAGATGTCCCACTGGCGTCAAATACAAAGTGATCGCGACCGGCTCTGGGTACGAACGACAGGTTTGAGTTGACCTTCAGGGTACAGTAGTGGCACGCCTCTTTTTGACTGAATGATCCGCCGTTTTCGAGAACCACCTTGTCATACGGCACTATAGCGCTTGACGAAATGTTGAGCACCTTTGAGCCGTCGCTGATTATGAAGCTGTCGGACGATGGCTTTGTGTCAAGGTCCATGAGCTGTATGTATACATCGCTGTTTTCCTTTGCGATAAGCGAGTCGTGGCCGCTGCCGCCGCCGACCGATGTCGTACCGATGAAACTCACCTTGCTCCGCCACGTCCGGCATGTGTGTGGTGCCGAGAACCCCGGAAGCGGAACTATTGTAAGGTCCTCGAATTCCATAGATTGGCAGTCCGACACTCCGACAGTTCCTGCTCCGCTCAGATAGATGTTCGAGTTTGTCATAGTAAGATTCACGCGCGCCCGGTTATTGTAAAATGACAAGTGCCCTGCGTTCAGTTTGAATAGGCAGTTGGTGAAGTTTATCAGGAGCAGCCCACCATAAAAGTGCGAGATGTTTACGGTGCTTGCAAATTCTGTCTGCGTCCCCGATCCGGTGACATTGATCGTGACGGTCTTTCCGTTCAGGTTCTTCGGGATCGTGGCGATCAGCGCTTCGAATTCCGCCTGCGTGATATTATGGGTGATAGAGGCTGCTACCCGTTCGGCAAAGATAGGAGCCGCCGCCGTAAGAGAAAGATAGAACTCATCGACCCAAAGTTTTTGTGCATAGAGCGACTGCGCCGCCGTAAGAGAAAGATAGAACTCATCGACCCAAAGTTTTTGTGCATAGAGCGACTGCGCCGCCGCGAGAGACAGGTAGAATTCATCAACCCAGCCGCGCGTCGCTTGTACGATATTCGGGTCTACCGATACTTCGACCAGCCCGGAGTTCGATACCTCCATAATTGCCGATACCATGACCTGTGTCGGCGCTCCTTCACCTGGCGCCGGTTTATAGGTCAGCGGATAGACTCCCAGCGCGAAAAGATCGCCGTCTGAGTCATAGAAGCCGACCTCGCGGATCGTGAACGGGCCTTCATCCGCAGGGACGATACCGTCGGCCACAACCCAAGTATCTTTCTCGGGGTGGACATAGACATTTTTGATGTCGCCCCGGTATAGTTCGTTGACCAGCGCCGTATCGCTCGACGCCGGTGTGGGGTAGCTGCCGTTTCCATCGCCGACCCCGAACTGTTCGATGACGACCGGATCTCCACCTGCTGTCGCCGCCGCCAGTTTGGCAAGGCCGGTGTCTGTTATCACTGTGTAAAAACTCATGATATTACCTCACACGCTCGTTTTCAACTTGACATTCAGTTTCAGTGATCCGCCAGCCGGAACCACAACGCCGGTCCCCCCATTCACGCGGCCCCGCAGCAGACAGGCGTACTTCGTTCCGGGGTTACCGACCAGCGTCGTGACAAGGTCATACTCTTTAACCGTTATGTCGCTACCACTGTTGTTATCGAACTTACGGTTTATGACGCAATAGACATCGTTACCGGAGATCGTCGGCGGAGTATACGCGCCATTGACTTGAGTCGATGGACGATAGTATAGTTGCCCCGCGCCATTACCGTGGTTGATCAGCGTCTGTACTTGGTTATCTGATACCGTACAGACATTATTCCCCGTGCCGACGCGTAATCCATACGAAGAAATGCCCTCACCAGCCTTACAATCTTGCACGCCATTAGTTGAACACAGTAAAGATTCCCACCAGTTAGCGCATGTATAAAGCACTCCTGAAGTCTGATACCATGTATGTGTGGTTTTACCGAAATTGTGGCGCATCCACATGACGATATTGCGGTTGAAACTCTTGTCGTCGGTAGCTGATATACCGATCCGGTAAGTAACTCGTTTTGCCTGTCCGTTTGCTATGGTGATGGTCCCGGTCAGATCGCGAGCGATCATGAAGCTCGCCGCCGCCGCGTCTGCTCCATCAAGCAAAAAGACACCGGCCTCCTTGAAGGTCACATCGCCGCCGCTTGCGTTAGTGAACAGCCTCTGAAGATCGAAGTAGCAATCAGGACCGCTTGTGACGAGTGACTGCACACTCATTTCCGCTTTTTGTAACTGACCTGCACCGGTTCCTTGTAATATGAGCGCCTGCAAACCATATTGTGATAATGAGAACGCGGTGTCATCAGATCCTAGCTGTAATCCTCCATAATTCTTCGACGCATAATAATTATCGTATTGACCGGAGGCGGGGCCACCACTTGAGTGTGTAGCTCCACTCACTCGTTTACAATATGCCCCTAAGGACTCTGGTGCTATCTTTTCATTCCAGAGGGCGCCGATGAGATGCTTTGAGAACGACCGAAAAGGCAACTCAATAACATCGTGTTCCGGCCGATCACGATCCTGTATGATAAGACGGCCGCAGTGTTCCGGCTTTGTGAGATCTTCAAACCGATTGACGACGAGCGGCCCTTTAGTTATTTCGCCGAACACATCAAAATCTAACCCGTGTGCGTCATTAAACATGAGGAACCCCCTATGAATCAACTATCGTTTGTGTATCGAAGGTGACCAGCGCATCGTTTTCTGCCGCCCAGTCTACTGCATCACCCGCTACAAAATTCGTTACCTGTTTTCCAATTACGGTATTATTGTAGAGCGTCAAAGACGCTGCGGCGGTAAAATCCGGTTTCCCGTCTACTTCCGCGATGAGCATGACGGAGAACGCGGACGAATTGAGTTCATCGGGATTGACCGGCGGCGTCCATGAATAGGTGCTGGTCGGATTGGCGACCAGCGCTATGAATATGCGTGTCTCGCCGCCATCCAGTGAATAATAGAGATTCACCCCGTTTTCCGTACCGCGTTTATTCCATGACACCGTTATAGCAGAATAGGCGTCTAGCAAGATTCCATCTGAAGGTGCGGTGAGACTAAATGACATGAGCTTTATAAGTTGAAAATCGACCCCTTCAGGGCAGTCGGGGAGCAGGTTTTCCAGTACGCCTTCCTGTATGTCGAAGATTTCCTTCACCGTTTCACCTCCATCGGCTCGTCAGTGCGGCAATTTAGCCGCATACCGGGGTGGGGAGTGGCACCCCGGTTTCGCCGTCAGAGACGCAAGTGTTACACGCTGTCGTCGAGCTGGCTGGTCATGGCACCGACATCTATGGTCTTGTCGGCGGTCAGCGCAGCGACGGCAGCGGCCTGAAGTTTCTGCCCGTACTTGAGCTTCAAGTAGTAATTCCCCGCAAGGTCTTTCTGGAGATACTTGAGCCGCGTGGCGTCAAGACCGTTCACCGGCAGGACAGTACCGTCCGATTTCGTGCCCGATTCGGCCGGGACGAGTATCTGGCCGAGTTTTATAGTCTTTGCCGGGCTGGTCTGGACGATCTGCAAAGCGACGATCTTCGCCGAAGTGTCGATGCTGGTGATAGGCAGCGCGTCGATCTTACATCCGCCGACCGGCGCGGCGATGACATCGACGGCGTTGGTGCCAAGCGCATTGGTGATCTGACCGACCCCCGCATCGCCGGGCAGGGTGAATACCGGGTTCGTGTTTTTTGCCATGATCTCCTCCTGTTATTGAAAGTTACCGGTCAAATAAACGGCCTTTAAGGGGCTATTGAGACGGCAGACCGCACCGTTCAATTCCGATATCATGTCGTCGGGCCCTGCGTCGCCCGATAGCATCGCCACCGTCTGCGGGTCCTGGTAGCAGTAGGCGAATTCGGCGGGCATGATCTCCGTGGCGCTGTCGGCAGCCGTGACCGCCGCCATTGTCGCCAGCCCGCGCTCCGGGCCGTCTTTGGGGTGGACGATACCTTCCCCGCCCCCCAGCGTGACGACGGTATGATGCGGGACGGTATTGGTCTGGCTGTTGAGCAGGCGCAGCAGTTCGAGGATCGACCGCTTGTTCTTGTACTTCTCGATGAGCCGGTTGAGGAGCGACATCTGCACTTCGTTGATCCCGGTCTGGGGGACGGTGACGGTCATCTTGAACCGCGCCGGAACGCCGCCGTATTCGAACCATTCCTCAACGATGCCGGAAAGCCCCATCTTGGTGAAGATCGAGCGGACCGCCCACGGGGTGCCCCGGTATTTGTGCAGTTCTATCGCGTCCTTGATAAGGGTGCGCTTCTTCTGTTCGGTATCGGCGAAGGTCCATTCGGGGTCATAGACGCCGAATTCCTTGGCGAGTTCTTCAAGCGCCGATGCGTCCACCGTGTCGATGTGGCAGACGAGCAGTTTGCGCAGGTCGAGCGTCATGAGGCGGTCGTAGACCGCGTTCATCGCCTTTGCGCGAAGGTCCCGTATAGATTCGGGTATCAGCTTCTCATTAGCCATTCTCATACACCGCGTCTATGTTGACGGTCACATCATTGTCGGCGCAGTACGCCCATTCCGACGGCAGCACCTTTGTATAGATGGGTTGCGCGGGCGTGGATACCTTATAGACGCCCGAGATATTCTGGCAGATCGCCATGATCTTTGACGGTACGATGTCGCGGCCGAGCCCCGCCCGCCGGTCCGCCGCATAGGCGCGCAAAGCGGTCTCTATCTGCGCCTTTATCTCTGCGGTGCGGTGGTATTCCGACAGGAAGAGCTGAACGGTGACGCTGATGGTGTAGTCGACCTGCGTCGGCGCCTCGACCTCCACCTTGTCGGTGAGCGGACGGCGCTTCTCATAGGAGAGATAGGTCTGTATCGTGGTGATCTCTGCATTGGTCGGGATGCCGGTGGACATGAGCGGGTAAACCTTGACGACGCACGGTTCATTCTCCGGCGCCTCGATGGCGGCGTCGATCACGCTGGGGTGCGCCGATTTTGTGTAGTAGATATAGGCATCTTCGGGACCGGCGACCGAGAAGCTCGACGGGGCGAGCAGTATCCGCTCCTTGAGATGTTCGGTGGTCTCGCGCGCCGCGCCGCCCGATGTGGCGGTGGTGTTCTGGACCGCGCTGCTGTCGACATACTGGAGCGGCTGCTTGAGCTGGGTGATGGTGTTCGCTGCGTACCCGTTCCCCGCCGTTCCGGCAACGGTACATTCGGCCGGGATATCGACCGTGAGCTGGCCCGCCGCGATGATCCCCGGCTCGGTCGTCTCGAAGATGACCATCCCGTCGGCCGAACCGACCTGTACGCCGGTGTCGATGACGTAGTTCTGGCCGAGCGTCTGGAGCAGGGTGAAACGGATGGTGGTGACGGCCTTGACCGCCTCAAGGCGCGTGACGCCGAACCGTTCGCCGATATAGTCGATGATCGGTTCGCGCGAAAAGCGGACCAGGTTGAGCTTCGCCGCCTCGTTGATGCCGACCCGCATGATGAGTTCGCGGTATTGCCCGTTCTTGAGCAGGCCGTATTCGTACTGCGAGAGGTGGAAGGTCGTGCCGGTATCGGCTTCGAACTGCGCCACCATCTCGTTCCATACGGTCTGGGGGTCGTAGCTGATGAATAGTGGATCGGTCATAGTATCACCTGCGTCGTTCTTGTTGAATTCGTTGACTTTACCGTGTAGGTGATGGTCAGGGTGACATGGCCCGCCGCGTAGTCGCCGTCAACGGTGACCGAATTGACCGTGATCCGTGGCTCCCACCGTTTGAGCGAACGGATGGTCTCGACCACCATCTGCGGCGCCACTTCGCCTACCGGCGCGTCGATGAGTTCGTGGAGTCCCGCCCCGAATTCCGGGTCCATCGGTACGCTGCCGCGCGGTGTGGTCAGGATGATGTTGATGCTTTGGTCGATATCGTCGATGCCGGTCACGATCTCATTGATCGCGCCATTCTTGAGCTGCCACGCGGCTGACTTTATTTCATTGATGCCCGGCATATCAGAGCACCCCCAGCAGTTTATCGTACAGCGTTTGCACCTCTACCTCGGAGGCTGCGACGATCACCACCACCGTACCGGCCACGAAGTAACCGTTCGTCGCGTCCGGCGGCGCGTCGGGCTCGTCGGTCATACGGGAGAGCCAATTGCCCAGCGCCGGTGGCAGAGCTACCGAATAGATGCCCGTATTGTTGAATTTATTGATGGTAGCTCCAGCGGTGCTCAAAGCGGTACCGAGCAGCGTAACGGTGCCGTCCATCGCCGCCTTCTGATTCTGTACAGCCGAAAGCGCCATGCGTGTACGGTTTATTTCGACTTCCGCTTTTGCGAATGCCGCCGGGTACATATCTTTGAGCGAGCGGCCTGCCCACACGTCCTCGCTCATCCAGTCGCCGTCCTGTTCGGGGATGAGTTCCGGCGCCGAAGGACGCGGTGTCGGTATTGAAGGCACTTTAAGGGTCGTTTTAAGAGCCGTTTTGACGTCATTATAGGCCGACGATACCGACGCGCCGCTGGCCGCCACGATGAGCGTTGCTACGACGGCCGAATAGAGCGTCGGCGACTGGTTCGGCGCGTTATCGGCATTGGCGAGCCGCGCCGACCATGAGCTTTCTTCAGGGGTGAGCGATATTGCGTAGAAGCCGGTCGCCCCGAGGTTATTGACCACCACCTGTGCCTGCGCCGCCGCCGCCTGCGCCGCCGCAAGTTTCTGATTTATGAGCGTCTGGAGCGGGGTCAGCGCGTCGATCTTCGCCTGAATTTCAGCCGCTACCTCTTCGGCCGCCGCAAGCTGTTCCGGGAATAGATCTCCGAGTTTTTGGTCTATCCACACCATTATCAGCCCCCCATTTGTGTTACTGTTGGTGCTATAGTCGCCGGTGGTGTGAACACATGTACATGCGTGTTGTATTTTAGGTCTACCGAGCTGTCGAGATACGAGCAGATCGCGGCTGCGAGAGCATCGGCGAACTTCTTTGTCTGACCGCTTGTCGGTTCGAAAAGACCTTCGGCGACCATTTTAGCCTGTATGAGCGTTGAGAGTGCTTTCGGATCACGCGCCATGTGTCACCCCGATACTTTTGTAGTTGTTGACGGATTAAGGTGGCAGACGCCGAAGACCTGGCACGGCGACAGTTGGTGCACCACCCCGCCGATCACACCGCCGCCGCCGTCGATATCGACCGTGGCACCTTTGACGGTGCATTTCCCTACCGCTTCGACGGTGCAGGGGCCGTCGGCCTTGACGGATATCTCGCCTTTGCATTCGATATCGAGTTTGTGGGCGGACCGGTCGTATTTGATGACGGTGCCGTCTTTGAACTTCCGCTCGTAGACATCGGCGCTGGAGCTTGGCGGATCGTCTTCGTCGCCGTAGACGGCGCACAGGACCACCCCTTCATCGAGAGTATCGTTGAGAATGCAGAAGACCTGTTCGTCGAGGTCGAAAGTATCGGTCTCGGTGTCGCCTTTCGTGCGGCGGCGGGCGATACGGAGCCAGCCCGAAAGGACCTCGCCGCCCGCAAGGTTCAGCATGACCCGGACCGTCTTCCGGTCGGTGCTGAATTCTTTTATGAGTCCGAACGCTTCTTTCATCCGATCTTCCGTATCTCTTCAAGTATAGTGTTCAGGCCGCTGCCGTCGTACTGCTGCCTGACGACGCCCGCGTGGTAGACGCCTTCGAGCTTTCCCATTCCGGTGAGCGTGGCATTGACCCCAGCGGCCAGCCGCAGGTCGCCCGGTATGGTGAGGCTGCCGGTGATCTCCGCATTCGCCTGTTTCTTGAACTGCGACCGGGCGTAACGGCGCGCCTGGTCGATGTTCTCGAACCGCTTCTCTACCTTCATCACGCCGCCGATCTGGATGTCAGGGTTGTTGAAGGTATGGGTTATGACCCGCTTGGTCTTCGGGTGCCAGTAGGTGACCTGCACCCCTTTGATGACATTGGATACCTTCAGATCGTAGCCCTTGAGGTCCTTGTAGTCTATCGTCACGGCTGCGGGAAGCACCTCTATGGCGTCGATATCGTAGAAGACCAGCTTGCCGTCCGCCACCTTGAAGATATGGCCGTAGTCGGCCGCCAGCTTCGAGAGGAACGCGAGGTCCGATTCGTTCTGGGTCAGGCGGTCGAACGCGAAGTCGTATATCTCGCCGACGAGGGTGAGTCCGTGGTTGGCCGCAATGGTGGCCGCTATCTTTTGCAGGGAGGTATTCTCCCATGCCACGGCGCGTATGTCCCGCAGTTCCTTTTTGATATCGGTGGCGACACCCCGGATGGTGACCACATCGGGGAAGCCGGTGAACTGCGGCTGATCGAGTTCGAATTCGCCGAAGTTGCGCAGTTTCTTCCGGTGGGTGAGCTTGACGGTGATCCGGTCTCCCTTTGTCGGGAAGAGGCGGTCGCGCCAGAGCCCGCGCCGGTCTTCGAACGACAGCTCTATCTCGTCCGACTTGCCGGTCTCGTTGTCGGTATAGGTGAGCGACAGGAACGATGAGCCGACATCGGCCATAACATCGCGGCCTTCAAATAATATCTGCACGTCGGTCCTTACGACTTCCACGGCGGCAGGCTCCCTCCTATCGAAACGGTCTGTTCAACGGTCAGCGCCGGTATACGGAGTTTGAGCCCGGCGGGCAGTACGGTATAGAGCAGCACCTCCGGGTTCGCCTTGATGATCTCGTCCATCCTATTCGGGTCGTTGTAATAGCGGTAGGCGATCAGATCCCAGCGGTCACCGTCGGCGGTGGTATATTCGTAGTAGCGGAGTGTCGTCATGTCCCTGCCTCTTCCTGCCGGACGGCGCCGGACAGATCGTCATCGTTCTGCGCCGCCGTACCCATGTCGCCGTCGTCCATCTGCTGAAGGTCGCCGGTCTCCGGTTCTTTGTCGATTATGGCGACCTCGTCGTCGTTGTACTCTTTGAAGGAAACCTCCAGTTCGGCGTCCATGTAGAGGCCGTCGCCGAGCGTGTTGCCGATCACTTCGCCCAGCTTCTCAATGTAGAAGTCGCCGAGGTAGCGGCCGTTATCGAATACCAGCTCGCGCGCCTCACCGGCGGCGGCCGCCTGTTTTATCGCGTCGATGGCATCTTCCACCACGCAGAAATCACGGTGGAAATAGAGTTGCAGGGTATAGCCGGAAAGACCGGCCCCCATGAACTGCGACTTCGGCTTATTGCCGGGCGTCTCGTGGACCGCGAAGCGGAAGTCATGCTCGCCGGAAAGCCCCTGCGTCGCCCGGAGCTGGAACTGTATGTCACCCCATTGCATCATGAGCTATACCCGAGCCTCCCTTCCCGTACCATGCCGTCCTTGAGCATTTTGAGCAGTTCCGGCGCATAGGTCCGCAGCATCGTGAGGAACGATTCGCGGTCTTTTTCGGTGGCAGTGCCCTGAAGCGTGATATTCGGGCTGAAGTGTAGCACGATATCGCCGCCCGATCTGCCACCGGCAGCCGTACCGCCCCCAACGCCCATGACGGCGCCGGTTACTTTTTCCATCGCATTGGTTACCGGTTCAGGCTTTATCATTTCCGCTATTGATTCTGATAGCTTGATGCGCTGGATGTTTTTCAGAGGGCCATGCTTCGCCGGTGAATTCGGCCAGTAGCCCATGATCGTTGACGCCATCTCCTTGACCGCCTCGATGGGCTTATAGGCGGTCGCCTTGATCCCTTCCCAGATCGCTTCGGGTATCTTCATGCCGGAGTCCTTGAACGCCTTTGTGGCGGCGAGGAACTCCATCGGCAGTGTCATGAACCATTTGAGTATCTTCGAGCCGCCGCGCACCACGGCGATGATGCTGCCTATCGCGGCGCCGAACGCATAGCCGACCTTCCGCCCGATCTCGAACGACTTGTTGGTCGCCTCGACCGGCTGGAGCAGAGACTTGATGACGCCCCAGAGCGCCTTGAACGGCGCGACCACTTCGCTGATGACCGGCTTGAGCGGGCGCATGGCGTCCATGAAGCCGGAGAACCACCCTTTCAGATAATTAACAAGCGGCTTCCAATACTTATATATCAACAGAGCGGCGGCGACCAGCGGTATCGAAACGCTGCCCCCCATGAACATGAAAGCGCGAGCGGCGGTCCCGACCCTGCCGAATAGCGGCGCGATGGCAGACCAGCCGGTCTTCAGGATCGGCGCGGCTCCCTTGATCCACACGACCGACTGCATGATACTGTTGAACATCATTGCGGTGCCGCCCAGAGCGGTGAGGCCGAGCCCCCCGACTATCAGGCCGCCGATCCCGTAGAGCAGCGCTTTGGTGCCGCCCGCCGAGTTATTGATGCGCGAGAGTATATCGTTGACCTTCTCCAGTATCGGCGCGAGGTGCGGCAGTACGGTGGTGGCGAGGTTTATCTTGAGCGCCTTCAACTTCTCGGTGGTGGTGGTCATCATATTGGCGTAGTCTTTCTGGATCACGCCGTCGGCCGTTGCCGTTTCGTCCCTTATCTGACGGTATTCATCCATGCCGAGGATAAGGTTCTGGACGAACCGGCGCATCTGCATGTCGGTGAATATCACGCCGAGCTTATCCATATTGCCTTTCGTCGCCTTTTCGGTGGCGGCTATGACCGCCTCGAACGGGTCGTTCCCCTTGGCGATGGCTTCGTTTTTCACCTTGAGTATGTTGACGCCCAGCTTCTCGAAGTTCTTGACGACTTCGGGGGCGGTGATCTTCGACAGTAGGTTATAGAGATCGTTCGCGGCGATGGCGGTGTTGCCGGTGCCTTTCATGGATATCTGGAGCGCTGCGCCGAGCTGTGAAACGGCGTTCTGCCCCTGCATGCCGAGCGCGGCGGCGCCCGACGCCACTATGGGAAACTCGCGCGCCATGTCTTTGAGTTCGAACCGGCCGCGCTTGCCCGACAGGGTCATGGTATCAAGGGCCTTTGAAAGGCCGTCAACGGGTATTTTAAGACGGTCGCCCACGGTGTAGGCGGCATTGGCGAGGTCGATGACCTCCGCCTGTTCGGCGGTGGCCGCCTTGCCGATGACCCCCAGCATCCGTATCGCTTCCTGCGGTTTCATACCGGCCGCGACCAGCGTCTGCTGGCCCCGGATGAGTTCTTCGGTGGTCTGGTTGGTGTCACGCGAGATCTGGTTGAGTTCATCGCGCATGAGAGCGAGCTGGGCCGCCCCCAGTTCGCCGACGTTGCCCAGAGCGCGCAGGCTGTGTTCTATGCGCGCCGCCTGTTCGGGAACATCGGTGAGTCCGGTGATATGGGCGGCCCCGAGGCCGAGCGCCGTCATTCCGGCGCCAGCCATAGCAATTTTCTTTCCTACCTGATCGAGCTTTTCCGCCGATCTGGCGAGTTTATCGAAGGAGGAGGTCGCGTTCTTCGCGCCGTCATTGACACCGCCCAGCTCTGCACGGACTTTGCGCAGCGGGGCGGTCGCCTCGTCTATCGCCTTGAGTACCATTTCGAGCTTCATTCGATCCACGGCGTCACTCCTCCTGTTTACCGGCGAGCAGGTCGTTGAGTCGGCCTCGGGCCTCTACCCATTCACCCAGCTCGCCGAGCGTCATCTTCTCCAGTCTCTCCATCGTGAAGCCCTTCTCCATGAGGTAGAGAAGCAGCTCCGGCGACGGAAAGACTATGCGACCCCCCCCAACACATAGCCCTCAAGCAGCATCATATCGAGCGCCGGTATCTCTTTGCCGATGTCTTCCGGCAGGATGTGCTTGCCGCCGAACTTCACGCAGATCGCCACGAGCGCGGGCATATATTCGTGTTGGTCGAATATGTTGACGCCGTGGTTGAGCGATGATGCCATGCGGCGAGCCCTCAAGAGGTCTTCGGTGGTGGCGCGGCGCAGGATGGTAGCCTTTTTCCCGCCGGTCAGGTCGATATCGTGCGGGTACTTGGACGGCGTCTCTGTATCCGGCGCGGTCTGCGCCGCGGCTTCCGGCGCGGCGGCGTGAGTATCGGGGCTGGTCTGACCGGCCCCTTTCTTTTCGTTCTGTGCTCCCTTCGTCATGGTTTACGCTCCGATGTTCTTGCGGTACTGCTTGAAGACATCGACGCCGTTGACCACGAACAGTTCGCTTTCGAGATCGATCTCCAGAAGGTTCTGGCCGTTCTCGACGATGCGGACGTAGGTCACGGTGAACTTGGTCGACGCTTCGTGCTGTTCCTGCTGTTTCTGCCCGAATTCGGGGAAGTTGTTCGCCTTTGCCCGGAGGTAGTAGATCAAGGGGACCTGTTCGGTCAGCTCGTCGCCGGTGTACTTTTCGACATTCGAGCGGAACTGCATCTCGACCGGGACCTGCGGGTTGGCGACCTGTTTGTAGACGTCGCTGTAGAAGCTGTTCCACTTGATCTCGGCTTCGATCTTCTCAAGGCCCGCGAAGAATTCCTGCGGGCCGATCATGCCGAGCGGCTTCTTGGTGACGAACTTGTAGTTGCCGCTGACCTTCACATCGTCGGCCTTTCCGATATGGTTCACGCCGCCGATGTAGACATTGGCGTTGCTGATGTTGCAGATGTTTCTCTTACCCATTGCGTTCCTCCCTCGTTATTCCGCCAGTTCGGCGGTAAGGTCCGTAAGATACTGGATATTCACGCGGCGGCGGAAGGTGATGCGTTCGGCGGGCGGTATGGCCGCCATGTCGTAGTCGAACGTGATGTGACCGGCCGCGAGATCGGTGGCGTCATTGGCCGACGGTTCGAAGTAGCAGCGGCCCCCCGCGAGCGGGTTCCCCTTGCCGGTCCGTTTCCGCAGGAATGCGTTGACCCCTTCTATGACCCCTTCGATCATGACGTCTATCGGGTTGTCGGAATACTGGGCCGCATACTTTTCGACCGCTTCCTCAATGACATCGCCCACGCGCAGGACGCATTCGAACGAGTCGCTGGCGGTGCTGGTAGGATAGCTGGCGTTGCGGTTGCCCCACGCCTTGTAGCCGGTCCCGAAGCTGTTGAAGATGGTCACGATACCGGCCGCGTTGAGCTGGTTGACCTCGCTGTTCGGGTCGTTTATGGACGCCGTCAGGTTGCGCTCCATACCCACCACGCCGGAGAGTTCGGTATTGGAGGTCGACCACCAGTAGCCGTTCGTCCTGTCCTTGCGGGCGCGGGCGGCGGCAAGATAGGCGCTGTAGGGGACGAGCTTTGTGCCGCCCGCTACCGGGTCGGCCGCTTTCACTTTCGGGAAGCAGAGCATGGTCCGCTTGTCGGAGGTATTGAAGACGTTCGACGCTTCGCCGCGCGCCGCGAGCGCTTCGGCAAAGGTCCATCCGGTCTCGCCGTCGACATAACCGACCGCTTTGAGGCTGGCGCAGACGGTCTGCATGGCGGCGCGGACGGTGGCTTCGCTGGAGTAGCCGGGGGCGATGATGATCTTGGGGTTGAAGCCGAATTTCGAGAAGCTGTCGAGCAGAGCCTGCATGCCGGTGCGGTTCCCGGAGCCGTCGACCGTACCGATGATGTCGGCGGCGACGACCTTCGAGGGGTCGGCGTAGTTGAAGGCGACGCGGACGGTGGCTTCGGCGGCGATATCGCCGTCGGAAACGCGGGTGACGATGCCGGTCGCTTCGTCGTAGGTGTAGTCGTCATCGATATCGTAGGTGGTGACGCCGTCGGACGATTTCACGACCAGCCCGGTTATGCCGACATGTCCCAGATCGATCTCATCGTCGGTATTGAACGCGGCGGTTACCGCGTAAGCGTAGTCCACCTTGACGGTGGCGAGCGCCGGGATGGTGCCGCCGCTGCCTTCGGCGACGCGGGTGATGACGCCGGTGGCTTCAACGACGGTATAGTCGCGCGGCGTCTGATAGGTGGTATTGCCGTCGGACGATTTCACGACCACGGAGGACACCTTCGTATGGTCCAGCGTCACGGTATCGCCCGCCGGGAAGGTGTGCGATTCGTTGGTGATGGGCGATACATTCGCCGTCTTGTGGACCGCCGGGTCGAAGACATTGACCGCGATGATCGGGCCGCTGTCGAACGCCGCGAGCGCTTCGGGAATGCTGTACCCCGCGCGTTCGGAGCCGAATTTCGCCATGTTGACATCGTTCAGGAGCAGGGTCGGGACATTGACGGCCGGTCGGTCCGCTGCGGCGGTCTCGAAGATCGGCGCGGTGCCGACGATGCCGACAACGGCGGTCTTGGACTCTTCGATGGTCCGGGCGCCCTGCGCGATGACGATGGTCTCTACGCCATGCAGGAAGTCGCTCATGGGTGGTTCCTCCTCTTACTTGTTACCGTTCTTGGGATCGTTCTTCTTTTTGCCTGCCTGTTCCGGCTTCGCGGCCGGGGCTTCGGCGACGGGGGCTTCCTTTGCAGAAGCCGGTTCCGGCTTCGCGGCCGGGCGGGGCTTTTCGACCTGTTCGGTCAGGTGGCCGAGGCCCACCAGCTTTTTCACCTTCGGGTGATCTTCGGGGAGCGGATAGCAGGCGCCGGAAACGAGCGTCACCGACTCTTTGCCGATCTGGAGCGCCGTCACGGGGCCTTTGTAGCAATACTGTTTCATACGTCTACCTCACTTGTTATATGTGGCCGTGTGGTCAGTTCGTTGAGTTGAAAGTTGTTGACCGTCTCATCGTCATCTTCCACCGACTTGGTCGGCACGGCGAACATGAAGCCGTGCTGCCAGATGCCGTTGTCTTCGTTGATGAACTGGTCCTTGGTGGGGTACATCTTCTTGCACCCGGCTATCTTGTGGCCGGTGAGTACTTTGCGGACCGTATCGACGGCGGCATGTAGGCCGCCTTTGTCGTGGAGGTTCCGCATGATGAGGGTGATCTCCCACTGCTGGGTGCGGTTCTGAACTATCGAGTCGGTGGACTGCGGCGCCGAATAGGCAGACGAATCGTACCGAATGAGCACCGCGCCGACCGGAGCGAGCAGCTTATAGGTGCTGGGGTTCTCCGGATACGGCTCTATCGAAAGGCCCGTTATACGCGCGTTTAAGCGGTCTATAATGGCCGTTTCGATATTAGAGATATTCATAGAAAACCTCGTTCACGCGGAACTGGCGCTTCGGAGCACCGTCACGGCGTTCGATGCGGTTTGAGTCGTGGTTCCGGCCGCGCCACAGCGCGGTCAGCCGCAACGCCGTTGCGCCGTCGAAGCCGATCAGTATAGGCAGGGCGAGTATGAGCCCGATGATGGTCTTTTTCATGGTTAAAACTTCTCCATCAGATCCTTGTTGAAGACGCGGTCGGCGGCCGTCTTATTGACGCGCATGTCGCCGAGTCCGCCCGATGCTTCATTGCCGCTGGGTATCTGCGTGGCCGACAGGAGTATCTTGCCTTCCTGCATCCGTTCAAGGAGCTTGATCGCGTTCTTGTAGCTGTTCTCTATGCCTTCCGGCATTTCGGCGCGGCGGCGCCGCGCCCAGAGGTTGTAGACCGCGAGGTCCACCGATATCTTCTTAATGAGACCGGGAACCGGGGCGAGCGGCAGGGAGTACCTGCCGCTCACATACCCGTCGATAAGGTTGTCCGCATCCGTTATCGCCTGCGCGACATTGACGGCATTCACGGCCGTCGCCGATGTGTCGTCGTTTGAGAGCTGGATCAGCTCCCGTTCGTCGATCACTTTGACAAGGTCGGCAAGAGCGCTGTACGGCATGCGGTACCTCCTTGTTAGGCCGCGTTGATGACCGCGCCGGTGACGATGGCGCCGGGACGCCGGGGCACCGGGAGCGGGTCGGATTCGGACAGGAGCCAGGTGGCCGCCGGGTCTTTCTCGTTCCAGCTCTTCGAGAAGAACTCCATCGCCACGGCCGGTTCGGTCGGTTCGTCGAGGATGAGCCCGTTATAGCGGACGAACTCGGCTTCGCTGGCGAGCATGATGATGTTGTTCTCGGAAAGGAACGCGGCCTTGGAGCCGTTCTCCTGCTCGAACTCTTCGCCGTATTCATAGACATCGAGCCCCATGAAACGGCCGAGGAAGTCCATGTTCTTCGGCATCATGGCGCCGTCGAGGTTCAGCGCGCCCGCCGTGATGTTGCGCTTGTCGAGCAGATCGCGCACATCTTCGTCGTCAAGGAACGCTTCGGCGGCGGCGGAGCCGAGCAGAAGGATATCGGCGGCGAAGCCGGTCTTGGCGATGAGTTTCTTGTACGCGCGGATGTTGGCGCGGATCTTCGCGGTGGTCTGGTTCCACCGGTTGGCTCCCGTCAGGTTGATCTTGTTCCCGCTCGGTATCTGGAAGTCGATACTGAACGCAAGGTTGTCCTGCGTCACCACGAGTTCACCCTGAAGCGCTTTGGCGCACATGTACTCGATGGTGCGGTAGGTCTTATTCTTGAGATCGGCCAGTTCCAGCGCGATCTTCTCGCGCCGCGCCTGGTTGATGCCGTCGGCCGCGCCGATGTAGATGCCCTGACCGGCCGCGCGGGTGAGGTCGGCGTCGAGCGAGTTGATGTTCTTCTTCATGCGGATGCGGGGCAGTTTCACCGTGTTGGTGGTCATGCCGAGCTTCTGGACCACGACGCCGCCTTCAAGAGGCGCGACGAAGGGGGCCAGTTTCTCGTTGCCGCTGATCAGGTCGACATCGACCGTCTGGGCGAAGACCTGCTGCTGTTTCTTGAAGACCCGGTCCATGAGGAAGCGGCCGGGAACCTTGATCTGGTTGATCGCTTCGGTCAGCGTCCGCCATTCGAAAGCGTTGATGGTCATTGGTTTCTCCTTTTCTTACTTGATATAGATGCCTTTGTTCTCAAGCGTCAGCCGGGCCGCCGCGTCGAGCCCGGTGAGGGCCGCGCTGTTGAAATGGCCGTGCACGAATGCGGTCGCCGGGGTGGTATCGGCGGCGCTGTTGGCCGCAGGGTTGGCGAGTATGCAGTCGGCGACCTGCGAACCGTCGACATTGTCGGCGTCGTAGGCTTTGTAGCGGCCGTTGCCCGCCGCGACCGGGATGGTGAACGAATCGCCCACTGCGAAGTCGGGCGCGCCGTCGGTGACGGTGAATTCGATCTGGTCATGGGTGAATTCGGTGCCCGCCGTGGCGGTGCCGATCACTACGCCGTCAGGATCGACCACCTGAAAATCGCCGAGTCCGGACGCGACCGAGCGGGCGACGGTGATGTCGAAGTAGGCGCCCGCGACGAAGTCGCTGGAACCGTCGGCGATGGTGAACTTGATCTGCGTGGCGAATGCCGCCGCACCGACCACATAGCGGCCCAGATAGACGCCCGCCGGGTCGAACACCGCGAAGACGCCGCTGTCGGTATCGACGCCGATGCAGACGACTTTGTAGACGCCGACCTGACAGCCGGTGAGTACCGGGCTGGCGTCAAGGGTCAGAACGCCGTTGCCGCCGCCCTGACACGAACCGGCGCTGGCGCTCTTGGCGCCGCCGATGCAGGTCAGGACATAGTTTCCGATCTTGGCGAGCGCACCCAGCGCGATGCCGCTGACGGTGCCGCCGCCGGTGTTGGTGCCCGGAACGAGCGTGCCGAGCGCTTTGGTGATCTTTCCGAGGACGGTGCCGCGCACAAGCGCGCCGCTGGCCGCCTCGATGACGATGTTCTTCTCGACGGTGGGATGATCGCCCGCCCGAAGCATTTCGGGGGTTACGGTCTCCGAGGACACGCCGTAGTTCTGTTGTTCGGTCATGGTAACATTACCTCACTTATCGGTTACTGTTTCGGGTTGACGGTCGCGGCTATCGCGGCGCCTTCGGAGCGGTGCTGGTCGCCTTCCGGTTTTCCGGCGAGATCGGTCACGGCATGCTCGCTGAAATCGACGACTTTCGGCAGCGCTTTCAGGAAGCCCTTGAATTCGCCCAGCGCTTCTTTCTTCTCGGTCTTGTCGCCTTCCGCGAAGTCGATGGAGCCAGCCGCGCCCAGCACGCCCATGAACTCCACGATCTTGTTCGACATGGCCGGGGTGAGTTTCCCCTCCTTGACCAGCGCGTCGCAGAAGTCTTTGTGTTCCTTGCGGGCCGCATCGCTCTGCGCCTTCGCTTTTTCGTCCTTGAGCGCCTTGTTCTCGGCCTCAAGCGTTTTCTGCTTCTCGGAGAAGTCGGCGATCTGCCTGCCCTGCTCCGTGATCTGATCCTGAAGCTCTTTCAGTTTTTTCTCGTCCATCGGTCCCTCCGTATTGGTGTTTTCGGGTTCGGCGTACATGCCGTTCTTCGGCTCTTCGGGCGGCGGCGGCGCGGCGAGATAGTCGATGTCCCAGTTGCCCACGATCTTATCGGCCTTGTCGGCGCCGTCTTTTTCGATGATGTATTCCCGGAATGCACGGAAGATGCGCGCCACCGTGCCGAGCTTGTAGTGGGCGCGGTAGTCGGTGTCGGCGAATTCGAAAGTGGTCTCACCGGCCGCTTCGTTGAACGCGATCTCGGGCAGGCCCTTGATCGCCGGGGGCGTCGCGCCGAGGAAGCCGACATGGCGCAGGCCGCCGTCGGCGTAGAAGGAGGCCGATATCTTCTGATAGCGGCCTTCCTGAACGATGCCTTTGAAGTCTTCCTGCACCTTGTCGAGCTTCGCCCAGAGGACATTGCCGACCGTTTTCAGTTCCTTGACCCAGCCGAAGGCGGGTCCGTTGAGTTTCGGGTGGCCGATGACCACCGGGGCGGCATGGTCGCCTGCGCTGTAGTTGGTGACGGTCTTTTCAAGATCGTCGGCGGTGACCGTGTGCACCTTACCTTTAAAGTCGGTATGGGTGCCGGTCTTGAATATCGCTACCCACGGCCATTTCATATTCATGGGCGCCTCACTGCTCGAAGTTGAACGGTTTTAGGTTGATCTTCTGTATCTTCGCGCCGTTCTGCGCTTCGAGACGGTTCTTGAGGAGTATGATGTCTTCCCCGCAGACCTTCGTCTCTTTCGGCAGCATCTCGGCGGCGGCGACGTCGGCGGCGGCGACGGCGGGGTCCCATTCGATGGTCGCCTTGAGGCAAAGATTCTTGTCGAGCGTCACGCCGAACTGGAACCCGGCGCAGGCGGTCATGAGCGCCGTGGTAAGAACCAGCACCATGAATATGCCCACGGGCGCGGAGGGCGTCTTGAGGTTGACCTGTTCCTTGGTGAACAGGCGCAGGACGATATTGATGACGGCGAGTATGCCGACCTGTTCATCGGCGTCGAGCACGAAGCCGAGCTGCGTCTGGAGGAACAGCGCCACGATGGCGATCAGGTTCACCCAGACGGTCTTCGATGCGTACCACTTCTTTCCTTCCACGGTTACACCTCCAACATCTGTTTAAGGGTCTTTTTGTCCCATTCTTCGACGGCGGGCCGCTGGATCGCCGCATCTATCATGCAGCGCAGGACCGCCATCCTGATATTCGGGCAGGTCTTTCCTTCGGCCTTGCCGCTTTCCGTTTCGCAGTGGCCGACGACGGCCGACGGTTCTATGCCGTACCGGCGGCACAGCTCGACACAGAGGCGCAGTAGGGAGTGCAACTGCGCCTCCGTGAAGCGCGTCTTCCCGATGAGGCATATCCCCACCGAGTTGAAGTTATAGCCCAGCGCGTGAGCGCCGACCTCATTGTCTTCGATGACATTGTCGCCGTCGAGTATGCGGCCCGCCTCGATTGCGCCGTCCGCCGCCGCCAGTACGAAGTCGGTCATGACCATTCCGTTGAGAACAACAAAATGGTAGCCGATATCGCGCCAGCCTTGTCCCATGTGCCATTTCCGTATCTCACGGACACAGCCCCAGTTGCTGTCGCTGCAATGAATAACGAGGTTGTTGATCGGGTTCGCGGTCATGAGACCACCTCCTTGCTGTTCCCACTATGACCGGTAATTCTTTCGTTGACTAATGGCGGTTGCGTTGCGTTATGCGCATGACAAGTTATTGATTTTATTTCACGATGTACTTGCTAGGGCATAGCCCGGCGTTGTTCGCCGGGCGATGTAATGACCGGTAAAACCGGCAAGGAGCGAGGATGAAGAAGTGACGGCGGCGGCCCGGTTTTCCGGGCCTATGCCACTTTTCCGGAGGGCATCATGGGCGCCGACCTTTCAATGTTCAGTGACATTCTCCGGCAGTTCGGCGTCGCCGCTCTGCTGTTCATCGTGGTCTGGTGGATGTTCAAACAGCAGACACAGACATTCACCCGCATGATGGATGACCAGAAGGAACAGTCGTGCGCCGAACGAAAGCTCTATGAGAAGATGATAGAGCAGTTACAGAAACAGGAAGAGCGGTCTTACAACATACTGAACGGACTGCTTGAGACCACTCAATATCATGCGGGGATTCTCGCGCGTGTAGAGCAGAAGATCGATTCCAACGAATATTGTCCGCTGGTACGGGGGAAGAAGGCGCCATGAACGAAGAACGAATGCAGCTCAAGGGTCAGCTCGCTACCGAACGCGAGAAGAAACGGACGCTTGAACTGCGGGCGCAGAGCCATATCATCGTTATTCGGAACAAGATCAGCCCGTTCATTAATGTCGATGAACTTGACACCGACACCGCGCAGGTATCGATGAACGAACTGGATGAAACGGTCAAGGAACTGCGCGCCGTCAACGAAAAGATCAAAAAGCTGGAGGAAGCGCTCAATGGCTAAAAAGGCGATGTATGCCGCCGAAGCCGAGCGCCTGTATCTTGTCGATAACTGCACCATTGCAGAGATCGCATCACGGCTCCGGCTGGGCGAGAAGACAATCAGGATATGGAAAGAAGAGGGGCAGTGGGACCAGAAGCGCGCGGCGCTGATGGAACAGCGGCAGAGCTTAACCGAAGAGCTGTACGCCTTTACGCGCGCTCTGCTCCGGTCTGTCAAGGAAGATCTCGACAAGGGGGTAAAGGTCGACCCCGGCCGGATGTATGCCCTGACTCAGCTCATCGGAAAACTCGATAAGGTCCGCACCTTCGAGCAGAGCCAGCAGGAAGGCAAGAAGACGCCGAAGGATATGAGCAATGCCGATGTCGTCAAGCTGATCAATCAGGCGCTCGGTATCGAAGCGCCGGAAGAGGAAAAAGGCTGATGCCACAGGAAAGTAAGTACTTCCTTCCCTATCAGGTGCGCTGGCTCAAAGACTGTGCGCGCATCAAGATATGGGAGAAGTCCCGCCGTATCGGCGCGACCTACGTCCAGAGCTTCGAGGATGTGCGCGATATCGTCGAGAAGCGCGAGTATGTCAAGGGTCGCCCGATCCGCAAGGTGTACTTCACCTCTGCCGATGAATCGGCGGCCCGCGAATACATAGACTACTGCGCGCAGTGGGCGGGCGTATTCAACGTCGTCGTGAGCCTCGTGGGCGAAGTCGTCATGGACGAAGAGAAGGACATCAAGGCGCTCTGCATCGATTTTAAGAACGGCGGCAAGATATTCGCCCTGACCAGTAACCCGAAGCGGTTCCGGTCGAAGGGCGGCAAGGCGGTCTGGGATGAGGCGGCGTGGCATGACGATCAGGCGGCCATGTGGAAAGCGCTTCGCCCGACGGCGATGTGGGGTTATCCGATCCGCGTCCTGTCGACTCACCACGGCAAGCAGTCGATGTTCTACGGATTCGTCGAAGATACAAAGTCGGGGAAGACCGGCTGGTCGCTGCATACTATCCCGATACAGCTCGCGGTAGCCGAAGGGCTGCTCGACAAGCTGATGGGCCGCAAGACCACCGAACAGGAACGGCAGGAATGGCTGGAGCAGGAGCGGCGCGACTGCCGCAGCGACGATATCTGGCAGGAAGAATACTGCTGTGTCCCGGTCGATGAGTCGAGCGCTTTCCTGACCTACGAGATGATCATGGCCTGCGAACGGCCAGCCGCGCAGATAATGCAGGAGCTTGAAACGATCCAAGGCGAGATGTACCTCGGCATGGATGTCGGCCGCCGGAAGGACCTGTCCATCATCTGGGTGGTCGAGAAGAGCGGCATGTTCAAGACGACCCGCATCATCAAGACGCTGGAGAAAATGCCGTTCGATAAACAGCGGCAGGAACTGTTCAGGATACTCGCCCATCCGAAACTGCGGCGCGCCTGCATAGACGCCACCGGGCTCGGGATGCAGCTCGCCGAAGAGGCGCAGCAGCAGTTCGGAAAGTACCGGGTCGAGGCGATCACCATCACGAACAAGGTCAAGGAAGAGATCGCCTACGTCACGCGGATCAACTTCGAGGATAAGTCGCTCCACATACCCGACGACCCGAAGGTGCGGGAAGACCTGCACAGCCTCAAGCGGGTGGTGACGACTGCCGGAAATATCCGATTTGACGTGGAAAAATCGGCAACTGACGGCCACGCCGACCGGTTCATAGCGCTGGGGCTCGCGCTCCATGCGGCGGCCAGCGGTAGTGGTCAGGTGGCGATAGTGACAGGCAAGCGGCGGGAAACATTGAGGAATTATGATAGATATTGATTTGACGCGCAAGGATGGCCCTAGAACGCTTAATTATATAGGTCTGCGCCTGCAACCCCATAGACACCCCGTCGCGTTAAAATTGAACGGCATTGAACGCGAATTGAACGGTAGTAAAGATATCGGAAGACGGTCAGCATAACTTGAGGAGGAGATCATGGCGGAAAAAGACATCACCAAGAACATCAACCACGCGGTTGAAAAACAAGCGGATGTGACGGCAGCCGCAGACGGCGGTACGGCGCTCCCCGGCGGGATGGTTGTCCCGACGGTGCAGGTGGACAAGGACGGGAAGCCCATCGATATGGCCGCACCGGCGGCGGCGCAGGGGGTGAAGACCGATGCGCCGGTCGGCGACAATACGACGGCGGAGGGGGCGACGGCGCGGTCGATGATATCGCTGTCGAAGCGGCAGGTCAATCTGCTCATCGCGGTGTTGGCGATCCTCACCACGATGGCCGGGTATCTGCTGACCCAGCAGGGCTATCAGCAGACCATCAGCGGCACGGTCACATCCGGCATGATGCGCGCGGTGGAAGAACCCGATCTCGGCATGGGCGTTTATTCGACCACAAAGAACGACTTTACGGCGGCTATCAATAATGGCGCAAAGACGGCGACAATCACTTGGTCGACCACGAAGCCGGAGGTCAACCCGATACCGTTCACGCTGACCGCAAAGAATGTGCGGCGCGCGCAGCTCGTATCTTCGGCTGGGGCGCGCACCGAGTTACCAGTCACCAATGTATCGGTCAGTTCGCTCACGATCACTTTCGGCGATGCGGCGGCTAACTTCGAGACCGGCCAGACCATCGACATCTGGCTACAGGGTCCCGACAAAGTCGTGCGCGACTTCTACATCTACGACTCCGGCGACATCGATATTGTCGCTGGCGGGGTTACCGGATCGGTAGACTTGGCCGGGCTCATAGACGGCAGAAACTATAAGACCATAGAGATCTCCGCTAACATGGTCGATAATGCAAACTTCGAGTATGCCGCCGCCACCGATAACTTTGTCCAACTTAACGCAAAAGGCAGGTCGCTTGCCGGTTCTGCTGATGGAAAAATCCTTGCGGCTATGTTGTCGGGGGCAGGAAAAAAAGCATTTGGGTCCAAGTGGAATAAGGATGCCTGGGGATCGGCAACAGCCAGAAATCAATATATCGATTCAAGCGACACCGCGCCGTATCATGTTACATTTGGCGTTTTCAAGGACATGACTATCACATACGCATTTAAGGGGAACGGAGCGACAACTGTAAAAGCAAGATTTTATGTGAAGTTCTCGAACTAGGAGTAACGCTATGAAATACCTCGTCATGACACCGAAGCAGGTAACCGCGTACATAAACGGCGTCGAGCGCCAGATACCCGGCGCCGAAGGCGGCGGCCCCGAAGAGCTCACCGACCAGCAGGTAGCCGCGCTGCGCGCCGAAGGAAAGGTCGTCGTGCTCGTCCCCGAGGAGCCCGCACAGTAAAGGAGGTCACCCGTGGGTAAGAAAGTTCTTTACATATCGCCCAGCGAGTTCGTAGAGCTGGAGCCGATGACCCAGCAGTCGCTCATGAAAGAGCTGGCGACCCGCGACAACGTCATCAACTTCATGATATCCGGCACCTACCTCCCGAACCCCGACCCCATCCTGCGGAAACTCGGCCGGGCGGTCGATGTCTATAAAGACCTGCGGGCCGACAGCCATATCGGCTCCTGCATCCTCTCGCGTAACGCGGGCGTGCGGAAACTGATATGGGATATCAGCCCGGAGAACGCACCCGGCCCGGTGTTCGATTTCATCGAAGATGTCTTCAAACGCCGCGTGAAAGTGCGCAAGCTCATCACCGAGATGCTGGAGGCGGCATGGTACGGCTTCAAGCCGCTGGAGATCGTCTGGGAGATCGTTGACGGGAAGCTGGTCCCGAACAGGATCGCCGGAAAGCCCAGCGACTGGTTCGTATTCGACCGCGACGGGAAGCTGCGCCTGATCACGCAGACCAGCGGCACCGACGGCATAGAACTGCCCGACAAGAAGTTCCTCATCGTCCAGAACGAAAGCACCTACGAGAACCCTTACGGCTTTGCCAACCTGTCGAGCTGCTTCTGGCCCGCCACCTTTAAGAAAGGCGGCCTCAAGTTCTGGGCGATATTCGTGGAAAAGTACGGGATGCCCCATATCATCGGCAAACTGCCGCGCGGCGCGACCCAGCAGGAAAAGGACGATATGCTCGTGTCGCTCGACCGGATGGTGCAGGACGCCATCGCGGTCATCCCCGACGACGGTGCGGTCGATATAAAAGACCCCGCCGGTAAAGGCGATTCAAGCGCCCTTTATAAGACCTTTATGGATGCGATGAACTCCGAGATATCGAAGGCGTTGCTCGGGCAGACCCTGTCAACGGAGGTCGGCGATAAAGGGAGCTACGCGGCGGCCCAGACGCACATGCAGGTCCGCGAAGATATCGTCGAGAGCGACCAGATCATGGTCGAAGAGGCGTTCAACCAGCTCATCGGCTGGCTGGTCGACTACAACTTCGGCGAAGGTGTGGAGCGCCCCGAGTTCTTCATGTACGCCGAGAAGGATGTCAACAAGGCGGTCGTCGAACGCGACAAGGTCCTCAAAGAGACGCATGGGGTACGGTTTAAGAAGCAGTATTTCGTGAAGGCGTATAACATCGAGGAAGAGGATTTCGATATCGTCGAGCCGGATGCAAAACCGGCCGGGCCGCAGTTCGCCGAGGATGTCACCGACAAGTTCCCCGATCAGGCTGCGATAGACGATATGCTCGATAAGCTGCCCGCCGATGAGCTGGCGGCGCAGGGGAAGGCATTGCTGGCGCCGGTGATCAAGCTGGTGCAGGAGTCGTCGAACTTCGAGGAGGTACTTGAGAAGCTCCACACCCAGTTCGCCACGATGGATACCAAGAGCATCGAGAAGCTGCTGGCCCGCGCGATGTTCGTCGCGGAGGTGCATGGCCGTGACAGCGTGCGGAAGGAGAACTCATAGTGGCCGTTGATCTGTTCACCGCAGTAACCCTTGAACCGAAAGAGGCGGTCGCCTTTCTGGAGCGTAACGGTGTACGGATGCCCGCCGGGTGGCTGGAGCTGTACCGCGACCTCGCCAAGATGTCGCCGGATGTCGGGGAATACATCAAGCTCAACGTGCTCCAGACGACCGCCGAGGCGGTACGCAGCGCCCTCAAGGATGGTCAGACCTTCGACGAGTTCAAAAAGGCTATCCTGCCGCGTCTGGAGCGCGCAGGGTGGTCCGGCAATGTGGTCACTACCGGCGGGAAGGAGATCGTCGAGCTGTCGGCCCCCTACCGGCTGGAACTGATATACCGTACGCAGGTGCAGAGCGCCTATCAGGCGGGCCGCTACAAGCAGCAGATGCAGAACCGTACCCAGCGGCCGTATCTCCAGTATGTCGCGGTCATGGATTCAAAGACGCGGCCGTCGCACGGCGCGCTCAATGAGAAGGTATTCCCGGCCGACGATCCGTTCTGGGATTCATTCTATCCACCCAACGGGTTCCGGTGCCGGTGTCGCGTCCGGTCGCTGTCCGCGCAGGAGGTCCGCGACGATAAGCTGGAGATCGAGAAGTCGGACGGCAATATCACGACCCGCGAGGTCGATATGGGCGACCGTAAGGAGAAGCTGACCTACTATACCGACCGCAGTACCGGCGAGATCATGCACCCCGACGCCGGGTGGGACCGTAACCCCGCCAAGGAGGTATTCGCCCCGGATCTCGACAAGTACGACGAACGGCTGGCCGAAGAGTACCGGAAGCGGGTGAATAATGGCTGACGACAAGTTCATCAAACTCACGGTATCCGACGACATCACCAAGCACATCAAGGGACTTGCCGAACGGCTGGAAGATCTGGAACCGGTACTGCGCGGCGTTGCCGGTATCATGCACGACGATGTCGAGCGGAACTTCAAGGACGAAGGGCGGCCCGACAAGTGGAAGGGTCTGTCGAAGAAGACCGAGGCCATGCGCGAGAAGCGCGGCCACTGGCCGGGGAAGATATTGCAGGAAAGCGGCGCGCTCGCGGCGTCGATACAGGAAGACGCCGACCGGACGCAGGCGATGGTCGGTACGAATCTCGCCTACGCGGCTATTCACCACTTCGGGTTCAACGGCACCGTGAAGGTTCGGGGTTCCACCCGGAAAGTCGGGAGCCGCGACCAGTACGGCAAGATCGACGGCAGCCGCCGCAAGACGGCGAGCGGCGTGGCGTTCGTGAAGCCGCACAGCCGCAAGATGGTCATGGAGGCCCGCCCGTTCCTGCTGGTGACCGACGGCGGCCAGTCAAAGATATTCGACCATGTCGCCGTTGAACTCGGGAAGGCGGTTTCCGCTAATTGATCTGAAATATCTCGTCGCCGATCACCCAGACGCGGATGCCGTATATGTCTGCGACGGCGCGTAGACGCGCGATGAATTGAAATTCTTTCATAGGATCGGTAACGATAAGGACCACGCCGGGCGCGCGATGCGTCATTAAACCGTAGTAGAGCGCCTGCCCTATTGATTCCGCCCACTTCTTCCCATAGTCGAATTCGACGGCGTATCCGGGTAGTAGGCAATCGACACGGGTCTTATCGGGCAGAACATACTCCGTGATGCCGCCTTCACGGGCGCACCACGCGGCGGCGTAGTCTTTTTCGTGGTAGGTATCGGCGGCGCTGAGGTAGAATGCGATGATAAAGGATAGCAAGACTATTCAAGGCCGAATTGCACTTTCATGGTAACCTTATTGTTTTCAAATGTCAGAGAGGCATTCGACCCGTTCTCATTCATCCAACCGTATGATACCATGATAACGCTTTTCGAAAAGCCGGAAACGCCCGGTATAGTTGTTCTTGATTCCTCCTTCCCCGGCGCACCGATTATCTTTGCGACCTCTTCATAGGTCATTCCTTCCTTGATCTTAATGTATTCGGCATAGGTAATGACCTGATCTCCGATGCTCGGCAACGAGAAACCGCCGTCCGGCGCCGATGTGTCGGTCTTTTCGATAATGGCCCCAAGAATGATCATAATCGCGAAGAATCCGAAGATCCCGATAAAAATCTTTTTGACGATACCCATCTTCTTCGGGCTGGCCACTCCGCAGTTGGGACATGCTTTCGCTTCGCTGCTGACTTCCTTTCCACATTCTTTGCATTTGATCATCGACATGGATTTCCTCCCTTGGTTGGTGTTCATATCCTATCCTATCTTGACGGCTTGTCAAATATCATCGGACGGGAAGGCGTCGCGCCGATCTTGAGAAAGTCGGCATCGACATCTTCGGCAAGCGATTTGTGGCCACTGATCAGCATATCGTTATAGCGGGCCGCTTCGAGCATTGTTGCCGACACATCGAGCATAAAGGCGACCTTGTGACGCAGATTGTCTATCTGATCGCGCAATTCCAAAGGAAGATCGGTTCTTTTTATCATGATGTCACCCCCTACCACAGTTTCATCTGCCGTGCATCGTTGAGCACTTTGCGGACCGCCGATTCCGAACGGCCTACATGCCGGCCGATAGCGGTACAGCCGAGTTTCGGTTCAGATATCTTGAGGTTGATTATCCTTTTCTTCTCCTCCTCGGTGAGCGGATTGCGGCGGCCCGGTAACATGACCGCGCGGCTCTTTTCCTCAAGCAGGACGATGTAGCGTTTTTGCAAGTCAATGTGGTCCCGCTGTATCGCTATGAGTTCCGCCGATCTGTCGGTTATTTCACGATACGGTTCTCGTTGCGGCACATCGTATCGGCCTGTCCGCATTATCGCGGGAAGAACCTCATGCGTTACCCAACGCTTGAATGCCTTTGCCTGTGGCATTCTCGAACGGAGTATCAGACTGTATAATCCTGACTGGTTTATTACCGTAATCGTTTGACTTCTTCCGATGAGGTCACGAATCGTTACCCCATCGCGCTCGTCATCATCGACATGGTCGCTGATGCTTTTTTTGTGGTTCCGATATCCGAGAACCGAGCAGACATCTTTCGCAACCCACCACGGCTCATCGTCACGGATGATAGTTCTTACCTGCTGTTCCTGAAACATGAAAACGGTTGGAAGATTACTTTCTGGCATGACGGCCTCCGTCGATTGTTTACTCGCACAATCGAAGAATAACCTCAAAAGTTAGATTGTCAAGAAAATAATATGCCTACGATTTATAATCTGCGAATGTCTTTTTTATGAGATCGGAGATTTCAAGAGCCTTTTTAGCCACTTCATCGTTTTTTGATTCTCGCAGCATCAATGAAAAAAGCACTTCAGCCCATTGCGGTATATTATCGTATCCTCGTGCCCATCTGCTGACGGTCATTTCGTGGAGTCCTATCTTCTTTGCAAGGGCTTTCTGTGTTATTCCCAGCGTCGCGCAGACCTGTTTGATGATGTTGTCTTTCTTCGGCATCACGCCCTCCATCGAGTTCATTGTACCGGTTTGTCTTTCTGCGTCAAGGTTTCATGGCGTTTGTAGCCGGGGATGCAGTGCTCGTAGAGGTCTTGATACTGTTCGGGTTCGTTCGACAGGTTCGCCGGTTCGTCGGTGTACGGCAGCGGGAACTTGTCCATCTGTTCGGGCGTGGCGACCGCGATGTAGAGCGAGGAGCCTTCGCCGTCCTTGTGGTTGATATCGAACGGGTACGGAGGCTCCGTGCGTAGGGCCTGCGCGCGGTCACGGTCAGGGACTATCGCAACCATCAAGGCGCGGTCCACTGCCTTTTTGAGAGTCAAAAGCCCGTCCAGATCGCCTACGATTACGATCTCGTCGTGCCAGCAGGCCGGGCCGTATATGTGCAGTACATTCTTCATCGGGTTACCTCCCTCGGGTCCTTGTACTTGATCGTCGCGGTGCCGTCGCCGTTGTCGCGGATGCTGATCTTGCGGTAGCCTTCCTGCTTGAGCGCGTTGAAGGTAGCGGCGCGGTACCGGCGGTCCCATTCACTCAACATAGACTTTACCGGCGAAGAGGCCATAATATTCTTGACCATTTCCCGAATGTTCCTCATGATCTCTTCAGGAGTTTTAGCCTTCCATCTATCCGCGATCTCTTCTTGCGTCATGCCGATTATTGCTTCGTCCATTACACCTTCTCCATTTTAAGGTCTTCGGGGAACTGCTGCACGAACGGGATTCCGTTCGCCTCGCACAGGCGGCGCAGGCTGTTCTTCATGAACAGCGGGATGCCGAGCCCGGCGCAGCGGTCCGCGAGCATCTCTATCCATTCGGGCGCCGGGACGACCTTCTCCTTGCGGTTTCCCGTCTCGGCCCCGACGATCACCCAGTCAAACATGCGCGATATCTCGGGCCGGACATTGCCGTGGATCGGCTCGACCGAGAGGAAAAGGTTCTTCATCGTAGCGGATAACTGATACGACGCCGCGCGGATCTCTTCGGCCGTCGTCGCGGTGACGCCGAGCCAGAGGTTCTGACCCCATGACGGCTGCGTTTTGTAGATGTGCGCTTCCTTCGTGAGGAACAGGAAGCTGTGCTCGGGGTGCTTGTATGCCCGGCGCAGGACGCTCCGCAGCCATTCGTCCTTCCAGTAGGCGATATCGCTCATCGAGTTCACGAAGATGCGGCTGGGCTTCGTCGGGAACGGCCGGTTCAGGTTGTCTTTGATGAGGGTCGGCATGAACGCCTCCAGCTTACCGCCAAGCGCGGTATTCCAGCCCGACTTGACATGGAACGCCACCTCGCGGCCGAACCGCTTGGCGATGCTCCGGGCGTAGCAGTAGGGGCACCGGCGCAGGCAGCCCCACACCGGATTCCATGTGAAGTCGCACCATTCGATCTTTGTCATGCGGGCCTCCGTTCGGCGATGTCTTCCCAGCATTCCTTCTTGGTAACCTCGCGCACGACCATCATCTTCTGTTTGCGGCCACACCAGTTGCAGGTACGCCGCTTGCCGTCCGCCGACATGGTATAACGGCCATCGGTATGGAGCATATAGTCGTCATGTTCGATGTGGTGACTGCCCTGCATGTGATAGATGCACCTGCCGATCTTGCGGTACTGCTCGTAGAACTCCGCCGTGATCTCTTCGACCATCGGCGTTTTAAGAAAGCAGAAGACCTCGTCTTTACGATATCCTCGGCTGATGACGGTAATAAAGCGAACCCCGTAGAACTCATTGCCTCTGTCCGGAAAACCAAACCACCAGTGGTTTCCTTGATCTTTCCAGACGCGAAGGCGGTGAGGCGCCAATATCCTATCTTTATCAAGCATCCGCTTGAAAAAGCGGTACAGATTGACGCTGTACTTGTCGGAGCGGCCCTCTTTGAGCCCGGCCGGTCTGACGGCCTTGAGGTACTCCGGAGTAACGATCTCAAGCACATTGATCTCTTTCTTCTTTCCCATGATGTCACTCCCTTGGTTGGTTGCTATTTCTTGAGGCGGGCGCGGCGGGCTTTCTTACCCCGGATACTGCCCTTCATAACGGTGGCGACGCACTTTAAGCAGAGGCCCGGCTTGTCGCCCTGCATGACCGGCCCCGGCTTCCCGCAGCGGATGCAGTTGTGGTCCATGTTGATCGTGATGTTCACTATCATGGCCGTACCTCCGCGATATGAAATTCGACGACCCACACAAACGGATTGTCGGACCAGTTGCCGTATATGGAATTCCATGCGTCTACAAACCAGTCTCTTGACCGTTGCGGTCTTGCGTCAATCCCTTCCGCCTTCGCGTCTTCTTCCGTGATATCCTGTAGCCGCTCCGCGCGGATGCTGTCAATCTCAAGCGTGATGCGCGATGCCAAGCGGGGCATGTGGATGGATGGACGCCATCTAACGCCATAGTCAAGTCGGCAGCGCTTACTTTCTAAATCCTCTTCCCCGTTTTTACAGGAATCCGCAAAGTAAGCAAATGGCCGATCAAAACCGCCACCGCGCAGGTCGGCAAATGTTTCCCTTACCCACATCCTGTCGCCGGGACGCCTGCCGAATGGGCAGTAAAAATAATCGGTACATGAGAGATTAAACGGCTCCGCTTTCCTGTATCCCTTCCATGTTCTTCCGGGGCACGGTAAAACCTCGACACATTCTTGCGGTAGTCCCTTTATTGGCCTGCGCGTCTGCGTCTTGCGGCCTTCGAGAATGGCGCGTACCATCTCGCCGTTAAAAATGATCGGTCGTTCTATCATGGCCGCGCCTCCCGTCTTAAAATATGAACCTTATCGGTTTGGTCGCAGAATATCGTGGCAATGACCATGCTGTCGAGATTCACGACAGCGGCTATTTCACCGATGGTCTTGCCCGCATGTCCGAGGTCGAGTATCTGCTGCTTGGTCGCAAGCGGCACCTTCCGGATATCCGCGCGGAGGCGCTGCTTGTAGGTCAGAACCTTCTTCCATTTCTTGCATGTTCCAAATGGGTCGACCTCGGTTTGTTTTATGCGGCAATGGCGTTCGGCACGGAAACGATGCTCACACTCCATGCACCATTTCTTCTGCTTCTTCATGGCCGCGCCTCCGCGATCATTCCGGCCAGCCGGGTCATCTTGAAGCGTATCCGGTCGTCTATCGCGCCGGGCACTATCCCATCGAATATAATGCGCGCCTGTTCGAGCATGATCGAGACATCGGCGATCTCGTCGATGGTGTTGAGCAGCTTCTCCTCATGGTTTCCCCTTTTGCGCTTCATCTTCTGAAGCGCCAGCGCGAGTTCGAGGCATTCCTCTTCGATCATCTCTATCTGAGAATCCCTGCCCCACATTTTGATGGCCTTCTTCAATATGCTTTTGTTGATCTTCATGGCCGTACTCCCTTATGGAATGAATAATAGTCCGTGTTTCGCGCGATACTTGCTGCCTTCGCCGACATGTATCTCGTTGCCATTCCGCATTTTAACGACGCGGACCGGTTCCTGACCCGGAATGTAGTCGTGATCGGCACAGGTATCGAGCGGGTCGCGGATCTCGCCGCTGTGGTCCGGGTGGCCGCAGGTGTCGGGCAGATCGACCGGCGCCCGGTGGTATGGGTTCCGGTTGTAGCTCTTGCAGTTCTTACACCGGCGCATGACCTACCTCCGGTTGATCGCTTCGTCGATCTGTTCCTGCTCGGTCAGCTTCTTCACAAACAGCGGGCGGTTAAGGAACGCCCAGAGGTTCCTGAACCACTGGCCTACATTGACCGAATACGAAGGCCGTTTCGGCCAGCGGTTCTTGAGCATCAGCAGCGCGCCGCAGTGCGGACACCGGCGGGCGTGCTCACCATGCCCCGACAGGATCACAGAAAACGCCTTCTTGCAGGCGGGACATCCGATGAAACCTTTCTCTCCCATGCGTCTCTCTCCCTTACGCGGTTATTTGCGGCACTAATGCCTTGAGTTTCTTGCCGTTGCGGCGGTCCAGTTCTTCGTCGATGAGCCGCAGGACCGTGGCGACCTTGAGGCGCGCATCGCCGAGCCGCATGAAATCGGTCAGCGGTTGCTTGCCGTTTCCGCCGGGGCTCATCTTGTCGTTGCGCTTGGCGATATGCCAGAGCTGGCGCAGTTCGGTCGCGTCGTAGTGCCGGAGGCCGTCGCGGACATAGGCGATATCGGTATCGGTCTCGTGCAGGCGATGCGACCGCGTAATGGATATGAGTATCCGATCTATCTTATTGAGCGCCGCCATCCGCCGCCTCCGTCAGCTTGAATGTTTTTCGTTCTTTGTGTTCTTCTTTTTTGCCGGGGTTCCACCCGGAAACCGGCCGATAATAGCCAACCACGCGGGACCATACTTCACAGGTATGTCCGCAGGCGCCGGGCTGTTTTTCGGCGACGGTAGTCGTTGTTTCCATGACGGGTTCTCCTTCGTTATTGGTCATCGTCTTCATCATATCGGGGCGGGGTGTCTTCGTTCGTAACCTGTATGATCAAAAGGCCGATGAACAGGAGCCCGAGAAATCCGGCGAATATTCTACCCAACATCTCCAACATGATAGCGCTCCTACGCTTTGTCCATATCAAAAAGGCTGGCCTGCGACGCTTCGTTCTGCTTGCCGTTGAGGATGTAGTAGATCTGGCGCTCGCAGATACCGGTCTCGCGGACGAGCTGCCGGACATTGAGGCGGCCGTAAAACTCCTTTATATAGCGTTCACCGGCCTTTTGAAGGCCCGTTTTCGGGACGCTCAAGACCATGCCGCCGAACCCCCGCAGGAGCCGGAGCGCGGTATCCATGCCGAGGTCCTGCGCGACCATGCGGAGATCTTCGTTCGGTAGATCGTCCAGCGTCATGTTCGATTCGCACCAGTCCCGGAACTTCGTGGTCTCGTTTTCCTTCGTCATCGTCACCCTCCTCCGCTAAAGCTACGGCGGGCTCGCCCTCCTATCTTCTGACGTGCTTGCACGCCGAAGCCTTGGCGAAGGCGGGGCCTCATCAGTGCGGGCATCACCCGCAGATCCACCTTCGCCGCAAGCGGCTCCGGCGGATTTCGGCCTAGGGCTGTTCGCCCAGTTCTTCGGCGACCTTCTCGTTGAGGAGGCCGTCGACGAACTTCTCGATCTTGTCGCGGTCGCTCTTGATGAGCACTTCGTCGGTGTCGGCGGTCACTTCCACGCCGATCTTCTTGAGGTCGGAGGCAGACAGTTTCGCAAGAGCCGCCTTGATCAGGCTGTACTCTTCCTTGATGAGCGGTTCTTCCTGTTCGGGGAGTTTCTTGCGGATCAGTTCGATGGTCTTGCCCTGGTCGAGGATGATGATGCTGCCCTTCTGCTTCTGGAAGCCGACCTTTATGCCGTGGAAGCTGTAGGTGCGGGGCTTCTCGAACAGGGTGGGGCTCTCCTTGACCGCCGTGATGAGGGACGCCTTCGCGGTGGCGGCCTTACCGACCAGCGGCTGGAACTTCTTGATGTACGCCCGCTTGATCGTGTTGATCTCGGTCTCCATCGCGGCGACGAGGTCGGCGATCTGTTCGGCCGGTCCGGCGTACTCTTTGGTCAGTCTTTCGATGTCGGCGAGCGAATGGGTCATGCGGTACCTCCTTATGCTGTGGGTTTTGCCTGTGCGCCCATCTGTTGGAGCGCCTTGATAACTTTGTGGGCGTCGTTCTTATCTATCCAGGTGATATGCTCACACTTCACGATCCGTTTCAGGAAATGGCCGAGCGCTTTGTCCGGTTCCGGGGAGCGGGCGACCTGCTGCCACATTGCTTCGATCATGCGGAGCTGGGCCGGGCTGGCGAGGAACGGGTCGCGGCCGAGCAGTTCATCGTATTTCCGCTTCTTTTCCGGCGCTTTGGCGGGGCGTTTCTGCCACTTACCGGCGGCGATGGCCTGCTGTTCCATGTCGTTGATGAGGGCGGCGGCGGCGAGCGCCTCCAGTTCCTTCGAGCTTTCGACCCCGTACTTGAACGCGAGGACATCGCGGTACTTGTCTTCGGTCCAGCCGAGGGCGGCTTTCAGTATGTGGATGCGTTTTATCTGGTCTTTCGTGATCGTGCTCATGGTACTCCTTAAAAATGCCGGGGCCGGGCCGTGTCGTTGGGTCTTCTTGTTTTACCGACCCCGGACTTGCTGGTTCTAGAGCCTTGCGGCTCTGTTTTCAAAGAACGGGGCCTCATCGGGTGGCGCGCTACGCCACGACGCGGGGTGTATCCCCGCGTTTCGGCCTAGGGCTTGCGCCCTGCGGTTCCGAATGACTTATACAGGCAGCCAAGCGCGAGCAGGCCGCAGGATATCGCCATCAAAAGGTCGGTGTTCATGCCGCTCTCCGTTTTTCGAGTATTTCATCCATGTAAAACACCTCCGCGCCGAGGCACTCGCGGCAGCGATGGATGCCGCCCGGTCCCTCGGCGAGGATATGACTGGTATTCGGGTTCTCGCACCGGGGCATCTGGTGACGGCCCCGGCGGGTCAGACATTTGCAGAGTTCGTGACAGTAAAGGGCGCTGGCCGTCGTGATCTTGGTCGTCTCTCCCACGATGAACATGACTTTGCGGACCTGCGGTTCCTGCGTTCCCTTCATAGCCGCCCCCCTAGATGATCAGCAGTTTGCTTGTTTCTTCGACGACATCGGCGGTGATGGGCATCTTGTTGATCGACGCGACCCGCTGGCTGCGATTGATGAGCTTGGAGAGGCGGCGGGTGTTGCCGAGCGCTTCCTTGTGGAAGGTCTTCCAGACGCCGTTCGTGCCGGGTATGGCCGCCTTGACGAGCGCTTCGGTGTCGCTCTCGCGGAGGTGTTCGACCTTCGCGGCGATACCGACGCGGCTGTAGAGCTGGGCGTATTCGCCCCGTTTGCCGCGCAGGTTAAACAGAAGGCGGGGCATACCGACGAGGAGGATGCCGGTCCCCGCCTTATCGTATACCCGGCGCAGCATTTCAAGGGCCTTGTAGGGAAGGTGTTCGGCCTCGTCAACGATGATGAGGCGGCCGGTCTTCTTCAGTTTGTAGACGACGGCGTCGAGCATGTCGTGGAGCGACTGATCGGGCTCGATGTTGAGGCGGCGGCACAGCTCGACGAAGAGCACCTTGGCGCTGTAGCCGAGATCCGCTTCGATGAGGATGACATCGGGGTTCGCCGCGTAGTATTCCTTGACGGCGCGGGTCTTGCCGAGTCCGGCGTCACCGTAGACGAGCGCGATCTCGCCGTCGCGGTGGGCGATACGGGCGACTTCGTGGACCTTCTTGGCGATGCTGGTCAGGACGAACTTGATGTCGCCCTGCGGCAGTTCGGACCGTTCGCGGGCGAGGATGAGGTAGTTGGCAACCTTTTCGGCGATCCGTTTGCTGTCTCCTGTGTATTTGCTGCTGCGCCACGCCGAGAGGGCGCCGCCGCTCACGCCTATGGAACGGGCGATGGCGGCCTGGCTGATATCGTGCAAGTCCATGATCTCGGTGAGGTCATTCCGCAGCGCTTCATGCTCTGCGATCTCTTCGGGTGTCAGTTCATCCGTCGCGGCGATCATCTGACCTACCGGTCCCCTGATTCGTGCTTTTCCTTGCGGTTTCTCAACATTGATCGATGATCCGTTTTCCATCGCGGCTTTTCTTGATCCGCCGCCTTCTTCCATTGCGTTCTTGAAACACTTCTTGAAGATGTCTGTCATGGCACTCCCTCCTGACAGTGGTTGTTAGTCGATATCACTCTCGAAAAGAACGATACGTTGCTTGGCCGGACGGTCCGGCGGCCGTATGCAAGCGAGGTCGTTGGTCCCCTCGCGGAGCATTTCGTGCTGTTGTACGATGACTTTATCCATCTCGGTGTTTGCGAGCCGGACGACATTGTGTTCCTTGATCTCGAAGTCGGCGCCGCCGAGCATGGCGGCCGCGTCGGCGTGAGCGGCGGGTATGAGAGCGGCGGCCGGTCTGACGAGGTCCTTGAGGTAGGAGCGGACATTTTTCATGCGGCGGCGCTTGTCGGCCATGAGATCGGCGAGTTTCTGCTTGCTGACTTCGTCGGTGACGAGGGCGGAACAGGTAGGCGCGATGGTGGCGACCCCGAGGAAGTGATCGCTCTCGGCGTCGAATATCCACGCTTCGGCGTAGTTCTTGAGATCGCGGCGGGCGTAGACCTTCGAGCCCTTGAGCGGTTCCATCCATTCGCCCCAGTAGATGACGCCGAGCTTGCTGTCGGTGACGCCGTTCCGGCCGATGGTGAGCGCGCCCGATGTCCTCATGCAGAAGAGGCGCAGGGCGTCCATGCTCATGACCCGCTTGACCGGGTTCTCGGCGGCCCAGAGCTGCATCGGGGAAAGTCCGCAGAGCGTCTTGCCCTTCGACGGCAGGTGGTCTATGGCGACGACCGATTCGTCGAATATCTTCTGGAATTCTTCTGCCTTGAGGATGCGGCCCGCTTTGATGTCGGCGGCGAGCGATTCGGGCTTCTCGACGACATTGCCGCCGCGATAGCCGGGCATGAGTTTGCTGATATATTCCTTATAAAGCAGGTGCTTGCGTTCGACGGTCTTTGCCTGCGCGTTATAGGGCAGGGAGAAATGGACCTCGATGCCGAGGCGGGCGGTCAGGGCGCATGTGTTGAATTTCGCGGTGGTTTCCTTTTCGTCGACCGACAGCTTGTGCGTCTTGTTGACGATCCGGCCACCGGCGAAGTCCTTGCAGCGGTAGTCTTTGCCGTTATCGATGATGATCGCGTCGGGGATGCCGTGTTCGGCGGCGGCATAGAAGAACGCTTGGAAGATATGGTCGCTGTTCGGGGCGTCTTCGTGGAGGAACCACCCGAGAAGGCGGCTGGTCTTGGCGTCCATCCATGAGGTGAGCCATTGGAAGACGACCTTGCCGTCCTTGCCGACGGTAGCGACATCGATCTGGGCGTGGTCGGATATCCACGCCTGACCCGCTTTGACGGCCGACCAGTCACGGTCGATGAAGGAGGCATATTTGCGGTTGTGCTTCTTCGCGCCGTAGCGGGCGAGGTAGATGGCCTGTTCGGGGACCTCGGCCGTGAGGCGGCGCATGAAAGACGATGGGCTCGGGAAGGTCTGGCTGGTATAGCCGCGCGGTTTTCCGGCGAGCGCCAGCGTCATGCGCCAGCAGAGCCGGGTGGCCGGACGCGACTCCTGAAGGTAGAGGCCCTTGAATACCTCGAATACTTCGTCGTCGATCTTGGTGTTGTTCTTGGTCTTGCCGTACTGCGCGAGAAGGCCGCAGATGCCTTGTTCATTATAGATGTTGCGCGCTTCCAATACGCAGGTGTAGGAGGTCTTGAAGTCGGGGTGCTTGCCGTTCCAGTCGCCTATCCAACGGCGGAGTTCACTGCCGACGATTCCGGCCGATTCGTTCAGTATAACTCCGTACTTGTCCGCTTTCTTACGAGCCCATGCCGGGGCGCGCATGTAGGCTTCCGCCTGTATCTCCGCTTCGGTCCTGATCTCCGGGAGATGAGGAGCCGTGGCGGCGCTGGGAAACGGTATGGGGGCCGTTGCCGCCACGGAGTGCTCCTCGGTGGTCGGGCTGACCACGGATAACCCGGAAGTGGGTCGGGAAAGCGTTCCGAGATACTGCTCGGCATAGCGCCGCTGGGCGTCGACCGGGAGGCTGGTCAGCAGTATCTTGTATTGATCGCCGCCGTTCGCCCGCTCTTTGCGGGTTTCGTAGCGGCCCTGCTTGCAGTTCTTGCGGACAGCGCGGTCGCTGATCTCAAGAACCGTCGCGGCTTCGTTGACGGTCAACCAAGTATTCATATAATCACCACCCTATTATGCGGCTTTTGCTTTCTTTTCCCGTATCTTGCGAAGGTCGAGTTCAAGGTTCAGAAGCACCCAAGCGTCGAAACGCTTGGAAACCGACTGACCCTTGATGCAGCGGGTTATCGCCGGATCGCTCAAGTTCAAGGACTTGGCGATCTGGACCTGCTTGATGTTGCGCTTGAGAAGTTCGGTCTTCAGCAGTATCTCGATCTCGCGCATCCCTTCCTCTTTCTCCTTCTTCTTCACAGCGTCACTCAAGGTATCACTCCCTCGCAATATCTTAACTACAAGATAACGCATTATGTTGTAAGAGTCAAGCAAAATGTTAAAAATATCTCCCAATGATTTCGCGGTAGTTTAACAATTTGCGTTTTTCACCTACAGCATGTTGCTGAAATATTTATTGACAACCATCGTATTTGTTGTATCCTTTAGTTAAGATATTGCGGGGTGATAAGGTGAGCTTTCCCGAAAGACTTCAGAGGTTGAGAAAGCGTGCGGGGCTGACGCAATCTGATATTGCGCGGCGTCTCGATATGTCTCCGGCCGGGTATCAAAGGTACGAAAACGGCACCTCCGAACCCAGCATGGATAGTCTTCAGGTTATCTCAAAACTGCTGAATGTGTCGGTTGAGCATCTCATCACCGGCGAAAAAGCGCCTTTTTTGATCGCTGAACCGTCTTTGAGGTATGAGGAATGCGGCTCCGATCTGTCTATCGTGCCGGTGTACGATATTCAGGCGGCGGCCGGGGCGGGGGCGTTCAATGACGATCAGCCGCCGGTGTCGTGCCTCGCTTTGCGGAACGAGTTCATCAAGGCGGACCTCAAAACGACGGCGGCGGCGCTCTTCATGGTTTCGGCGGTTGGTGATTCGATGGAGCCGACGATCCGGTCGGGCGATATGCTGCTCTGCGACCGCAGCCGGAAGGATTATCGCGCCGACGGCATCTATATCGTGAGGATGTCTGACCAGTTGGTGGTCAAGTTCATTCAGGCGCTCACCGGTGGGATGCTGCGCCTCACGAGTTCGAACCCTCTTTATCAGCCGGTTGATGTTCAGGCGGGCGACAGCGACTTCGAGGTGCTGGCCCGCGTTATATGGGTCTGCAAACGGATAGTCTAGGGAGTGAACGATGAAAATGATCATGGCGTGGGCGCTGGCGACGGCGCTCTTTTTTTGCGCCTGCTCGGCGGGCGGTGAGAAGCTCCACGAGAAACTGAACGGCTCGTGGAAGAATGACATCATGACGGTCGAGTATGACTTCAAGGGCGGCGTCACGCGGGGCGTCGCGCTGGGTCAGGAGTATGAGAAAAAGCTGTCGCTAGTCAAGGAGTACGGCAATGTCGTGGTCTTCATGTCCGGTGACTCAAAGATCACGGGCCAGTTTCAGGAAGACGGCTCGATCATGCTGACCAAAGAAGGCGGCTTGCCGGTGGTCTTCAAAAAAATTTCTCAATGACCTCGCCTCTTTTCTAAAAATCACACATATCGCACACGCTTTCAATACAGTCTGACAATTTTTGTCACTCTTTGACAATTTTTGTCAGACCTTTTTTTGGCAGTTCCTACCTTTTGCTTCAAAAAAATAATAAGTTGTTGATATTCTTGCGTTTGTTGGCTTTTTGCAGTTCCGACCTTTTAGTTCCGACCTTTGGTTCCGACCTTTACTCTCGCGTATCGCGCGCGCGTAATATAGTGGTATGGTGTTCAGCCGCCTCAAGTTTTGGCCCCTGTAGAGGCCCTGCGTTCGTGTAGCTCTCGAAAATTACCGAATATTACCGATCGCCTCAAGTGGCCTTCAAGAGGCGTTTGAACGGCCTTTGAAGTGATCGTCGGCCTCAAAATAAATTCGGAACTAGGTGACGAACCGGTAAGAATCCGGTAATTCCGGTAGTAGGAAACGGAACTAGCTTTAGCCCTGCTGGTGACGAGCTTCTCCTAGAGATACGGGCACTTGCCCTCCTTTTAAGACGGGTCAATATAATCCGGAACTACCTGCATAATTATAACAATGAACCGACCGATATCTTTATCCGGGGAGGATGCCCATGAAAAATCTTCGAGTGTTTTTATTTTGTGCTTTTGTGTTCGCGCTGGCGGCCTGTTCCAATTCAAATCTGCAAACGGTGCCGGACGACGAGGCGACCGACAACGGTACGACCGGCGATCAGGCGATCACCACCGACGATGGCACGGCGATATCCGATGACGGTACCGTGACCGGGGATGAACTGCTTGCCGATGGCGATGTGGTGACGACCGACGATATAGCAAGCGACGATATAGCGACCGACGACATAGGGGCCGATGATATCGCCACCGATGATACCGTGACCGACGGAGATACCGCCGATGACACCATGACCGACGGCGACGAACTCCTCCCCGACGACGACGCACCGGCCGCCCTGACCTGCCTTGAGATCCAGCAATGCTGGGGCGATTGCGCCGATCAGGATTGCAAAGATGCCTGCTTCGAGTCGGGAACGACCGAAGCGCAGGGAGAATTCAACACCCTTCTTAACTGTGTCGCGGCGAACTGCGCGGTCGAATGCAGTTCCTCCGGCACGCAGGAGGATTGTCTGGCCTGCGCCGAGACCGATTGCGCCGCCGAAGTGGAGGACTGCCGCATCGATGAGAACGCGCCGGTTTACGGCACGCTTACGCTGGTCAACACCACCTTCGCCTATATCTATGACGGCAATACCAGTATCGCGACTCAGGTACAGAACAATCCCGCCGGTCTGGTCAACTCCAGTGTTTTCTCCGGCACCTACGCCGCCTCGAATAAGCCGATACCGCCGACCGCGAGCGGGTCACAGGCACGGTCGCTCGCGGCCCACTATGCCGCGGCGGGGCAGACCCCGGCGATGATCCGGATACTCATGCAGGTGACGACCGAGTCGGGTGCGCTCAATCCAATGGTCCAACTGCGACTCCCCAGCGATAACATCATCCCGGGCGTTATCTCGATGGATGGCTCTCAGGCGGGGGCCGGCAGTGTGGTCCTCGTGAATTCGACCGGCACCAGCACCTCCTGTCTGCTCGCCTATTCATTCGGCGGCTCGGTCACGGTGACCGCCGCGACCAACACCACCGCCGTCAGCGGCGGTACACTCACCCTCAGCGGCAGCGGTATAGAGATCTATTATCCCACCGAGACACCGTTGGGTGATATCACCGATCAACTGGGAACGACGACGATCTGTCCGAAGGAATGATGCGCGCAGAAGCGCGACAGGATCAACTCTTTTTCAATACCGTCTCTATCTCACCCACATACATCCGGTGATAATCCTTTGACGGATAATTGCCGTCGATGGACGCATCGATGAAATTCTTCGGATCGAGATCCTGAAAATAGAGCTTGCGGCAGACGAGCGTCAGGCGCGATTCGGCGAACCACGGCGTACCGTTGTGATGCCGGAGCGTCAGCCCCGACTCCTTCACCTTGTCCTTCTTATGGCCCGAGAGCGACCCGCAGAGTTTCAGCGCGTCGCGGTGCTCTTCGGGGAAGAAGCCGACCGAGAAAACGGGTTCTTTTTCCATATATATATGGGTATAGCGCTGCGGCCGGACGAAAACGAAGACCACATTGCGGTTCCACAGCACCCCCAGCCCGGCCCACGCGATGGTCATCATCGTCGCTTTTTTCTCGTCGCCCGCCGCGAGGAGCGCCCAATCCTTGCCGAAGGCGGTGCAGGGGTTATCGGTGATCTCGAACGGGCTGATCTCTTTGAACAACTTCTCGGTCATCGGATGCCTCCGTCGGTTAGGTCAACGGAGCGATGATAGCGGAAGGAACGGCCGATGTCAAAAAGCAACCTCATCCACCGCAAGCGGTCCCCCTTCTCCGTAGAGCAGAGAAGGTAAAACGGTATTTACGCCGCCTTTGTTTTCAGGAGCACCTTCTCGATGGCGTCGACCAGCGCGTTCTTGGGAAGCGCCCCCATCGACATCTGCGGTTTGTCTTCCATCGGGATGAAGAGGATCGACGGTATCGAGCGGATGCCGAAGACCTGCGCCAGTTCCTGCTCCTGATCGGTGTTCACCTTGTAGATGTCCACTTTGCCGTCGTACTGGACGGCGAGATCGGCGAGCACCGGGGCGACCGCTTTGCACGGGCCGCACCAGTCGGCGTAGAAGTCGACGATGGCGGGACGGGCGCCGGCGAATTTCCACTCCTTGCTTTTCTCGTAGTCGAATACCTTCTGCTTGAATGTCTCTTTCGTCAGATTTTCCATGTAACGCCTCCTTCTTGCTACTAGCAAATGGTTTTATAATGACGATCTCCGGGAAGTCAAGATGACACCTAAAGTTTCCGTAAAGAAATATCTTGATTCGTGATTCAAGGGAGGATAAAATCGACATGACTTTTGGGAAAGGATTTTAAGAATGAAATCGGCACAGTTAGTGGTGCTCGTCGTCTGCGTGCTACTCGTTTCCTGCGCCACGATGAGGAATCCTCATCTCCCGGATCACGGTTCCTGCATACAGACTTACCTTGACGCGGAATATGGAGAAAAGGAAGCATTCGCCGGTGCTATCATGCTGCCGGTAGGCGGTGCGTTGGTGGTATTGGGTCCTTTCGTAATAATATCGGGCTATGCGTATGTGATGGCCAAACAGGATCCTATGCCGTCACTGGTAATAGGTAGCATCATAACGGGACTCGGAGGGCTAGGAGTTATTGCAGGCGTTGCGACCCTTATTGACGGTAATCTCCGTGTGAACAAGTGGAACGACTACTGCGCCGGTTCGACCGCTGCCGAGCGGTATTGTCTGTTCGAGCCGTTGCCGCCTCCGAACGGAGAAACGCCATGAAGTACGGCGGCGCACTACTCCTCGCCTGCCTGCTACTCGCCTCCTGCGCCACGATGAAAAATGCCGATACTCGCCCGACCGAAGGTAGTTGCATGACAACCTATGATTCAGGGCGGATCGGCGAGAAAGAGGTGCTTGCCGGGAACATCCTTTTGCCGGTCGGCTCCGGCATTTTCGGGTCTGGATTTCCGCTTATGATGATCGTAGGCATGGCCCGTCATTCGCCCGATCAGGGTTTTGCAAAACCCACCGGACTTTTTATCGGCAGCACCATTATGACCGCTGTCGGCGGTATGGCCATCGTCGCCGGCATCGTAACGTTGGTGGACGGTCATCGTCGCGTGAACAACTGGAACGACTACTGCGTTGGTTCGACCGCCGCCGAGCGGTATTGTCTGTTTGAACCGCTACCGACTCCACGCGGAGAGACGCCATGAAGTACGGCGTGTTGATCATCGCCTGCGTACTTCTCGCCTCCTGCGCCACGATGAAGAACGGCCACACTCGGCCGACGGAAGAGCTTTGTTGGGAAAAATATTACTCAGCGAAGACCGGCGAGAAATTGGCTCTTGCCGGAGTGATCCTTATACCGGTGGGAGGTGTTTTGATAGGAGCAAGCGTTCCGCTTATTCTTATCGGTACCGTTGTGCCGTCGGCGAGAGAAATGCTTCCCGGCGGTGTAACCCTTGGAACTGTTGGCGGTATGGCGATACTTGGAGGCATAATGTCCCTTGTTGCAGGGCATCGATCTGTAAACAGATGGAACGACTACTGCGCCGGCGCCACCGTCGCAGAGCGGTATTGCCTGTTCGAGCCGTTGCCGACTTCAAGCGGAGAAACGCCATGAAGCACGGCGCGGTTTTCCTCCTCTGCATATTCCTCGCCTCCTGCGCCACGATGAAGAACGCCGACACTCGGCCGACCGAAGGGAGTTGCATGACAACCTATGATTCAGGGCGGATCGGCGAGAAAGAGGTGCTTGCCGGGAACATCCTTTTGCCGGTCGGCTCCGGGATCTTTGGGGCGGGTTTTCCGCTTATGATGCTCATTGGTATGGCCCGTAATTCACAAGAAAGGACTTTTGTGAAGTCGAATCCCTTGTTCGTAGGTAGCACCATTATGACCGCCGTCGGCGGCATGGCCATCGTTGCTGGCATTGTAACGCTGGTGGACGGTCACCGCCGCGTAGATAACTGGAACGACTACTGCGTTGGCTCGACCGCCGCAGAGCGGTATTGTCTGTTTGAACCGCTACCGACTCCACGCGGAGAAACGCCATGAAGTACAGTGTGTTGATCATCGCCTGCCTGCTGCTCGCCTCCTGTGCCACGATGAAGAATCCCAACGCAGTCCCCGATCATGGCCCTTGCTTGGATTCCTATCACGATGCTCAGCATGGCGAAAAAGAGGCCCTTGCGGGCGCAATATTGCTGCCGAGTGGTTTGTTGCTTATGGGGATCGGCTTTCCGATCTTAATTGGTGGGGCAATGGGAGGTGAAGGTGGAGATGCGTATGGTGGTTTGGCCTTAATGGCGGTCGGTGGGCTTGCCTTCGTCAGCGGCATAATCACGCTCATTGATGGCAATATGCGCGTCAACGAATGGAACGATACCTGCACCGGCGCCACCGCTGCCGAGCGGTACTGCCTGTTCGAGCCGTTAAGTGAACAAAAACCGTAAAATAGGAGACGACCAATGCCCATCAATATTCCCCCCTTCTGGGCCAAGTGCGAACACCGCGAAGGGAAGGATTCGGTCATCGTCAACGGGTGGTCGACCCGCTCTGCCACCGAGGCTCTGGAGAACGCCCAGAAACGGGCCAAGAAGGTATTCGACCTCGTCATGTCGGGCAAGAAACTGGGCGAATACGACTACAGCACGCTCCCCATCCGCGAACAGATCGTCTCGCCGGTCACCCACGACGGCAAGGAGATCGCCGTCATATCGCGCAACCGTTACGGCGCGGCGGTGCTCAACACCGAGAAGGTACTTTTCGCCGATGTCGACTTCAAACCGTTCTCGGCCGGCGGCTTTTTCAACGCCATCGCCCTCCTGTTCAACCCGTCGCGGAAAAAAGAGAGCGCCGAGGCACAGCGGAACGCCGAGATCGCCCGTGTTCTGGCATGGGGAGAACAGAACCGCGACCATCCGTTCCGCCTCTACCGCACCTGTGCCGGTCTGCGACTCCTGTTCACCGGGAAAACCTACGACCCGAAGGCCGATTCGACGATGCTGCTGCTTGAGTCGCTCGGATCCGATCCGCTCTATATCAAACTCACCAAGAATCAGGGCTGTTTCCGCGCCCGGCTGACCGCTAAGCCGTGGCGTATCGACATTGATCGGCCGCCCGCGACCTACCCCTTCCTCAATAACAAGGATTCGGGCCGTTATCGGCAGTGGCTCGAAGAGTATCTGGCGAAGAGCGAACGCTACCGTGTCTGCGAACTCATGAAGGAGGAGGGGCATCGTGCCGACGATCCCGAGATCCGCAAGGTGTTGGAACTTCACGACAGAATGACCCGCACCGCCGCAAAGGAGCTCCCGCTCGCGTAAAAAATCTCGCACCGCGAAACTAAATCGACAGGGGGGAGGTCTGTTACGATAGGTGAAAGCCAAGCAAGGACGGGTTTGAAAATACTCAAATAAGTGAACTGCATTTTTAATATCGGGCGGTTGGCCCCGTATTCACCATCCCGGCACTAGAGCCGGTAAAGGCCTTTTCCCACCGTAAGGGCTAGCGCTCTTCTATCGCCTGAATTCAGGGCATTTATCTTGACACTGACCCTGCCGGCAGTATATTTGCACGGTTTTTTTACACGACCGAAAGGTGCTTATAAACCCGCTCTTCAGTGGAGAGTAGCATGAAGAAAATTCTCATCATCGGCGCTGTGGGACAGATCGGTTCCGAGCTGACCCTCAAGATGCGCGAACTGTACGGCAACCAGAATGTCATCGCGTCCACCAGAAAGACCCCGCCCTCGGACAAGATCAAGGAGAGCGGCCCGTTCGAATTCTTCGATGTGATGGACCGGAAGAAACTCGAAGAAGTGGTCGACAAATATAAGGTCGATCACATCGTCAACATGGCCGCCATCCTCTCCGCCGTGGGCGAGAAGGATCCGATGTTCGCGTGGGATGTGAACATGAACGGCCTCATCAACATCCTCGAAGTGGCCCGCGAGAAGAAAATAAAACAGATACTGATGCCCAGCTCCATCGCGGTCTTCGGACCCGGCACCCCCCGCGTCAACACCCCGCAGGACACCGTCCTTAAGCCGACCACCATGTACGGCGTGACCAAGGTCGCCGGCGAACTGCTGTGCGACTACTATGTCCGCAAATACGGCGTCGACATCCGCGGCCTGCGTTATCCCGGCATCATCAGCCACGAGACCCTGCCCGGCGGCGGCACCACCGACTACGCGGTCGCCATCTACTACGAGGCGATCCAGCACGGCAAGTACACCTGCTTCGTCCGCGAATCGACCAAGCTCCCGATGATGTATATGCCCGACTGCCTCAAGGCGACCATCGACCTGTTCGAGGCCGATTTCAGCAAACTGAAACATCACTCCGACTTCAATGTCGCCGGGATGTCCTTCACCGTCGGCGAGATGGCCACCGAGATCCGCAAGCATATGCCCGATTTCAAGATAGACTACCAGCCCGACTTCCGTCAGGCGATCGCCGATTCGTGGCCGGAGTCGATCGATGACACCGCCGCCCGCGAGGAATGGGGCTGGAAGCCGGCCTACACGCTCGCCTCGATGACGGTCGATATGCTGACCGAACTCAAGAAGAAACTTAAATAAGAGGAGCACGCCATGTCACTGACGAAACTCAATAAGGCGCTTGTCGCCCATGTGAACGGTCTCAAGGAAAAGGGGACCGCGAAGGGCGCCGAGATGGTCATCACGAAGGTCCTTCCCGCGAAAGGCGCGAACGGTCCCCGCTATATCGTCGAGGGTTACACGCAGGAATTCATCAAGATGAACTCCAACTCCTACCTCGGCCTGTCGATGCACCCGGCGGTCATCCACGCCGAAGAGGAAGGGACCAAGACCTACGGCGTCGGCCCCGGCGCGGTCCGCTTCATCTCCGGAACGCACAAACCGCATATCGAGCTTGAGAACCGGCTGGCGAAATTCCACGGCAAAGAGGCGGGCATGATCTTCTCGAGCGCCTATGTCACGTCGCTCGGCGTCATCACCCCGCTGGTCACCGAAACCACCGTCATCGTTTCCGACGAACTCAACCACAATTGCATCATCAACGCGATGAAGCTCGCCCGTCCCGCCGCGAAGATGATCTTCAAGCACAATGATATGGCCGATCTCGAGGCGAAGATGAACGATGCGGTCGGCAAAGGGACCCGCTGCGTGGTCGTCACCGACGGCGTCTTCTCGATGCGCGGCGACTACTGCCCCTTCGATCAGTTCGTCAAGATCTGCGAGAAATTCAACGACAAGTTCGAGGACGGCGTCACCACCATCGCCGACGACTCGCACGGCGTGGGCGCCTACGGCGCGACCGGCCGCGGCACCGAAGAAGTGACCGGTACGAAGGTCGATATCATCATCGGCACGCTCGGCAAGGCCTTCGGCGTCAACGGCGGGTATGTGGTCGCCAGCAAAGCGGTCACCGATTTCCTCCGCCAGACCGCCCCCATGTACATCTACTCCAACCCGATAACGCTCGGCGAGACGGTCGCGGTCCTCAAGGTCCTCGACATCCTCGAAAGCGATGAGGGGAAAAAACGGCTCAAACATCTTTCCGAGATGACCGCACGTTTTGAAAAGGGGCTGGTCGATAACGGCTACGAGACGATCCCCGGCCCGCATCCGGTCACCCCGCTGATGGTGCGCGACACGCAGAAGACCGCCGATATCGTAAAGTGGCTCACCGATCACGGCGTTCTGGGCACCGGGCTCAACTATCCGGTCGTTCCGAAGGGCTCCGAAGAGATCCGCTTCCAGATCAACGCCGATCACACCGCCGCCGATGTCGACTATGTCATCGATGTGCTGAAGAAATATAAGAGTAAGTAATGTGAATTATCCCCGTCCCAGCGGCTCGCTCATCAGTTACATGTCGGACAAGGTCAAGGCGGGCGGCGGGCTCAATCTCGCCCAAGGGCTGCCCGGTTTTCCGCCGCCGCCAGAACTGCTCGACACGTTGCGCACCATCACCGGCGAGCCGTTCCACCAGTACGCGCCGGGGATCGGCGACGCCGAACTGCTCGACGCGACCCATGCCCTGTTCACGCCGCACGGTCCGGGACGCGACCAGTTCCTCATCACCAACGGCGCGACCGAGGCGATAACGCTCATCTACACCTACCTCGCCAAGTTACTGCCGCGCGGTTTCACGACGCTTGCCTTTGAGCCGGTCTATGAAAGTTACCGCAATCTGCCGCCGATCTTCGGTTCGCGCTTCGTCGCGTTCGATGCGCCGGAGGGCATTCTGCCGCGGCGTGCCGATCTGCGGAAGGTCATCATGGCCGAAGGGGTGAAGGTAGTCTTTGTCTGTTCCCCCGGCAATCCGTGGGGCCGCATCTGGCGGCGCAACGAGGTCGAGGCGATCCTAGAGCTGTCGGAAGAGCTCGATTTCACGGTCATTTTCGACAGCGTTTATCATGGCATCTACTTCGGCGAAGCGCCCTACCTGCCGGTCGAACGGATATCGCCGCGCCTCTTTTTCGTCGACAGTTATTCGAAGATGCTCTCGATAACGGGGTGGCGCGTCGGGTTCCTCGCCGCCGACCGGTCGCACTTCGCGGCGCTGAAGAGCATGCACGACTACACAAGTCTTTCGTCGTCGTCGGTGCTCCAGAAGGCGATCGCCCGCTATCTGGCGGCGCACGACAACGGTGCGGCTTATCTCGCGGCAGCGCGCCGCACGGTGGGGACATCGTTCGCGGCGCTTGAAAAGCCGCTCGGATCGCTCGGGTTCCGCATACCGCCCATCGACGGCGGCTACTTCATCTGGGCCGAGTTGCCGGAGCGGTTCGACGACGGGCTCGCCTTCGCCGAAGAACTCTACGCGCAGGAAAAACTGGCGGTCGTTCCCGGCATCCATTTCTCCGACGCGGGGGGCCGGTTCGTCCGTTTCAATGTCGCTAAACCGCTCGATGATATAACGGAAGCGGCCCGCCGCATCGAGAAGTTCGTGCGCACGGGCCGCCTATCGGGGGGTTGAGAGGGGGCTTAGTCGTCGGCACCGTCGGGGCCGGGGCCCATCATGTGATCCATCATCATCTTCTTTTTCTTTTCCATGAAATCGAGCGCCTTCTTGCGCTGATCGGGGTTGAGTTTAAAGAGCATGTCGAGTTTGTGATTCTCCATCAGGAGGGTCTGATCACGGCGCAGGTCGCCGATCTTCTTGATGGAGTTCTGCAACTTCGCCTTGTCGGGATTGGGTTTTTGGGCCTCGCTCTTCATCGCGATGCGCTCCTCCTTGATCTTGAACTGGATGTCCATCATCTTTTTGTGCGTCTCGTGCATCGAGGCCCGGAACTCGGCCCGCTGAGCCTCGGGGACGCCGAGCTCTTTGAGCATCTCGTCATGCATCATCATGTGTCCCTTGTGGTCGCCCTTCGGACCGCCCTCGTGGCCGCCGGGTCCGCCTTTGCCGTGGTTGGGGCACTGGGCGAGCGCCACAGCGCTCATCATCAGGATCGCAATGAACATCAACTTCTTCATAGGTTTCTCCCATGCAGTGGTTAATACAGGTCCATATCTTCCAGAACGATATCGTGCTCGAGCAATACCACTTCCATCTCGACCTCGGTGAGCGTCAGGCTTTGCGGTTCTGGCGCGGTACGCGGAAGGCCGAACTGCACCGATACGAGGATCGTGAGCGCAAGCGCCGCGGTCGTTACCGCCGCCGCGATGCCGCGCCGCCGCCGGATGCGGCCGCCCCGCTGTTTGACATGGGCGAGAATGTTGTCCCACCGTTCCTGTTCGTTACGCATGGCCCGCCTCCTGCTGTCGCAGTATCTTGTTCTTCAGATCCTTCATCCCTATCGAAAAGAGGTTCCGCGCCGACACCTCGGAGATGCCGAGCGTCTCGCCGATATCGCGGAACGGCAGTTCGTCGACGATGCGCAGCGTCATGACATTGCGCCGTTTCTCGGGGAGCGCCTGCACCATCCCCATGAACCGTTCGGCCCGCTGAGCGCCGAGCGTGTCGGATTCGTGGCCGTCGCCGGGGGCCGGGAGCACCTCCTCGAGTTCGGGTGATAAGGTCACTTCGCGCGCCTTGTCGCGGTGGCTCCGGAAGTAGTCGACGACGCTGTTGACCGCCAGACGCCGCAGGTAGCCGTCGCGGTTGTCGGCGGCGAGCACCTTGGGGAGCTGCAGGTATACCTTGAGGAATATCTCCTGCACCAGATCGTCGACGAGGTCGTGCGTCCGGGCGTAGCGCTTGGCGATGCTTTCGATCAGATGTCGCTTCTCCCAGAAGAGCTCGTCGAACTTCCGGTCGCGCTCTTTTCTGCTTTCGAGGAACCCGAACATCGTCGCCAACCTCCGCGTTGCACACTCACTATAACGCGGATGGAGAAAAATAGGTAAAAAAAGTGTTTTGTGTCCCTCAAAGAGCAAACAGTTGAAAACCTCAAGAAGTCTTGACATGGCAGAGCAGGGGAAATATATTGATGATGCTTCTTGTTTGGTAATCCATTGAGGTGAGGATGATGATTAAAAGTCAGCCCTTCAAAATAAAACTGGAAGAAAAGTTTCCACACCTCTCAAAAGCACCTATCATGGAATGCGTTCTTGAGTTGAGGGCGCGGGCGGAAACACCGTGGGAAGAAAATGCTATTCGAGAACCTCTAGTCAAGCAGTTGCCGGATTACCCTAAATTCCAGTCCGAGCAGGAATTCCAAGCGGAACTGACTCTTCAGGCAAAAGAGAAACAGGCAGAGCATACATTCAAGGACCTTGGATTAAAAGGAATAATTTTCCGGACAAACGATGAAAAGCAGATAGCCCGGTTTCATCGAGATCTTTTTTCTTTCAGCAAGCTTCATCCTTATGACGATTGGTCTCAATTTTCCACGGAGGCTTTGCGTCTTTGGGCGATTCATCGCGAATTGGCCCGGCCTATAGATATCCAACGCATAGGCTTGCGATTCATTAATCACATATCGGTTCCGACTGGAACTTTCAAACTGGAAGATTATTTGAGAATTTATCCTAAAGAACCATATGGATTGCCTTTGCCATTTGGGGGATTCTTTCACAAAGATCGTTTTGCGGTTCCCGGGTACAACTACTTTATGGATGTAGTCAAGACTATTCAACCCGATCCTAAAACGATGGCAGTCTCATTAGTAATCGATATTGATGTCTTTACTGGAAAGTCCATTGCGATTGAAGATGCCGGTTGTCTCAAAAAATGCCTTCTGGAAATGTGGTGGCTGAAAAACAAAGCATTTTTTGGAAGCATTACGAAGAAAACGATGGAGATGTTAAAATGATAGATATGTATAAAGCAGTTCCCAATACATACCCTACGGGATTTCCTTTATATGCCGAGATAGAAGATCGAGAGGGGGCTACAGGCACAAAGGCTGATTGGGCCAAAAAAGATTTGAAAAATGAATTAACTGAAATTGAACGAGATTGTTTTTTACCCAACTGGGATGGTTATGGTGCGCAACCTGTAGGTAGGGAAACTATAGAACAAGCATGGAAATTTCTAAAAGCCATACCGCCCCAATTACCTAGACCGAGCATAGGTGTCGAATCTGACGGGCACATCACTTTTGAATGGTACAGGTCGCCAAGATATGTAATTTCCATAAGTGTTAGTTCGGATGGGCGTATATATTTTGCATCACTGATGGGAAATAAAACGCAAAGAGGAAGAGATATCTTTTTTGGAGAATTGCCTGGGCACATAAAACAAATCATTCTTGATGTGATACATTAATCCATAGAAATGATAGATTTTCTGGTTGTTGATCCTCAAGAACTGCTTGCCCGATTCGTTGTTCGGGAAAATAAGAAAAGATGGTTGCGAGCGGACAACTCTGTAAAACAGGATGCATTTATACCGTATCCATATCCCGACCTTTCACTTACAAGGCATGTTGGTATTTCGCAGGCGGGGATATGGGAACTTGGAGATGATGTGGCCAATGCAAGTAACAGAACGCTGTATGGACGCGCTGACAGTTTGGCTTCTGAATTTCAGAATGTTCTCTTGAATGTCTACCCCGATCCATTGCCTGAAAATCCCAATCATGCTGTAGTTGTTGGGTGGCCACTTGCGAAAGAGGACCAAAAGGCCATAGCACAGGAAATAGCAGCAACGGCCCATTTTGTTCCTAAACCCTAACTTCCTCGCGCGCGTACTACAATATTATCTTTACTTTTCCGGGACCATAGGTAAAAGAAGCGGGCGTTATTTTTTCCTGCGGGGATAACTGGTATGGAACTCGGAAAGCGCTACGAACATCAAGGGATTGAGTCGAAATGGTATAAGGAATGGGAGGAGAAAGGCTACTTCACCGCCCATCCCGAGAACGATAAGCCCCCGTTCTGCATAGTCATTCCGCCGCCGAATGTCACCGGGTCGCTCCACATGGGGCACGCGGTGACGGTGACGATACAGGATGTCATGTGCCGTTACAAACGGATGGCGGGGTACGATGTGCTCTGGCTTCCGGGCTGTGACCACGCCGGCATCGCCACGCAGATGGTGGTCGAGCGCGAACTGGCGAAAGAGGGGAAGAGCCGCCACGAACTGGGACGCGAGAAGTTCCTCGAAAAAGTGTGGGAGTGGAAGAAGCAGTACGGCAACCGGATATCGGAACAGCTGCGGCATCTTGGCAGTTCGCTCGACTGGAGCCGCGAACGGTTCACGATGGACGCCGGGCTCTCGCGCGCCGTCATCGAGGTCTTCGTGCGGCTCTACGAAGAAGGGCTCATCTACCGCGACACCTACATCATCAATTGGTGCCCGCGCTGTCAGACCGCGCTGTCGGACCTTGAGGTCGACCACGAGGATAAGGATGGTTCGCTCTGGTACATCAAATATCCGGTGAAAGGAACGAGCGAGTTCCTCACCGTCGCGACGACCCGCCCCGAGACGATGCTCGGCGACACCGCCGTCGCGGTCCACCCCGACGATCCGCGCTTCCGCCACCTCATCGGCAAGAGCGTGATACTGCCGCTCATGGAGCGCGAGATACCGATAATCGGCGACGCCGAACTGGTCGACATCGAATTCGGCACCGGCGCGGTGAAGGTGACCCCGGCCCACGACTTCAACGATTTCGCCACCGGCAAACGGCACGACCTCGCCGAGATAAATGTCATCGACGAAAAGGGGTGCATCACCGCCGACGGCGGCCGCTATCAGGGTTTGACGACCGCCGAAGCGCGCGAGAAGGTGGTGGCCGATCTCACAGAGAAAGGGCTGCTCGTCAAGAAAGAGGTGCACAAACACGCGGTCGGCGGCTGTCAGCGCTGCAAGACCACCGTCGAACCGATACTCTCCAAGCAGTGGTTCGTGAAGATCGACCCGCTCGCCAAGCCCGCCATCGCGGCGGTCGAATCGGGGCGCATCGAATTCCTCCCCGATCACTGGAAGAAGACCTACTACGAATGGATGTACAACATCAAGGACTGGTGCATCAGCCGCCAGCTCTGGTGGGGTCATCAGATACCGGCGTGGTACTGCGACGACTGCGGCGAGGTGATCGTCGCGCGGACCGCTCCCACGAAATGCCCGAAGTGCGGCGGCGCAAAACTCCGCCGCGATCCCGATGTGCTCGATACCTGGTTCTCCTCGGCGCTCTGGCCGATGTCGACCCTCGGCTGGCCCGATCAGACGCCCGATCTCAAGAAATACTACCCGACGACCCTCATGGAGACCGGTTTCGACATCATCTTCTTCTGGGTCGCCCGGATGATCATGATGGGGCTCAAGTTCGGCGGCGAAGTGCCGTTCGACAAGGTCTATTTCCACGGGATGGTGCGCGACGAGAAGGGGCACAAGATGTCCAAAACGCGCGGCAATGTCATCGATCCCCTTGAGATCACCGATAAATACGGCGCCGACGCGCTGCGGTTCACCTTTGCGATGATGACTCTGCAGGCGCGCGACCTGAAACTCTCGACGGCGCAGATCGAAGGCTACGCCGGGTTCTGCAACAAGATATACAACGCCATCCGCTTCTCGCTCATGCAGTTCGGCGAGGGGGAGGTGATCGCGTTCGATCCGGCGACCTACCGCGACGACGCCTTCACCCCGGCCGACCGGTGGATACTCACGCGGCTGGGCGAGGTGACCGACAAGGCGACCCGCGACCTCGACGAATACCGGCTGCCCGAGGCGGCGAGCACCATCTACCATTTCTTCTGGCACGAGTTCTGCGATTGGTATATCGAACTGGCCAAGCCGACCCTGCAGGGTGACAACGAGGCGGAGAAACAGGCGACCAAGAAGGTGCTTCTCAAGGTCATCGACGCCAGCCTGCGTCTGCTCCATCCCTTCATGCCGTTCATCACCGAAGAGCTGTGGCAGAACCTGCCGTTCACCACGCCGAACCGCAAGAAGAGCATCATGATCGCCGACTTCCCGAAAGGCGGCGAGTTCCCGCGGTTCGTCGACGATGCCGAAGCGATAGAACGGATAGTCGAACTCATCACGACGGTGCGGACGATACGGGCCGAAAGCAACGTCAAGCCGTCGCTCGAAGTGCCGGTCATCCTCGTGACGAATGATACCGCGGCGGTCGAAGCGCTCAAGAAACGCGAATCGTACCTCAAGAAACTGGCGCGCGTCTCGGTCATGACCTACACCACGGCGCACGAACCGGCCAAGACCGATGCGTCGGCGGTGGTGAAACTCGGGACGCTCTACCTGCCGCTCGCCGGCGTGGTCGATTTCGGCGAAGAGGTGAAGCGGATCGAGAAGGAACTGGCGAAACTGCGCAAGGATTTCCAGATAACGCAGCAGAAACTGGGGAGCGAAAGCTTCCTTGCCAAGGCGCGCCCTGAACTGGTCGAACAGGAAAAGGCGAAACACGCCGACCTCACCGGCAAGATAGCGCACCTCGAAAAACGGCTGAAGGATATCGCGTGATGCACCTGCCTTCCTACGCCACCGCCGAACTGATAACGCTCGCGCTCAACGAGGACATCGGCCGCGGCGACATCACGACCCGCGCCACCATCGCGGCGGCATCGCGCGGTACGGCGGTCATCAAGGCCAAGGAGCCGCTCATCCTGTGCGGCGTCGAACTCATCGGATACATCTACGGCCTTATCGATCCGGCGGTGAAGATCGTCTCCGCGCGGAAGGACGGCGAGTCGCTGAAGAAAGGCGATATCGTCGCCACGGTGACCGGTTCCTGCCGCGCGCTTCTCACCGGTGAGCGGACGGTCCTCAACTTCCTGCAGCGGCTCTCGGGCGTGGCGACACTCACGCAACGGTATGTCGCGGCGCTCGATAAGAGATCGAAGACCAAAATAGTCGATACCCGCAAGACCACGCCGGGATGGCGGACGCTCGAAAAGTATGCCGTCCGGGTCGGCGGCGGGAGCAACCACCGTTTCGCGCTCGACGACGGGGTGCTCATAAAGGACAACCATATCGTCGCCGCCGGCTCCATCGCCGCCGCGGTGAAAAAGGCGCGCGCCGCGGCACACCATCTGGTCCGGGTCGAGGTCGAGACCGCTACGCTCGCCGAGGTCAAAGAGGCGCTCGCCGCGAAGGCCGACATCATCATGCTCGACAACATGGATGAAAAGATGATACAAAAGGCGATCGCCCTCATCAACGGGCGCGCCGTGACCGAACTGTCGGGCGGCGTGACGATCGAGAAGATACCGTCCCTCTCGCGGCTCGGCGCCGACCTCATATCGGTCGGGGCGCTGACCCATTCGGCTCCCGCCGTCGACATCAACCTGACCCTCACCGCCGAGAAATGATGCTGTCACCCCGCCTTTCCATCGCGTTGTTCATTCTATTCATCGCCGCGCTACTGACCACCGGCATCTTCTGGCTGTTCCTTTCCGACCGGCACGGCTTCACGGCGCAGGATGAACCGCTCATCGCTGAGATCATCAACCGCGAGTTCCGCACCGGCGACATCATCTTCCCGGCGCCCGACTGGGACATCGGTTTCACCCGCTACCTGCGCGACGGCATCACCGACATCTCCTATACGCTCCACGCTTTCACCAAAGAGGAGTTGAGCGATCTCAATAACAACGGGGTGAATGTCCTGTGGTTCGTGGTCGATTCCGAACAACGGTGGAACAACATCCGCGACCGGCTCGCGCTCCGGGAACAGGGCCGCTTCCCGGCCGGAGAGTCGCTCGTCATCAAAGCGCAGGCCTCTGGCGATGCGGTAGCGAAACTATTCGATTTCACCGACGACCTCGCGCTGGCCAAAGAGGTCTACTTCGCCGACGCCAACGGGAACCGCGACACCTGTTCATGGGACCGCGACCGCTGGAAATGCGGGAATCAGGAGTGGCAGTATGTCGGGCCGCAGCGGACGCTCATGGCAGGGCGTTGGCAGAAGGCCAACTGGGCCCATCCGCGCACCGAGAGGACGCTTCATGTCGTCTTCGAGAACACCGTCGGGGCGACCGCGCTGGTCCTCGGCACCTCGTTCCTTGAACGGGCCTACCGAGAGGAGAACGGCAAGCCGGTCCGCGTCACCGTCACGGTCGACGGGAAAGAACTGCTGAAATATGAGAACGAGAACATAAAGAAACTGTACCGCCACCGCGTCGCGCTCCCCGAGGGGGCGCAGATGATCGATCTGGCCTTCTGGGTGAAGTTCGACGGCGCACGGCACTTCGTTTTTAACGGATACCTCGGCAAATGACGCTCCATCGTTTCGACAAATGGGATTGGATCCTGTCGCTTTCGCTTTCGCTCGCCGTCCTGCTCACCGTCATGTTCACCTCGCACCTCGTGGGCCTGGTTCGTGACGAAGGATTCTACATGCGGACCGCCGAAACGACCGCCGACTACATCCAGTTCTCGCTCGACAGTATCGGCCGCGGCCAATTCACCGAACCGTTCAGCAAAAAGACGATAACGCGCTACTTCGAGTTCAACAGCGAGCACCCGACCTTCGTCAAGAACCTCTTCGGCCTCTCGCATTTTATCTTCCACAAGAAACTGCAGTGGCTTTCGTTCGTCAATTCGATACGGCTGGTGGCGGCACTGTTCGCGGCGGCGACCGCCTTCCTCATCTATCTCTTCGGCCGCCTCTTCTTCTCGCGGATGACCGCCGTCGCCGCCCCGCTCCTCTTCTTCACGATGCCGCACATCTTCTTCCACAGTCACCTCGCCTGCTTCGATATCCCGATACTTTTCTTCTGGTCGGGGACATTCATCCTCTTTGCGGTCTACCTCGTGAACCGGAGCCGATGGCTGGCCTTTTTCATCGCCGTTTTTCTCGGCTGCGCGATGGCGACCAAGCATAATGTCTACTTCATCCCGCCGCTTCTGGTGCTTATCTGGCTCGTGATGCACTTCGCGACCTACCGTTCGCTCGACCCGCGCCATAAAGGGTTCGTCGGGTTCTTCCGCGCCGTGCCGCTTCCCTTCTGGTTCATGCCGGTCGTATCGCTGCCGGTATTCTTCATCAGTTGGCCGTGGCTGTGGTACGATACCGTCAAGCGGTTCGGCAACTACCTCGCCTTCCACGCCTACCATGTCCATTATACCAACTACTACTTCGGTCAGGAACTCTCCAGCCCGCCGTTCCCCTTCTCCTACCCGTGGGGGATGACCTTCTTCACGACGCCCGTGCCGCAGCTCGTCTGCTTCTTCGCGGCGGTAGCGCTCTTTCTCTTCTGGCTTTTCGGCCGCGGCCGCACACCGGTCGAGCGGCATGTCGGCGCGGTACTCTTGGCGGGCGCTCTGTTCCCGATACTGCTCATTTCGATGCCCGGCGTCCCGATATTCGGCGGCATCAAACATTTCTTCACCGGTCAACCGATCCTCGTGACGGTGGGACTCGCGGTGGTCCTGAACGGCACGGCGGAGCTTTCCCGCCGGTGGCCGAAAATAAAGGAACAGACCGCGCAGGGGATCGTCATTGCGGCGGCACTGCTGGCGCTCATCACCCCCAACGCGAAATTCGTCATGCACGGCGCCGGTTTCTTCAATGCCTTCATCGGCGGGGCGCAAGGGGCGGCCGAGAACTATATGCAACGCAACTTCTGGGGCTACGACATCCTGCCGCTCTGCCGGGTGCTCAACGCCGTCGCGCCGCGCGGTGCAAAGGTTTATGTGATGAGTTATTTCGAAGGACTCAACGGGAATTCGTTCCTCTATCTCAAGAAAGAAGGGTTCATCCGGAACGACATTCAGGGGACCAACGAACTGCGCGACGCCGATTTCGCATTTTTTTTCTATGAAAAACAAAATGAAAATGTACTATACGACCTGTACCGCGAATTCGGGACCGCCCGACCGTTGGAATTGTCGGAGACCGATTCGGTATATTTCTCGGCGCTCTTCGGGAGAGTGAAGTGAGTTATCTGTTCACCAACCCCCAATTGAAACGGTGGAAGACCCTCTTTTGGATATCCTTCTTTTTGAATGTTGTGCTGGGTGTCGCCCTCTACATAGGGGATAACGAGAAGCCGCTTCCGGCCGAACACCCCGCCGAACCGGCTCTTGCCCATGCCGAAGCACCCGCGGCCGCCAAAGAGCCTGAAAGACCTGCCGGGCCGGCAGTCGGCGAAGCCATTCCGGTCTGGCTCACCATCACCGACAACTTTTACAATGCTTTTGCCACCGATCCCGACATCGCCCGGCTGGCGGTGAGGTTCGATTTTCCGCGGCTTGCCGAGATACTGTCGGTTCATGTCAGTCGCATTCTCATCTGGGATCTCGCCCTCAATCGTGAGGTGATGAAGGGCGATACCCTTTCGTTCGTCTTCCGGATGATACCGGCCGACGAACTCAAACAGCGCGACGACATGCCCGATTCGCTCGAGGTTCTCGCGGTCAGTTACTTCTCGAACCGCTACAACAAATTCATCGATCTCTACGCATACCGCCCCGCTTCTGAGAAATATCACAAATACTACTACGGTGATGGCCAAATGAGCGAAAAGCGGATGAAGCCCCCGCCGATCCGCGAACAGGCTGGCGTCATCACGCTGTTCGACGACCGTCCGCCCAAGCACGAAGGGGTCGATTTCAAGGCGCCGACCGGCACCCCGGTCTACGCCACCTTCGACGGTCGGGTCACCCGCACCGACTGGCAGGTTCGTTTCAACGGCTATTCGGTCGAGATAACCGCCCGCAACGGCGTCCATACCGCCAAGTATCTGCACCTCTCCGAACGGTTGGTCGAGCACGGACAGGAGGTTAGGCAGGGCGATGTCATCGCCAAGAGCGGCAACACCGGCAAGGCGTCGCTGCCGCACCTGCATTATCAGGTGAGCGTCGGGACCAAAGGAAAACTGCTCGACCCATTCAAATATCATGAGACCTACCACGACTATTTGAAGGGGGACGAATTAAGGAAATTCCAAGAGATGGTCGTAGACTACAAGAAGCTGCTGAAAAAGGTGGTGGATGGGTGACAAATGTTTTATAAAAAGGTTGACTTTTCGGCCCTATACGGCTATTCTGCGCGGCGAAGAGGCTAGGAGAATTGAAAACGACGATACATTTTAATGAGATAGGTCACTTATGGAGGGTCTCGTGAAAAGATCTGGAATCATCGTGGTAACTGTTGTCTTCTTGCTCTCGTCCTTGCTTCTTGCCGAGGACCGGATGATCGTCATGCCGATCGCCGCCAAGAAGTCGGATGAGAAAAAGATGGCCGACGGGGTCTTTGAGAACTTTTCACTTCTTTTCTCGTCGATAAAGGGTATCTCGGCGGTCGGCTATGACAAAGAGCTGTCCCCCAAGGATGCCGCCCGTTGTAAAGATGATCTTAAGTGCATGCTGACGGTGGCCAAGGAGGCCGATGCGGCCTACTACCTCCTCAGCAAGATATCGAAGGAGGCGATCGTCGTCTACCTGATGTCGGGAGCCGGTAAGAAACTTGGCTCCGAGAGCGTGGCATATGATGATGACTCCGATGAAGAAGATGTCGCGGCAAAGATGTTGTCGGCCGCTAACAAATTGGTCGGCAAATATGCTGGTGGCGACGATTCGGGGAGTTCCTCCGCCTCCAAGACGAGTCGTTCCTCCAACAAGACCGTCTCCTACTCCGAGGTGAAGGAAGAGATCAAGCGCGGCATGGAATTCTACAAAAAAGGCGATTTCTCGGGAGCGGAGGAGTCCTTCTATCGCGCCGCCAACGACATGAATTGTAAATGCAGCCAGAACGAAGACGCCAAGAAGCATTATGAAAATATCGTTAACATCAAGAAAGGCTTGTCGGCCGCCGAGGACTCGGTGAGCGCGCAGGATTACGGTAAGGCGGAACGTATTCTCAAAACCATTCTCGAACTCGACGGACAGGTGCGTGACGCCGCCTACAAGCTGATGGTGCTTAAGAAGGACAATGTTGAGCGGACGATATATCGCAAACCCAATGCCGATGATCTGTCGGCGGTCGATTCGATACACAACCAGTTTAAACGCAAGATAGAAGAGGCGCGCAAGTGGCGCATCGAGGCGCAGGCCGAAGTCGATAAGTGGATCAACCAGCGCATCAAGGAGCGCGAAGCGTCCACGGCCGAAAAGGAAAAGAAGTTGCAGGAATTCATCGCGCTGTCCAAAGAGGCCGAGAAGGGGCTTAAGGAAAAGGTACAGGGGCTCAAGTACCAGTGGGAAAAGGACGATTCGACCCTAGAACAGGATATCGTGAAACTTGAAAGCCAGATCACGATGATAGAGCAAAAGGAGAAAGGGGTCATCAAAACGACCAACAAGGGCCGCGAAGAGGCGCAACAGAAAGAGCTTGACGCGCTCGACAAAAAATATGCCGATATGCGAAAGAAGATGCAGGAGGAAAAGGACTCTTACTATAATAAACAAAAGGAGTGGGAGGAGGTCGAGAGCAAAAAAGTGACCGCGAAGATAGCGGAACTTGACAAGAAAAAGAAGGAAAAAGAGGATCAGATAAAAGAGGCCGACAAAAAACTGCAGGAGATGAATGACGAGTTCGACAAAGCCGAACGGGCAAAAATGGGGGAACTCGAGTCGGTCCGCATGAAGAACGAAGACGAGGATCGCAAGTACGCGGTTGAGGTCGAGAAGGATTACCAAAAGAAGTTCGACCAGCTCAATAGTCAGCTTGCCAAATACGATCAGGAAGAGTCAAAGAAACAAACCGATATCGCCAAGTTCGACAAGGAGATCGAAGAATTCATGTCGAAATCGGCCGAAAAGATGGGTAAGTTCCAAGAAGACATCGAGAAGGAACGGACCGCCATCGACACCAAATATAACGCCGACAAGACGCAGGTTCAACAGAAGGCCGAAAAGGAATATCAGGCTAAACTCACCGAACTGACGACTAAAAAACAGACGCTTGAGGCGGCCGTCGCAAAACATGGTGACGAGACCGAACAGATGAAGATAAAAAAGGAAGAGGATCTCGCCAAGGCGCAGGAGGCGAAGCTTCAGGAACTTGAGAAGCGCCTCACTAAAGCGGAAGGCGATCTGGCGAAGCTCGATCAGGAGTACGAGAGCAAGATGGCGCAGATCCAGACCGCCATCGCGAAGGCTTCCGATGCCGAAGAGGCCGAGAAGAACGCCAAAGAGAACGAACTTCGACAGAAGAATGAATCGGCTCTTCAGAATGCGGCATCGTTTGACGAGAAGATCGAGAGAGAAAAGGCTTCGGGCGAAGAGATAAAGGCTCGCGTTGATGACGAATATGCCCAGAAGATGGCAAAGATCGACGAAGAGATCAACATCGAAAAAAACAAGCTTGTCGATGCGACCGAGAACCTCAAGGCCAACTGGGGCGAGATCGTCAACAAGGAAATAGAGAAACTGGTGGCGCAAGAAACGGCATTGGCGGGTGATCTTGACCAGAAGAAAGCGCGCAAGGCCGAAATAGATGCGAAGTATGACGCGAAGAAGGCGGAAGAGATGAACAAGCTCGAGGAACAGTCGGGCGGCATAGAGAATAAGTACGCCGAACGTCTTTCCAAGGTCGAGGAACAGGTTCAGAAAGAGGCCGATGCCGAGCGGGTGCGTCTGCAGGCTGAACTCGATAAACAGGCTCAGGCGAACGCCACACAGGAAGAAGAGTTCGGAAAGAACCTTGGCAAACTTGGGCAGGAAGAATCGACCATCGCGCGCGGGTTCGATGAGCAGATCGAGAAGCTGAACCGCGATCTAGCGGAGATAGACGAAAAGTACGCGAAGCAGATGCAGCCCTACAATGTCGATTCGATCGTCGAACAGATGAATCAAGAGATCGCCGAGCTCGACAACAAAAAGGTTGAAGAGGTCAATAAAATACAGGAACTTCTCGACGCCATCCGCGTCGCGAAGACCAACGAGATACAGTCTTTCCAAGATAAAAAGGCGGAACTCAAGGGCAACAAGCCGGAACTGTCGAAGGCGGAGCGCGAACATCAGGCGAATCTGCGCAAGATAGAGATGGACGAAGCGTCGCTTGATCGCAAGCTCAAGTTCACCGAAGAATCGGCCAATCGCAACATTCAGATGAAAAAATCGGGCTATGAACGTCAGATCGCCGGCAACAAGGAGAAGCTCGATAAGTTTGAGGCGTCGAAGGCTAAAGAGACCATCGACAGCCGCAAGAAGATAAAGATTCTTGAGGGAGATAAGGCCAAAGCGCTGGCGGTACACCAAAAGAAGGTGAACGAAGCGGTCAAGGCGCAAAAGGCCGAAACGGCCAAGAAAGAAAAGGCGCTCAAGGCGGGTGCGGCCGACATTAACAAAAAAGTCGCTGCGATACTTGCGTCGGTTAAACAGCGTCAGGCGGCGGTGCAGGGCGAGAAGGCGGCCGAACTGAAAGCCATCAAAGAGCAGAAGGCGGCGATGGCCGGCAAGATAGAGGGTGAATCAAAAGCCGAGAAAGGCAAAGTTTCCGCCGAGATCGCCGAGATCGATAAAAAGATAAAGGATGCCCGGAAATCGATAAAGGATTGGGAAAAGCGGAGCAAATCCGTCGACAAGGCAAAACTAGAAGAGACCCGCAAACCGTTCGCCGCGAAGATAGCCTCACTCGAGGGGCAGAAAAAGGCCCTTGGTGCTGAGAAGGCTGCGAAAATGAAGGGTGTCGAAGATGTCGCCAAACAGAAGGTCGCCGATCTGCAGAAGCAAAAAGATGCGGCAGGAGGTCAGACCAAGGGCTTTGATGCGATGCTCAAGGCCGAGTTGAAAAAGATATCTGAGAAATACGCCGTACAGAAATCCGCTTTGCAGGGCGAGGAGAAAAAACTTGCCGGGGAGAAGGCGGCGAAAGCGGCGGCGCTCGCCAAAGAAAAAGCGATCGTCACCAAGGAAAAGGCGGTGCTCGAGAAGGATTTCGCCAAGATCATCAAAAAAGAGGTCGGCGCGATGGCGGCCGGTCGTGCGGCCGAGCTCAAGAAGCTCAAGGGCGAGCTTGCCGCGGTGACCAAACAGTTGGAGAAGCACGAGGCGGCCAAGGAGGAGATCCTCATGAACGCCCTCATGGCGATAGACACCGCCTACGAGACCAAATCGAGCGAACTCGACATGAAGCTCGGTACCGAGAACAAGCGTTTGCAGGACGAGAACAAAAAATTCGACAAGGAAAAGAAGGGCCAGAAGGCAGTCGCCGAGAAGGCATACAAGGCGTTCCTCGCCGAAAAAGATCGTTTCAAGAAGAGCATCGACAAGTCGGTTCTCGACGCCCAGAAGGAGCGTGACGGCAAAATCGCCGACCGCAAGAAGAAACGCGACGACGAATACAAGAAATGGGAACAGGACAAAGAGAGTCGCAAAAAAGCGTTCGAGGGGCGCACGGCGAGTACCCGCCAGAAGATCGCCGACCTGAACAAAGAGGTAGAGAAGGTCGTGAACGATATTGCGGTCATCAATGCCGATTGGGCAAAGAAACTTGATGACACCAAGGTCAAGAATCAGGCCGAAGGACAGAAAAAGGAAAAGGCGTGGAGCGAGCGGCAACAGAAGGAAACCGCTGCTTTCGACGAGGACAAGAAGAAGGTCGTTGATAAGTACGAGCAGATGGAGATCAAGGAAAAGAACGATCGCGAGAAACAGAAACAGGTCTTGCTCGTCCAACGCGACAAGTTGCTTGCTGAAAAGGATAAGCGCAAGGAAAAACGGCAAGGCATCCTTCAGAAAGAGAAGGAATCTTGGGAGACCAAACAGGCCAAGATGAAAAATGACGAGCAGAAGTTGCGGGAAGATCTCGATAGGCTCAAGGCCAAGCGCGAAGAAGAAGCGGCGAAGGACAAAGAAGATGCGCGCAAGAAGAAGGCCGGCGTTGAGACCGAATATCAGAAAAGACTCGACAAAATATCGGAAGAAGAGTTGAAGGTCATCCAATCACGCTACAAAGATGCCTACAAGGTCGAGTCGAAACGCGATCTCGAACTTACTGCGGCGACACAGAAGATAGAGGCTCTTCTTGCCGAGGTCTTGTCAAAGAATGGATTGACGAAGCTTAACGACAACGATCTTGCCACGGCGCGTGACCTGTTCGTGCAGGCGCTTTACCTGAACAAGGGTGATAAAACCGCGAAGGAAGGGCTCAATGCCCTTAACTCCAAGGCCAAGGCGATTTATTGGGAGGCTTTCGGCATCAAGGAATCGGATAAGTCGAAGGCGAAGAAGATGTTGCAGCAGCTTCTCAAGAGTCTACTCGCAACCGACGAATATTTCCTGAAATCGCGGGCGTTGCTCGAAGAAATCAAGTAATACTTCATGAGCCGTATTCTCGCAAGGGGAGCACTGTCAGTGCTCCCCTTACTTTTTTGTGCTCATCTTGCGGCGGCGGTGAAAACGCCCGCCGATTTGTACCGCGTCTTCTATCTGCCGCTTTCCGAGGCAACGCTGTGGCTGGCCAAGGACAAAGGTGCCACAGAGAAAGATCTTTTTCTGGCGCGCCATCATTTGCCGCTCAAAGGCCGCGGGACCGTCACGGCGGTGCCGGTGACGGTGACGAAAAGCTATGCCGGTGGGCAGGAGTATTTTCATCTCTATCTGGATGTCGCGCAGAAAAGTTCTTATGTCTGGTCCGTCGGCGGCATCGCGAAAGGGACCGTAACGGTCAACGGGGAGAAGAAAGGGGCCGTAACACTGCCCGGTCCGGCCGATCACGCGAAGATTGAGGTGACACTCGCGCCGGGGGTCTATGCCTTCCTGTTCACCATAGAGAAGCGTCAGGAGGGGATGCCGCTGATCTTTCTGTCTGACAAGCCGCTCGCCTTTTCAACGCGCGGGTTCTCTCAATCATTCTCTTCATCGGTCCGGGTGACGGCGCGGCCTGCCTCCGACGGCGATATAATGGCCGGTCTGTACCGTGGTTCGTGCTTTCCCGCGCCGAACGACGATGATAAAGACCGTGCGATGTGGCAAGCGGCGTTCGGAACACCGGGAACCGACTTCGTGTACGACGAAAAGCAACCGCTCATTGTGCTGTTACGGAACGTCCGGCACGAAAGGGCAAAGACGGCTCTCGCGCGGGCTGGTTTCGATGAGGCGATGCTGACATGGTGGCAGGAATTCTTCGCAAAAAGAGAGGTGTGTGCCTATGAAGAATGATCGTCCGATGCTGATCGTTGGGGGGGTGTTGTTCGTCTCGCTGGCGATAGCCGTTACAGCGCTCGTGATGGCGCTTCGTGGATCTCAAATTCCATCCATGGTCGAGCTTGGCGATTTGCGCGATCGCATGGATGCGTTGGAGGCGGAGCTGGATACGTTGCGGGCGCAAGGACCCGACGGGGGGGCAAAGGTAAAAGATGTGTTCTCGGCCGCGGCGATGGAAGAGCAGATGCGGAAGCTCCGCAATGAAATAGATGAACTGAAAAGCGGCGGCGGCGGCCAGAGTGCGGTCCTCGCGATACAGGATAAACAGGAGCGTATCCTGAAGGATGCCAACAAGTCCTACTTCAGGCAATGGAAAGACATGCTCGATGCGAATCTTGCGCAGAATGGATTCGATGAAGAGGCGCGTCAACCGATAGTCGCCGGTTACTCCAAGCTACTGGAGGAACTTGAGCAGGCCGAAATGCGTTGGTTTCGCGGAGAGATCGACTGGGATCGCGCAATGGATGAAGTGAAAACACATTCGATAGAGTTCTATGATACGATCGAACGAAGTTCTGACACCGATACGGCGCGGCGCGTTATCGACATCGCCTTCCCGACGCCGGAGATGAAAAAATTCTTCTTTTCGGGGAGCGGTCAGTAGGTCTGAGTCTCGTCGCCTTTCGGTTTGAGCGCCTTTCGAGTATCCTGCATGTCCTTGTGGATGAGCGTGAGTTTCTCGAGCACCGACCGGACGTACTGCAGGGTGTCGCGGCTGTTCTTGACCAGATCCTTGATGGAACTCGCGACCACCGCGAAGCCTTTGCCCGCCTCGCCGGCGCGCGCCGCCTCGATCGAGGCGTTGATGGCGAGAATGTCGATGTTCTTGGTGATGGTCGAGAAGTCGGCTATCGATTTCTTGATATCCTTGATGTTGTGCATGAAGCGCTCTTCGATGGAACTGAATTCCCCCTCTATAACCGCGCTGAGGAGGCGATAGAGAACCCGCGCCTGATCGCTGGTGATGAGGGTGGTCCGTTTCGGGAGGTGTTCGCGGATGAGGGCAAGGATGTCGGCGCGCGAGTCGGCGATCTCGAAGAGCACGTCGAGATCGGGCTGTTTAAGCGCGTCAAGATGGTTCGTCGAAACGCGCAGTTGCCGCTCGGCGGCGTACCGCAGGGCCGGCGCGTCGCGGAATTCGTCGGTGACGATCATCACCTCGGCGGCGCCCGGGATCTTTTCGAGGAATTTCAGGAAGGCGAGGGTCGCATCGCCTCCGCCCACGAACGCTATCTTCATCGTCATGTGTGCCTCCTTTCTGCGGCAGAAGAACGGTCGATGATAGCACAAAATAGTATTTTGGCAAAGAAACTCGCGCGCGCGACACCGCTTTATATTGAAATATGGCGCGAGTGTGGTATTGTGGCGGCGTTGTTGCGTTTTGCGCAAAGGAGCTCAGGATGAAGGAAAGACTCGAAAAGATGCGCGGCGAGTTCACCGCGCAGTTGAACGGTGCGGCGAGTCCCGAAGAGGCCGAAAAGGTGCGCGTGGCGTTCCTCGGCAAGAAAGGGGCGCTAACCGAAGTTCTGAAAGGAATGAAGGACCTTACCCCCGATGAGCGGCGCGAAGTGGGCGCTCTGTCGAACACCCTCAAGGATGAGTTCGAAAAGCTCATCGCGGCGCGGATGGCGACGCTCGGCCGGGTCGAGATAGAGAAACAGCTGGCGGCCGAATGGCAGGATATCAGCTGGCCCAGTGGCCTCAAACGCGGCGCGGCCCATCCGGTCGCGGTCATCCGGCGGCGGGTCAAGGATATCTTCATCTCGATGGGGTTCGAGGTGCTCGACGGTCCCGAGATGGAGGAGGAGGAATTCAACTTCAACAAACTCAACATACCGCCCGATCATCCGGCGCGCGATTCGCAGGACACCTTCTGGCTCACCGACGGCAAGCTCCTGCGGACCCACACCTCGCCGGTGCAGGTGCACGGGATGCTGTCGCACACCCCGCCGTTCAAATTCATCGCCCCCGGCAAGGTCTACCGCAACGAGGCGGTCGACGCGAGCCACGAACACACCTTCCACCAGATCGAGGGGATGGTGGTCGACAAGAACATATCGGTCGCCCATCTGATATATTCCATGAAGACGCTGCTGACCGGCATCTTCGAAAAAGAGGTCGAGGTGCGCCTGCGCCCCGGCTTCTTCCCGTTCGTCGAACCGGGCTTCGAACTCGACATCAAGTGCCTCATCTGCGGCGGCAAGGGGTGTTCGGTCTGCAAGCAGGGCGGCTGGCTCGAACTGATGCCGTGCGGCATGGTCCATCCGAATGTCCTGCGTCACGGCGGCATCGACCCGGAGGAGTTCTCCGGCTTCGCCTTCGGGCTCGGTCTTGAGCGGCTGGTCATGATGAAGTACGGGATCGACGACATCCGCCTGTTCCACGGCGCCGATCTCCGTTTCTTCACGCAGTTCTAAGGGAGGCCTACGATGCTTTTGTCGCTGTCCTGGATACAGGAATATGTCGATCTGACGGGCTTCTCGCCCGAAGAGATCGTGAAACGGCTCGCGCTCTCCACCGCCGAGATAGAGGCGGCCCACTGGGTCGGTCGCCATTTCGAACAGGTGAAGGCGGCCCGCATAGAGAAGATAGAGAACCACCCGAACTCCGATAAACTGCACCTCGCTACGATATTCGACGGGAAGAATACCGCGACGGTGGTCTGCGGCGCCCCGAACATCGCCGAAGGTCAGGTGGTGCCGTATGCCTCGCTCGGGACGGTGCTCCCCGGCGATTTCGAGATAAAACCGGCGAAGATACGCGGCGTCGAGAGCCGCGGGATGCTCTGTTCGGTCAAGGAACTGGGGCTCGGCGAGGACCATTCGGGCATTTTGCAGCTCGACAAGAAGATGGAGCCGGGCACACCGCTTTCCACCCTCTACGGCGGCGCCGATTTCGTCATCGAGATCGAGAACAAGACGGTCAACCACCGCCCCGACCTCTGGGGTCACTACGGCTATGCCCGCGAACTGCGGACCATCTTCAACCGGCCGTGGAAAAAGAAACTCGACTTCACCGGCATCACGCCCGATAAAAAGGAAGAGACGCTCGCCATCGAATTCACGACCGACAAGGCGCTCCACTACATCGGCGTCAAGATGTCGGGCGTTAAGGTCGGGCCGTCGCCGCGCTGGCTGGTTGAGCGGCTCGCGGCGGTCGGCAGCCGGTCGATCAACAACATCGTCGACATCACCAACTTCGTGATGCTCGAAACGGGCCATCCGCTCCACGCCTTTGACCGCAAAAACATCGCCGGCTCGACCATCATCGTCCGCAATGCCAAAGCGGGCGAGAAGTTCACGACGCTCGACGGTTTCGAACGGACGCTCATCGACCGCGACATCGTCATCGCCGACAAGGACAAGGCGGTGGCGCTCGGTGGCGTGATGGGCGGCCTTCACAGCGAGGTCGAACCGGGCACCACCGAACTCATCATCGAATCGGCCCTCTTCGATCCGGCGACGATCCGCCGCACCGCCAACCGGCTCGACCTGCGGACCGACGCGGCGCAGCGCTTCGAGAAGGCGCAGTGGGTCGAGAATTCGTGGCTTGCGGTACAGCGCTGTATCGAACTGATAAAGGAACTGGTCCCCGGCGCGCAGGTCACCTCGGAGGTGGCCCACCGTGACGCGAGTCAGAACTACGGTTTCAAGGGGACGATACGGCTTTCGGCCGACCGCATCCGCGCCATGCTCGGCGTGCGGCGCGACGACCTGCCCGATGCCCGCATCGAGAGCATCCTGACGCTCCTCGAGTTCGGTGTGACCCGGACCGGCGACGATATGGTGCTCGCCGTGCCGCCGCACCGCCGCAGCAAGGATGTGTCGCTCGCGGCCGATATCGTCGAAGAGATCGGGCGCATCTACGGCTACGACAACATCATGCCGCGACCGCCGCTGTTCCCGATGCTCCCGCCGCCGCGCAACCGCGCCCTCGAAAAGGAGGAGAAGATACGCGACCTCCTCGTCCGCGAATATACCGGCTACGAGATACTGACCTATTCGTTCCTGAACGAGACCGAGAAGAACGCCTTCCCGGCGCCCGATGAGACGCTCGTCATGGTGCAGGGGGCGAAGGAATCGCCGTGGCTCCGCTACACGATGGTCCCGGGGATGCTCCGGGGTCTGGCGGTCAACCACCGGCAGTTCGAGAGCTTTACGCTTTTCGAGTTCGGCCGGGTCTTCCGGCGCGGCGGCGAATCAAGACGGCTCGCGGTGCTCCTGCGGGGCGAGTCCGATATTTTCCGCGCCGCCAAACGGATCGGCGAATCGCTCATGCGTGAATTCGGCGTCCCGCAGTTCCGCTTCGAGCGGCCGACCCCCGATAATCCGTTCTTCGCCGCCCAGACGCTCCATCCGGGGCGCGGCGCGCTCCTGACCGCGATGAAGAAGAAGGTCGGCATACTCGGCGAACTCCACCCGGCGCTCCTTGCCCAGTGGGACATCAAAGGCCGTGCCGGCTATATCGAGATCGATCTCGACCTTCTGTGCGATCTTCCGGAGAAGAGCGAGAAATACAAGCCGCTCCCGAAGTTCCCCGCCACCTTCTTCGAGCTGACGGTGCTCGCCCCCGAGCGGACCGAGGCCGATACCTTGCGGAAAGTGGTCGAGAAGACCGTGAACCGCGATACCTTCGCCGGCTGCGAGTTCGTGAGCTCCTACAAAGGGCAGGGGGTGCCCGAGGGGCAGGTGAGCCTGAGCCTGCGCGTGACGCTCGCGGCGCCCGACCGGACCCTCACCACCGACGAGATGAAGGGGACGCAGGAATCTCTCATCGCCGCGTTCGACAAACAAGGTTGGAAACTCAAGGGCTGACATGCACAAGGCCGGCATCATCATCAAGACCCCGGAACAGATCGAGCGGATCGCCAAGGCGGGCGCGCTCACCGGGCGCCTTTTCGACGAACTCAAGGGCTATGTCAAGCCGGGTGTCACGACGCTCCAGATAGACGCCTTCGCCGACCGGTTCATCAAGAAGAACGGCGGGAAGGCGACCTTCAAATCGGTCGCCAACTATCACCACGCCACCTGTATATCGATCAACAACGAGGTGGTCCACGCCATCCCGCGCAAAGATCGCGTCGTCCAGCGGGGAGACATCGTCAAGGTCGACTGCGGCGTGACGCTCGATGGCTACATCGGCGACCGGACGATGACCTATATGATGCCCGGCGTGAGCGATACGGCGCGGCGGCTGGTCGAGGTGACGCGCCAGTGTCTCGACCTCGGCATCCGGCAGATGGTCGTCGGCAACCATATCGGCGATATCGGCGCGGCGATACAAAAATACGCCGAGATGAACGGTTTCTCGGTGGTCAAGGAATATGTCGGTCACGGGACCGGTATCCGGCTCCATGAGGACCCGCCGGTGCCGCACTACGGCAATCCGGGCGAAGGGGAACGGCTCCGCGAGGGGATGGTCATTGCCATCGAGCCGATGATAAACGAAAAGGGGGAGGGGTGCCGGGTGCTTCCCGACGGCTGGACGGTGGTGACCACCGACGGCGGCCTGTCGGCGCAGTTCGAGCACACCATCGCAATAACGGCGCAGGGTCCGCGCATACTGACGGAGGGATAAGATGGCGAAAAAAGGGGGCGGAGCGGTCGGCGTCCTGCTGAAGGCGCTCCTGTTCGTGGTCTTCGTGATACTGCTCGCGAATTTCTGCTGGGGCGGCAAACCGCTCTATAAAGTGGTGTTCCCGGGGCTCGACCGGAGCGTCGAGGCGACGGTCGACAAGGTCGGCGACGCGACCAAGGAGGGCCTTGAGAAGGCGAAGGACACGGTGGTCGACACCGCGCAGGAAGTGAAGGATAAAGTGACCGGCGAGGCCAAGAAGTCGGAATTCTCCAAAGAGGATCGCGAGAAGCTCGATCAGGTCATCAAGGATAATGTCGAAAAGAAGAAATAAAGATCGGGGTCAGGCAACTGGTGCGCCTGACCCATCTCTCATTTTCACGCGGCTCCGGCAGTGGTCGGCGTCGCTCGCATACGCTCCCATCATCGATCTTATGGCTGCCGAAAGCGAAAGGGGTCAGGCGCACAAGTTGCCTGACCCCAATTTCGCTTGGAGAATACTCGCCGCGACGATGCTCTCGGCCCGCACCAAGGACGAGACGACCGCGGCGGCGGCGCGGCGGCTCTTCGCCATCGCCGAGAACCCCGAAAAGACGCTCAAAGTGCCGGTCGCGAAACTTGAAAAACTTATCTTCCCGGTCGGCTTTTATCAGGTGAAGGCGGCCCGGCTCCATGATCTCGCCCGCGCCGTCATCGAGCGGCACGGCGGCGTGGTGCCGCGGACGCTCGACGAACTCACCGCGCTTCCCGGCATCGGCATCAAGACCGCGACGCTCGTCCAGATAAAGGCCTTCGGCATCGACGAGATATGCGTCGACACCCATGTCCACCGCATCGCGAATATGTGGGGTCTTGTCGCTACCAAACAGCCCGACGACACCCGCCCGGCGCTCAAAAAGGTCGTGCCGAAGAAGCACTGGCGCTCGGTCAATCAGGACCTCGTGACGCTCGGCCAGACCATCTGCAAGCCGCAGAAACACTACTGCGACCGCTGTCCGGTCAGCGACCTCTGCCCCGCCGCGACAATCTAAAGTTCAACTCACTGCTGTTTCTTAAGGTCAAGTCCGCCGGGGTACCAGTAACTGGTGTACTGCCCGTAGCCGTAGACGCCGATGTAATAACCGAGAGTGCCGGTGATGACATGGTTTCCCTCGTTGCCGGGGCCAAGCAGGACCGTCGTGGTGGAGAACCCGGTGGTACCGATGGGGACGAAACCCGTCACGGGAGCGCCGTCGAGCGTTACGGTGCCGCTGGTCGGCGCGATGATATCGACGAAGTTGAGTTCGTAGTTGGTCGGCGCGTGAAATAGGTAGTCCTTGCGGTACTGAATAGTGGGGACCGCGAGGCTCATCGCCGGATCGCCGGTGCCGCCGCCGGCGCTTTGCCCCTTCATATACTGAGAGACCAGTATCTTCTTGTCGGCCGTTATCTTGAAGGGAAACTGGTAGTCGAGTTCAATGTAGTTGCCCATGCCGCTGAGCGACGATGGCCACTGCGGGTTGGGGGGATCGTAAGTGAGCGCGGTCGCTTCCGCGTCGGTCGAGATGATGCGAACGAAGGCCGCTTTTTTGGTGGCGGCGTCGTTGATGGATGGCGCGGTCACGAGATATTCGAGACCAAGCGTCGAGAGGGGGAACATCGATTCTTCGAGGTGGTCGCAGGCCCCCACGTCGTACGGGACATAGGTGCAATTGTGGCCGCCGATGACCTGCACCGGTTTGTCGGCAGTTATCTTGGTGCCGGTGAGGTCGACAGAAAGTCCGTCATTGGGGCCGCCCGAGAGGACTTGAAGCACCGAGCCCCGGTTCATGGTCACGGTGCCGGTGCCGTTGTCCGCTATGCCGCCACCGCTCAGCACCACCCCGCCGGTCGCCGAGGGGGTCACGGTGACGGTGGTGTTGTCCTGCGAGGCGATGACCGCATAGAAGCCCCACTTGTCATCGACCTCGATGGAGGTCGCCCGCGAGGCGACAATATACTCCTTGTCCCAGACATTCACCGGTAGTAGCAGTGACGCGTCGTTGGTGTAGGAATAGGTGTTGCCGACCACATATTCGAGTGGATTGAACTGGTAGACCGTGACCGGCATGTTGGTCCGCAGGCGGTAGGCCTGATCAGGTATCAGCGCAGAGGACATAGGATTGAGCGCAGGGGTCCACGGTAGATAGAGTATCTTGACCGACGAGGCGGGAACGGTATCGGTCAGGATGGTAGCGCTTCCCTGCGTCACGGTGACGGTCGCGTCGGTCGCGGTCGAATTGCTGACGACTGCCGCGAAATGAAGGATGCCCGCATTCCCCTCGGTCTCGATGTAGGCATTCGAGGTTACGGTGGGATAGTAGTCACAACCGATATAACTTGCGTTGCCCAACGCCTGCGGAGAACATAAACCGGTACACATCCCGCTTTCACAGGAACTTCCTTGCAGGGGATCGCACTCGTATTCCAAAAGTTCTTTTCCGTTCGCGAGACATATTTTGGATATATTTCCATCGCACTCAGCCTGCAGAGGGATGCAGACACACCCGGGGACACCCTCTTTGAACCCGTCGTTGGCTATGCCGTTGCAGTCATTGTCGAGGTCGTCGTCACAATTGTCGATCGTCGGTGTCGTTTCGCCTTCGCAGGGGCCCCAAGTGTTCTGTTGCGTACAGGTCTGGGTTCCCGCCTTACATATACCGTATCCGGCGGTTCCTGCGGGGCCGCTATAGCAGGAGCGTGCCTGCCCGACGGTATCGCAGGGGGTTCCCACTTCATCGTTGTCGGGTTGTTGTGTCTCATCGGACGAAGAATCGGAGGCTATATCGTCGCTACCCGGCAGGTCGCTGTCCTCGAAGCCCGGTTTCTTGACGCATTCATTAAGCAGGGGGTCGCAGAACCACGTTGAGTCGGGGCAGTCGGTGTCGTGTCCGCAGTAAATGGTCTCGGGTTCGCTCTTCTCTTCCGGGGTGCAGGAACCCAACAAGAAGGTCACGACAGCCATGATGCACGAGAAAAAAATGATCTTCATAAGTTCCTCCATCAAAGATATCATAAAATATCATGCGTTATCAGCGGCGGATGTCAAGACATTTTTTATGTGCAGGGGGAGGTGGTGGAGAAAAAAGAGGAAGGTATTACGCGCCGAAGTTCTGGATGTCGGTCCAGTTGGCGACATTGCGGGTCTTTATTTCAGGAACAATCTGGCTGGAGAGCTTGGTCAGGACATTGCCCGGGCCGACCTCGATGAGTTCGGTGACGCCGCTGCGGTGGGCGAAGAGTATCGAGTCTTCCCAGTTGACCGTCGAGCAGATCTGCGAGGTGAGGAGCGGCCGGATCTCTTCGAGCGAAGCGAAGGGCCGCGCGGTGACATTCGATATGACCTCGGTGCGGAACCCGGCGAGGTTCATTCCCCAAAGCACCTCTTTCATCCGCACTTCGGCCGGCTTCATGAGTTCGCTGTGGAACGGGGCGCTGACCTTGAGCTTCATCGCCTTCTTGTTCTCGGTCTTGAGTTTATTGACGACCCAATCGACCCCCTCGGCGATCCCCGAAATGACGATCTGTTTGGGCGAGTTGAAGTTCGCGGGGCTAACGATATGGCCCGACTCGTCGCACATCTTGTAGATCGCGTCGCGCGGCACATCGATGACCGCCGCCATCGAACCCTTGCCGAACTCGACCGCATCCTGCATGAACGAACCGCGCTGATGGACCGCGCGGACCGCTTCGGCGAAATCGACCGCACCCGAGGCGACCAACGCGGTGTATTCGCCCAGCGAGTGGCCCGCCATGTAGCGAACGCCGTCGATCTGGTGCCGTTTCGAGAGCTCCTTCCACAGGGCGTAGGAAACGGTGAGTATCGCCGGCTGGGTGTATTTGGTGAGCATCAGGTCCTCGGCGGGACCTTCGAAGCATATCTTGGTGATGGA
>JAKLIW010000012.1 GCA_022709425.1 bacterium
TGCCGTCCTTCCTCGGGTAAGATATCAAATGTCTTGACGTACCGCTCCTCGGTAAGATTTTAGATGTCTTGATTCGTGGAGTTGCGATTTTATTTTCTTTTGGTATCATCCTCCTGTGGATGGAGGGTCCGATGAAACGGAAAACAATAACTAACCGCATGGTTTCAGCCTTTTTCAAGAACGCGCTCGCGAGCCTTGGTGTGGCCTATGACCGCATCCTTATGTTCGGATCGCGGGCGACCGGCACCGAACGCGCCGACAGCGATTGGGATGTGATGATCGTGACGCGTGACAGACTCGGCGACGCCGAGATACGCTCATTGCGGACCCGGCTCCGCATCATGTTCCATGACACCTGCGGCGCCGACGCCATCGACATCATCGTCATGGACCGCGCCCGGTACGAAGAAGAGAAACGGCAGATAAACACCATGGCCAACGCCGCGACGGCGGGAGTGTCTTTATGAAAAAGCAAGCCGCCGAATGGCTGGCCAAAGCCGAAGGCGATATCGCCGCCGCCGAGGCGTTATTCCGACTGGGTCTCCCGCATCGCGAGATCGTTTGCTTTCACTGCCAACAGGCAGTCGAGAAGTATCTTAAGGCATACATGGATGAGAATGCCATACCGATACCGCATATCCACGATCTCGATTCGTTGCTGACCCTTTGCATCGAACACAACAATGATTTTTCCGCGCTGGATCGCTATCAGATCGCATCGCTGACCGATTTCGCGGTCGAATATCGCTATCCGACCTCGTTGGCAACTCCGGAAGAAGACGAAACAAAGAAATTTGTTGCGCTTGCAAAAGAGGTCGGCGCCTTCATTTCTGAGCGGCTATCCCGCTGACTATTTCCCGCACCCGGGGAAGTTCTCGACGAACTGCACTTTGATGTCGGGGAAGTTCTGCACGATCTTAACGCATATCATCCAGCGTCCGACAATACTTCACAACGACCGTGAACGCCTCGTCGAGCGGAACCGACGAGGTGAGTCCCGCCGTCATGTTCTTCCACCCTTTTTTAAGAAGCGTGAGATCGATCGCCCTCACCGCCGGGGTCAATCGTTCCGGCAGTTGATCGCCGCGCGCGCTGAAGGTCGCCGCCAGCGCCTCTTTCAGCACCGGCATCCGGCACTGCGGTAGAAATCGGTGGAGGTCGTACACATCCTTTGAGCGGGAATTATCCGAACCGCGCACCAGAAGCGTGTGCAGTTTTTCGGCGGCGGCTGATTCTATGGTGTAGGTCTTCCAGGTCAGCGACTGTTCGCCGACGAGCGCCGCCAACATACGGACCTCCGGCGCGGGAACGACCACATCACCCGTCGCCAGATCGAGATGCAGAGACTGCGCTTTCAGATATTTCTCGGGCATCTCGCCGATACCGCCGCGAAAGAAGTACCGGATGCCGCCGTACTCACCGAGGGTTTGAAGTTCCGCCGTTCTCTCGTATCGGAACCAGACGCCGTCATCGCTGGTCGCCTCTATCGCCGTGATCGCGACCGTTCCGATCGCTTCGAGATCGGCATCGCTGACGATCGCATCGAGGTCCATCGTATAGCGCGGTGAGTGAAAGGCCCGGAGCGCGACATATCCTCCCTTGAAAACAATATGCTCGAACAGATGCGTTTCGCGGGTAAGCCGCGCGACCATTCTTTCGAGGAGGAACATCGTTTGGACATTCTGATAGGCGACCCGTTCGGCGATCGAAATGGAAAGCAGTCGCGATCGAATGGTGTCTGCGAGGCCGGTCATGTGTTCTCCATTATGCCGGTGAGCGTTTCCCCGTGTTTGAGTATGGCCGATTCATAACCCATTGCCCGCGCCATCGCCATGATCTTCGGAAAAGTCGTCTTTTTTTCCTTGATCGCCCGGATCGCCGCCGTGACGGCGTTCTGCAAACCCATCTTGGCGGAAAAGCGGAACGCCTCGACGACCGCGCGGTCGATATCGCAGATGCGGAACAGATCATGCTGCTCGATACCGATGTCGAGCGGCCCTTTCGTGCGTATCAGGCGGTATCGCCGGTCCGTTGTCCGGATGGTCGGCGGTACGATGACCCATACCTGTTGCGGCGGCTGATCGATAAGCCCGTGATAAAAAAGGGCGGAGAGACCGCCGATGACGATATTTTTCCCGAACTTATGCTGGGCGGTGATGAAATCGATATGTTCAGGAGAAAGCCCCGCCGTCACATCAAGGTAAAGGCCCTGCGCCAATCGAAGGATCTCTTTTTTCTGTATTTTCTCTGCCAGCTCTCTGCGGGTAATGCCTGCGTTTGCCGCCGCTTCAAGAGTGAAGATATTCTCTAATTTCAATGCACTACCTGTTCAACAAACCCGCCATGTTCAGATATTGACATTATTTTCAGAAAATGTCAACAAATGTTCGCGCTATTTTTTATACCCGGGGAAGTTCTCGACCGTCTCCCGTTGAACTTACCGTTCGACGTTCTGCCAGGTGTAGAGTTCTATCTGGAAGAGCGACTCGACGCCGTCGGCCGTTTTTTTATAGCCGAACGAGAGCCGCCCGGTGACGGTCACCGGCACGATGTCGGTGTAGAGCTGTTCGCGGTCGACCACTAGCGGCTTCGAGCCCGACATCGTTTCGACATGGAGGAGATCGGCCAGCGTCGGCGGATTACAGAAGACGCATCCCGCCATGACCACGGTCGGATTGGCGAGCCAGAAATCGATCATGCGCCCATCCTGAGGGACCGGGCCGGTCGGCATGACCATTCCCGATATCGTGACCGCTGCGCCGTTCAACTGCTGAAGGACCTCTTTGGGCCATTTCTCATACATCGTCAGGTAGAGATTGACCTTGCGGAGTCCCTGATAATTGAGGTTGTAGGGGGCGTCCCAGTTCGGTTCGACCTGCGCGAAATTCGAGCCCGCCTTCTTGAACGCGGCGGCGTTGCCGGCATTCTTCACGATGATCTGCCGCCCGTGTTCGGTATAACTTTTCTTCACCTGAAAGGCTCCCTCGGTCGTCTCCTTGAGCCCTGCCTGCCCGCCCAAGCCTGGTAAGGCGGCGGGGGGTGCGGTCAGGTCGGTCGGCGTGAGGGCTTGCCCGCCAGAGCCTTTGGCGTCGGCGGGAGGATTCTCGGAGCCGGATTCCTTATTCAGGTTCTCGGTAATGACATCCTTCTTTCCGGCGGTGTCGGCCGTTTCCTGTTTTTTGGTGCAGGCGCTCACCGCGAGCAGGGTGAACAGGAGGAAGCAGAGGAACTGTTTCATGACTTATCCTTTCGTGAAGGTGTGGAGGGCGCGGACGATGAAGCGGTCGGTACCGAACGTGACCTCGCTCACGAGCCCTTCGTTCTTGAGTGATTCAACGATATCCCACGAGGCGCCTGCCGCGTGAAGAATGCTCTCGATGTTCTCGATGCGGAGCGGGTGGACCGCCGTGATGGCGAGTATGTCGGCCCGTGCGTCGCCGGTCGAGGAGAAGGCGTTCCCCTCGTGGCCGGTGAGCATCTCGGCGGTGTCGGGCGGCAGGGCGGCGGTGAATATCTGCCACGCCGCGGCGAGGGTCTCGGGGGTCGGCAGGGTGATGTCGAGCCGCGCCGGGGGCCGCGTCGGTACGAGGATATAACTCTTTTTCGGTTTCAGGTCGGCGATGAATTTCGCGGTGGCCGTGAGCCGCGCCGCATCGTCGTTCACTTTGCCCACGAGCATCGTTTCGGTAAGTAGCGTCCCTTTGAATTCCTTCGCGAAGGTCCGTATGCCGTCGAGCAGGGCGGGCAGTGCGACCCCGTCGGCCGGGCAGTCCACTTTTCGCCACGCTGGTTGATCGAGGGTGTCGATCTTAATGGATACGATGTCGGCTTGCAGGAGGTCGCGCCGCACATCGGCGCGGTCCATGAGCGATCCGTTGGTGATGACCGCCACCTTCCCCATCGAACGGACCGCCGCGATCTCATCGCCCAGTCGCGCGTCGAGCGTCGGTTCGCCGTCGGGGACGAACGATATCACTTCGACCGTTCCCCCTTTCTGTTTCACCGCCGCGATCTTCTCGGCGACCAGCGCGGCCAGTTCCTGCGGATCGGCGTAGTCGCGCCGAGTGGTGTCGAAGTGTTGCGTCAGTCCCACCTGACAGTAGGCGCAGGAGTAGGAGCATATCTTTTCGGGGAGCGTATTGACGCCGAGACTCCAGCCGAGCCGGCGCGAGGGGATGGGGCCGAATATCTGCATGGTGAAGGGTTATCCCTGATACTTGCCGGGGTTGGTGCAGTTCTTGAAGTGGGTCACCAGGTCGCGGAAGCGGCGGTAGGGCTCACCGGTGATGTGGTGTTCGGTGCGGCAGGCGACCTCGTCGGCGATCTTCTCGTCGAGCCCGAGTATGCCGTGGAAGAACTCGTAAAAGAGTTTATGCCGTTCGAGCAGTTCCTTGGCCAGTTTCGCGCCGATGTCGGTCAGCGTCACATAGCCGTGACTCTCGTAGTTGACATAACCGATCTCGGCCAGATGCTGGACCGCGCCGGTCACCGTGGCGGTCTTGACATTGAGCGCCTCGGCGATCTCCTTGTTGCGCGCCACCTTCCGCTCGATGGTCAGGCGGTAGATCGTTTCGAGATAATCTTCCTGAACCGAGGTAAGTCCCGATATCATTTCGGTCATGGGTTTCCTCCCGTACCAGTGTCGAGGTGATTATAGTGCCGGAATGGCCGGAGTCAATAACAAAATTAGGAACTCCAAAAAAAGTTCTTGACAAGTTAGGTACGTCTAACTATATTCAAAGAGGCGAATTTAGTTGCCAGAGGCGAGAGTTCTCGTCGAAAGGTGGACAACCTACCGGAATGAGGTGATATTCAGGAATGTTCAGTCTCGGGGCAGGCAGTCGACGCGAGGTGACCGAGCGGATAGATCGCTGGGTGCTCCACCGCCGATTCGGGGTGCCGCTCTTCATCCTTTGTATGTATTTCTTCCTGCAGGTGGTCTTTGCGGTCGGCGGTCCGGCGGCGCTCGCCCTTGAACATTTTTTTTCCCATATCGGCCGGTGGGTGGCTGCGAACGGTCCCTTCGCCGAGGGGTCGCTGGGGCTGACGCTCGTCACCAGCGTCATCGCCGGGGTGGGCGGGGTGCTCGCCTACACGCCAAACCTGTTCCTCTTATTCTTCGGTATGGCGTTTCTTGAACAGAGCGGTTATCTCGCCCGCGGCGCGGCGCTGCTCGACCGCCACATGACCCGCATCGGCCTGTCGGGCGGCTGTTTCGTGCCGCTCGCCCTCGGGTTCGGCTGTTCGGTCCCCGCGGTCATGGCGACCCGCTCGATAGCGAGCCGCCGCGAACGGATCGCCGCGATCATGATGCTACCGTTCCTTTCGTGCTCGGGCCGCCTGCCGGTCTATCTGCTCCTCGTGTCGGCCTTCTTCGCCCCGGCGTGGCGTCCGGCGGCGCTCTTCGGCGTTTATCTGGTCGGTGCTCTTGCGGCGGTCATTTTCGTGCTGATCCTGCGCAAGACGCTTCTCAAGGGCGACAATTGCGGTTGTCTTCCCGCGCTTCCCGAATATGTGATGCCGCCGGTGAAAGAGATCCTCGCCTCGTCGTGGGACCGCGGTCGCCATTTCCTCGAAAAGGCGGGGACGACGATACTCATCGCGAGCATTCTTCTGGGACTGCTCGCGGCGTGGCCCCGGGTCGATGGGACGCCCGATGAGCAGGCGCGCGGCACCCTGCTGGGGCGGATCGGCACCGCTGTCGAGCCCGCATTCGAACTGATGGGGGGCGACTGGCGCATCGCCGACGCGGCGCTCGCGTCGCTCGCCGCCAAGGAGATGTTCGTCTCGCAGGCGGCGATACTCTTCTCGCAGGAGGACAGCGGCGTCATCGGTTCGGGGCTTTCGGAAAAACTGCGCGAGACCTATCCGCCCGCCGCGGCGCTCGCGTTCCTTATATTCATACTCTTCTCGGCGCCGTGCGTGGCCACCTTCGCGGCGGTCAAGGCAGAGACGGGCAGTTGGAAATGGGCAACGGCGCAGTATGTGGGGATGACGCTCCTCGCCTACTTCGCGGCGGTCACCGTCTTTCAGTTGGCGCGTCTTTTTGGCTAAAAAGTGATGCCCGACGGCAACTTGCTGTTGACAAAGGTGCTTCTTTCGGCTAGCATCCCCCGTCGAAAACGAGGTGCCGATGCAGCGAAACCCCGGCCGGATAGACCGTTTCATCTTTTATAAGGAAGGTAACCGTCCGCAGCGACTTGTTTTTCTGTTCATGGCGATCGGGCTCTTTATGCTCGCGCTATGGTTCCTTTTCCCGGACGACACGCCGGATGATCGTGACGCGGTCGACGCAATGAGCGTCAACCCGTTCGATCCCTACATCGGCTACGCATCGTTGGTTCCCGAAGAAACGGCGAGCGCCGACTATGTGGAGGGCTGGATACTTCCCTACAAAGGGTTCGAGGATTCATTGCTCGCGGTGCCGGGGATGACGCTCGCCAATGTTCTGGAGATCGCCAACGGGATACGCGATCAGGTCGATTTCAGTAAATTCTATGCAGGCGAAGCGCTCCGGGTCTGGTTCGATGAGAACGGCAAGGTAACCCGCTTTGTCTATCGTCCCAACATCGTCACTTATCATACCCTCATCCGCAGCGAAAAGACGGGCAGGCTCGAATACTCCTTCACTCGCTATCCCACCGAGATGCGACGCCGCATCATCGCCGGGGAGATGCAGGGAACGCTCAACGCCTCGCTCGCCCAGCGCAGCGAGGTGACCACGTGGATACGGCAGGCGGTCAACAACGCGCTCGAAGGGATGATATCGTTCAACACCGACGCCCGCAACGGCGACACCTACCGCATCCTCGTCGAGGAGGAATTCTACAAGGGGCGGCGCATACCCGGCGGCCGGGTGCTGTTCGCATCATATACCGGTAAGATAGCGGGACACCGCGAGACCTTCTGGTACGAAGAGGATGATCCGAAATCGGCCTACAACGCACACTACACCGTCGACGGCAAGGCGCTCGCCTCGAGCGGTCTGCGTCTCCCGGTCGACCGCATTCATATCACCTCGACCTTCGGTTTCCGTATCCATCCCATCACCGGACAGCGGCATCTGCACAACGGCGTCGACTACGGTGGCCGGATGGGTGAGCCGGTCTATGCGGTGGCGGCGGGGCGGGTCGTGTCTGCGGGGATGGACGGCGCTTCGGGTAACAAACTGATCATCCGGCACATCGATGGGACCGAGACCTATTACCTGCACCTGAATTCCTTCGCCACCCGGGCGGGGAGTGTGGTCAAGGGGGGGCAGATCGTCGCACGGCTCGGCAGCACCGGCCGCAGCACCGGCCCGCATCTCCATTTCGGCATCAAACGGCAGGGAAAGTGGGAAAATCCGCTCCGGATAAAGATGATCGCGGCTCCGGTGCTGACGGGGGATCGGTTCGAACGGTTCAAGAGGGAGATGCGCACGATACGGGGCCTGCTGGAAAAAACCGCCGAAAAAGGGTAGCGTTTATTCTTCGTCCGCCGGGTTCTCGGGTTCCGCCGATTCTTCGTCGTCATCCTTCTCGACATTGCGGATGAGTTTGTTGTTTTCCCACATCCCTTCCTGACGAACGCCGCCGGGACAGGTCATGACGCCGTTGCCCGAATATTTGCCGTTCTTGAAGCCGCCGACATATTCGCATCCGTTGGGCATGGTCAACTTTCCTTCGCCGGTGATCTTGCCGAAGCGGAACGCCCCTTCATACACCTTGCCATCCTTAAAGTAATAGGCGCCGCGGCCGTGGATCTCCCCCTCGTCGAGGGTCCCTTCATAGCGTTCGCCCGATGCGTATTTCCACACGCCGTAGCCGTGTTTCTTATCGTTGGCCCATTCGCCGTCATAGCTTTCGCCGCTTGGGTGGGAAAGGACCCCTTTTCCCTGCCGTTTCCCTTTCTCGAATTCGCCGTCGTACTGCGTCTCGTCGATGTAGCGGAAACTTCCTTTTCCCTGCATCACATCGTCGCGGAACTCCCCTTCGTAGCGGTTGCCGCTCTTGAAGACCATCGAACCGATGCCGTGCCGCTGATCGTTCTGGAACTGACCGGTATAGACATCGCCGTTGGGGAAGGTGAGGACGCCGTCGCCGTTGAACTTGTTATTGGAAAACTGTCCTTCGTAAACTTTGCCGTCGGTGAAGATGTATTTTCCCTGTCCCTCCATGAGACCGTCCTTCACCTCGCCGATGTAGCGGTCACCGTTCTTGAAGGTGAAGGTCTGTTCGGTGAAGGGGTTGGTGCCGTCATCGGCGATCACCTTTTTTTTCGGCGGCGGCGCCTCTTCTACCGGCGCCGAGGCGCAGGAGCCGAGGAGATAGGTCAACAGTATGCAGGATGATGCAAAGATCGTTTTTTTCTTCATGTGTCGGTCCTCATTAACGGTGAGCGGGGGACTCATTTCTCATGACGGCGAGTGTATCATTTCCGGAACGGAAGTCAAAAAACGGTCAGTCGACCAAGACCGTATCATCGGGCGTCAACCGGTAGAGTTTTTCCGGTTCGTGCGATAAGTTCAGTGTGAAGTGGTCTCCCTTGCCGAGTTTGCGGAAGGGGCGGTTCGCTTCGCTGTAACTGCGCCGCGAAAGTATCATCCGCACCATGCCGCGCTCGCCGCAGGCCACAAGATCGGTCATTCCCTTCGCTTCATGCGGGTCGATCAGGACATACCAGCGGTCGGCGGGCGAGATCGGCTCTCCGCGGGTGAGCACGAGCGAACTGAATTTGAGCCGGTGCTTGTTGAAGCCCATGAGGTCGTCCATCTGTCGCACGATGTCAGGTATTTCCCACGAGAGAAGATCGTGACACCACTCATCGGAATTGGCCGCAAACGGACAGGCGGCGTGGTGGGTGCAGGGGTGGAGGATGCGCCAGCCGCCGCCTGCAAGAAGCCGATCACGCACCGCGACCAGTTCCCGCGACGGGGCACGGAGCGCCGGTTCAAGGAGCAGGATGACGCCGCCCGGCGCGAGGTGCTTTTCCGCGAGTCCCGCGACGAGCCGCGTCCGTTTCTCGATGGTGTCATCGCGGCCACGCCAGAGTTCATTGAGGGTATTGGCGATGATGAAGATATCCTGCGGCGTTTTGAGGTCGGGGACCGCGCCTTCGAGATTGAAGCGGATGGAGGGAAAGGTGCCTCCTGCGGCACTAATGATCCGTCCGGCAAGCGCGAGCGCCGACTCGGAGTGGTCGACGCCGGTGAGGGTGAGCGCCGTTCCCTCAAGCGCCGTGAGCGCGCCGACGAGCCCGCCGCCGGGGCCGCACCCCAGTTCGGCGACGCGCAGCGATCCGGCTGTCAGATATCCGGCGGCGCGGGCGATACCGATGAGCGTCGCGACCTTCGCCGCGTTGATGGGCATATAATAGAGGGCGTAGGAATCGTCGAGCCTCGCCTCGTCGAGATAGCGCGGCAGACGCTCGGCGGCATCTCCGGTGAACCGCTCGCTGAGGCGCATGATCCGCTCGGCATGCGGCGCGAGGAGATGTTTGGGTATCGCGTCGCCGGCGGGCCGCGCGGCGATATCGTCGCCGAGCACCGCGCCGATGACCGCCCGTATCAATGGTTCAGGTATGGCCGGGGAACGCATGATGCCTCCGTCGTTCGGCCCACCCTAGCACAAACGGCGTGAGGCGTGAAGTTTTCTAGATGCCGCAGCCTTGTTTGCCGCGTTTTTGATAGTATTTCTGGTGGTACTCCTCGGCGGGATAGAAGGTGTCGGCGGGAACGACCTGCGTCGCGAGGGGACGGCGGTATTTCCCCGAGGCGTTGAGTTTCTTCACCGTCGCGCTCGCCGCCAGTTCCTGCGCCGCCGAGTGGTAAAATATCGCCGACCGGTACTGCGCGCCGATATCGGGCCCCTGCCGGTCTATCTGCGTCGGATCGTGCAGGTTGAAAAAAGTATCGAGCAGTTTCTCATAGCTCACCTTCGTCGGGTCGTAGGTCACCTCGACCGCCTCGGCGTGTCCCGTCTCATCGGTGCAGACCTCTTCGTAGGTGGGTGATTTGGTGTGACCGCCGGTGTAGCCCACGCGCGTCGACAGGACGCCCGGCACCTGCGACAGCTTGAGTTCGACGCCCCAGAAACAGCCCGCCGCGAAGGTCGCCTTTTGGGGACCCGTCGCCTGCGTCGCCTTTTCGAACTTCATCGAGGCCGAGTTGATGCAGTAGTGCTTGCCGTTCGGTCCGGGTCCGTCGTCGAATACATGACCCAGATGCGAACCGCACGCGGCGCAGCGCACCTCGACGCGGCTCATGCCGTAGGTGTTGTCGTCGCGGTATTCGATCGCACCGGCCGTTATCGGTTCGGTGAAACTCGGCCAACCGGAGCCGTGGTCGTACTTCGTGTCGCTGCGGAACAGCGGTGCGCCGCAGGCCCCGCAGCGGTAGAGGCCGGGATCGTAGAGATCGTTGAGCGCGCCGGTGAAGGCCCGTTCGGTCCCCGCCTGCCGCAGGATACGGTACTGTTCGGGGGTCAGTTCCTTCTTCCACTCCTCCTCGCTTTTCACCACTTTTTTCGTGCTATCCATCTTCGCCTCCTTTTTCGTCGTATCGCCTTCCGCGCCCCACGCGATCTGCACCTGCCATGCCGCCGCGAACGACAGGAGCGTCACCACGAGGAACAGCACGATGAGCGAGAATGTCCGTTGCATGGCACACCTCCGTACCTGCATTATGCTTAAGGAATTATAAGCAAAGGCAACGGGCTGGCAACTATAAAAGTGTCAAGTATCCGAATTTGATAGGGAGCGGGCGCGGTTCAGCTCCCTTCGCGCTGCGCCTTGAGTTCCGAGCCTTTGTTCCGGTGGCGTTCGAGGCCGTCGAGAACGATCTTGCGCAGGCGGATGGTGAGCGGCGTTATCTCGACCAGTTCGTCGTCGCGGATGAAGTGTATCGCCTCTTCGAGCGTCATCGGCCGGACGGGGGTGAGGAGGATGTTGTCGTCCTTCCCGGCGGCGCGCATGTTGGAGAGTTTCTTTTCCTTGCAGACATTCACATCGATGTCGCGGTCCTTGTTGTGTTCGCCGACCACCATCCCTTCGTAGACCTTGTCGCCCGGCACGACGAAGAGTCGTCCGCGCGGTTCGAGGTTGAAGATGGCGTAGGCGACCGCCTCCCCCTGCCGGTCGCAGACGATCGAGCCGGTGAAGCGGGTCGGGAAATCGCCGCGGTAGTCGTCGTAGCCGTCGAAGAGCGAATTGAGGATGCCGGTCCCCTTCGTGTCGGTCAGGAATTCGTCGCGGAAACCGATGAGCGCGCGCGACGGCGCCGAGAATTCCATCCGGACGCGCCCCCGGCCGTTGTTGACGAGGTTCACCATCCGGCCGCGCCGTATCGAGAGCTTCTCGGTAATGACCCCCATGAACTGTTCTTCGCAGTCGATGTAGACATGCTCGATCGGTTCCTGCCGCACGCCGTCCTTGTAGCGGTAGATGACCTCGGGGCGGCCGACCGACAGCTCGAAACCCTCGCGCCGCATCTGCTCGATGAGTATCGACATCTGGAATTCGCCGCGCCCCTTTACGATGAAACTGTCGCGGTTCTCACCCTCTTCGACCTGTATCGAGACATTGCGGAGCGTTTCTTTGGTCAGCCGTTCGCGTATCTTCGACGACTGAACGAACTTCCCCTCTCTGCCGGCAAAGGGGGAGGTGTTTATCGCGAAGCGCATCGACACGGTCGGCTCGTCGACATTGATCCGCGGCAGTGCCTTGGGGCTTTCGCGGTTGCAGATGGTGTCGCCGATCATCACCTCGTCGGCGCCGGCGAGCACGATGATGTCGCCCGGTTCGGCGGCGTCGACCGGCACCACCTTGATGCCGTCGTAGGTCTGGAGGCGCGTCACCTTGAGCGCCGGCTGTGAGCCGTTCTCGGCGATGCGGACCAGCTGGTCGTTCGATTTGACCGCGCCGTTCACTATCTTGCCGATGGCGAGCCGTCCGAGGTAGTCGGAATAGCCGAGATCGGAGACGAGCATCTGGAACGGTTCGGCGGGATCGTAGGCGGGGGCGGGGAGTTCCTTCAGTATCAGATCGAAGAGCACCTGCAGGTTCTCGCCCTTCTCTTCCAGCGTTTTCTGCGCGGTGCCGTCGCGGCCGATGGCGTATAGCAGCGGGAATTCGAGCTGGTCGTCGCTCGCCTCAAGGTCTATGAAAAGGTCGAGTATCTCGTCCAAGACCTCCTGCGGCCGGGCATCCTTGCGGTCGATCTTGTTGATGACGACGATGACGCGCAGTCCCGATTCGAGCGCCTTTTTGAGCACGAACCGCGTCTGCGGGAGCGGCCCTTCCGATGCGTCGACGAGCAAGAGCGCGCCGTCGGCCATCGATATGGCCCGTTCGACCTCGCCGCCGAAATCGGCGTGGCCGGGGGTGTCGATGATGTTTATCTTGACGCCGTTCCAATGGACGGCGCAGTTCTTGGCCGATATCGTGATGCCGCGTTCGCGCTCCAGATCCATGCTGTCCATGACGCGCTCGGCCACTTCCTGTCCCTCTCGGAAGACGCCGCTCTGGCGGAACATGGCGTCGACGAGGGTGGTCTTACCGTGGTCGACGTGGGCGATGATGGCGATGTTGCGGATCTTGTCGTTGCGGGCGGGTGCTTTCATCGGGGCTCCTCATATAGCGAAATGGACGCCGCCTCGGTTACACTCGGGGCAGGCCGGCCCCCTTTATAGTCAGAGATTCGCGATTTGCAATAGAAAAAAGGAGTTGTGAGTGATTACGGTGTCTCTATCGGGAGCAGGGAGGGGAGTTCCCAATCATCGCCGGAAACCTTCACTTGAGTTATCTTCGCTATCTTTTCGGCGGCGGCCTTATAGGTCACCGTCATCCGTTTACAGCAAACACAAGTGGCGACCGAATCGCCGCTCTCGGAGGTTATTTCAATAATGAGTATCGTCGGATCGGCCTCGTCAACATGGGCGATATACCCATATTTTATACCGGCGCAGACGAACAACTGCTGATAGTCGATCACCAGTTTATCTTCGGTTCGCGATACGAGAATGGCTCTGGACTGGCACGGGTTCTCTTCTTCTTCCAAGAGAAGTGCCGTCGCCGGATTGGTTATGCATTTCGACAGCGGCGCCTCCTTGAACTCGTCGCAGGCGGCGAGAAGAAGCAACACCGCAAAAACGGCAAGAGCGAACTTCATGACATTACCCCCGTTGTGATTCCACGCCGCCATTCTACCCGCACCGGAAATAAAATGCAAGAGCGTTTTTTGCGAAGACTCAGTAGTCGAACAAAGGTATCACGCCCCATTCGAGCGCGGTAAAGCCGGTCCGTTCGACCGGTGTGTGCAAGGCGGGCGTCGCGAAGGTCGGAACACCCTTGGCGCAACCGATGACATAGTAGTAACGAATGAAAATGTCGGGTGTCTGCGAGAAGTTCACGAGCACATGCTCGTCGATCTCGGTATTGGTCTGCGGGTAGATGTCGTAGGAGGGGCAGCGGTCAAGGATCGGCAGCCAGTAGTCGACGAAATCGTCTATCTCGCGGCCGCGGAATCCGGCATCGGCCATGTCGGCGCGGAAGAACGGCTCGAGTTCGTCGCGTTCGATGCGCCATGCCGCGTCGCGCTGGAAACGGTCGGGACCCAACGATTCGTAGAACAGGTAACCGTATTTGTTGTCGATGATGCCGTCGGGCGTCACGGTCACCCGCCAGCCGTCGCCGTACTCGGGGTCCGAAACGGTCACTTCGCCGCCGCGCGGGAACGAAAGGGTGACCGCCAGTTCGGTCGTTTCTTCGGGATAGAGATAGATGTTGGGTTTGCAGGATAGTCTTGGGTGAAACATATGAGCACAGTCGGGACAGGCGGGGCAACTTGTATAAGTCTTGTAATCGGCATATTGCCAATCGCAGAGAAGAAAGTCGTTGCAGAGAAGGTCCGCAAGGCAATCGAGACATTTGTTCCCTTCCGTGTAGGTCAGGTCCATATAATTCCCGTCGAATATCTCTTTTCTTCCCTGCGCGATGCAGTTGTCGAGGTCGTTGTTGAACTGAGCGCTCCACTCCACGGAACAGTAGAACAGTTCGTCGCAGTAGGCGGAAAAGAATTTATCATCGTCCATCAACTTCGTATCGTCGTTGCAACCGTAGATGTCACAGCCGAGAAGAAAGAAAGAAGAGAACCCCAGCGCCGCGACGATCAACTTAAGAAATCGTTGCTTCATTTCCCACCTCTGTGCGTCAGACAACGGCATTTTAACAAAACGAAAATGAATTGCAAGTGGAAAGAAAAGGTTATTTGGGATACTGGACGAAGCCGAGTTCGAGGCCGTTGGGGTCCTTCGCGTTCAGCAGTTTCACGCCGCTCGGCATCGTCGCCGGGCCGTAGATGATGGGGACGCCGTGCGCCTTGAGATGGGCGTGGGTCGCCTCGATGTCAGGGACCTCGAAGCCGATGGAGAGCCCTTTGGCGTTCACGGTATGCCCGGTACCGGTGATAAATTCTATCTGGGCTCCGCGTCCGTCGGCCATGAAGACGATCTCGACCTGCGGCCCCGCCTTGAAGCGTCGTGCGACGGTGAAACCCATCACGGTCTCATAGAAAACGATGGTCTTGTCGAGTTCGGGGACGTGGACGGTAACGAACGAGATGTTCATGGGTTCCTCCTTATACGAACCGGTGCATGATGTAGGCGTCGGTGAGACCGAGCCGCTTGTGGTCGAAGGCCTTCGGTATCGTCCCGATGATGGTGAAGCCGCACGAGGTCCACAGATGGACCGCCGGGGCGTTCGAGGCGACCACGAGGTTGAACTGGAGCGCTTTGAAGCCGTTTTTCGGCGCCTCCTCGATGCTGTGGAGGCAGAGCGCACGGCCGATGCCGAGTCCCCGCGCCCACGAGGCGACCATGTACCCGGCGTTGGCGATATGCGAGCCGAGGCCGACCTGATTGGGGCGCAGATAGTAGGTGCCGGCGATGCGGCCCTCAAGGATCGCCACGATAGAAACGGTCGGCGTCTCTATCCAGTAGCGGTAGCCCTCTTCCTTCGTCGTGCCGGGACGGTGCGGGTAACTCTCGCCGCTCTCGAATACCTCATGGAGTATCGGCCACAGTTCATCGAAGTCGGCCGGAACGGCGGGCCGGAAAATAAGATCGCACGCGGCGTGCGGTGCGTTGTGAGACAGACGAGTCATGCTCAACGATAGCAAAGTTCGCCTTAAAAAGCAAAAGGAACCTTCTTGACGGAGGAGGTGACATTATTGACTATCGCCCGCTCCTCTGATATTCTGCCGGACGTATGTAGGTAAGGTGTGTACGCCGTGCAAAAATTCGTCTGGATAACGATCTTAACAGTGCTGGTCGGCGTCATCGCGTGGCTTCTGACCGCCGGCGGCGGTTCGGCCGCGCAGATGCCGCAGAACGACGGGAAAATGGCGGTGTTCGTCTCCATCCCGCCGCTCAAATATGTCGTCGAGCGTATCGGCGGCGACCGGGTGACGGTGACGGCGCTGGTCCGTCCCGGCGCCAACCCCCACACCTTTGAACCGCTTCCCGACCAGATGGCGGGATTATCGCAGGCGAAATTGTTCTTCCTGACCGGTGACCCCTCGGAGATCGCGTGGCTTGAAAAAGTGCGCGGTTCGTATCCCGGCGTCACCTTCGTGCGGACCGATACCGATATCGCCAAGCGTCCGGCCGACGGCCAACAGACGGAACACCGGGAACATGATTGTGCCCACCACGCGGAGGGTTTTGCCGCAGAGGATCATGCCGCCTGTCCGAACTATGCGGACCATCACGGCGGCGGCGATCCGCACATATGGCTTTCTCCCCACTTACTTAAAGAACAGGCCCGTGCGGTCGCCGCGGCCGTTGCGGCGGCCGATCCGGCGCATACTACCCGCTATCAGAACAACCTTCTTGCATTTGCCGATGAAATGGATGCGCTCGACGGCCGGATAGCGACCCTGCTGGCCTCCTTCAAGGGACGTCCCTTCATCGTGTTCCATCCCTCGTGGGGATACTTTGCCGACGCGTACGGCCTGAAACAGGTGCCCATCGAGATCGCGGGCAAGGAGTCGGGAGCGCAGCATCTGGCGGCGGTGACCGACATCGTGCGGCGGGAAAAGGTTTCCGCCCTTTTCGTCGCGCCGCAGTTCTCGGGCCGCGAGGCGCAGGCGGTCGCCGATGCGACCGGGGCAAAGGTCGTTATGATCGATCCGCTCGTCGAGGATGTGGCGAAGAATCTGTGGTCGGTCGCCGAGGCGCTCGCCGCATCGTTCGGAGGGGCGCAGTGAATATCGTCACTTTCGACAAGGTCTCCTTCGCCTACGCGGCGTGGCCGGTGCTCGAAGAGGTCTCCTTCGATATCGCCGAACGGGAGTTCTTCGCCATCATCGGGCCCAACGGCGGCGGCAAGACCACCATCCTGAAGCTCATGCTCGGCCTTCTCAAGCCGCGGCAGGGGACCATAACGGTCCTCGGTGCGGCGCCCGGAAAAAGCGTCGGCCGGATCGGTTATGTGCCGCAGTCGGCGCGGATGGAGCTTGATTTTCCCATCACGGTCGAGGAAACGGTGATGCTCGGGCGGCTCGGCCCGCGATCGCTGACCCCCTTCTTTTCGGAAAAAGATCGTATCGCGGCGCGCGCGGCGATGACGGCGGTCGATATCCTGCCGCTGAAAGGTCGTCTTTTCGACGAACTGTCGGGCGGTCAGAAACAGCGGGTCCTCATTGCGCGGGCGCTCGTGTCGGGGCCGGAACTGCTGCTGCTCGACGAACCGGTATCGAGCGTCGACAGCGCCGTGGAGCAGGATATCTACGCGCTTCTGAAGGAACTCAACAAAAAGATGGCTATCGTCATGGTGTCGCACGATCTCGGCTTCGTTTCGTCGTATGTCAACCGGATCGCCTGTGTCAACCGGCAGGTTTCGGTAAGCGATGCGGCCGAGGTGACGCAGTGCGGAATAGACGAGAAGTACCATAGCCATATGCACCGCGTCGATCACCACTGCGGGTTGTAACGATGGGCGGATTCGCAACAGCGCTGATGCAGTATCCATTCCTGCAGAACGCCCTTATCGCGGGACTGCTGGCGGCGGTCGCCTGCGGACTTGCCGGGACCTTCGTGGTGCTCAAGAAGATATCGTTCGTCACCGGCGGCATATCGCACGCGGTGCTGGGCGGGGTCGGGGTCGCCGTGTTCCTCGGCTATTCCCCCTTCGCCGGAGCGCTTGCCTGCGCTTTGTTGTTCACGGTGGTGCTGGGGCTGGTCAACAAGCGGGCGCGTCAGCATGAAGATACCCTCATCGGGGCGCTCTGGGCGATCGGGATGTCGGTCGGCATCCTGTTCCTTTACCTCACCCCGGGTCATCAGGCCGATCTGATGAGCTATCTGTTCGGCAGTATCCTGATGGTCCCGCGGGGGTCGCTCTACCGGCTGGCGGCGCTCGATGCGGCGGTGCTTATCACGGTGTTCATTTTTTTCCGGCAGTTCATCGCCCTCTCGTTCGATGAAGAACATGCCCGGGTGCGGGGACTTCCGCGGACGATGCTGTACATAGTTCTACTCGGGGTGGTCGCGCTGACGGTGGTGGTGCTGATGCAGGTGGTCGGCCTCATCCTCGTGATCGCGCTTCTCACGCTTCCCGCCGCGACCGCCACCCTCTTCAGCCGGTCGCCCGTCGCGATCATCGGCTGGGCGACCCTTATCGGCGCGGTCTCGACCTTCGCCGGCATTTACGGATCGTTCACGCTCGATATCCCGGCGGGTCCCGCGATGGTGCTCGTCGCCGGCGCGCTCTATCTGGCGGGGCTCCTCCTGCGCACTTTCGGGAGGGGCGCATGAACGGCGTGTCGTGGCTGGAGAAGCTCGGCGGCGCGGCGCTCGAGAACTGGCGCGAACTGCGGCAGCTGCTCGGCTTTGCGTATGCCGTCTTCCGGCGTTTGTTCTCCCGCGCCAGCTACCGGCCGCTGACGGTCGATATCCTGACCACCCAGATATATTTTACGGCGGTCCAGTTGCTCGGTTTCTTCATCGTGGTATCCATCCTTTTCGGTTCGCTTTTCATCGGCATGACCCTGTTCGTCATCAAGGAGATCGGGCTGACCGAATATATCGGCCAATTCATCGCGGGGGTCGTGGTGCTCGAGATGGCGCCGATCATGACCACCCTGCTCATCGCCCTGCGGAGCGGCTCGGCCATCAACGCCGAGATGGCGGTCATGAAGGCCAATCGCGAACTCGACGCCCTTGCGGCCTTCGATATCGACATCGCGCAGTATCTGTTCCTGCCGCGCATCATCGCGGTGATGGTGAGCGTCGTACTGCTCAGTTCTCTTTTTGCGATCATCGTGACCCTTTCCGGATTGTTGTTCTCCGCACTCATCTTCGGCATGGGCTTCAATGCCTACGCCGACATCATCGCCAAGGCGATAGAATACAAGGATTTCCTCATCCTGATGGTGAAAAGCGCCGCGTTCGGGTTCTTTATCACCTTCATCCCGCTCTACTATGGATCGCGCGCCGGTTATCAGCTGACGGCGGTGCCGGTGGCTGTCCTGCGGGGGATGGTCAATGTCTTCATAGCGATAGTCGTCATCGAGGTGCTGTCATTAGTTGCCCGGTTTCTGTAAGACTCTTCCGCTCGGAAGAGGAACTGGCCGCGGCGCTTGCCGCGCTGCGCGCCGAGATGGGGCCGCGCTACGCCCCCGTTTCGGCCGACATCCCGCTCCTGTCCAACCTGTCGGTGTTCCAGAACATCGCCCTCATCCGGCAGTACCACCAGCGGCTGACGGCCGAGGATTCCCATCGCGACACCACGGCGCTGCTCGAACGGTTCGATATGTGTCATCTGGCGGCAAAACGGAGCTTCGAGCTGAATGACCGTGATCTATTCTTCGTGAAGTTGCTACGCGCCTCACAGCACGCGAACGCCGCCATCGTCATCGACCGTCCTTTCGCGCAGGTCGAGAATATGCATAACCTTTCGCCCATACGGAAAGCGCTGGAACTCCTTGACTTCTCCGGCATCGAAGGTATCATTCTCGGGTACGAATGGAACAGGGGGCGCTACGAGGCCGATGGCCAGTAAGAGCATACAGTATAAGGTCGGGCTCTTCATTGTCACGACCATCGTGCTCATCATACTCGCCGGGCTCTTCATCGCCTATAAAAAGGACCTGTTCGCCGATCTGGCGATGTACCGCCTCCAGTCGGAATCGGGCGAAGGGCTCACGCAGGGGATGCCGGTCCTCTTCTCCGGTTTCGAGATCGGCAAGGTGAAGGACCTCGAACTGTCGGACAAGGGACAGGTGGTCATCACCATCACCGTGCCGCGCAAACATGTCCGTTGGATACGCGAGGAGAGCACCTTCACGCTCGAGAAACCGCTCGTCGGCACGCCGCGTATCGTGGTGCGGACCGAGAACCCCGAGGGGAAAGAACTTTCCTACAACAAGATCGTCCCGATAAAGACCATCGACGATATCAACGAGGTCATCAAAAAGGCGCAGCCGCTGGTCGAACGGATACAGTCGGTCGCCGACAACATCGACCGGATGACCAACGCCGACAGCGAACTCAATAAGATCATCGCCGATACCCGTAAGATGACCAAGATGCTTTCGGAGAAGAAAAGCCTGCTGGAGATGGCGACGGGCGACAAGAAGGGGCAGGAAACGCTCATGAAGACCCTCGAACAGGTCGCCGCCATCACCGAAACGGTCGACGGCACCATGAAGCGGATCGACGGGATGGTGGCGAAGGCCGACGAGGCGGTGCTGGGCGATAAGGGTTCGATAGCGATAGTCAACAACATCCTCACCGACATCGAAGGGAAGTTCAAGCGGCTCGATACCCTCATCGATAACGCGATAACGATGAGCGCTGATCTACAAGGGACCACGCAGGACATCAACCTCGTCCGCAAGGAGGTCGAGGAGACGATATCGTCGGTGAACAAGCTCATTCAGGATGTCCGCAACAGTCTGCCGTTCGAGCAGAAGAAGGAGATAAAACTGCCGTGAGACAAGCGCTCTTCAGCATCGTCATCGCGCTGGCCGCCTGTTCGTCCCAGCCCGCTCCGGCGTGGCAGAGCGCCGCCCATACGCAGCTGGCCAATTACTCGGAAAGTTATCTCGCGGGCGAAGAGAAACTGGCGGGCATCCATTTCGATAAAGCACTTGAACATATCTCAAAGACCGGCGATCCGGCGCTCGTGGGGCGGGCATGGCTCACCCGCTGTGCGCTGGAGACCGCCGCGCTCATCGATGTCCCCTGCGAACAGGCGAAGGAATACGGCGGCGATCCGTCGAACGACAGCTACCGTGCGATGCTCGAAGGGACCGCCGTGAAGCCGGATGCGCTTCCGGAACAGTACCGCGACCTGATGGCATCGCTTGCCAAACGTTCGGTCAAAGAGGTGAACGATGCCCTTGCCGGTATCGAGGAGCCGGTCTCGCGGCTTATCGGCGTCGGAGTAACGCTCAAAAGGGGGACCTTCGATACCGCCACGCTGGAACTCGCGGTGCAAACGGCCTCGGAGAACGGTTGGAAGACGCCGCTCACCGCCTATCTTCTGAAACTCAAAGCGCTCTATGTTGCGACCGGCCAGAGCGACAGGTCGGCCGGGATCGAAGAGCGGCTGAAGATACTTGCCGCCGACAAGAAATAATATCCTTTTTACGTTTTTGGGGGAGAGGTGTGATGCGCATATTTAATTGGTCGGTCATCGTTTTTTGTATCGCGCTACTTTTGTCGGCGTGCGATGAGAGCGCCAAAAAGACGAACGACAAGGACAACCTCTCCGACAGCGACGAGCTGATCGGCGACAGCGACGAGAACGCGGTAAGCGACATGGACTTCGCGGCGACCTGCGGCAATGGTTTCATTGACGGCGGCGAGCCCTGTGACGGCAATACCGAGCTCTGCAGCACCATAGACCCGGCGCTTTACAACGGCGGCAAGGCGAAGTGCCGCCCCGATTGCACCGGCTGGGACACGGTGACCTGCGATGAGGTGCCGCATGAGTGCGGCAACTTCATACAGGAAGGTCCCGAGGCCTGTGACGGCGACACGAAGGATTGCGTCGATATCGATGCGGAAAAATACGGCGCCGGCAAGGCGAAGTGTCTCGAGGACTGCAGTGATTACGATACTGCCACCTGTGACGCGGCCGAACCGCATGAATGCGGCAATGCCATCGTCGAAGGTCCGGAGATCTGCGACGGCGGCCTGATCAACTGCGTCGAGATAGATCCGTTCGTCTATGCGAGCGGCAAGGCGAAATGCAACGATTCCTGCGACGGCTGGGATACGGCGACCTGCGAAGAGTTGCCCAAGGATGGCGATACGCTACCCGACACCGACGCCGTCTGTTCCAATGATTGTACGCCGCAGGGGACCGAACGGTGCGTCGTCGACACGGTCCAGCGCTGTACCCAAGGAGGGGACGGTTGCAATCACTGGCAGGATATGGAGTATTGCGATCAGTATTCCCCGGCACAGACCTGCGAATTGTCTTTCGGCGACGCCTACTGTGTCTCTTCGTGTACCAGCGAATGCACCTCGGGTGATCGCCGGTGCAATCCGACCTATGCCGATCAGGTTGACGATTGCACATTGGACAACGACGGCTGCTACTACTGGACCTATATGGAGGATTGCGCCACGTGGGGTATGGTCTGCGTCGATCCCGGCACGGCCGGCTGCGATTATCCGTCGACCGCGCAGACCGATACCATCGGATCGAACGCATACTACTATACCGGCGGCGACCGGTTAAAGGGGAACTATTTCTCCTGTTCTTCTTCGCGAACCTTGACCGAGATAGAGACCTATATGTCTTTTCTCGGCTCTCTTGACATCACTTACGCGGTCTATTATTCATCGAGCCAGACCGGCACCTACAGCCTCCTTTCACAGACGACGGTCAATCACTACTCGAGCGCCGGATCCGCCGCATTTTACAGTTCGGGGGCCTTGTCGGTGAGCCTGACCAGCGGTTACTATTATTTCATAGGGGTCTTTTTCGGCGTTACCGACGATATGGTCTCATATGACCCGACCCATTATTACGATTCTTCTCTGGAGACCGATCAGCCGGCATTCGGCACCCATCTCGGCGGTGGTGAAACGAGTCCCTCCGGAACCTTCGCCAGTCTGCCAAGTACGATCACCACTATCGATAACTCCTATTCGTACTATATGAGATTGACCAGCGAATAACACCGGGAGACGATGTTTTAATGCGCCTACTTCAGCTCATTCTCTGCGTTGCCTTGCTGGCTCTACCGCTCGCGGCGGGACCGAAGGCGGTCAAAAAAAGCGAACCGCCGCGTGAGCCGGTCATCGCGATGAAGGAAAAGGCGTTGCCGCCGACCGGCACGCAGTACCTGTATATCGATCCGAAGACGCCGCGCTACCTGATAGACTTGGGGATCAAGAAGGGGATGCAGATCGCATTCCTGTTCGAGCAGTCGCAGGCGGGCTGGTTGCGCGAGATCATCCCGACATTCGGCGGCATGAATCCGATCATCTTCCTCCGCGGCGGACTTGGTCAGATGGAGGCGTTGCGGCTCAAGGAGACGCTTGAGTTCTTCGATTACAATGTGACCATCATCCACCTCAAATTCAAACCCGGCGATACCCTCGGCGCTCTGCCGGTCGCCAACATCACCGTCATCGAGCGGAAGCTCGACAAGGAACGCACCCAATTCATCATGACCCGCGGGAAACAGGCGGCGGAGACCGGGAAACTCCTGACGGTGCTGGACGAACGCGATCTCGATGACCCGTTCGGCGTGGCGGGCGGGATCCATTTCGCGCAGTACGGCATCCGGCTGGTCAATCTCGACGAGGGGGGTGATGCGAAACTGCCGGCGGCCGACCGGACGATCATTTTCGGTCGCAGTGAGAAAAATATCCAGAAATTTATTGAGAAATAGCGGTGAGGCGGTAAAATGCCCCGCGTGATGGAACCACAGGAGGAATGATATGCGTAATTTTGTTTTTCTGACCGCGCTGTGCGCGACGGCCCTGCTTATGGCGGCCGAAGATGGCTGGAAGGTGACCGAAGAGGTGTCGGTCAACGGGAGCCGGGTGATCAAACACTCCTATTTCAACGAGCAGTACATCAAAGTGGTCAATCAGGCCGATACCGGCAGTAACGAGACCATCATCGATATCGCCAACGACAAGATAACGCTTATCAACCATTTCCAAAAAAGTTATCAGGTCTCGAAACTTTCAGACTATATCAAGTTCGCCGAAGGGATCGCGAACGGTCTGAAGAACGGCGGCTATGTCAACCCGCAGAAGATCGAGCCCAAAGTGGTCTTCGAGAAGAAAGGACCCGAGAAGGTCGGCGCGTGGGATGCGCTCCACTATGTCGTCAAGGTCGATGGAAAGGAGTATCAGGAGATATGGGTCGCCCCCGCACTCAAGACCAGCCCGGTGCTCGAGTTCCGCAAGAAGTACGCGGCGCTCCTGCCCGAGACGCTGGTGAAATACCGGGCGCTCGACGAAAAGATAAAGGATCAGGCGGCGGCCGAAGGGATGATCGTCCGCATGGTCAAGATACCGATCAACAAGAAACTGCCGAAGATAGACCAGACGATGACCGAGGTGGTGAAGTTCGATATCACCCCGGCGCTCCTGACGGTGCCGAAGGATTACCTCGACAAGACCATCGTACAGGCCGCTCCGGCGCAGACCCCGGCCAAGCAGTAACGATCGCCGGGAACATCTTTTCCCCTCAGAACGGAGGTTTTTCACATGAGAACGCATACCTGCGGTGAGTTGAGATTGAACCATGCCGGACAGTCGGTCACGCTGTCGGGGTGGGTCGTCTCGAAACGCGAATTCGGCCCGTTCGTATTCATCATGCTCTGGGACCGCTACGGTCAGACGCAGGTGGTGTTCGAAGAGCCGCTCCTCGTCGAAGAGGCGAAGAAGCTCTCGCTCGAGGATGTCGTGACGGTCGACGGCTTCGTTCGAGACCGCAATGACAACCGCACCGACAAGTACGAGACCGGCGCTATCGAGGTGAAGGTCTCGTCGCTGACGCTGCTCAACCCGAGCAAACCGCTCCCCTACGACCACCGGAAAGAGGCGGCCGACACGCTGAAACTCAAGTACCGCTACCTCGATATCCGCAAGTCGGAACTGCTCCCGACGCTCGTTGCCCGCTCGAAGATGGCCAAGGCGGTGCGCGACTATATGGACACCCAATCTTTCGTCGAGGTCGAGACCCCCATCCTCGGCAAATCGACCCCCGAAGGGGCCAAGGAATATCTCGTCCCGAGCCGCATCCATCACGGCCTGTTCTATTCACTGCCGCAGTCGCCGCAGTCGTTCAAACAGATCTGCATGATCGGCGGCATCGACCGCTACTATCAGATGGCGAAATGTTTCCGCGACGAGGATCTGCGCGCCGACCGCCAGCCCGAATTCACCCAGATAGACATCGAGATGTCGTTCGTCGCCGAAGAGGACATCATGACGATGTCGGAAGGGCTCATCGCCCATCTGTTCAAGGCGGTGAAGGGTATCGACATCCCGCGTCCCTTCAAACGGATGCCCTACCGCGAAGCGATGGCCCGCTACGGATCCGACAAGCCCGACACCCGCTACGGACTCGAATTCATCGATATGCGGGAGACCTTCCGCGCCTCCGGTTTCAATGCCTTCAAGTCGGCGGCCGAGGACCCGGCGAAGAGCATCTGCGGCATCGTGCTGGAAGGAAAGGGGGCCGAACTCTCCAAGAACCGCATCAAGGCGATGGAAAAGGATGTGCAGGGTGACGGCGCGAAGGGTCTGGCGTGGGTGAAAAAGGAGGGCGGCGCGCTCGACAGCCCGCTCCTCAAGTTCTTCTCGCCCGCCGAACTGGAAAAACTCTCATCGCTCATCCCCGACGGCGCGGTGATGTTCCTTATCGCCGATGAGACGCGCATCGTTCTCACGGCGCTCGGCAACCTGCGGCGGCGTCTGGCGACCGAATTCAACCTGTACGATAAGAACGGCTTCGCCTTCCTCTGGGTGACCGAATTCCCGGCGTTCGAACACAGCGAGGAAGAGGGGAAATGGGTCGCGACGCACCATCCCTTCACCGATTTCGACCTTGAAACGGCGCAGAAAGGCGATATGGCCAATGTCTCGAGCCGCGCCTACGATATGGTGATAAACGGTTACGAAGTGGGCGGTGGTTCGATCCGTATCCACAACACCGCCAAGCAGGCCGAGGTCTTCAAACTGCTCGGCATCGAACCGAAAGAGGCGCAGGAGAAATTCGGGTTCCTGCTGGAGGCGCTTGAACTCGGCGCCCCGCCGCACGGCGGCATCGCCTTCGGGTTCGACCGGCTTGTGATGATACTGCTCGGCATCGACAATATCCGCTCGGTCATCGCCTTCCCCAAGACGACGAGCGCATCGTGTCTCATGACCGGCAGTCCCTCAGGTGTCTCTCAGAAACAGCTCGACGAATTGGCTATCAAGCCGGTCGGCTGACGGTCGCCGCTATTTCTCGTCGATGATGCTCAGAAAGATATCGGTGCCGCCGCTGTTGAGATTGCCGTCGAATGCGTTGACGGTATACCCGGCGACGAATATCTTGCCGTCGGGTCCAACGGCCACGGCGTTACCGTAATCACCCAACGCGGAACCCCACTGCTCGGCCCACAATCGTGCTCCGGTATCATTCATTTTCGCCAAAAACACATCACTCCCGCCAAAAGCCGACAAGACGCCGTCCAAAGAGCCGATGGAGTACCCCGTCACGAAGATATCGTCGTCCGCGTTGACCGCGACCGACCGGGCATCGCTCCATTCCACTGAATCCCAGAGTTCGGTCCAGACATTCTCGCCGTCGGGCGACCACTTGGCCAGAAGCGCCTGTCGCACTCCTTCCGCAGAATCGTTCGTGGTATAATCGCCGCTGCTGCCTGCGATATATACGAAACCATCAGAGCCGACGGTTATCGCTCTGCCGCTGTCGATCTGCGGTGTACCCCATTGCACGGTCCATTCCTTAACGCCATCGGAAGTGAATTTAATAAGGAACCCATCCGCACAAAGAATAGGGATCGATACCCACGCCCCATGAGTACTTTGACCGGCTATCATACAGCTGGAGCCCTTGTTGGTCTGGCCATCCATATCCCCCACGGTCTCGCCGGTCACGAAGATGTTCCCCGTCTGATCTACGCTCACACCGTAAGCGACGGAATAGGCAGCGGCATATGGATCGGAGGACTGACTACTCCACTCCTTGGTCCATACCTCGGCACCGGCGGAGGTCATTTTGGTAAGGAAGGCATGACCCCTATCATCGCTCAACGACCCATCCATCAGTCCGGCGACATAGACACTTCCGTCGCCGTCGACGGCGACCGCATACCCGACATCATCTCTGTCGGTGCCCCACTGACGGGTCCACACCTTCTCGCCGTCGTTCTTCCGTTTCATAAGGTAAATATCGGCGCCGCCGGCACTGACCTCGTCATCGAGGGAGCCGTAGGTATGGCCGGTAATATAAATGCTGCCATCCGTATCGATCGCCACCGAAGATGCCTCGTCCCGTTCCGGAGTACCCGCTTGTTCGATCCAATGAAGAAGACCTTCGCCATTCGACTTGGCAAGGAAGGTATCGACACCACCCGCCGATTGGTTGCCGGTAAACGCCCCATCGGTGCTCCCCGCCATGAAAACGGCCCCATTGGCAGCAACGGCAAGCGCCCGTCCCTGCTCCGCGGAATTGTTCCCGCTGAATGTCTTGCTCCATTCCGCCACACCGGAGCTGCCCCAGACACCGGCGAACACATCGTAGTTATTCCCGCCGGTTATTTGATAACCGGTCACGGCTATCGCGCCATCTCCCGATCGGGCCAGATCGTTCGGAAAAGGCGTCCCGATATCGCCGGTCCATGCCTCGCCACCGTCGAAATCGTATTTTAGAAGCGTCGCGCCGCCCGCCGCGATGATACCCGTACCGTCCGACACGAGTCCACCGAAATGATCATCGCCGGGCATGCCCCATGCACGGGTCCATATCACATTTCCCGTCGCATCGAGACGGGACAGGAAAACATCGGAACAATAGTTGTACCCGCAATTTCCCCCCGCATTCACCGTGCCATAGAAGGATCCTTCCGTCGTTCCGGCAACGAATATACTGCCGTCCTCGGCGACGAAAACGCGGTACGCGGTATCGTCCGAATTGTATAGACCCCACTGTCGCGTACTGAGTCGAACCCCCGCGGAGGTGAAGCGGGAAAGAAAGATATCGTAGCACGACATACAGCCCACCTGACCGGAACTGGTAGGAAATTCGTAACAAGTGCAACGACCGCCCGCATTGGTGTTACCGTCGAGATCGCCGATGGTGTCCCCAGCGACCAAAATATCCCCGTTCGGAGCGATCGCGACCGCATAACCGTTCCCCCCCGCATGCTCTCCCCAAAGCACGGTCCATATCTCGTTGCCGTCGTTATCCCATTTTGCAAGCAACAGATCGCCGCCGGAATACCCCGTCATGATAAGATTCCCTTCGTCGTCGAACGTGATCGCGGACACAGAGCCGGCAAGCCGTTGTTTCGTCCACACCTTGCCCCCATCGCCCGTCCATTTCGTGACGAAGATGTCCCTGCCTCCGTTCGTATTCTGGTTTCCATCCAACGAACCGTCGGTAACGCCGGCGACAAAGATATTGCCATCGGTATCGACCGCGACCGCCAGTGCCCAGTCGGCTTCGCTGGTACCCCACTGTCGGGACCACAGAAGCGTACCGTCCATCGCCATTTTCATGAGAATGATGTCGGTTCCGCCCTTGTTCTGATGACAATCGAAAGATGAATTGGTTCTACCGGCGATATACATATTGCCGAACGAATCGAACGCGACCGACTTTCCATCCTCGATGCCGCTGAGCGATGTGCCGCCCCACTGCCGGGTGAGCCGCACGATACGATCGGTCTCGACCGGGTCCGGTTCCGCTACCTGACCGCAGGCACCATCTTCCGATATGAAGTCCTCATCCGGCAGTGCGACCTCTTTTTCGGGGACAGCCTCGTCCTTCCCAACATCCTCTTTTTCGGGGACAGCTTCGTTCTCCCCGCTATCCTCATCCGGCATAAGGATATCATCGCTTTCCGTGGGGGTATCGATAAGCAACGCGTCGCCATCGGCGGTCGCCGATGCATCCGTTACGGTGTCTATCGGTGATCTGTCGCAGGCGGCGAACAAGAGAAAAACGAGCAGGAGATGGAGGGGTCGGCAACTTTTCATGTCCGCTCCCGGTCAGTGATCCGTTGCTTTTCCTATCACAACGATTCTATCGCGCTTCCCGGTACGATGATAAGGACCTCGCGGGTGTCGAGGAAGGCCCCTTCGCCCAGAACGTCTATCTGTGCGGTGAATACCTGCGTCTGAGAACCGGTCGGCGCGCAGAAGTCGTTATAGAAATCGATCTCGAAAGTGACGGTGGTGCCCGGCTTGACCTTGAGGAAGGTCGTGGGGTCCATCCCTTCGATGGCGTCGGCCGGATCGGCCGCTTTGGGCGTTATCGCCTTGATGAAGGCGGTGGCGCTCTGCCCGTTGCAGACGGAATGTTCAGGCGCGGTGGTGGCGGTGGTCACGTCGATGCGGATACCCTAGGTGAGTGCGATGACGGCGTCGACGATCTGCTGTGAAAGCCCCGTGCCGTCGCCGTTTATCTTGTAATTGAACGGCTGACCGGTGTCGTCCACCGATGCGGTGCCGCCCGATATGATGTTGAAGTCGTCGGTCGATTCGCCTGAGTCGACCCCGATGAATTTCGCCTGAATGTCGTTCATCGCGGCGACCGCCTCGGGATGTTTGTGGGCGGTGGTATACCAGTTGAAGCCGACCATGTTGAACGCTTCGTCGGAGCACATGATGAATATGGGAAGCGACTGAGGCCGGAAACAGGCGCCGCCATAGGTTTCGCCGGTACAGGGTGGCGGCGGGATGTTGAGCCAGTAATCCTTGCCGCCGGCGTTGACCGCGTTGGGGTTCCCTTCACCGCTGGCCGCCTGATAGAGCACTTCCGTGTGGAATTCACGACTGCCGTCGCAGTCGGTGATGGTGTCGACGGCGGTCCGGACAAGGTTGGTATCGGTGGTGATGGGTTGGGTCAATTGGTAGACCTGATCCTCGAGGGTGCCGAATTTCACCAGACCGAAAGCCGAATTGGGGATACTCGCGGTGATGCCGTCGATGATGACGCTTTTTATCCCTTCCTTGAGATTATCGTGTTCTCCCATCATGGAACCCGACAGATCGACCAGAATGAGGATGTCGGCCTTCTGGATAAAGGTGCTGAAATCGAGTTCCCGAAGTTCGTGTTCGGTGTCGTTGTAGGGCAGGATCACATAGAAGACCTCGGGCGGGATCATATTCCCCGCATTATTCGGGTCGGAGCCGTAGGCATCCTCGGCGGTATCTATCTGGCCGTCGCCGTCGGTGTCGCGGTTGTTCGGGTTGGTGCCGATCTCGTGTTCGTATTTATCGGAGAGGCCGTCGCTGTCCGAGTCGGCGCTTTTGGGGTTCGAGCCTATCGCCTTTTCGTCGGCATCGGAAAGGCCGTCGCTGTCGCTGTCGGTATCTTTGTAGTCGGGGGTGCCGTCGCCGTCGGTGTCTCCCGTTCCTTCGGTGCCGTTGGGGATGCCGTCACCGTCGTCGTCGGCGCTCGGCCAAGAGGGGTCGTTGTCGGGGTAAAAGCCGCCGTTGTCGGTCGGCGCGGTGTCGGTCCCGGTGGCATCGGTGTCGGAGGAAAAGTCTTTATCCGCCGTATCGGTGTCGGCATAACCCGACTTGGGAACGCATTCGTTATTTGCTTTGTCACAGAACCACGTCGTATCGGGGCAATCGGTGTCCCGTTCGCAGTAGAGGCCTTCGCCGTCGTCGGGGGCATCATCTGCCGGCCCGCAGGCGGTGAAGAAGGACAACGAAATAGCCGCCAGCGCCACCCAGAATTTCATCATGACATACCTCCTTTTCGGCGAACGACAAAGAGAGTATAAACGGACCCCTGAAAAAAGCAAAGGGAAATTTAAGGGATAGGTCACGAATCTTTACATCGTTCGGGCCCTGTGCTATAGTCGGCGTCCGTAATGAACGGGGAAGTCATGGCATCGGGAAGCGGCCCGGCGGCCGGCACGATACGCGGCGTCGGGACGCGCGACAAGAACGAAACGAAGCGTCCCGCCCTCTACCGGGTGGTGATGCACAACGACGATTTCACCCCGATGGATTTCGTGGTGGATATCTTGGTGCAGGTGTTCCAGCGGCCGGCGGCCGAGGCGACGCAGGTGATGCTCGACATCCACAACAAGGGAGCGGGGACCGCCGGTATCTACACCTACGATATCGCGATGTCGAAAAGTTATCAGGTGCACCGGATCGCCGAAGAACGGAAACATCCGCTCAGATGCACCGTAGAACCAGCGTGAGGCAATAATGAAACTCGACCGTCAGCTCAACAACATCATACTCGGCGCCTTTTACGAGGCGAAACAGGGAAAACACGAATTCGTCACCCCCGAGCATGTTCTCTATTCGCTCCTGTTCTCGCAGGAAGGGATCGAGCTCATTGAAGGGGTCGGCGGCGATATCTCCCGGCTCCGCATCGAACTCAAGAAGCACCTCGACACGATGGTGCCGCGCACCCAGTCGGGCGATCTCATGCAGTCCTTTTCGTTCCAGCAACTGCTCGACCTGTCGGCCCAGCGCGCCAGTTCGGCCGGGAAACCGCAGGTAAGCATCACCGATATGCTGGTGTCGCTCTACGACTGCGAGGAGAGTCACGCCGCCTTCTACCTCGCTGAGCAGGGGATAGAACAGTTCGACCTCATCAAGTTCATCGCCCACGGCCTGCCCGAACTGCAGGAGGCGGCCAAGGCGGGCGATGGGAGCGTCAAGCCGCAGAAGAAGGGCGAGAGCGACGCCAAGAGCGTCGAAGCCTTCACCGTCGATCTCACGGCGCTCGCCGAGAAGGGGGAACTCGAACCGCTCATCGGCCGCGACGCGGTGGTGACCCGGACGGTGCAGGTGCTCTGCCGCAAGACCAAGAACAACCCGGTCATCGTCGGCGAACCGGGGGTCGGCAAGACCGCCATCACCGAAGGGCTCGCCCAGCGGATCGTCGCCGGGACGGTCCCCGAACCGCTGAAAGGCCACCGCGTTTACCGCATCGACATGGGTTCGATGCTCGCCGGCACGAAGTACCGCGGCGACTTCGAGGAACGGATGAAGAAGGTGCTGAACCACCTCATGCAGCGCGAGAACATCATCATCGTCATCGACGAGATACACACGATAGTCGGCGCCGGGGCGGTGTCGGGCGGCGCGATGGACGCGTCGAATATCTTGAAGCCGATACTCACCACCGGCCGCATCAAGTGCATCGGTTCGACCACCCATGATGAGTACCGCAAACACTTCGAAAAGGATCGGGCGCTTTCGCGGCGGTTCCAGAAGATAGACCTCCCCGAGATGACGGTGGCCGAGACGGTCGCGGTGCTGGAAGGGATCCGCGGCCGCTACGAGAAATTCCACGCCGTCCGCTACACCGACGCGGCGCTCGCGGCAGCGGCCGAGCTGTCGGCCCGTTTCGTGACCGAACGGTTCCTCCCCGACAAGGCGATAGATCTCATCGACGAGGCGGGGGCCTTTACCCGCATATCTGGAGAAAAGAAGAAGGTCATCGACACCGGCGAGATCGAGCGGGTCGTGTCGCTCATCGCCCGCATCCCCGAACAGACGGTCAGTTCGGGCGAAGGGGAGAAACTGCGGCGGCTCGAAGGGGCGCTCAAAAAGCAGATATTCGGTCAGGACGGCGCGATAAAGGCGGTGGTCGAGGCGATCAAGCGGTCGCGCGCCGGGTTCGGACGGCCCGAGCGGCCGGTGGCGAGTTTCCTGTTCGTTGGGCCGACCGGCGTGGGGAAGACCGAACTGGCCCGCCAGATGGCGCGCGAGCTGGGCATCACGCTCCACCGGTTCGACATGTCGGAGTATCAGGAAAAGCACACCGTCAGCCGCCTTATCGGTGCGCCGCCCGGCTATGTCGGCTACGAGGAGGGAGGTCTGCTCACCGAACTGGTCCGCAAGACGCCGCACGCGGTGGTGCTCCTCGACGAGATAGAGAAGGCCCACAGCGATATCTACAACACGCTTCTGCAGATCATGGACTACGCGACGCTCACCGACAACGCAGGGCGCAAGGCCGACTTCCGCAATGTCATACTCGTGATGACCTCGAACGCCGGGGCGCGCGAGATCGGCAAGGCGGTCCCCGGTTTCGGGGAACGGGCGATCGACGGCGGCGAACTGGAACGGGCGGTCGAACGGATCTTCGCCCCCGAGTTCCGCAACCGGCTCGACCGTGTGGTGAAGTTCGAACGACTCGACATCGACATCATCACCGATATCGTGAAGAAGCAGGTGAGCGAATTCGCGGTGCAACTAAAGGAGAAGAAGGTGACGCTCACCGTCACCGCCGCCGCCTATCGCTACCTCGCCGAACTCGGTTTCTCGAAGGAATTCGGGGCGCGCGAAGTGGGGCGGCTGGTGCAGGAGCAGGTCAAGGATTTCTTCGTCGACGAGGTGCTCTTCGGCCGCCTGAAAGAGGGCGGAAAGGCCCGCGCCACCTATAAGAACGGACGATTCCTCATCGAGATACCGCGCTAGGCATGGTCTTCCAACTTTCACGCGAACTGATACTGTTCCCCGATCCGCGCCACGCCGAGAGCGATGGCCTCTTGGCGGTCGGCGGCGATCTTCGGCCCGAACGGCTACTGGCCGCCTACCGGCGCGGCATCTACCCGTGGTACAGCGATGACTACCCGATACTCTGGTGGTGTCCCGATCCGCGGTTCGTGCTGTTCCCCGAAGAACTCCGCGTATCCCATTCGCTGAAAAAACTGCTGCACAAAGGAACTTTCCGCGTCACCGTCAACAGCGCGTTCCGGCAGGTCATCAAGGCGTGTGCCAAAGTGCCGCGCCGCGGGCAGGAGGGTACCTGGATAACGGCTGACATGGTGGATGCCTATACCGAGCTGAACAAGCGCGGGCACGCGGTCAGTGTCGAGGCGTGGCAGGGGAACGAACTGGCGGGCGGCCTGTACGGCGTGGTCATCGGGAAATGCTTCTTCGGTGAATCGATGTTCGCGTGGGAGCCGAACGCATCGAAGGTCGCTTTCGTGAAGTTCGTCGAACTGCTTACCGCGCAAAGATTCCGGATCATCGACTGCCAGATGCGGACCGAACACCTCGAACGGTTCGGCGGCCAGTTCATACCGCTCAAACGGTTCCTCGAGATCGTCGGCCGAGGGTGCGACGAACCTCCGACGGAATGGCCGGAAGACATCTGACGCCGCGGCCCAGAAAAATTTCATTGAATAATTTGCGTCGAGATTGGTCAACCATATACTTTTGCCGGTTCATACCTGTAGGATTTGTCAAGGGAGGATGCTGATGAGAGGAAACTGTTTACTGCGATCTGTCTGCCTGTTGATCGTGATGATCCCGCTTTTCTTGGGAGGAGAGGAGACCGCCGTCGCGCCGACGGGGCCTGCGGTCGAAGCAGAGCCCGTGCCGCAGGAAGAGGCGTCGGCCGCGCCAAAGGAAACGCCGCCGCCGTTGGTGTTGTTCTCCGCGGAGGAACAGATATCTTTCGACGCCGAGGGAAAGATACGGGTGATCGACAGCGGGTTGCGCACCCGGTTCGGCCTGTTCCCCGAGGTGGTCGGTTTCAAGCAGGCGTTGCTGTTCAAAAGGGGAGAGACATTTGAGTTGGCGATAACCACCGAGAAGGAAGGCGCAACGACCGATGTGCGTATCGCGTTGTCCGCCGAACAGGCGGATGCACTGCGCGCCCGGATAACGGCGGCGAACGCTCCGGTAGCGGTCATCGCGCCGCAGCCGAAAGAAGCGCCGGTCGCCGCGCCGGCCGCTGTCACTACGGCGGCATCGCGCCGTTCGGTGATCGATGAAGAAGAAGCGGACGGATTCGCCCCGTTCCTTGCCTATACCGCGCTTTGGTCGGGAGGATACGGGCTCCTGATGCCCTATATCTTCGGCGGCGAGGATACTCATTGGGCCTACTATCCCGGCGTGTCTCTTCTGACGGCGGGAGGCGGTTTCGCCGCCGCCTATTTTCTGGGCCGCGATGCCTATATAACGCGCGGCATGGCCTTCGCTTCGGCCGAAGGGGCCTTCCGCGGCGGGGTCGACGGAGTGAACCTCTTCTGGCTCATCGCCGGTAGTCTCTACATGAAGGATCATGAACACGGTGATGCCCATCTCAAGAACGATATCGGTCTTGATAACGAGACCTACGGACGGCTGATGGCCGCTTCCGCCATGTTGTTCAGTATGGGAGAGTACGCGCTGGGTCTCTGGTATGCGTCCAGCCATGGTCTGACCGGCGGCGAATCGCGGATACTGGGGGTCGGTTCACTCCTTGGGTATGTCACGATGCTGGAGCTGTCGGCGACGATATTCGACGGTCTGTATGCCGGGGACCGGTCGGCGACCCGCATTATTCCGGCCATGATGCTGGCGGGCGGTGTGGGGGGGCTGTTCCTCGGTCATGCGGCAAATTCGTGGGATCATTACACCGAAGGCGATGCCTCGCTCATCCAGACGAGCGTCGCGCTGGGCACCTATCTGCCGATAACCATCGCGGTTGCGGCGAGGTCGCTGGATGCCCGGGTGTACGCCGGGGTATCGCTGTTGGGGACCGTCGGCGGCGCGGTAGGCGGCTACTATCTGCTCAAGGGACTCGATTTTTCCAATATGGATGCCTTCATCATCGATCTGGGCACCCTCGCGGGCGGCTTGACCACCGCCGGGATCGCGGTGCTTGCCGCCATGAAGACCGACCAGTGGGAAACGGTTCATCTTGCCTCGTCGATAGGAACGCTCGGTGGTTTCGCCCTCATGTATTATCTCTACCGCGAGAAGGGACTGCGGCAGGCGGAAGGGAATGAACGGACCAGCTGGCGTTTCCAGCTTAATCCGGTCGGCATCGCGACGGCCCTTTCGGCGGGCCGTCCGGCGACACCCAACAGCGAGGAGGATCTGCGGATACTGCGTGAGACACCCGCCGCCCCGATCGCCTCGTTCGAGTACCGCTGGTAAGATCCCAGTTGCAATTTCCAAATAATTTGCTAGGGTAAAGCAGGTTTTTTAGGGAGCCTGCGGATGCCGAGATATCTCATACTGATACTGGCTACGTCGCTGTTTGCGGCGTGCGATGAGCCGTCGCCGCAGTGGAAGGACGACCATGCGGTGATTGACGATGGGGAAAAGGACATAAACGACGAAAGGGACATAAAAGACGAGGATCTGTTTGATCAGACCGATCAGCTGGACCAGCCCGATGTCGACGATGCCGTGCCGGATGATCCGGTGTCGGTCGATTGCACCGTCGCCGATCCCACGACGGCCGAAAAGAACGCTCTTGAAGAGCTTTTCCCCGAGGACGATACCGCATTCTGCACCGACAAAACGCCGAGCGGCGTCGACTATTTCATCGCGGTAAGAGAGGGAGAAACGATAGGATACGCCTTTCCCGCCACCAACATCGGATTCGGTATGCGGGGAGAGGGGGCGCCCGTTACTGCGATCACGGGCTTGACCTCTGAAGGGGTGAGTATCGGCATTCAGATAACGCAACAGAACGAATCGTGGTGGTACCGGATGGGGCAGTGGTTCTTCGACCAGTTCAAGGATATCGACATCACTCAGATAACGCTCGATCCGAAATACAATAAGAATTGTTATCCCTGTTCCGAGATGTACGACGCGTTCAAGCCCTTCACCGTCGACGCGGTCTCGGGAGCGACCTACACCTCAAACGCCGTCACCAAGGATGTGTGGGATGCGATCTATCTGTACGACGAACTCTTCTCGCCGCCTACGGTGAACACTGCGCCGTAACGTCGTTCCCCTCTATCTGCGGGATGCCGTACCATTCGGTCAGCCGGTCGCGGAGCTGTTCCGCCGCGCACTGCGGCAGTTCGGGATTGTCCACCACAAAAAGGTTGCCGCCCAATCCGGTGAGCGCCGAGAATCCCATCATGCCGAGCAGGGGATTGTAGCCGACGGCCAGATCGCCGCCGATCGAAACGAGCGAAGGAAATGCGTCGGTCGCCGCGAGAGAATCGTTCATAAGTATCGAGACGCGCCCCGCGATATGAAAAAGCCCCGAAAGCGCCGCGAGATCGCGGAGCGACGGGTTCTCCTTGATCTCAAGGGCGTTGTTGAGTGCGTAGAGGGTCGCCAGCCCCGCGAGGTCGGTCAGGAGGGGGTTGCCGATGACCGAAAGGCCGCCGGCCGTCTGAATGGCGGGGAAAGAGCCGAGTTTCTCCAGCGCGGGATTGCGATGGATCACGATATAGGCTTCGACCGCGTTCAACATCGGCGGTCCGAAAGGATCGACCAGTTCGCCGTTCTCCCGCAGGATGAACGAACCGGTTATCTGTATGAGGTGTTTGAGAGCGTCCAGAGAACGGATGCCGCAGCGTTCGATGGTGAGCGAACCGTTCACCTGCTGGAGCGCCTCGAGTCCTTTGAGCGCGGCGAGTTCGGGATTGTCATACAGCCCGATATCGCCCGAGGAAAGGAGCCCCTCCAGCCCGGCAAGAGATCGCATTTCCCGATTATTGCGGATCGTGATCCGGGAGAGATGGGTCAGAAGAAGCGGTGCGGTCGAAAGTCCGACAAGGCCGTCGTTGTCCGCCAAGAAGAGCGAATCAAGGGTCGAGAGCAGTGGTAATCCCGACAGCGTCACCATCTGGTCGTTATCGATGAGGAAGAAAGAGCCCGGTATGGTGCGCAACGCCGGCAGATCGAGCGACGAAAGACGCGGGTTGCGTTCCAACCAGAGCGCGCCGGCATTCTCGACGGAGGGCAGGCCGATAGTTGAGAGCCGCCGGTTGTTCTTGGCGCGGATCTCGCCGCCGACCGCCTGTAGTGCGGTCATATCCGAAAGATCGATCAGTCGCACATTGTCGACGACCTGTAGCGATCCGCCGATGCTTTTAAGCGAACGAAGGCCCTGCAGATCGTTCAGCAGGACATTGCGCGCGATGATGAGCGACCCCTCTATCCGTTCGATGGTGTGTAGCTCTTCGACCGCGGTGAGTATCGTTGCGTCGATGGAAAGGTCGCCGGCGATACGGTCGCACCCGATGAAGTGGGGCAACGAGAGCTCATTTACCTCTGCATCGCCGTCGCACAGACCGTTCCAGTCGATATCGGGCACGAGGTCCGCTTCGTCGGTGAACTCCGGCGTGTCCGCATCATCCGACAGGCCGGGCAGATCGGGGGCGGCCGTCTTGTCGACATCGGGGAGCGGCGGCCGGTCGCTATCGGGTGCCGCTAGGTCGCTGTCGGGTCGTTCGACACAGAACCCTTGCTCGCACAAAAAGTCCTTCTCGCAGAATATCAGGGCACTACAGGCTTCTCCGAGACCGGCGGTGTCGAAGGCGTCGTCATAAAGACCGCCCTCTTTTTCACAGGCGGCGAGCATGCAGAGCACCATTATGAGGATAGAGAGGGCACGCATCATCGCTCCCTAGGTTCTTCCTGATTGTACCGGAGCGGCGCGGAGAGTCAATAACGCGAAGGATCGATCACTCGCTGCCGGGGCACTGTTTGGAGAGTTCCTGTATCCGGCCGCGCATCTCTTCCGAGGTGACGGTGTAGTGATCGGTGATATACTTGAGACGCATCTTGACGGCGGGACAGCGATCCTTCTTGGCGTAGAACTCGGCGACCGCCAGTTCGCGCGACAGGAGCATCGTTTCGGCTTCGGCCAGTTTATCCTGCGCCTCCTTCACGAACTTGCCCTGCGGATAGAGGCGGAGATATTCGCGGTACTGTTCGGCCGCCTTCTCGACGCTGTCGGAAAGGTCCTTCTCCTCGGCGGGGGGGAGGATCCAGAAATCGCTCGGCCGTTGTTCGAAAGTGCAGTTGCCCATCTGGAACGCGGCGCGGTCGGCAAGTTCATGGTTGGGGCGCATCTGGAGGAAGAGTTTGTATATCTCGAAGGCGGCGGCGAACTCCTCGCGCATGAAATGGGTATCGGCCAGTCCGATGCGGGCGAACGGTTCCCACTTGCTGTAGCTGTAGTCGGAGATGACCTTCAGGAACTGTTCCTGCGCATCCTCGTAATCGCCCTGATCCAGATAGGCGGCGCCGGTGCGGTACAGCTTCTCGGCCTCCGATTCAGCGCCGGTGATGACCGGTGCCGAGGAGCATCCCGCCGCGAGGATGACCGCGCAGACGAGGCAGTTCAGTGCATGTTTCACTCTATCCTCCGGGTTAGATGTCGGATCTGCGGGGCATGTATCCAGCCCTCGATATTGTCCTGAAAACTCTTTGCCTTGATCCAGCCTTCCGAGGCGGCGGTCATCTCGAGCACCTCCCCTTCGCGTACCTTCCCGACCGCCGTGAGGGCCGTATCGGGGCCGCTCTTGAGCTCTGCGGCGGTGAGCGCGACGGCGTATAACTGGGCGCCGGTGTCGCGGTAGCGGACGACGAAGAGCACCGCGAAAAGCACCGTCAGCATGAACAGCGGGACCAGCATCAGCCGTAATTTCCATCCCGGCCGCGCGAGGTAGGCCAGCAAGGTGCCCACGAACAGGTAGAGGAAGAGGAAGAACAGCAGCATCACCGGCACGATATCGCCGCCCGGCTCGGTGAGCCGTTTGGGGATCGTGACATGCAGATCGGTCGCAAGGGTATCGAGATTGTTGCGCGCCTCCTTCAGGTCGGGGGCCGCCTGCAGTGCCTGCAGATAATGGTAGAGCGCCGTTCCGCGCCGGCCCTGTTTCTGGGCGACCACACCGAGATTGTAATGCGACAGCGGGTCGAATGGATCGCGGTCAAGCTGTGCGTTCAGCGCTTCTTCAGCCGCGCGGTAATCCTTTTTCCCATAAAGTTCGAATAGGTCCGCCGCAACGACGGGGAGTGTCACGATCAGTATCAGAAGGCAGGCAAGCCGCTTCATGGGCGCCTCCGTGTGGTCCGCAGAAGTGTCACCGCCCGCCCCTTCAGCGCCGCGAGATCTGCGTTCCCGGTCCCTGAATAAAGAGCGTTTTGCAGGTCGCGGGCCAGTTCCATGAGCGGCCGCAGTCCTTCGGCGGCCCGTTTCTCCATTTCGCGCACCCGTTCCCCTTTGAGCGCGATGCCGGTTACCGCCGCTACCGCGTCGTAGTAGGTGTTGAGCAGTGTGGTTGCGTCGGGCGCCGCTTCGAGCCGCCGTTCCCATTCGCGCAGGATGAAGATCTTCTTCTCGCGCCGGCTCCGCAGGAATCCGATGATGAGCCACCAGAACGAGCCGATCAGGAGCAGCAGCAGCGGCAGGGCGAGGGCGATGCGGAACAGCGGCCGTTCGGTCAGCGGCGTCAGATCGTACACCGCCATGCCGGACGGCAGTTCGCGGAGCAGTTCATAGCTGACCGTCCGTTTCGATTCTTCGGCCGCCGTCGGATCGGGGGCGAGTTCTCCCACCGTGACGGCCACGGGGCGGGTGGCGAGCGTCCGCCAGCCCTTCTGACGGTCGTAGGTATCGATCGTTACCGCCGGCAGTTCGTATGCTCCGGCGCGCAGCCCTTTGATCATGAACTTGAAGGTCTTGGTGCCGCACAACCGCGTGCCGTCCCAGCGGGTATCGACCTTGATATCGGGAGCGAATATCTTGAGTCCGCCGTTCCCGGTGAGGGGAAGGTCGAGCTGCGGGAGGTTGCCGCACCCGGTGATGGTGTAGGTGAGGGTGTCGAGCGGCTTCTGTTTGTCGAGCGAGAGGATGGTATGGCTTTGCGTCACGTCGAGATCGCCCACGATGCCGCCGGGATGTTTATCGGCGTCGGGGAGCGGCGCGAGGTCGAGCGATAGGGCGATGGAGGAAAGCGACCGCTTGCGTGCATCGAAGAATCCGCCGGTCATCACATCGAGTATCATCTGGGTCGCTCCCACCCGGTCGGCCTTCGCATCGGGGATGAGGATATAGCGTTTGAGGAGCGCGTGATCGTAGACCGTTCCGTCGATATTGGTACGGCCGAAGGAAAGTTTGCGCGGCGCCTCTATCTCCTCGCTCCAGCCGTTCTCAAAGGCGGGAAGGCGGTAGAACGAAAGGTCAGATATGAGATTCTTCTGGGTGAAGAGATAGTAGCTGACGATCAGCGGTTCGCCGCGGTAATGCGGTTCTTCGGGCGCCACCACCACGCGGACGAAAAAGCGGCCGGTCTGTTTCTCCCACGCCGAAAGCGGGGCGAACAGGGCGCTGCCGACGGCCGCCGTGCCGGCGCCGGTATCGGGCGTCGTCCCCGGCGTTCCCGGCGTGGCCGGATTCTGCGGGGCGCTGGAGCCGGTAACGGTGACACGCACCTGATTCGACCGGATCTCTTTGCCCTTTTCCAGCACGAGCACCGCCGGGCCGATGGTGAACTGTCCGCCGCGCTGCGGGCGGAGGATATAGGTGACGATCCGCTCCTTGCGGGAGCTCATCGATCCGTTGACGATGCTGATCGAACTGGAGCTCGATTCGCCGCGGTTCTCAAGGTCGAATCCCGAAAAGTCGGGCTCCTTCACCTCCGTAATATCCTCTTTGGCATCGTCCACGATGGTGAGGGTGAGGGTCAGTTCGTCGCCGACCGACAGGCTTTGCCGGTCGATCTCCAACTGGGCGGAGGTGGCCGACGCGGTACCCCAAACAACGAATAAGAGTATGAAAAATAAGCCGGTTCTCACCAGGTCTGGCCTCCCTGCGGATCGCCTTCCCGTTCTAGCATGAAGGGGGTGATTTGTAAATTTTTGCGCTGGCGGAAGGGGGCGAGCATCTGTTTCTCGTCCTTTTTATCTTTTTCCTCTTTATCTTTCTCGGCCTGCGCCGCCTGCGCCTGTTCCTCTTTCTTCTCTTCCGGCTTCTGTTGTTCCTGCTGTTGCTGTTGTTCTTGCTGTTGTTGCTGGTCCTGCTTCTGCTCTTCTTGTTTTTGGTCTTGCTTCTGGTCTTCTTGTTTCTCGTCCTTTTTGTCCTTTTGGTCTTTTTTGTCCTTTTCTTCTTGTTGTTGCTGTTTCAGCAGACGCCTGACTATCTCAAGATTGGCGGCGGTGTCGCGGTCGGGACTGTTCTGGAGCGACCGCTTAAAGAAATTCTCCGCCTCCTGATACTGCTGTTTATTGGCGGCGAGCGCCCCGAGTCCGTCGTAGATGCGCGACCTGAGTTCGGGCGCCGGGTTCTGGGCGAGCGCCCCCTCCCAGGCCTTCCGGGCGCCGTCGGCGTCCCCTTTTTTGAGTAACGCTGCGCCGAGGTTGTAGGAGAGTTCGGGCGAATCGGCGCGCCGTTCGGCCCCTTTCTGGAACTCCGCGCCCGCTTCGTCGTATTTCTGTTCTTCGTATTTCGCGGTGCCGTCGCGATTCTCGGGAACCTCCTTCTGGAACGGAGTGAACGAGAAGGCGAGAAGCGCCGCCATGAAGATGAGACTGCGGTTCATTGTTTCTCCTCCTTCCGGCCGACCGGTACGACGAGAAAGAGCGCGAAGAAAAGGATGCCGAGCCCGAGCGGCAGGGCGAACTGTTCGCGGTAGAGTTGGACCCGCTTCTCCTCGAGTTTGGTCCGGTTGCGGAACGACTTGATGAAGGAGGAGAGCGTTTCCCCTTTCTGTATCTCGATCGCGCCGAGGCTTTCACGGCATTTGTCGAAGAAGGGCTGATTGAGTTTCGAGACGACCGTTTCGCCACGCTCATTCTTGAGATAGTTGTCGCCCAACGATATCGGCGCCCCTTCGGCGGTGCCGAGCGGCAGTATCGCGAGGCTCACCTTCGCGTCGGCGATCTTCTGCCGTGTCGCCTCGAGATCGAGCGACGGGTCTTCACCGTCGGAAACGACGACCAGCAGTTTATCGGCATTCTCCGCGCCGCTTTTCAGCGTTTCGAGCGCCAGTTCCACCGCCGCGCCGAGCGCCGTTCCCTGTTTCTCTATCATCCCGGGCCGCAGATCGGCCGCTACCGCGAGCGCCGTATTGTAGTCAGCCGTCAGCGGGAGTTGCAGGAAGGCCGACCCGGCGAAGGGGACCACCGCGACGCGGTCGCCGCCCAGTTCGGTGATGGCGTCTATGAGGAGCCGTTTTCCCTTTTCAAAACGCGGTCCCTCCTCATCCTCGGCGAGCATCGAAAGGCTCACGTCGAACACGACGGCGACATCGATCCCCTCGTTCGACATGTTCACCTCCGCTTCGCCCATCTGCGGACGGACGGCGGCGAGATTGAGGAAGATGAGCGCCATCACGAGGAATATCCGGCGCAGCCACAGCGCCCGCTCCGAAAGGTTGGTCGCCTCGCTCTGTCGCGCCGCGCTGAAAAGCGCCGCGAACCGTTCGCGCCGCCGCCGGGCGACGGTGAAGTAGACCAGAAGCGCCGGGAACCAGACGAAGAAGAGGAGGAAATAGAGCGGCGCGCCGAACTTCATCGCTCCACCTCCGGGTAGAGCGGGAAGATGAGGGCGAAAAACCGCGCAAGCAGTATCAGCAGCAGTGCGGCCGCGATGAAATAGGGGGCGAATTCGTCGTACAATTTATACTTCTGCGCCGGGACGGGGCTTTTTTCCAGTTTGTCTATCTCGGTGAAGGCACGCCGCAGTTCATCGGTCGATATCGAGGTGTAGGCCCTGCCGCCGGTCGTGTCGGCGATGCGCTTCAACAGATCGGGATTGACCTTCATCGTCACCGTCTGATAGGCGTCGCGGCCGAAGAGATCCTTTCCGGCCGGGAAGGGGACCGGCTTATTGGTGCCGATGAGGATGGTATAGATCTTGATGCCCAGTTTCTTCGCTATCTCGGCGGTCGCTTCGGGACTCACATTGCCGCTGTTGTTGTCGCCGTCGGTGAGCAGTATCACCAGCCGCGATTTGGCCTTTGAATCCTCCAGCCGCGACAGGGCGAGCCCGAGTCCGTTGCCGATGGCGGTGCCGTCGTCGATGACGCCGGTGGTGAGCCGCTGGAGGAGGTTCACGAACATCGTGTAGTCGGTCGTGAGCGGCACCTGTAGAAAACTCTCTTTGGCGAAAAAGACCAGCCCCAGCCGGTCGCTCTTCCGTTCACGGACGAACTGCTCGATGATCCCTTTGGCCGCTTCGATCCGGTTCTTGGGCTGGAAGTCGAGTGCCTCCATCGAACCCGACACATCGAGCGCGATGACGATATCCTTCCCTTCGACCGGCGGGGTGATCACCCGGTCGAGGCTGACCGGCCGCGCGAAAGCGAGGACAAGGAGGATAAAGGCGAGCACATCGAAGAACCGGCAGATACGCCAGCGCGAATCGGCGACGCGCCGCATCCCGGCGAAATCGGTGAAATGGAGTATCCCGCCGCCGTCCCGCCGCCGCGAACGGAAGAGAACCCACAAAAGCGGCAACAACAGAAGCGCGAGCAAGTATGTCGGGTGTACCAGTTCCATGCCGTTTATCAGAGATCCTTCAACGCGCCGGTAATAACATGAATGCGGGACTCTTTATTCCGGCTCAGCCGAGGCTCCCGACCGCCGCTTCGACCGCGTCGAGTATCGCCCCCGAGGCGACAAGTTTCTGCATTTCGGTGTGGTCGGGGAAGAGCGGGCGGTCTATTTCGAGGAACGCGACATGTTCGCGGATCTTCTTCTTGGCCGCCGCGACCCCTTTCCCGGTGCCGAAGCCCCGGATGTCGAGCGCCTGCGCCGCCGCCATGAATTCGATGCCGATGACGCCGCACCCGTTCTCGAGTATCTGGAGGTTCTTGAGGGCGGTATTCATCCCCATCGAGACGAAATCCTCCTGATCGGCCGCCGCCGGGATCGACTGCGTCGAGGCGGGACCCGACAGGATGCGCTGTTCGACGATGAGGGTGTCGGCGGTGTACTGCGACAGCATCAGCCCCGAGAACATACCGGGGTTCTTCGTGAGGAAGGGCGGCAGACCGACCGAAAGGGCGGGGTTATTGAGCCGGTTCATGCGCCGCTCCGAAAGAACGCTCACCATCGTGATCGCCTGCCCGACCATTTCCATCGGCAGCGACACCGGCGTCCCTTGGAAGTTGGCCCCCGAGAGGGTCAGTTTCTCCTCGGGGATGAAGATGGGGTTGTCGCCCACGCCGTTCAGTTCGGTCTCGACCTGCGACCGGGCCCAGCGGATGGCGTCGTGCGCCGCGCCGATGACCTGCGGGGTGGAGCGCATCGAATAGGCGTCCTGCACCTTGGTCTTCACCTTGCCGGTGAGGAGGTCGCTTCCCTCGACGCATTTCCGTATCGCGGCGGCCGAGCGGACGGCGCCCGCAAAGCCGCGCAGTTCGTGGAGTTTCGTATGGTAGGGCTTCATGTTGGCAAGGAGCGCCTCCAGCGACATCGACGCGGCGATCTCGGCCTGCTTGAGCCAGCGGTCGGCGTCGTAGATGGTGAGCGCGCTGATGGAGGTAAGGAGATTCGATCCGTTTATCGCGGCGAGCCCGTCGCGCGCCTTGAGGCCGGGGACCGGGATGCCCGCCTTTTCGAAGGCGATCTTAGCGGGGAGCAGTTCGCCTTTGTAGTAGGCCTTGCCCTCACCGAGGAGCGTCAGCGCTATCTGGCTCATCGGGGCGAGGTCGCCGCAGGCGCCGACCGACCCTTTTTTGCAGACGAAGGGGGTGACGCCTTTGTTCAGCATCGCGACGAAGGTCTGCGGTATCTCGGGGCGGCAGCCGGAGTTGCCGTGGGCGTGGACATTGATGCGGGCGGTCATCGCGGCGCGGACATGCTCAATGGGGGCGGGGTCGCCGATGCCGGCCGAGTGGTTGTATACCAGCCACCGCTGGAACTGTTCTATCTGGTCGTCGGCGAGCACCACTTCGGAGAATTCGCCGATGCCGGTGTTGACGCCGTACATGATCTCGCGTTTCGCTATCTTCTCTTCGACCATCGCGCGGCAGAGTTTTATCCGTTCGAGCGCCTTGGGGCAGAGTTCGACCGGTTCGTTCCGGCGGGCGATGGCGACGAGTTGTTCGATGGTAAGATGGCTTCCGTCAAGCATGATGGCCATGAGATACTCCCTAAAAAGCGGTTATTCACTACCGACCGGGGGCGATTATATTAGTAAGGAAAGGAGAGGCAAGGAAAAACGACGCCGAAAGTTACTGGCACTTCTCCGGGATCACATAATTCTCTAGGTTTATTTCCATCACTATGGCAGGATTTTTCTTCTGTAGGGTGTAAAACTGCTCTTTAGGGATACAGTTGTTTCCCGGTCCCACGGTAGACAACGATTTCATTTCATATAATGGCGATATGTCCTCAACATAATTGTAGTGAAAGTACAATGCATTAAGAGCTGTCAATCCTGACAACGGTTCGAGGTCTTTGACTTGGTTGTTGTCCAGTTTCAGGAATTCCAGTTTCGTCAGCGTGCGGAGCGGTTCGAGCGATTCGACTTGATTGTCGACGATGGCGAGCCAATCAAGGTTCGACAAATTCTCTATGCCTTTCAAACTTTTGATGCCGCCACCATAACAATCTAGGGTGTCTATCTTTTCGTATTTGTTAGGGTCGTTGGCATCTATATTCCCGATTTCTATAGCATAGTTCACAAGATCATCCACGCAGGCTTTGAACGCCGGATCGGGAAACATCTCGCCTTTGCCGCCACCATCGCACCCGACCGCCGCGAACATCGCGACCGCCGCCGTCCACCAGAAACATCTCATCGTATTCCCCCGTCCATCGGAACGACACACCCTAGCATATTTGCCCGCCGAATTCAAGCAATGGCTTTTCTTGCCTCGCCGTGCAAGGTGAAGTATAGAACGGCGAGCAGGGAGCGGAGGAACCATGAACGAACAAGGCAAATTCCTTCTGTACACGGCGAGCAACGGCGCGGTCAGGGTCGATGTCTTCTTCAAGGACGAAACGGTCTGGCTGACTCAGAAGGCGCTCGCCGAGCTGTTCGGCGTTCAGCGTCCGGCGGTGACCAAGCATCTGAAAAACATTTTTGAGTCCGGAGAACTCGCCGAGGAAGCAGTTGGTTCCATTTTGGAACATACTGCCGAGGACGGGAAGGTGTACGCGACCAAATACTACAATCTCGACGCCATCATCGCGGTCGGCTATCGCGTCAACAGTTATCAAGCGACGCAGTTCCGCATTTGGGCCACCAAGACGCTCAAAGAGTTCATCATCAAAGGGTTCGTTCTCGACGACGAACGACTCAAGCAGGGCGGACAGGTTTTCGGCAAGGATTACTTCGACGAACTGCTCGAACGGATTCGGGAGATCCGGGCCAGCGAGCGACGCTTCTACCAGAAGATAACCGATATCTACGCCCTCTCGGCCGACTATGACAAGAACGCGCCGATGACCAAGGAATTCTTTGCGACCGTGCAGAACAAACTGCATTGGGCCATCACCGGACAGACCGCCGCCGAACTCATTTACGCATCGGCCGACGCGACCAAGTTGTACATGGGACTGACCACATGGAAACACGCGCCCGACGGCAAGATACAGAAGTCCGACATAACCGTCGCCAAGAATTATCTCAGCGAGGCGCATATCAAGGAACTCAACCGCATCGTGTCGGCCTATCTCGATCTGGCGGAGAACCGCGCCGAACGGCAGATACTCACCACGATGGCGGATTGGGTGACATTTCTCAATTCGTTCCTCGAACTTTCCAAATATCCCATTCTGGAGGACAAGGGAAAGGTGAGCGCGTTGGAGGCGAAACTCAAGGCCGAGCAGGAATTCGAGGTGTACCGTAAACGGCAGGATGCCGAATACATCTCCGACTTCGACCGCGAGATAAAGCGCATCGAGGGGAAGAAAAGAAATTAGCCGGACAGCGTCCGACCTTTTGAAAATAGCAGAAATCTGAAGAAGATCAGTGACTACCGACCGGGGGCGATTATATTAGTAAGGAAAGGAGAGGCAAGGAAAAACAAAAGTAGAGAACACTGTTGCAAAGAAGGTTATTTTCGGATATATTCGTAAAGCAAAAAGTGTTAGGGACTACTGGGAGATGCACTGACATGACGGTTATGAATTTCTTTTGGTTGACCGTTTTGACAGTGGCCGCTATCGGGGTGGTGCTCTTGGGGATACTTTTCTACCGTACGAAACTATTCCCGTGGCTTGAGAAGCGGGCCTATTGCTATCCCAAAGCCATTGAATTCATAAAAAACGACCGGGCGGTGAGAGACGCCGTCGGCGATGTTATCGACATCGAGCCGATCTTTCACACGATGGAAGGTTATACGATCAAGAAAATTGGTGGAGACTACGAGTACTTGGAAAGCGGGGCGCAAAATTTCAAATTGAAAGTCACAGGAAATTCCGGGATTGCGACAATCCGTCTTACCTACATAAAACGCGGCAGTATCAGTGCGGATTTTAGTTTAGTGGATGCCGATATGGAAGTGTTGGAGAGCAAAAGTTCTTCTAAAACTTTCAAGAAATTGATAGATGTCTAAGCAGAAACTCACCGGCTTTCCGGCGGTCGTCGGCACGCGGCCGACCATCCTGATACTCGGTTCGATGCCGGGCGAACGGTCGCTGACGATGGGCGAGTATTACGGCCACCCGCAGAATAGTTTCTGGCGCATCATGGGCGAACTGTGCGGCGCGGCCCCCGAACTGCCGTATGAAGAGCGGATTGCCGCGCTGAAACGGAGCGGCATCGCGCTGTGGGATGTCCTCAAACACTGCGAACGGCGCGGCTCGGGCGACGGCGACATCCGCCGCGAGAGCGAGATCCCCAACGCCATCGGCGCCCTGCTGAAAAAACACCCGACGATACGGGCGGTGGCACTCAACGGCGGCAAGGCGCGGCAGGCGTTCCGCCGCCACATCCTGCCGACGCTCCCCGACGCGGTCAAAGCGCGCCTCACGATACTGGAATTTCCCTCGACGAGCCCCGCCTGCGCGATGATCTCCTACAAAAGCAAGCTAAAATCTTGGCAAAAACTGGCGCAATTCATCGATTAGCCGCCACGAGTAATTTTGCCTGAAGTCAAAAAAACTCGCGAGTAATTTTGCCTATGGGTGAAAAAACTCGTGCGGTCAGCGCACCACTTCGGCGGTGAAGTCGATGCCGTCGCGGCCGGTGAGGCGGACCGTCAGCAGGTCGCCGGGCCGCTCTTTTTCAAGGTTCGTGAGTATCGTGATGCCGTCTATCTCGGGCGCTTGATGCTTTCCGCGCCCCGTCGCAAGGGCGCTCTCCGGGTCGAATTCCTCATACAGCACCGTCGTGGTCGTGCCGACAAGTCGCGCAAGCCGCTGCTCCATCGTCGCCTGCGCCGTCTCCTGAAGCAGGGCGAGCCGTTTGGCGATGGTGTCGCGCCGGTGCGACCGAAGCTTGCCCGCCGGGGTGTTCTCCTCCTTCGAGTAGCCGAACGCGCCGATGTAGTCGAGCGGAGCGCCTGCGATGAAGCGGCGCATCTCCTCGAACTGGGCGGCGGTCTCGCCGGGGAATCCCGCGATGAAGGTGGTGCGGATGACGGCGCGGTCGCCGAAGCGCTGAATGATGCGGTTAAGCGCCCGGTCGATGTCGCGACGGCGGTAGCGGCGGCGCATCGCCTTCAGCACCGTGTCGTCGGCATGCTGGAGCGGTATCTCGAAGTAGGGGATGATCTTCGGGTTATCGAAGGCGTCGAGGAGCGCCTCATCGATGCCGGAGGGGTAGAGGTACATCACGCGGATGCGGAATTCGCCCGGCAGTTTCGCCAGTTTTACCAGTAACTTGGCAAGCGTCGTGTCATGGTCGCGGCCGTAGGCGGTGGTGTCCTGCGCGATGAGGGTGAGTTCTTTGACGCCGGTGTCGATAAGGCGCTGCGCCTCGTCGAGGATGTCGCGCGGCGGCCGTTCGCGGTATGCGCCCCGGATGAGCGGGATGGCGCAGTAGGAACAGCGGTTGTCGCAGCCGTCGGCTATCTTTATATAAGAGGTATAGGGCGACAGGGTGAGCGCCCGGTCGTGGCGGGCGGTCGCGATGAAGTGCGGGTCGGTGGTTATCTGCGGCGACGGGTCGCCGTCACCGACGAGCGCCGCGATATGCGGGATATCCTCGATGCCGATGACCAGATCGGCCTCCGGTATCTTCGCGGCGATGTCGGGATAGAGCTGCGGCAGACAGCCGGCGAGCACCAGCCGCGAGTCTTTTCGGCGGTGGGCATGGAGGTCGAACACCCGGTCGAGCGACTCTTTGCGGGCATCCTCGATGAAGGCGCAGGTGTTGAGGACGATGAGGTCGGCCGCCGCCGGATCGTCCACCATCCGCCAGCCGTCGCCCAGAAGCGCCGCGAGCATCACCTCGGTATCGACGCGGTTCTTGGGGCAGCCGAGCGATTCAAAGTAGAGGGTGCGCGTTCTCACGGTCAGTATTTCTTGAGGTGTGCTTCGGTGATGAGATAGGTGCCGTCCTCTTCCTTCTTCTCTATCCGCAGATAGATGAGCGATTTCGGGCGGGCGACGAGCAGATCGGCCTTGCGCTGATTGTCCTCATCGTCGATATCGGCTACGGTTTTCTTCATCTTGAAGAATGTTTTCGCCTTGATGGGCCCTTTGAGTTTCGCGAACTCACCGGCGACCGGTCCCACGCGGACCGTCACCTCAAGCTTCGCCAGCCCGTCGACCCCCGAGAAGGATATCGAATGGAGTTCCGCCTCGGCGAACTCGTCGGCGCCGACGATCTCTTTCTGGCCGGGCGTGGCGGTGATGCTGTCGGCACTTTCCTTCTTTTCGCGCAAAAGGGCTATCGGATCGAACTTCAGCGTGACGCCGGTGTCCACTCCCGCCACCGCATGAAGGAGGGCGTCGAGTTCCACGGAGGCGAAATAGATATTGCCCGAACGAAGTTCGACCGTCTGATCGGGTAATTTTTCTGCCAGCTTATCTTTGAGCGCCGCCGCGTCGAGTCCTTTCTTTAGCTTGATGAGTACCCCGCCGCTTTTGGTGTTCCAGCTCTCGGCGAGAATCGGGAGATAGGTGCCGTCGGCCCCCTTCACCAGAAGCGGATCGGCCCGCAGGAGCGCCGCCGCCGCGATACAGAGGATGAAAAGCAGGATCCTCATGCCGTCACTCCGTTCCTAAAGTCCTATTTCGGCGCTCCGTTGCGCCATCCCGTCGCGGGTAAGGGTCAGCAGTTCTTCGACCCCGATGCCGAACCACCCCTCGGCCGCCTTCATCTGGTCGCGGTTGGCACCCTGCGCGAACCGTTTTTCGGTGAAACGTTTCATCATGAATTCGATAGGGACCTCCGCCACTTTTTTGGACGGATGCATCAGGGCGCAGGCGACGATGAAGCCGGTCGCCGGATCGACCGCATACAGGGCGCGGCCCATGGCGCTTTCGACCGGTACGTTGCCCGAATGTTCGAGGATGGCGTGCAGGATCTCCTCATCGGTGAAGCCGAGTCCGCGCAATATATCGCCCGACACCTTTCCGTGGCACGGGAAATCGTCCTTGGTCCGGTCGTAGTCGAGGTCGTGGAGCAGGCCCGCCAGCGCCCAGCGCTCCGCGTCGCCCGCCAGCCGTCCGGCCATGGCGCGCATACCCGCCTCGACCGCCCAGCAGTGTTTGATGAGATTCTGGTTCGATAGGTGTTCGGCGAGCAGTTCCGCCGCCCGCGTCAGGGTCCATTCGCTCATCGGGTATCTCCCCGTCAAAGTCCGGCGGAATACTACCGCCGAAGCCGATAAAATCAAGTTTCCAAAGGGGAAACGGAACGCCGGAAAAAAATTGACTTTGCGGAGCCGTTCTGATAGCGTCCCTGCGACTCATTTCTTTCCACTAGGAGTTAACGGGAAACCTTGAGAGGAGGATGCTCCATGAAGAAACTTTTGGCGATCGGCGTGCTTGCCGCGGCGCTGTGTGGCGCTTGCTCGCACCCGAAATTCATCACCCACATGACCCACCGCGACAGCGACAAGACCTTCAAAGCGGTGACCTATCAGGATCAGACCTTCGGGACCCCCATTTGGGGCGTCGTGAAGTGCAACATGGCCGAGGATGGCGGGCTGTCGCAGTGCCGCACCATGACCATGAACTTCAACTACGAGTAAGGGAGGGACGCAATGAAAAAGATCATTATCCTGATCGCTTTTGCGGCGCTCCTGATGACCACGGGCTGCCTCAAGCGTAATGTCGTTGCCGTCAACGATCATCCCGGTCGTCCGCTGACCATGGTCGAGTCGCTCGACAACTATTGGGCTTTCACTCCCGGCTACGTCATTGGCCAGCATTACCGTTTCTGGACCTGCACCGATCAAGGCGACGCTCTTGACTGTAAGGTCGAGTGCGATGGCGAGACCGATCTCGATTGTATCGGTTTCGGTTGGGGCAAGTAAGGTAAATGGAGAAAAAAATGAAAAAATACATCGTTCTCGCCATTATGGCGGCGTTCCTCGTGGTCGGCTGCAAGACGCCGAACAGGCTTGTTTCGAACACCTTCCACGGCACCGACAAGACCGTGAAAGAGATCTACACCCCGGTCGTTCAGGCGGGTGATGTCGGTTCCGCCCTCATGGGCAAAGATGACAATGCTGAGTTCTTCAACTACAGCATGCGCGTCTGCAACGTCGATGAACAGGGGAATCTGACCCAGTGTATGGACACCGTCATCCTTGAACATGTCATGCAGGGTACGCTTTACAACAACTTCGTGTATGGCCGGTAAGGGGAGGTAGAACTATGAAAAAGATACTTATTCTCTGCGCGGTCATCGCCCTTGTTCTTGGCGCCTGCACGGTCGAGAAACGGGTCGTCACCGCGAAGCACAAGGTCAACAATACTTTCTACACTGCCTATTTCGAGTGGGAAGAGACCTATTTCTTCGTATTCAACTGGTTCCACAATGATCTGTCCAAGATCAAGCGTTGCAACCTGCGCGACGACAACACCCTTGCGTGTATCGATGAGCAGGAGATCCAGACCATTCTGAATCCGCAGGTTCATGGCGATGTCGACCGCACCAGCGGCGCCCCTGAGCAGTCGGCGGCCCCTGCTGAAGCGGCTCCGGCTCCTGAAGCGGCCCCCGCTGAAGAAGCGGCCCCCGCCGAAGCGCCCGCCGAAGCTCCGGCTGAGGCTCCCGCCGAGTAATCGCGCGGTAGATACCGATTCCTCATTTTCAAGCCCCCGGTCTTCCGGGGGCTTTTTTTATTTAATTATCCCCACCGCGTCGAGGTCGAATCCGGCGCTTTCATGGGTCGGGTAGGGGTCGTAGATCGGGCGGCCGCCGCTATCGGTCATTGAGCCGTCGCCTTTGACATCGACGATACGGATATGGGTGATCGCCGACAGGTCGACCGTTGCATCCTTCCCGGCAAGCGTCGCAAGGTCGAACGGGACGCCCCATCCGGCGCGATACTTCCCGGCAAGGCCGTCGATGAGCGTTGGGTCGAGCGTGCCGTATTCGGATACCGGTCCGGTGCCCAGATAGGTACTGTCGAACCGGACGAAGGTAACGCCGTCGCTCGACACCTCAACAAAGGCGAGCTCAAGAAAGTCGTCCGAAAAAGAGTTCTCGAACACGACGATATCGGGGCCGTCGCCGTCGGTGATCGGCTCATCAAAGGTGAGGGTGATACTGCCGCCGTCGCCAAGTGACACTACTGCGGTGGCGTTCCCTTCGGCCGGGCCGAGCGCCTTGTCCGTATCCTTCCACGCTTCGGTCAGGTTGTCACCCCACTCGACCGCCGCCACGCCGGTGGCCCATGCAGTAATGTCCGGGTCATCCTTTGCGACGGCGGGAGAGCCGGTGGTGCCGGCCGCTCCCGCGAAGGTCGTGGGGGTCAGTTTGGTCCACGGATTTCCGTTACATCCCGTGGTGATATCCTCCGGGTCGGTGCCGGTCGTTGCTTCGGCCTCTGTCGCCGAGTTCTTGTCATAGGCGATCTGGCAGAAGTAGAGGTCGTTGCCGCTCCACACCCAGTCCATTCGGCTCCATTTGCCGGGGTTGTAGGTGTTCGTTGCGTCGTTCTGCGCGATGACAAAGTCGTCGGCATTGTCGAACTTCGAGATGGTGAACGTGCCCATTGCCGCCATATCCCATTTCGTCGCGGTTATGACATGAGTGCCGCCGAAATCGTCGCCGTAGGTACCGATGATCTCGAGCGGGTCACTTTTCTTTTCCTCGTCGCCACAGGCGCACAGAAAGAGTGTCGTTAACAGAATGCTGAGCAGTTTCTTCATCAGGTTCCTCCTATAGAACGGTTGATGGTTCGTGTATCCAGAGACGAAGCGCCGCAGGGGCGCCGTCGAAGGGCAGTGTCGTTATCTCTTCGGTCGCGATGTCGAGTGCGTTGAGTCGACTGCGCGGAGAGCCATCCACGAAGATCTGATCGAAAAAATAGACTCGTCCGGTGAAGGGGCTCTGATCTATTGGTATCGCCGCGAACGCATTGATGTTGCTCATGATCCTCCGCACCGCACCGTCACGCTCGAGCACCTGCAAATGTCCCTGCCAGTCACCGTCCATCGCGGTGAAGTAGATGCGGCCGTCGGCGAGTACCGCGAGGTCGCCCATCTTCACATCGAGCGGCGAATGCTCTTCGGTCGTTTCGTGCAGGATGACGGCCGTTTTGCCGGTGAAGAGGTCGACCCGGACAATGCCGCCGTCGCGTGCCTGATAGGAGCCGGAGCAGGAGACGAAAAGCTGGTCGGGCGAAAGAAGGGGGTTGACCGCCAGTTTCGAGGTGGGGTCGGCAAGCGGCAGATCGATCGGGTCGAGCGGTGTCCCCTCGGTGCTATGACGGGCAAGCCGTCCGCCGCGCGAAAGCCAGTCGGGGCCGAGCAGTTGGAGAGCCGTCAGCATCCGGCCGTTCGTCCGCAGAAGCGCCGCAGGTGCCGGGTCGGTGCCGTCGGGGGCGAAGGCGGCGAGCGGCAGCTCTTCCACCGGCGTCCCGGAGCGGTCGAACAGGAGCAGGCGGTCGTACTGGTTGGCCGAAACGATGTAGCGCGCCCCGTCCCAGAGCGCGTCGTAGAAATTGACGTAGCGGTCGACCGGCGAGGCGATGGTGGTGAAGCGCGGGTCGCCGCCGCGCGGCTCGTAGACCCAGACGGTATCGGCGCCGTCGCGGCCGACGACCATGAGGCGGTCGGGTGCGGTTGCCAGCGTCAGGTCGGTCCCTTCGGGGCCGCCCAGCGGCGTCGGGAAGGTGAGTTCGCGCAGATCGTTCAGCCGTTCACCCGGCGCGATGAGGATGTGGCCGGAACGGGGAGCGTCGTAGCCGCCGGTCGTCGCGACGACCAGATCGGCGACAACGCAGGAACCGAGATAGGCATGCGTTCCGGCGGGGCAGACGGTATCGTCGTCGGGAACCGTGCTGTCGGTCAAAGCGGTGTAGTCGGTCGCGGCGGTCATGTCGATATCAGTGGGCAGTTCTGCGAGGTCCGGCGCGCAGGCGATCGGCAGAAAGGCCATGAGGAAGAGTAGCCGTTTCATACGCCGCCCCCTCCGATGTCGAGCGCAAGGCCGAGATAGAGCGATACCCCGGCAGTGCCGTACCCTTTCACCAGTTCGTACCGGTCGTCGAAGAGGTTCTCGATGCGGCCGAAGATGCGGACCGTCGGCGCGGCGCGCACCGACACGGCGAGCGACCCGATGACGGCGGTCGGGAGCGTCACGGTGATCGGCTCGTACGGGTAGCGGTATTCGATATCGCGGCGCGGGCCGATGACCGTCACCCCGAGGTTCGCGTTGAAGATCGGATCGGGGTTCCAGTCTATCCAGAAGTTGGCGAGGTGGGCGGGGCGCCGCAGGACCGGCCGGGTGTCGCGCCAGTCGCGGCCATCGTAGGTGACCACGGCGAAGGCGTCGGTGGCGGTGTAGGTGTAGTTGGCGGTGATCGTGAGCGTCCGGTGGGGGCGCGCCGAGAGCGCCGTCTCGATGCCCCATGCCGTGAGCCAGCCGAGGTTCTGATAGCGGCCGCAGAGCATCCCGTCACAGCCGTAGGAGAACTCTATCGCGTTCTGCGTTTCCTGATAAAAGCCGTTCACCTCAAGGAGCAGTTGCCGGTCCCACAGCCGCTGTTCGATACCCCCGTCGACCGCGAAGGTCTCTTCGGGCCGGAGGAATTCCGATCCGTACTTGCTGTAGAGCTGGAAGAGGGTCGGCGGCTTGAAGGCGCTCCCGGCGCTCGCCCGCAGAGTCGTGTCGCTCGGGGCGATGAGGTAGGCCGCCTCCACGCTGTAGGTGCCGCGCGGCAGGCTTTTCAGATATTCGCTTTCGAGCAGTACCGGCGCGCCGGTCGTGTCGAGGGTCGTGTGATGGAGACGGTAGAGGAACAGGTCGAACCGGCCGCCCGCCGTCAGCGTCAGGCCGTCAAGCGGCGTCACGGTGTCCTGCAGATAGATGCCGAGGTCGAGCGAACTCTTCCGGTCGATAGTAAGGCCGGTGACGGGGCGCGTATGGTCGCTTTTCTGGTCGGCGGCCCCCTGTCCGGCGGTGAATACGGCGCCGGTCCGGAGGCGGTTGTAGGGGATGGCGGTGATGTCGTTACGCCACGCCGCCTCGATGGTGTCGCCGATAAAAAAGATGCGTGAAAATCCCCATTCGTCCTGCGGGCCGTTCGGCCGGTCGCGGTCGTCGCAGGAACGGCGGGCAAGCGACAGCTCGAAGGTCTGGTCCCAGCGGCCGTCGAAGAGCGATCCCTCGGCCGCGATCCGCCCCAGCAGGCGGTCGGAGGAGAAGGTACGGTCGGGGTCGTCGCGCCAGCGCCCCGGGCCGTCGTCGATGTCGGCATCGGCGCCGATGTAGCGGATCGCGGAGGTGAGCCGCCACCGGTCGCCCGCCGCGACGCCGAAGCGTCCGGCGAGGGTGAGCGTCCGCGCCCGGTCCTCCTCGGTGGCGCCGTCACGTTCGGATGCAGCCGAGTAGCCGCCGGTGTCGATATAGGAGGCGTTCAGCGCGTAGTCGCCGTGCGCCGTGCCGCCGCGCAGTCCCGCCGACAGCCGCAGATGGTTCACCGCGATGTCGCCGGGGGCGAGATCGACCATGCCGCTTTCGGCGGAGAGCGATAGACGGGTCGGACCGCCGCCCCGCTGCGAAGTGATGAGGACCACGCCGCTCATCGCGTCGGGGCCGTAGAGGACCGCCTGCGGGCCGCGCAGTATCTCAATACGCTCGATGCCGTTGGTCGTGATGTCGGAAAGGTCGGCGGCGTTGTCCACCGAGAGCGGGTCGTTGAGCCGCACCCCGTCGAGAAGGACCAGCGCGTGTCCTCCCTTACCACCGCGGATGAAGAGCGTCGTCAAGCCGCCCGCTCCGCCGGAGGTCGCGACATGGATGCCGGGCGTCTCGCGCAGGAGTTCGGCGATGGTATCTTTCTGTTTCTTCTCTATCTGCTTTGCGGTGATGACGGTGTCGGCGCGGGCGGTATCCTCGCCCTCCCGTTTTTCGCTCACGACGGTGCGATACGGCTCTTCGGCAGCATGAAGGGCACAAAAGAAGATAATGAGGAATAAGAGAAGCAGGGTACGCACAGGCATCTTCCCTCCGCGGGGTCGCACTGTTCACGATTCCGCTTTCGGATATTCTGGCTTGCGGTCAACCGGAACGCCGCCCCTTCCCGCCGTTACGGCAGTGGTATATTGCGGCGTCCGTCGCGCTTACAGCTGCGGGACAGCACCGGATTCACACCGGATTTCCCCGTCTGCGGACACGATGGTGGATATCATTAAAAGGGGCTGTTGTCAAGCGTGCAAATCAGACTTCCCTGATCGGTGTTGGATAATCCGGAAGTTCGTACTTCCGAGAGGGCCTTCTTGCGATAAGTCGTAATGTGTTTATAGTGGCCCTCTGACGCAACGCACTATGTTAGCATTGTCCTTATGCGCAAAGCTTATGCCGGCAGAATCAAAGGATACTGTCCAAATATTCTCACCCCAAAAAACCCCGGAGATAAAGGAAGAAGACCAAAACTGGATACCTCTTCCCTTCCATACATCTTTCTGCCAGTAAAATTTGTCTTCACCGGACCCCATACCCTTTGGACAAACGCAGTCAGGATCCACAGGTATCCTAGCCCCGAGGGTATAATAGCAACTGTCATCATATGATAAGCACGAATCACTTACCCTGCAAGCATCTGTATTGGTCTGGCAACCTACAATAAGCGTTTTGAGTTCGGATATGCTGGGGAGACGCCAATCATCATACCCGCCGAGAGTAAGATCCTGACAATATTTTACTGCAGAGGCATGCTTTTGTTGTCCCCCATGACCTCTTTGCCATACAAGCTTAGTGTCGTTGTCAATAACCACATCCTCCTTCACATCGTAATTCACCGTCCTTTCCCGAAGATTCTTCCTTAAATCAATCGTCGCGCAGGAAGCAATCGCCATAGAAACAATGATAACTTTGAATGTTGTTTTCATGAAATCAACCTCCTTAAGATTTTAGCCGGACATCGCTCGATCCTATCTACCACCAGTCTACTTCCCGCTCAAGTTAAGAAGTAAAACACCCAATCGTATCAAGCGACTAAGTAATGTCAAGAAAAGGGGGAGAGGGAAGGAGGTGGTCACGGGAATTGGGCGCAATGAATTGCGCCCCTACAAAATTCAGACCCGTTTGAGCGTGATCGCCCGTTCGTAGAGGGCGACATAGGCCTTGGCGCTCTCTTCCCAGCTGAAGTCCTTGGCCATGGCCGAGCGCCGCATCGCGTCGATGTGGACGGGGCGGTCGTACCAAGTGGAAACGGCCCAGCCGACGGTGTCGTAGACGGCGGTCTGCGAGAGGACGTTGAACTTGAAACCGGTGCCGGTCCCCGCTTTCTCGTCGTACTGTTCGACCGTATCCTCCAGTCCGCCGGTCGCCCGGACGATGGGGAGGGTGGCGTATTTGAGAGAGTATATTTGGTTGAGACCGCACGGCTCGTACTGGGAGGGCATCAGGAAAAAATCGCTACCTGCCTCGATGAGGTGCGACAGTTCGTCGCTGTAACCGATATAAGAGCCGACCCGGCCGGGATAGCGCGCCGGGAGGGCGCCGTAGTAGGTCTCGAGAAGCTTGTCGCCCGAACCGAGGACGGCGAACTGCACCACCATGTCCTTGAGGATGTGATCGAGTACTTGCGCGACCACGTCGAGCCCTTTCTGCGCGACGAAACGGCTGACCACCCCGATGATCGGCAGTTTCGGATCGACCGTGAGGCCGAGTGTTTCCTGTAGTAGTTTCTTTGCCGCCGCCTTGCCTTTCATATCGCGGGCCGAATAGCGGGCCGGGAGATGTTTGTCGTTCTCGGGCGACCAGAGGGCATAATCAACACCGTTCAAGATGCCGGTGTAGCGGTCTCCCTTGTTATTGAGGAACGGCGCCATGCCGCACGACAGCGGGCCGGAACGGGTCTCTTTGGCGTAGGTCGGGCTCACGGTGTTGACCATCTCGGCGAAGTAGATACCGCCTTTGAGATAGTTCAGTCGACCGTGGTCCTCGAATATGTCGGGCTTGAAGTTCTCCAGTTTGAGTCCGGTATAGTCGAGATGCTCCGAGCCGTAGATCCCCTGATAGGCGATGTTGTGTATCGTCAGTACTCCGGCCGCCTTGGCGAGCAGCGGATCGTTCCAGTGCCAGACCTTGAGATAGGCCATCGTTGAAGCCGCCTGCCAGTCGTGAGCGTGGATGATGTCGGGCATCCAGTACATGTCGCGGAGCAATTGCAACGCGGCGCGGCTGAAGAAGGCGAAGCGTTTTGGGTTGTCGGGATAGTCGTTGAACCACGCGTCGTGATAGAGTCCGTCGCGTTGGAAATACTTGTTATACTCGATGAAATAGACGGTGATGCCGCCGTCACTGTGCGCCTTGTGGACCGCGCACCACTCTAACGTATTGCCCATCCAGACGCCGAGTTGCGCCATGAAGGGCTTGATGCCGTGCTTCGCGATGTCGACCGATCCATAGAGCGGCAGGATGATCACGACCTCATGGCCGAGTTTTGAGAGCGCCTTGGGAAGCGCGCCCACCACATCGGCCAGTCCGCCCGTTTTGGCGAACGGGACACACTCGGAAGAGATCATTGCGATCTTCATGACGGTACCTTCATATATTGGCGAGCAGTTCGGCGGAGAGCTGTCCGACCAGTTTTTTCACCGGGACGATCTCGGTGCACCGGTAGGCGTTGGAGCCGGCGAAAACGAAGGCATCCTCGAACTCGCCGCGCGAGGCGTCGCCCAGTACCTTGGCGATGCAGTAGGGAACGGTGTTCGGATCGCAGGTCCGCAGACAGTGATGACGGCAGAGGAAGGGTACCGTGTCGCCCTTCTGGACCCGTGTGACGAAGGTGCTTTTGATGACGCGGCCGGGTAGCCCCACCGGGCTGTTGATGATGACCGTGTCCTCCTCTTTCGCGTCGATATATGCCTGCTTGAACCGCTGATCGACATCGCATTCGTCGGTGCAGACGAACCGGGTCGCCATCTGGACGCCGGATGCCCCGAGTTTAAGGAACTTCGCGATATCTTTTCCATCGAAGATGCCGCCCGCCGCGATGACCGGGAGCGGCCGGTCGAGCGTCTTGGTGAAGGCCACCAGTTCGGTGACCAGCTGTTCCAGCGTGGGCGCTTCGTTACGGGTCAGGTCGTCGAAGGAGTAGCCGAGATGACCGCCCGCCTCCGGACCCTCCACGATGACGGCGTCGGGGAGCCGGTCGTAGTTCTGTTTCCATTTGCGACAGATGAGGGAAAGCGCGCGCACCGACGACACGATCGGGACCAGTTTGATATCCTTCCCGTTCAGATATTTGGGCAGATCGAGCGGCAGTCCCGAGCCGCAGACGATGAGGTCGACATTCTCCTCGACGCAGACGGTGACCAGTTCGGCGAAGTTGGAAAGGACCACCATCACATTGACGCCGATGACACCGGTCGGCGCAAGGGCCCGTGCTTTTCGTATCTCGGCCCGCAGGGCATCGTTGTTGACCGCGACGAAAGTGTTGGCCGATGAGTGTTCATAGTCACCCAGTCCGACGCTGGCGATCATCCCGGCGCACCCTTCGTTGGCGACGGCGGCCGCCAGCCCGCCGCGCGAAACACGAACCCCCATCGCTCCCTGTATGATCGGAGGAGATATCTGTAAGTTGCCGATGTGCAGAGTGGGCAGAAGAGCAGTAGATGTCATGAGAGAATCCACCGTATGTTTGAATGGATATATATGTTCACAAAAACCTCTTGAAAAGGGCGAGAATGCCCTGTGCCCACGCCACGCGGTGGCCGGTGCCGGTTCCCTGTGCGATGGTCGCCTTGTTGTCGAGGTACCACTGATAGGAGCGGATGAGCGCCTCCGACTCGCTGTAGCGGGGCTGCCAGCCGAGAACCTTCTGCGCCTTCTCGATGGATACGAAACTGTCCTTGTGCGCCGTGCCGTAGACCCATTTGTAGAGCGGCGAGAGGTGGAGCGCCTCGAACAGTTGGAGCGCCGGTATCACCATCCAAACGGGGGTATGCATGACCCGCGCGCCGCTTTTCGCGTACTGGCAGAGCGCCCCGACATCCTCGTTGATGGTGCGGAACTCGGCGCAACCGACATTGAACACATCGTTCGCCTCGGGTCCGGGGTGACGGTACGCCTTGAAGACGGCGTCGCACAGATCGTCCACTTCAAGCAGCTGATAGCGGTTCTTCCCGTTGCCGATGAGCGGTATCTTGTGGCCTTCCTCTATCCAGTTGTAGAGTATCTGGAAGACGCCGAGCCGGTGAGTGCCGATGAAGGTCTTGGGGCGGACTATCGAGACATAGAGCCCCTTGGCGCGCACCTCTTCGCAGTGCACCTCGGCCGCTATCTTCGATTCGCCGTAGGGACCCACGCCGATGCGCTCATCGGTCTCGAAGAGCGGATGGTGGTCGGGAACGCCGTAGACGGCGGTCGAACTGATGAAGACGAACCGCTTGGTGTGGTGCTTGAGTGCGAGGTCGAGGACATTACGCGTTCCGTCGACATTGGTGGAGAATATCTCTTTGCGCGATTCGAGCGGAAGCGCCGCCGCCGCGTGGATGACCACATCGGTCGCCGCGATGAGTTCGCTCATCTTCGCGGTGTCGCGCACATCGCCGCGGACGAGCGTCACCTTCGGATCGTATTCATCGGCGTGGTATTCGGCGATATCCAGCAGGGTCACCGCATCGCCTTCGGCAACGCATTTGCGGGTCATATGGAGGCCGAAGAAGCCGGCGCCGCCGGTGATAAGGACCTTCATGATATTCTCCTTTAATACACAAGTATCACGAACAGGGCGATCCAGCACAGTATCGTGAGCTGGAGGAACCGGTCGCGCAGCAACAGATCGGTCGGCTGACTGCTCTTCTGATAGACGAGCGTCAGTTGGAGGTAGCGGAACAGTCCCAGTATGACGAAGATCACCGTCAGGTATATCTTGTCGGACCCGAAATGCCGAGCGGTCGCCGGGTCTATAGTATAGAGGATATAGGCGAGGATGAGGACCGCCATCATGACCGCCAGCGCGCTGTTGATGAATTCGAGGTTGTAGCCGTGAATAGCGGAGCGCGTCTTTTTGCCCTCACCGGCCAACAGTACATCGTCGCGCCGTTTGGCGAAGGCGAGGAAGAGAGCGAGCAGGAAGGTCATCAAGATGATCCACTGCGACGGCAGGACGCTCGTGATGCCGGCGTGGTCGGTGCCAGCGAGCAGTCGTAGCAGAAAACCGGTCGCGATGACGAAGATGTCGAGGAGCGGTATCCGTTTGAACACCATCGAGTAGAGGACATTCATCACGCAGTAGGCAGCTAGTATTAAAAAAAGCTGTTTGTTGTAGAAGGAGGCGCCGCCCAGACCGACAATGAAGAGGGTCGCGGCGATGAAGAGGGCAGAGATGTGCGAAATCGCACCGCTCGCGATGGGACGATGTCGTTTGTCGGGATGAAGACGATCCTCGGCGACATCGCGTAGATCATTGATGATGTAAATGGCGCTTGCGGTCAACGAGAAGAAAAGAAAGGCTGCACAAGACCTTGCAAGAAGGGTAAGGTCGGTGAACTTAAGGGCGAAAAAGAGCGGGAAGAAAACGAGAAGGTTCTTAACCCACTGGTGAACGCGCAGAAGGCGCAGTATCGTCATCAAGAGTCGTTTCCCCACTAAACACGCGCGTACAGCATACATATAGAAGGAGCCTAGTCAATAAAAGACGTTAGAAATGGACTCGAGTGTCATTTAAAATGCGTTCCGGCGGTATGCTTCAGAAGTGTTCGCGGATCTCGTCGCGGATGAAGGGGTAGAGCACGCGATTCGACGCGATGATGGTGCCGCCGGCGATATAATCTGTGCCACCGCTAAAATCGGTTACAATGCCGCCCGCCTCGGTCACGATAAGGCTTGCCGCCGCCACATCCCACGGCGAAAGGCCACATTCCCAGAAGATATCGAAGCCGCCGCGCGCCACATAGAGCATATCGGCGACGGCCGAACCGAGACGGCGCAAAGCGCGGGTCTTGCGGATGACCGAGTTGAAAACCGCGAGGGTATCTTTTGGCATGTCCTTGGTGATGTCGGCGAATCCGACCGCTCCGACGGCGTGTAGCGGGTCGGCGGTCTCGCTCACCCGTATCGGTCTGTCATTCAGAAAGGCGCCGCACCCCAGATCGGCACGGAACAGTTCGTTCATCGGCGGGATGTAGCAGACCGCACGGTCGACCGTATGCCCGTTCCAATGCGCGATCGCGACGGTGTAGAAGGGGATGCCGGCGAGGAAATTGGTGGTGCCGTCGAGCGGGTCGACGATCCAGAGCGGTCCTGATGAGAGCGCGGTGCGCGGGTGGTACTCTTCGCTCAGGAACGGGATGTTCTCGATCTTTGCCAGTTCGGCCATGAGGAACCGTTCGGCATGGCGATCGGCCTTGCTGACCATGTCGCGCGGCGATTTAAATTCGTTGACCAGCGTGGTATTGCGGAAGTAGCCGGCGAGGATCTCTCCCGTCCGTCGGGCGATATCCTCAACCGTGGGCGGCATCTGCGGGCCCGGTGGTGTGCTTTTGAATGAATATTTTCGCGTTCGCGATCGTTTCGGCCAGAAAAAGCGCTTCATCGTCGGTGAGATTCCCGGCGCTTTTATCGCGGAGCGTTTCGAGAAGACCGAGATTAAAACGCGCCAGATCGATGTTGACCGTTACCTCGGCGGCTCCCCGCAGTTTCAGTTCTCCGAGGTTGTAAAGCACAGCGGAATAAACCGAAGAAACAAGGCTCGTAAAAGAGGGAGTGAGCACCTCCGCGACGGTGGCGGAACGGGGGGCGGTCATCGGCTATCTATATCGATGTTACTTGGCCGGGATATCCTTGACATGGGGAGCTATTTTGCTCTCATCAAGTTCCGCGTAGTCATTTGTCTCGGGTAAAGAGGCAAGCATCTCTTCGACCTCTTCACGGGTCACTTCGCCTTTCCGGAGTTTTCGTTCCAATATCCGTATATCTATTTCGGCGAGCTGGTGAGGTTTCTTCGGGGTCATGGATGTCTCCTTATTTCTTTAATTACCGAACTGGATCGTCATGGTGGCGCCGGACTTTTTGGAAGGCTCGGAGAGCAGTATCCCCGCCGCCGCGCCGCCGCCGGCGGCACCGGCAACGACCACGCCGATGATGGTCCAGAACCACCATTTGTTGACCACCGAATCATCGTCTTTGCCGCTTCCATCGGTTGAGAGCGATCCGGAAACGATGGTGGAGATGGGGTTGAAGCCGTATTCATCGACGAACAGATTGTCCAGTGCGGTGCGGAAGTCCTCGGAGCGGGACAATTCGCCGTTGCCCGGCAGAGAGAAGGATACCGATTCCTCCTTGAAACTCGCCTTCGCCGGGTTGACAAGACGAATCTGGATCTTTATGGTGGTCCCTTCTTCGGCCTCTTCGATCGCGGTATGGAAGGCGAGAAGACGGGTTATCTTGGCCGCCTTGCCGACCTCGACCGCCTTTTTCATCATCTCGGCGCCGCCGAATTCGGCAAGAGCCAGTTTCTCGAGCGGCGCGACCGTTTCGGCACCATCGCCCGCCGTCAGCGTTTCGTCGATTTTCGCCTCAAGACCGTCGCGCACGGTGGTGATGCCGCCCATGTCGCGGTAGCCGTTCTTATGGACGCGCCAGTAGTGTTTGCCGGCGGTCATCCCCTCTATTTTGGCCGGGGTCATGCCGACGATCTTCCCGTCGACATAGACGGTTGCGCCCGCCGGTTCGGTGGTGACCTTGATGTCGCCGAGCGGCTGCATCATCATGTTGCTTTTTATCTTGTCGAAAACATCAATGGTATCATCGTCGGTTCCTTCTTCGGCCTCATAGTCGGGGTTGACGGAGAGCAGTTTGGTGAAAGCTTCTTTCGCCTTGTCCTCCTCCTCGAGTAGTGTCAACGTGGCGCCGACCTGAAAAAGAACCTTGGTCAGAAGCGTATAGTCGTGCATCACATCGATCCGTTTCTCCAGCCGATCGAGCGCCGCATTGAATTTACCGACGGCCGCCTCGGCATCGGCGTCCTCGTTGAACTTTTTCCCTTCTTCAAGGTATTTCTCGGCTTTTTCGGTATCGTCGGTCAGTTTGCGGAAGCCGAAATCATTGAATAACCGCGCTTCGGTCTCGAAGAAACGGTATTTAGAGAGATCCTTGAGATAGCTGCCGACGGTGCGAGCGATATCCTGCGCCTTTTTCTCGGCGGTGGTGTCGGCGAAATAGTAAAAGACGGCCAGCGATTCGCCATCGGAAAGAGCGTCAAGGTCTTCATCTTCCAAGTCGTCGGCCGGTTTGGAAACCTTCTCCTCTTCGGCCTTCGGTTCATCCTCAAGGTCGGCATCGAGATCCTCCTCCACCTTTTTAGGCGGGGCGACCTCTTCCTTATCCTCGATATCTTCCTCTATGTCTTCGGTCTTTGCGGGCGGCTCGTCAAAATCTTCGTCCTCTTCCTCAAGGTCGAAACTTTTCGCCTCCGCAGTAGTGACGAGGGACCATTGGCCCATTCCCGTCATCGAGGAAAAGAAGAAAATCCCCGCGAGGATCGTCGAGAGAGCCTTCGTCATGACGCACTCCTTACAAGTCACACCAACAATCAGCGGAAGCGATACCAGAAAAGAGCCTTCTTGTCAAATTTTACAAAACCTTTTAAATCGTTGCAAAAGCCGCATGAAGCAGTATAATGCCTCCGTTCGGCTTATGAGAGGTGACCCATGGCATCGGACATCATACGGACGCCCGAGGAGGCGAAACGCTTCGCGCGCGTGGTTCTGTCGGATGTGGCGGCTTACAACGGCCCCAAGATCGAAAAGGGATTGATCGAAGATTCGTTATTCGAGATACTGCGCGACGAACTGTACGAAGGGGAGTTGTATTATCGGTCGCGCGTCGACAAGACGCTGTGTGATTCGACCAACTTCTTCAATATGGCGGTCGTCGATCTGCTGATAAAAACCAAAGGACAACTCAAAACCACGCTATGGTAGATATCGATAGCGCCATATCCATAACGCTCGACGCCGCTTCCGACGAACGGGCGGACCGGTTCCTCGCCGGACTTATCGGCATTTCACGGACCCGGATGCAGCGCAACATCGAACGGCAGAACGTTCTTCTCAACGGTACGGTCCTCGCCAAGAACTCCTTCTCGCGGTTTCGCGCCGGGGACATCATAGAGGCCGAGATAGAACCGCTGGAGGAGTTGTCTCTTGCGCCCGAGGCCATCCCGCTCAACATCATTTTCGAGAACTCGCAGTTCCTCATCATCGATAAACCGGCGGGATTGGTGGTCCATCCGGCGCCGGGGCATCCGCGCGGCACCCTCATGAACGGCGTCATGCACCATCTTGGCGCGACGGCCGGTGACGGCATCCGTCCCGGACTGGTCCATCGCATAGACAAAGATACTTCGGGACTGCTGGTCATCGCCCGCTCGTCGGATGCGTTCGAAGAGCTGGCGGCGCTGTTCGCGGCGCACGATATCGTCAGGTCTTACACGGCGCTTGTATGGGGCCATTTCACCGAAAAAAAGGGGACGGTGCGGACCGGACATGCCCGCGATCCGAAGAACCGCCTGCGCTTTTACCCCTCAAAGAATTCCGGACGGATGGCGGTGACCCACTATGAAGTGGCCGAGGAATATGCGCTCGCCACGCGTCTCACGCTCCGGCTCGAGACCGGACGGACCCATCAGATACGCATGCACATGCGGCATCTGGGCCATCCGGTGGTGAACGATGAGCTGTATGAGGGGGTCCGCCGGACCGGCCGGCCGACGCTCGACAAAGTGCTCGGCGGTGCGCCGCGTCAGATGTTGCATGCCCGGGAACTCGGCTTTGTGCTGAACGGGAAGGAGTGGCTTTTCAAGTCGCCGATACCGGCGGATATGGAAGAGGTGAATGCGGCGTTGAAGGCCGCCTGACCTTACGGAGGAACGCGTGGAACGGAAAAAAGTACTTATCTTCGAAACGTCGAAAACGTTGATGCGGGCCTATGAGATCGTCCTGCGCAACTCGATGTGGACGATCGTGAAGATACCGCAGGAGGGACGGATATTCCCCGGCATCGAATCATCGGCGCCCGACGCGGTCATCGTTGAACGAAAAGCGCTTCTGCCCGAGACCCGCGAGGCGCTTGGAACATTGCCGTTGCCTATCATCTACTGTTCGGCGACGCGTAGCGACGAGCGGGCCGAACGGCTGTATCTGGCGCGCCCTTTTTCGAGCGAAGAACTCTTCGAATCGCTAGGCGCGGCGCTGGCGTGGGAGCCCGACATGACGGCCGATGATGCGCCGACGGGCGGCGTCGATCTTTCCGAAGAATTCGAGGCTGACGAAGAACCGCTGGTGTTATCCGAACCCGATGAAGAGGCTAACGCTTCGGTATCCGATCTTATCGACACGGAAGAAGATGAGCTCCCGGTCCCGGAGATAACCGAAAGCAAAACGGTGGCTATTCCCGAACCCGAACCGATAGTGGTGTCTCCGGTAGAGGCGTCGATCGAGCAGATCGCGACGCCGGCGCCTGAATCCCAACAGCAACCCCGACCCGAGCCGGAACCCGAGCCGGAACCCGAGCCGGAGCCGGAGCCGGAGCCGGAGCCGGAGCTTCAACCTGAGATGGTCGTTCCCGCCGCTTCCGACACGGCGATGTCCGAACCGACCTTCACCGAACAGATAGCCGAAAAGGTCGAAGAACGTGTCGTCGAAGAATTGCTTCCGTCCGACGCCGCCATTCCTGAAGGGGCGGCGATGCCTGAAGTGGTCCGCGCCATCATCCGGCGCGAACTGCGCGAGGTGATGAAGGAGTATTTCTGGGAAGAGGCGCCGCTTCTGATGAAACAGATACTCGAAGAGGAGATCCGTAAACTCGCGGCCAAACAATGACCTTGGGCCGCATCATTTCACTCGACATCGGCATAAAGACGATAGGGATCGCGGTGAGCGATCCGCTCGGCATCATCGCCACGCCGCTGGGGACCGTGCGGCGCGGTCAGGCGATAGCCGACGACATCGCGGTGCTCCGCGAACTGCTGAAGAATTATGAGATAGCGCGCTTCGTCATCGGCTGGCCGCTGAAATCCGACGGTACCGAGAGCGAGAATCTGTCGGTGGTGAAAGGATTCGAGAAACGGCTTACGAAAGAGTTCCCCGGCATCGCGGTGGAACACGAGAACGAACTGCTCTCCACCCGCACTGCCCGTGAACGCATCTCCCATGACCCGAACGGACGAGCCGACAAACAAAGCGGACGGCTCGACGCGGCCGCGGCGGCGGTCATACTTGAATCGTATCTGGCAAAAAGGAAGGTGGATCGAGATTCAGCGGATCGCTGATCGCCACGGAATATCAGTCTTCGAAAGATTCCATTAAAAGCCCGTTCTTTGAATCGTTCTTGACGCGGTACATGAGTTCGTCGGCTTTTTTCAGCAGGATATCGGGCGTCAGGTCGGGTCGGATGCGGGGAACGCTCACCGCGCCGATGCTCATGGTGGTTGGGCATCCTACGCGGGACACCGCTTCGGCCACGGCGCGTTGCAGGCGCTGGACCGTCTCCCGCGCCTCGCCACCGGCGCTGTGTGAAAGCCACACGGCAAATTCGTCTCCGCCGATGCGGCCGATGATGTCTGTCGCGCGGAGCGAGCCACGCAGAGATTCGACAACCGCGCGGATCAGGTCATCGCCTGCGGCGTGACCGCAGGTGTCGTTGACCCGCTTAAAATTATCGAGATCGATGAACAGTAGGGTGAACGAACCGCCGTAACGTCGCGCCTGTTCGATCTCCCGCCCCGCCAGTTCGAGAAAGGCGCGTCCGTTGAGTGCGCCGGTCAGCGGATCGGTGCGCGCCAGCCGGTCCAACATGCGCATCTTTTCGCGCAGATTGGCGAGCAGCAGGGCGATGATGACGAAGAAAAAGAGCCGCACGATGCTGTTCCAGAGCAGGATGAGGTTATTTGAATATTCATGTCCCGAGGTATAATCGACCATGCCCCAGACGGTCGAGCTGAGAAGACAGATCAGCAGGACGATCGATCTTTTGGCTCGCCACGCGGCGAGGGTTACCGGGGCGACGTAGAACACCGAGAAGGCGATCTCGTAACCGGTGAGGTGATCGAGTAGCGCGATAGCCGAAAGCAGAAGGACCGCATAAACGATGACGGTCGATTCCGAAAGGGAAAACAACAACCGCTCGAGTGCTTGGTATAGTCCGATGTTTACCGGAGAGCGATCACCGTTCGGCTTTGGATCGTCCCGTCCATTGAAAATGCGGATAGTGTCGGCCACGGCATCCTCCGGTCCTCTTGACCGGCTTAAGCATATCTTTTTTTGAGAGGTTTTGCCAGAAAAGAGGGGACTTATCCTGCCGCGGCTTCGTCTGAGGTTTTTTTGCCGCTGATCGCCCTATCCTTCACGGCCATGCGCCAGGCGAGGAAGAGCCCTGCGGCGATGAGCGGATAGGCGAACATCTCGAGATTCTCGTCAATGAAGAAGAGCAGTGCGTCCATACGGATCCCTAGCGGTTTGATTTGTCCACTTCGGCGCGGCGGTTCTGCGCCCATGCCTCTTCATTGCTGTCGCGGACCGCAGGCCGTTCTTCGCCGTACGAAATGGTGCGGACGCGTCCCTCGTCGACCCCCTGACGCTGAAGGAAGCGGCGCACCTCGATCGCGCGCCGTTCGCCGAGCGACAGGTTGTAGTCTATCGAGCCCCGCTCGTCGGCATGACCTTCGATGCGGATCGCAATAGTGCGAAAGTTGCCCATCCAGCGGGCGACCTTTTCGATTTTTTCCCGTTCTTCCGAGCGGAGATCGTAACTGTCGAAATCGAAATGAACCACCGGCAGACGCATATCGGGGTTGTCGGGAGATTCGGGGTCGGTCGAAACGATGGTCTCATTCTCTTCGTTCTTTTCCTCTTTCTTCTTCGTGAAGCATTTGTCGGGATTCGCCCGGTAGTAGGCGGCGACCGGCTTGATCTTGCTTTCGGCCTCCAGATAAAGCTCCTTCGCCTTCGCGTACTCTTTCTTCTTTTCGGCTTCCTGCGCGGCGTTGAACAGTTCGAGCGCCGTCGCGTAGGTCTCGGGGTCGCAGTTCTTTACGATCTCGGCGTCGCGTAGGGCCTGTTCGGCGCGAAGCCGTTCCTCTTGCGGCGCCGATGCGCAACCGATCAAGAGGACGGCGGCGGCGACCAGCAGAAGGGCAAAAGCGGAAAAACGGCTCATCGTTTCCTCCATCACGTTATGTCGGATACATTCTTCCCCAATAACATCTTCATGGAATACCACAGTTTCGCCCCCTCCTGCCGCAGATCAAAGGAACGACGGGACATCTCCCACCGCTGGACCAGCGCGTGCAGACCGCCGATCAGCATGAAATAGAGATGTTCCGGATCGGGATGGGCGATGATCTCGCCGCGTTCCTGACCTTCTCGGATAACGCCGACCACGTCGTCACGGTAGGCTTCCAGTAGATCTACCGCCCGTTTGTTGAGGCGACGATGTCCGCGAAATTCCATCACCGCACGCATGACCATGGTCTGTTCGGGATGGCGCGACAGGCGCAGACATTTCTCGTTGAAGAGCATCTCGATCTTTTCGATGCTCGAAAGGTTCGCCGCAATGATGGTGTTGCGCACATCGCGGAGCGGGCTCGAGAATTTGTCGACCACCTCGGCGAGGATAGCGTCTTTGCTCTTGAAATGACGATATATCGCGGCGTCGGTCACGCCGACCTCGGCCGCCAGCCGCTTGATAGTGAGCGCTTCAAGCCCCTCTTTCGAGATCACCTTCACCGCCGCTGCGACGATTTCCCGACTGCGTTGCTCGTGATCGTGTCTCATGGTCCCCCATGTTAGTTATCGTTTACTAACAAAAATATTATAACGCAAAACACGAACATGTCAAGAGGGTGAATGCAAAAAAAACGGAAATAAATCAGCGGATCGCTGAATTGATGTTGAGCCGTTTGATGTCGCCTTCGATCTTGGTCGGATCCTCTGCATAGAGTTTCGCGATGTCGCGGATGATGCGGAAGGCATCCATGTCCATCCCGGTGAACTGCACGCCGATCCCTTCGCCGTCCTTTCTGCTGACCACCCCTTTGAGCGTCGCCGCGAGACTTTTACGGTCGTTGCGGACCGTGATCTGGATGTCGATGTCGTCGTAGGGTTCAAAGCCGTTGTTGATGGCGATGAAGGCGCCGTTGATCGACAGGTCGCGAAGCATTCCCTTACTCTTTTTTCCAGCCCGCTTGATCTCGGCCTCGCCGTTCAGTTTGAAACGAACGCCGCGTCTCTTCTCGTCCATCAGGTCCTCCAGAAAAAAGATCGAAGCCCGTTTAGACTTCGGTACCCCCGTACTGCGCATAATACTCTCCTATCCGTTTGCGGATCTCGTCGGTGAGCAGCACTTTACCGCCGATCTCGCGGCCGTGCAGATATTCGACCACTTCGGCCATCGTGACGATGGCGAAGGTCTTCATGCCGTAGCTTTCGCGGATGTCGGTGAGCGCCGTCCGTGTTCCCTCTTTGCCGCGCTCCTGCCGGTCGACCGACACGACCAGGCCCGCCAGTTTCACCGGCGCTTCGGCCTTGAGCAGCGGCACCGTCTCGCCGACCGATGTCCCCGCCGTGACGACATCCTCGATGATAAGGACGCGGTTCCCCGCCGCAAGTTTATGACCGATGAACACGCCGCCTTCACCGTGGTCCTTCGCCTCCTTGCGGTTGAAGCAGAAGGCGACATTGCGGTTGAAGCCGTTGTAGAGCGACGATGCGGCCGCGACGGCCAGCGGGATGCCTTTGTAGGCGGGACCGAACAGGACATCTATATCGCCGCCGGTGTGTTCCATGATCGATTCGGCGTAGAAACGGCCGAGCCGCGCTATCTGCTCGCCGGTGCGGTACTTGCCGGTATTGACGAAGAAGGGGGTCTTGCGGCCGCTCTTGGTGACGAAATCGCCGAACAGCAGAACCTCACATTCAAGCATGAACCGTATGAATTCCTGTTTGTACGCCTGCATCTCTGACCTCCGACCACCGTTTAGTGTCCCTCCCTTATACCGTTTCCGTCGAGGATGTGAAATAAATTTTGTGAGGGGGGCATTATTTTTAATAACTGTTCGGAATACAAGGGAAGAATTGCTAGCCGAAGACCGGCCCGCCGATCATAACGACCGACGGGCCGGAAAATTGAATTGAGCAGGATGTCTTTAGTGCTTGTCGAACTCAAGGGCGGCGGCGCGATCGATGCCGAGATCGCCGAGGAAGGTTACGCTCCAGTCATCAGGGTCGATGACATAGAGATAACTGTTGCCGTCCTCGTCACGCTGGAGAGTGTAATAGTAGCCGTTGTCGCTGATGGCAAGGGCGTTGGTCAGATAATCCCAATCGTTGGGGAAGTCGATTATGCCGGTGAAGTCGGTGACATAAGTTCCTGCGCCGGTGGTCGCATCGACCGTGTAGATGTCGTAGCCGAATTTCACATAGAGCGTGTCGCCGTCGAAGGCAAGGCCGGTCGCCCACGAGATCTCTCCAAGGCCGAACTCGCCGACCAGCGTCGCCGCGCCGGTGGTCAGATCGATGGTGATGAGATCGTCCGGATCCGTCGCGGCGCCGAATAGGCTTTCGGTCCAGCCGTACAGGGTGCCGTCAGCCCCGAAGGTGATGTCGGGGATGTTGCCGGTGCCGATAGCGCCGATATCGGCGATGACCTCGGCGGTCGCCGGGTTTATCTCGTACAGGTGACCGGTATCGTTCGAAGTGACATACATCTTCCCGTCCACCGGGTTGATGGCAAGGCCGGCTGTGCCGGTCAGACCGGTGTCGCCTATCTTGGTCGTTTCAAGCGTCGCGGGGTTAAGCGTGTAGAGGATACCCTTGGTCCCGCCACCGGCGCCGGTGAGAAGATAGAGAAGGTGGCTGGGAGCCGCTATCACGGGGCATGCGGGGGTGGTCGCCGTTATCGTGACGCCTTCCGACATGTTGCCCTCGTAATCGACGGTGCGCACGGTGATGGTGTATTCAGTCTCGGGGAGGATGCTCTCGTCGATGATAGCCCCGTATCCTTGTCCGCTCGGCACGACGATCGGTTTTGCCGGACCGTTCGGCGTCCACGTTATCATCACGAAATCGAAGTCGTTGTCGCCGGGGTCGGTCCAGGTCAGAGAGGCATAATTACAGCCGGAGCGTTCTTCGTCAAGCACGAGATCCTCGACCTCGGCCGGCGCGATCGTGTCTAACGGGGTGAACGCTAGGCTGTCCCCATCGGTGGGAAGCTCTTGTACGCGGGTCGCCATCCACGTCGTCGGGTCAAGGACGATAAGGAAATACTCACCATAATCGTCGTCGTAGGCAACGGAGTAGAAACGTCCGTCTCTATAATTGTAGTCAAGTCCGCTTTCCAGCATAAAGAAATCGTAATCGGGATCGTCGGGAAAATCGATCTCCCCCCTATAAGAGATCTGGCCGGAAGAGAGATTTATCTCGAACATAACACTCCCATACACCTTTGCGAATATACTGCCTTCGCTATAGGTGATGGCATCGGTCGCGTTCCAGTCAAAGTAACCGCTGTTGCTGATCACGGTGGTATCACCGGTAGCGATGTCGATGACGATAAGACCTTCCTCGGTCACTCCGTACAGGGTGCCGTCGGGCCCGAACATGATGTCGTAGACGTATCTGCCATCGCCGATCTCGACAAGCGGGTAGGAGGAAGGGCCGTCGAGGTCGATCTCGACAAGTTCGGCAGGGTCGAGGTTCGCGACGGAATATATCTTTCCGTCCCGCGGATCGATGGCAAGGCCTTGGGCGCTGGAGATGCCGGTGTCCCCATAATTGTCCCACCCATCATAGGGCATATAAGAGATAACGAGATTGCTGCCGTCCAGTTGGTATATGTTTTGGAAGACGGCATTGGAAGTGATCACGCGGTCGAGAACAAATGAGTCGGTGACGACCTGACAGCCGTCATTCACGATAACGCCGAACATAAAAGGCCCGCCGAGCATGGTCGGTGTTACGGTGTAGGTGCCGTCATCGTTGGATGCGATGGTGGCGCCCATGCCGGAGAAGGTGATATCGAGCGCGTCGCCGTCGGCGTCGACCGTGTCGAGGAAGAGTGTGAAGGGAGCATTTTTGCGGAGTTCTTTGCCGGGTGCTTTCTCAATCGTGATACTGGTTATCTCTGGAGCGGTGTTCCCGAAGCAGGCGGGATCTTCGCCGTTGCAGACATACTCGACCGTCGGGGTGTCGTCGATGACGCCGTCACCGTCGCAGTCTTCTCCCGTTTCGATCTTCTTACCGCCGGCGGCGCAGATATCGCCCGCCGTTTCGTCGGTCATGGTCACAATGGCATCACAGCCGTCGGTGCCGTCCTCGCCGGGGACGCCTTGAATGCCCTGTTCGCCGACATTGCCCTGCGCGCCGGGGACGCCCTGAATGCCCTGTTCGCCATCCTCGCCGTTGCAGATGTAGTCGGTCTTGTCGATCTCTCCGGCGTCGAGCGTGCCGTCGCCGTCGTCATCAAGGCCCGATTCGATCTTCTTGCCGCCGTTGGCGCAATTTTCTCCCGCCGGTTCGTCGGTAGTGTTCACCAGCGCGGTCGTGCCGTCGGCGCCGTCGCTACCATCGCTACCATCGTCGCCGTTCTGGCCGTTCTCGCCGTCTTCTCCATCGAGTCCGTCGAGTCCGTCGAGTCCGTTACAGACATACTCGCTCTTGACGATCTCGTCCTCGTCGAGCACGTTGTTGTCGTTCTTGTCGAACCCCATGTCCACTTTGATGCCGCCGGTCGGACAGTTCTCACCCGGGGCTTCGGCGGTCGTTTTCGCAAATACGCTCGAAGCGCCTTCGTTTTGTTTGCTGGTATTCGATTCACAGGCCAGCACAAAAAGCGCTAAAGCCAACAGTACAAAAAAACGTTTCATGATGTTCTCTTCTCCTCCTAACGGTTTCTAAAACACCCGAAAGACATAAAGCGGTCACCGATCTTTTTTCGTTGGACGGATAATAGCACGAACGGGATGCCATATCAAGAAAAGGAAGAAAACAGGGAAATCGCAATAATTTGACTGGCAATGCGAAACCCGGTAGGATGCGCGGGTGTGTTTTGACGGTCTTTGCACAACTATATGAGAAGGAGAGAGAGATGACGAAGTACAAAGTAGCGTGGTTGCCGGGCGACGGCATCGGTATCGAGGTGATGGAAGCGGCGCGTCTGGTGCTCGACAAGGTCGGATTCAAGGCAGACTACATCCACGGCGACATCGGCTGGGAATTCTGGTGCAAAGAGGGCGACGCCTTCCCGCAGCGGACCATCGACCTGCTGAAGAACAGCGATGTGTCCATGTTCGGCGCGATCACCAGTAAGCCGGTCAAGGCGGCCGAGGCGGAACTGGTCCCCGAACTGCGCGGCAAAGGGCTCGTCTACCGTTCGCCCATCGTCCGCATGCGTCAGATGTTCGACCTCTACAACTGCCTCCGTCCCTGCAAGGCGTTCCCGGGCAATCCGCTCAACTTCAAAGAGGGGATCGATCTGGTCATCTTCCGCGAGAACACCGAAGACCTGTACTGCGGCGTCGAGTTCAACACCGTGCCGCAGGAACTCAAGGATACGCTCCTGAAGCTCTCGAAGCCGTTCGCCGCCTTCAAGGATGTGCCGCTGGAGGATTACGCAATATCGACCAAGATAAACACCAAGAAGGGCTGTGAGCGGATCATCCGCGCCGCCTTCGATTTCGCCAAGAAGTTCGGCCGCAAGAAAGTGACGGTGGTCCACAAGGCCAATGTCGTTCGCGCGACCGACGGCCTGTTCCTCGAGACCGCCAAACGGGTGGCCAAGGATTATCCGACCATCCAGATGGACGACGCGAACATCGACGCGATGTGCATGTGGCTCCTCAAGAACCCGTTCAACTACGATGTGCTGGTCGCCCCGAACCTGTACGGCGACATCGTCAGCGACCTGTGCGCCCAGATGGTGGGCGGCCTCGGCTTCGGCTGTTCGGGCAACATCGGCGATAAGGTGTCGGTGTTCGAACCGACCCACGGCTCAGCCCCGAAATACGCCGGCATGTATAAATGCAATCCGATCGCGACGATACTCGCCGCCCAGATGATGCTCGACCACCTTGGTGAGAAGGACATGGCGGCGCGCATCTACCACGGCGTCGCGCAGACGGTCAAGGAGTGCAAGGTGGTGACCTACGATATGGGCGGAAAGGCCAAGACGCTCGAGGTCGCCGAAGAGATCGCCAAGCACGCGATGAAGGCGTAAATGAAAAGTCCCCTCATGTTCGCGCTGTTCCTTACGGCCTTTTTCGCCGTTTTCACCCTTCTGCACTGGTTCTTCTGGCGCGGACTGAATGGTTCGTTCTCCCTGCCGCAACGTGCAAAATGGGGCATTCTCGCTTTTTTCGCCCTTATGTATCTCTTCCCCATAGTGACCCATACCCACACCGCTCTGGCCGCCTCGTTCCCCATGCGCGGCGTTGCCTGGATCGGCTACCTGTGGCTCGGGTTCCTGTTCTATTTCCTGTTCATCGGGGGGACGATGGAGATCATCGCCTTCGCGATACGGAAAGTGGCCCATGACGATATACCGCGGCGCGCCCTTTTTCTTGCCACGGTGACCTTATGTTTCGCGGTTATTGCCTACGGTTTTTACGAGGCGTCGCATATCCGTGTGCGCCATCTGATGCTGACGTCGGAAAAACTGCCCGAGTTCGTTTCCAAGATACGGATGGTGCAGATATCCGATGTCCACTTCAGCCAACTGCACGGCGTCGCGTTCGCCGAAAAATTGACGAAACTTATCAAGGACCAGAATCCCGATATGCTTCTGCTCACCGGCGATTTTCTCGACCGCGGCATGGTGGACGAGGATGGCATCGCGGCGAAGTGGCGGGAGATACAGGCACCGCTGGGCAACTATGCCTGCACCGGCAACCACGAATTCTACAACGGCTTGGAATATGCCGAAGAGATGCTGCGGAAAAGCGGCTTCACCCTGTTGCGGAACACTGCCGTGACCCGGGCGAACGCCATCACCGTGGTCGGATTGGACGATCCGACCGCAGCCCGTTTCGGTGATGAGCCGCCGTCGGCCCGTTCGGTGCTTGAAGCGTTGCCGCGTGATAAATATACCGTATTGCTCAAACACCAGCCGAGGGACGAGAAAGAGAATACGGGCTTATTCGACCTACAGTTGTCGGGTCATACCCATAACGGTCAGATATGGCCTTTCTCATTTCTTGTTTCGATTCCCTTCCCGATGCGCGGCGGTTTCTACAAACAGGACGACGGTTCGATGATCGTCGTGTCAAGCGGCGCCGGCACGTGGGGCCCGCCGATACGGGTCTTCGCACCGCCCGATATCGTTGTCATCGATCTGGTGCGCCAGCTCAAATAATTTTCTTTTACAGCAGTTTCAGCGGCCAGCGCCGCAGTTCGCGGTCGAGTGTTTTCGCGTCGCGGCCGAGGAGTTTGTCGAGGGCGTGCCAGTAGTGCGGTCCGTGGTTGCGGTGGCGGAGGTGAGCCAGTTCGTGGAGTATCACATAGTCGCGCAGATGATCGGGGAGCCGCGCCGCCTTCCAGTTGATGCTGATGCGGCCGCCGGTGGCGCAGGAACCCCACAAGGTACGTTGAGCCTTTACCTGTATTCGGCCGATAGTGAGGCCGTGCAGCGCCGCGAGTTCACGGATACGCGGTTCCAGTATCGCGGCGGCGGCGGCGCGGTCGAGCGGTGGCGGTTCGTAGGGAAGGGGAGGAAGGCCGTTCTCGCCGCGGTCACGGCGCGCCTGTTGTTCCGCTATCCAGTCGCGGCGCGACAGGACGAAATCGAGCGCCTCGCCGTAGGGGACGCCGCGCGGCACGGTGACCGCGATCTCTCCCTCGTCGGTCAGCCGCAGGATAATGCGGCGCGCCTTCCGGTTTATCCGCAGGTAGACTGCTCCCAGACCATTCACGATAGCGATATGTTCGTACGCAGTTGCGCTCACCGATACCTCACTTTCACTCCCGGTCAGTGTAGCGCGTGCCGTTCCGAGTTGCAATGGAACGATAAAAAATTTACTTCGCCGCTGAAATGGTTAGTATTGACCGGCCCTTGAGGAGGTTTTTCGGTGCAGGAACGGCGCGCGATACGCGAACATATCGTTTTTTTCGTTCTATGCGCGACGGTCCTCTCCTTTCTTTCCTGTGAACGGATCTCCGGCATTATCAAAGCCGAGGACCCCCAGCGCTATCTTATACTCTACACCAATGATGAGCATGGCCACATGTGGGAGCACGATGGTCGCGAGAAGGCGATCATCCTCGACGAGATGTGGCGCGACGAGGCACAGAAGTGTCCCGACTGCATCGTCATAAAGATTTCCGGGGGCGACAATTACACCGGTTCGGCCGTTTCTTCGATCTTCAAAGGACGTTCGATGGCCGAGGCGATGGCTGAGATCGGCTACGAGGTCTCGGCGGTCGGGAACCACGAGTTCGACTACGGTATCACCGAGTTCGAACAGAATCGCGCCGCCTCGAAGATGCGCTATGTGTCGGCCAATATCATCGGTAAGGATACCAAGCCGGTCTTTTCGCCGTCTGAAACGATCGAGCGAGGCGGTAGCCGTATCTCCTTCATCGGCGTCACTACCGAGGAATTGCGGCAGGTTTCTTTTTCTGCCTATCTCAAAGACATCAAGACGGTGCAGGCATTCAATGCGGTCCAGCGCGAGATGCGGCGTTTGCACGGACAGACCGATGTGGTGATCGCGATCGCGCATCAATCGTTCGAAAGCGCCCGTGAATGGTTCGCGGCCCTTGAGCCTGAAGACCGCCCGCTACTGGTGTTCAACGCCCATACCCACGAAGAATATGTCCGCGACGTCGAAGGGACCTATTTCGTTCAGGCGAAGAAATATCTGGAAAAATACGCGCGCGTCGAACTCCTCCGCAAAAAAGGGAAATTCGAGGTGATCGACGCGAAGTTGGTGACGCTTCAGGATGCGGCGACCTCCAAAGACACCCGGACATTGGCTCTGCGTAGCCTCATCAACCGCTATCTGGTCAAGATGGATCAGGTTGCCGGGACGGTGGTGATCGAGGCCGAAAACGACTTTCCGGTCGAGAAGTTCATGAAACTCTTCACCTGCGCGGCGCTCGCCGAATATCCCGACGCCGACGTGGCGCTTTCGAACCCCGGCGCCTTCCGTGACCTCATCCGGCGCGGCGAGATCAAGGTCAGCGACCTCATCTCGATGTTGCCGTTCGAGAACCGCGTAGTCCTGTCGACGATACCGGGCAAGGATCTCATCTATAACCTCAATCTTTCCGAAAACGCCGTCTGTGGCATGGAAAGGGTGAACGACCGGTGGCACAAGGGCGGCGCGCCGCTCGACCCCGACCAGCGCTATCAGGCGGTCATCCACGAATATGTTTTCGCCGGCGGCGACTACTACAAATTCGTCGGTCCCGGCATCACCAACCAGATGACCGGCAAGGTCTGGCGCGCGCCGCTGATCAAGTATCTCGGGTCTGAGGGAAAGCACGGCGCGACGCTCGAGATGGCCTATAACGATCTCATGAAAGAGTACGGGTACAAGTAAGACAAAAAATTATTTTCCGAGTCCCCGGCCCGCCGCGAAGGCGATCTGGTTGGCCGACTTGACCGCGTCGGCGGGAGATACCGCCATGAGCGCCGCGAGCCAGATATCCTCGGGTATCGCGTTGAAGGGCGCTATCGTCGAAAGGAGGCCGAGCACCACCACATTGGCGGTCCGTCCCGCCGTGTCGCCGTAGCCGCGCGCCGCGGCGAGAGCGTCGAGTTCGATGATCCGATAACCGGTAAGCGTCTTCTTGATGTCGTCGAATGCCGGGTACTCCTCCTTTTTCACCGCCACCGGCACCGCCGCGAACCGGTTGAGTATCACCGTGCCGCCCGGCTTCAAAAGGTCGAGGAAGCCGGGGCGCAGCACCTCGCTCATCTCCATCACCACCAGCACATCGGCGCTGCCGGGGGCGAGTATCGGTGAATGGACCTCACCGCACGCGAAGGTCGAGATGACCGGGCCGCCCATCTGCGCCATGCCGTGGGTATCGCCCTTGACGATGCCCGATTCGGCGTATGGGGTCCGGAGCGCGACTTCAGAAAGTACTTTGCCGAAGAAAAGGTTCCCCTGTCCGCCGATACCGCGTATCGCGACCCGCAGCGATCCGGGAAGTTTCTTTTTGTCGACCGTCACCGCGGCGATCTCCTTTGCTTTGGGCAGGTCGGGCGGCGCGGTCCGATCCTTCTTCGCCGCGTCCTCCGGAACGATGGCGCCGAAGGGACAGCGCTGGCGGCATATCTGCGTGCTCGATCCGCAGTTGGTGCAGAGACTCGTGAAGTTCGGTCTCTTCTTTTCATCGTGTTCCATGCCGGGGCAGATGCCGCACTGGCCGCACTGTTTACACTTGTCGCGGTCGATGGTCAGAACGCGCCGTTTTTTGACCGCCTCGGTCTCCTGAATGCAGGCCCCTTCGAGGATGAGACAGGTGAATTCGCCCTTTTCGGCCAGCGCGAGCGCTTCGATCAGGAGCCGTTCGACCTCCTTGAGATCGTAGGAGTTGCAGGCGACCATGCGGCACTTTTCGGCGGCGATGGCGTCGCGCAGGCTGAACTTGTTCGCCATCCCGGCGAGGTTTTTGGGTGATGTGGGGGCGGGTTGGCCGCCGGTCATCGCGGTGATGCGGTTGTCGAGCAGTATCTTGACGCCCGGGACATTGCGGAAGACGGCGTTGCGCGTTCCGTCGAGTCCCGAATGGCATTCGCACGAATCGCCGATGACGCTGATCACCTTCGCGCCGTGGTCGGGCCGCGACAGCACGAAGCCCTGCCGCATGCCGTCGGAACCGCCCATGCAGAGGATGGTGTCGACCGCGTTGAAGAAATGGAGCAGGGTCGAACAGCCGATCTCGCCGAAGGAGGCGTAGAGTTTTTTCTGTTTCTTGAGCTTCTGCGCCGCGAGGGCGAAGGCGCGGTAGGGACAGCCGGGACAGATCGACGGCGGCCGCGGGACCGGTTTGACCGTTGCCGGTTTCGGCGCGGCGGCCAGCGCGATGCCGAGATGCTTCGAGAACACTTCGAGCGCCATGTCGGGGGTCCAGTCGGTGATAACCGAGTGTTCCTCCTTGCCGACGACCGGGATACCGAGCACCCGTATCTTTTCCTCAAGGAACCGGTCGCCATCCTCGAAGACGAAGAGTTTTCCCTTCACCTTTTTCGCGAACGCCGCGATGCGACCGGTCGGAACGGGATAGGCGAGCGACATCGACAGTATCGACGGATCGCGCTGCGCGGCGGTCAGTGCCTCGCGGACGATGATGTCCGATTCGCCCACCACGATGACGCCGAAATCGTCCTTGCCGATATGTTCGTTCACGAGCGCCGTTTCCTGTTCGCCCCACGCGAGCAGTTGCGGTATCCGTTCGCGGTTGACGGCGTTGTAGTTCTGCCGCGCGATGTTGGGCATCAGCATCCAGCCGTGCAGGTTCTCGGGGAGCGGCCGTTTCTCGACGGTGCGCGGCGCGCGGGTCGTCACCAGTCCCTCGGAGTGGGCGAGTATGCCCGAGGCGAGTATGACCACCTGCGTTCGGAACTTACGGCTCATGTCGGCGGCGATGAAGGCGATATCGTACATCTCCTGATGGTCGCGCGGCTCCAGCACCGGAACGCGGGCGGCGGCGAAGAAATGGCGCGCGTCGATGACATGCTGGGTCGAACTCGGGACATAGTCGGTCGCGGCGTAGATGACGAAAGCGCCCATCTGCGCCGTGTAGAAGGCCGAGGTGGTGATGGCGTCGCCCGCCTGAAAGACCCCCGGTATCTTCATCGTGACCACCGCGTCGGAACCGGCCACGGCGTGCCCCACCGTGACGGCGGTCGCCACCGCCTCGCTCACCGACCAGCCGACGACCAGTTTATCCTGCACCTCCGACAGATACTTATCGATGACCTCGGTCGACGGGGTGCCGGGATACCCGTCGGCGGCATGGTAGCCGGCGTGGACCACACCCAGCGCGAAAGCCTCGTTCCCCTGTAAAATATGGCGAGAACCGGGAACCGATGCGACCAATTCCTTGAATCGTGACATGGCGACCTCGCAAGCGGATGAGTGAACAATGACCGTTCGGACGGTATCACGCCCCGTTCAAAGGTGTCAAGGAAAAAGGGCGCTGCGGTTATTTCTCGCCTTTTTGCCAACGGTCGAGCCGGGAGCGGATGAACTCGACGGTCGCGTGGTGTTCCTCGGTGCCGTTGCCCGTTACCGCCAACGGTGCGCCGAACTCCATGTGGACGATCCGGTCGCGGTGGAGCGGGCCGAATTCTTTGAACATCTTGATGCTGCTGTTGCCCCAGAAATCAGTTTTGATGGCGACCGGCATCAGCCGCACACCCGCCGTTTTCGCCAGTTTCACCCCCATCGAGTTGAACTGGGCCGGGTCGAAGCCGTCGGTGCGGGTCGACTGCGGGAAGACGATGACCGAGGTCCCTTTCTTAAGGTGCTCGCCCCCTTCAGTCATCACTTTTTTCAGATCGTCGCGCGGGTTTTTCCGTGAAACGACGATCGGGTCGGTCGCTTTCATGATGTCGCGGAAAAGCGGGTTGCGCACGATACTTTCTTTTATGACGAAGGTGATGGGGCGGAATGCGGCGAAGATGCCGGGGAAGACGATCGTCTCAAGCGTCGACATATGATTGCTGACGATGACGAGCGGTTCCTCGGAGTGCTGTCGGATGTTGTCGATACCGCTCATATGGAAGCGACAGCCGACCGATTCGGCGCAGTGGAATGCCTCCATGCTGCCGGCGGCCCACAGAGCGCGGTTGTAATTCCCGGCCCGCGCTATCGGGGCATGCCGCCGCTGGATGCCGATCATAGAAAGATAAAAATACCAACGGCTACCGAAAAGCAGTTTGTCCGCCAAGGGTCGCCCGATATTATCGGGAGTCTCGTAGGAGTCGTCGGGAAAATAGACCGGCATTTCCATCTGCACCTTCCTTCTATCGGTCATTGCGCCGGTACCAACGCGCAAACATCGGCGAACTCGCCGGTCAGTCCGTTGCGGTAGGGAGATATCTCGGTGCCGAGCGGGTGATCCTTGAAGAACTGTATCAGCGACGACTGGGTGACGCCGCCCATGAGATGGCCTTGCCCGTGGTCGCAGAGGATCACATCATGTCCCAAAGCGCTGAGATAGGGAGCGTCGTTATTAGACATGTGTCCAAAATTTATCGAGAAGCCGATCGTACTCCAGATATCGCAGCAGTTCCCGTTGGGGTCGCCACAGTCGCGGGTCCCACAGCCCGGGTCGCCGGCGCCGTGCACCAATACTTGCGTGAACTTGTTCGCGGTCTCAAGCGTCGGCCACTTGATAAAGCCGGAGACCGTCGCGCCCAGATCGGCGGGATTGGCGGGGTTCGAGAAGTAGGCGCCCGAGTAGGTGAAGATCGAGGCGATCTGTTCGCCGCGCATCACCCCCAGACTGTCGCAGGTTATCGAACCGGCCGAGAATCCGGTCATGTGGATACGGGTCATATCGATGCCGAACTGCCGATCGAGACATTCTATGAGACGGTCGAAGAACTCAGCCTCGATACTGCCGTTGTCAAGGACGAGATTGTCCCAGTCGACCCCCTGCGGCGGAACGGTCGCCATCGGTAATCCCATATCCTCGGGGGTGACCAGAATGAAGGGCATGATGTCGTTGTTCTGCCAGCCGTCGAGCATCGGGAGGAAGAAGTCGGCGGTTACGCCGACGCCGTGCCAGTTGAAGACCACCGGCCAGCCCCGTCTGATCGCGATATCGTCGGGAAGCGACAAAATGAACGAACGGGCGAGCTCCTTCGATTCTTCACCGTTCACGATGAAATTCGTGTTCCATCCGGCGGCCAGTTCGGGGCAGTCACCCAGCACTACATCGAAATCGGAAAGGATGCTGTCCTCTTCCCCGGGCGTTTCGTCGGCAATGTCCTCATCAATGCTATCTTCATCGGTCAGGTCATCCGGCAACCCTGGTAAGTTGTCATTGACGATATCATCGGCGGCCGGATCGTCCGACAGATCGGTCTGATCTTTGTCGAACACGAAGTCGATATCCTGATAGATCGGCCGATCGGTACTGTTCTCACAGGCAAGGAACATCCCCGCGACACAAAGAAAGAAGAAGAGCGAACGGTTCATGAACACCTCAATTATATCATCGGCACACCGCTTCGACTATAGCCCGGCGTATCTGTTTTGCAATTGTTTGGAAGGTATTATTTGACGCAGGAACTCTTTTGCGCTTCGTAATCATCCTTCATTTTATAGAGGAGTTCCTGCCGATCGGCCTTGTTCTTTTCACGCGTGGCGATGAGAGAATCTCTCTTCTCTTCCAACTGGTCATGCACCAGTTCTTGCGTCTGCTTCTCTTCGACCTCCATGCGGTCATATTTGTCGTTTATCTTTGAGACAGCCTTCTTGTAGCGCTCCTCGATGCGCGCTTTCTCGCTGTCGATGGCCGCCTCCTTGGTCTCGGTCTGGAGCTTGAAATTCGCCTCACGGGTCATCAACGCGTTCTTCTCGTTCTCGATGTCGAGCGCTATCTTGTCCTGTTTCTTGATGAGGGCGTCCATCTTGCTACGGTATTCCATTTGCACGCGGCGTTCATACTGTTCATCACGCCGTTTTTTATCGGTGTTCCAGCGCTCCTGCGCCTTGGTCTCTTCCGCTTTTTTCTTCTCCAGTTGGCTGTCGCGATATTGTTGGGCAAGCTGTATGAGCCGGTCGTTGCGCTTGCGGAATTCTTCCTTGGTCGCGAGGAATTCTTTCACCTGCAATTCCTTGTCTTTCTTTTTCTCGAGCCGTTCCTTGCGGAATTTCTCCACTTCGGCGTTGAGCCGTTGTGATTCTTTGGCAAGAGCCATGTCGAGTTCCATCTCCGCCTTCTCCAGTTCGGCATCCTTGAACTTCGCCTGCGCCTCGGCCCGTCGTTTCTCGATGTCCTGTTGAAAGGTGTCGAGTTTCTGCGCCGTCTGCATCGCGAATTCCTCTATCTGGCGGTCGAAGCCCTCGGTCTCCTTTTTCTTTTCGGCCTCTTTGACATCCCATTCGCCGAGCTTAGCGTTGAGTTCGTCGAATTTCTTCTGGTATTCATCTTCGACCTGCTTGCGATATTTGCGGTTCTCATCCTCGGCCGCCATCTTCACCTTCTCGAATTCCGACAGGAGGCGCTGTTCCTCCATCGACCGCTCATGTTCCAATTTGCCGCGAACCTCTTCAAGTCGTTGCGCCTCTTTCTGCGCTTCCGCCTTCTGTCGCTCGAGGTCGGCTATCTTACGGCGGTGGCGGTCTGCCTCCATTTCAAAGGTGCGCTTGGCGCCGTCGTCCTTTTTCGCGAACTGAGCCAGCGCCTTTTCGTAGTCTCTTTTTGCTGTCTCGAGATCCTGTTTTTTCTGCACCTCCAGTTCGTCTGCGTATTTGCGCAATTTGGTGCCGCCATTCTTATCCATGTCGGTCAGCGTCCGTTCGGTCTCCTCAAGCGCCCGCTCCGGCCCTGCGTCGTTCATTCTCCATTTTTCCTTGAGGTCGCTCACCTTTCGCTTGAACTCCTCGTCGAGTTGGGCGCATTTTTTGGGGCCTGATGTGGTCGATGCCGCAGGCGCCGTTTTCGCCGCCTTTCCTTTCTTTTTTGCCGCCTCAAGAGGTAGCGCGAAGAGTAGCGCCGCAACCAGTACCATACAAAGATAATCGGTTCTCTTCATGGTGATTTCTCCTCATAGCGAAACCATGTTCATAGACCAGCGTGGAGAGAGAGTATACACAAAGAGCGCTAATTTCCACAAAAATCTATACAGTTGTGTCGAAAGAGGGGCGTTATTCTTGAATTTATTCGCTTTTCGATTAGTATGCCGCGACTTATTAGGGGGGCAAAAGTGTTCAAAGCGCGGACCGCGCGACTCGACATCACCGGCGGGCCGGTGCGCGAAACGCTACTGAGGCTCGCCCTGCCGGTCATCGTGCTCAACATCCTCAAGGCGGGTTACAACATCGTCGACATGTTCTGGATCGGGCGGCTCGGCGCCGATTATCTGGCGGGCGTTTCCGGTTCGGTATTTCTCGTGTGGGCCATACACGGGCTCTCGCATCTGATCACCACCGGCATTACGGCCGGAGTGTCGCGCAACGCCGGCGAAGGACGTGAGGATCTCGCGGCGATGAATGCCGGCCGGTCTCTTCTGCACACCGTCTGGGTCGGCTTGCTGATCACGCTGTTGGTCTATCCGCTGGCGCCCCTCCTCATCAGATATGTCGGCATGTCGGCGGTCGCCACCGTAGCGGGCATCCAGTATCTCGAGGTCATGGCGGCCTTCACCGTGGTCATCTTCCTAATGTTCTCTCTCCATTCCATCATGATAGCGCGCGGCGATACGGTGATGCCGGTGCGGGTCTACGGCGCCACCTTCGTACTCAATATCGTCCTTTCCCCCGTACTCATGTTTGGGATCGGTCCCTTTCCGCGACTCGAGACGCGCGGCGCCGCCTACGCGACGATCGTTTCCTATCTGGTCGCCTGTCTCTGGTTCTGGTGGCTGATGCGCCGTCGCGGCTGGGTCTCGTTCCGGGGCGCCGGTCTGCCCGGGATCATACCGCTACGCCGTTATATTTCGCTCGGCTATCCCATCGCGTTGACCGGGATGATGTTCTCCTTCATCTATTTCTTCATCGCCAACGTGACGGCCCGCTTCGGTGACGCGGCGGTCGGCGCGATGGGGATCGGGCACCGAGTCGAATCGATCGCCTATTTCTTCTCGTTCGGTCTGGCGACCGGACTTTCCTCGTTCGTGGGGCAGAATATCGGCGCGGGCCGTCCCGAACGCGCGGTGGAGGCCACCCGCCACGCCCTGCGCGTGGTGGCTTTGCTTTCGCTCTTCTACACAGTGTTCACCATGGTCACGGCCCCCTTTCTCGTTTCCCTGTTCAACGATGAGCCGGGACTGGTCGCCTTCGGGGTCGCCTATATCTACATCGTGATGCCGGCGGAAGTATTGCAGTCACTGCTGATCGTCATTGAGGACGGCGCCTTTACCGGCGCCGGTTACACCCGGCCGAGCTTCACCGTCAGTCTCCCGATCACGCTGGCGCGGATACCGCTCGCGTGGTTTCTCGCCGTCTTCTGCGGCTTCGGCGCGGGCGGCATCTGGGCCACCATTGCGCTGACTATGGCGCTCAACGCCTTTTTTTTCCTTGCGCTCTACCGGCGCGACGATTGGTTGAAGGTGAAGATCGTTTCTTAGCCCTCGACCGGCAGGCCGAGGTATGCCATGACCTTTTTCATGTCATCCCATGTGGGGCGCTTGAGATCGGGGGAACGCAGGAGCGCCGAAGGATGGTAGGTGACGAATACGCGAATGCCTTCGAACTCGAAGTTCTTTTCGCGGGCGTCACGGATGGTCATCTTGTCATGACCGAGTAGATGTTCGAGCGCCGTTTTACCGAGCAGCACGATCGCTTCGGGGCGGACGATGGCGATCTGATTCTTCAGATAGCCGATACAGGCATCGGCCTCATCCTTGAAGGGGGCGCGGTTCTTCGGCGGACGGCATTTGACGATGTTCGCGATGTAGACCGAATCGCGCGGTATCTTGAGCCCGTTTTCGATTATCTTGGTCAGGAGTTGACCGGCGCGACCGATGAACGGTATCCCTTGCAGGTCCTCGTCTTCGCCCGGTCCTTCGCCGATGAACAGGAGACGCGCTCTAACATCGCCGACGCCGAAGACGAGTTTGGTCCGCGTTTCGCTGAGTCGGCATTTCATACAGCCGGCGGTATCGCGGGCAAGGAGCGCCATCGCCGCCTCGGGGTCACCGCCCTGCATCGGCGGGGTGAACTGCGCCGTCGGAGCTACGGTGGGCGTCGATTTCCGTACGAGCAGTTCTTTGGGCAGGAAGAAGGGACTGGTGGCATTCTGCCATGTAAGGAATTCTTTGACGCGCTGACGGGGATCGGTCACTGTTTTTTTCGGCCGTAGCGAAGGATGAACAGGTTATCCTCGAGCGCATTGGCGGCCTGTTCGCGGATCTTTTTATTGTCTTCTTCGGTGATGATCTTCTTGAGATAGGCCTGCACGCTCTTGTCGGCGATCTGCGCCAGAGCGTCGACCGCGATCGATTTGGCAAGAATCGATTTCTCGCGCTTGATGAAATCATACAGCGGTACGATCCCCTCTTTTTTGTCGAGCGAACCGGTGGCGATGGCGGCGGTGGTGCGCACCTCTTCATTCTGTGATTCCTGCATCACCTTGATCAGGAATGGGAGCGATTCTTCGTAACCATATTTGCCGAGGGTGGAAAGGATGATTTTTTTCCAAAAAAGGTTGTCGTTCTTCTCGAAAAGCGCGATAAGAACTGCGGCCGATTCTTTCGATTTGATGCGATCGAAGTAGGACGCGTACTCAATTTTGCGTTCGCTCGAATGTTCGCTGATGGAGGCGGCAAGAGCAAGTTCGATCAGGTCGGCCCCTTCGTATTCGGAGAGGGTGAGCAGTATCGATGATAGCCACTGCACATCCTCGGTGCTCAATTCTCGAGCGATGATCTTTTTCGTGTCGGGGGTATCCAATTCGATGATGGTCTGCAAAAAGGCTTTCTTGTTGGACGCGGGGGCCTCTTCGGGGAAACATTCGCTCGACGCCGGGTTGTAGAGCTCCGCCGCTTTAAGTATATCGGAAAGTTCGCGGACGCTTTCTTTCGCATCGGTGGTCGCGGCGCATTTCGCCGCGGCTATCTGTGCGTCTTGCGGGAGCGTCTTAAGCTTCGAAAGGACATTCTTTTTGAAAAAAAGATCGCCCATGACCTGCGCCGAAAACTTGACCGCAAGACAGCCGAGCATATCGGTTTGCGTCACCAATTTACCATATTCGGTTTCGTCTAGGCGAAGAGAAAGCTGGGCGGCGGAAGGGATGAGCGCCTTGAGAGAGTTGATCTCCTTGGCGGCGATATACTTTTTGAACAACTCTTGGAATTTTTCTTCGGTGGCCGGTTGAATACCGCCGGTCACCTTTTCGCGCGCCGCCGCAACGACCGTCTCGAACAGATCGAGATTGAACAATTGCCAGAAGTTGTTGTAGTAGGGAGTGCCCAGCGAGAAGTTGATTTTGTCGGACATGACCGGGACCGATATCGAATCGGGATGGAGCGCGAATGCGTCCCCATCTTTCTTGGCGATGAAGATGTACTGGGTGCGCGGTTGATAGCTGAAACGATGATTACGCCAGTATTTCTGGTTGTCTATTTCGGTAATGATCGTTTCGTCGGGCACCGAACCAAAGATATTCTTTATTCTGCGAACGCGTCCTTTGGTCTGACCGCCCTGCAGATATTCGCCGACGAAGATGACATCCGACTCAACGATCGACTTAAAGAATTGTGCCGTGTCGAAGGCATCGTTATCCTCTCCCGCGGTCAAGCCGGTCGGCAGAACGAGCATGGCGAGACAGGCAACGAAAAACAAACGGCGGAACAGCATGTTACTCCTCCTGTTAGGCCTCATATCCCAAATCAAGGCGTTTTTACATTAGTACAAAGAAACACCGTTGTCAACCTTTATCGTTAAAATTTATGGGTATACGGTTACCAACGATCCGTTTTGCGAACGGTAAGTGTCGGGAAAATGAATTTTTTGCTAAAATATACCTTTTGTTTTATCATAGCGGGTTTTTGTATAAGGAGGAGGTCGCATGAAGCTCAAGGTGATCGATTCGCAGCGGTGTGTCGGATGCCAACTTTGCATGTTCGCCTGTTCGCGGCGTAGCGGTGTCGCCGGCCTTTCCAATTCCTGCATCGGCGTCAAATCGGCGGGCGGCATGTCGAAGGGATTCACCGTCATCGTTTGCCGGTCGTGTAAGAATCCGCCGTGCGCCCGGGCCTGCCCGGTCGATGCGCTTGAGATGAAGCCGACGGGCGGCGTAAAGCTCAAACCGGAGAAATGTATCGGGTGCGGCAACTGCAAAGGGGCCTGTATCCTCCACGCCGTCTACTGGAACAACGAGGCGCAGAAACCGCTTATCTGCATCCAGTGCGGCATCTGCGCGAAATACTGCCCGCACGGCGTGCTCGAACTGCGGCAGGATGCAGGCAAAGAGGAGGTGCGGTCATGATACACGCCTACCCGACGAAGATACTCTACATCGACATGACCAAAAAGAGTTACAAGACGGTTGAGCGGCCGGAACTTTTTGCAAAGAACCTCGGCGGCACCGGCGCGGCGATAAAGCTGCTTGAAGAACATTGTCCCGCCGGGATCGATCCCTACGACCCCGCAGCGCCGCTGATATTCTCGGTCGGTCCGCTGACCGGTCTGTTCCCGCTTGCCTCCAAAACGGTCGCGATGTTCAAGTCGCCGCTGACCGGCAACCTCGGCGAAAGCCATGCCGGCGGCCGCGCCGCGCAGGCGATCCGCATGGCGGGCTACGGCGCCATCGTCATCACCGGCGCCTCCGAACTCCCGGTCTATGTGGCGATCCACGGTTCGACGGTCCACTTCCGCGACGCGACCTCCATCTGGGGGATGAAAAGCCTCTTCACCGCCGGATCCATCATCCGCGCCGGAGAGGGCGGCGCCGGGGTCCGCTCCATCATCCGCATCGGCCGCGGCGGCGAGAACAAGGTCGCCTTCGGTTCGGCCACCACCGAGACCTATCGCCATTTCGGCCGTCTCGGG
>JAKLIW010000013.1 GCA_022709425.1 bacterium
GCCGAAGAAATGGCTGTGTGATTATGATGGATTGGGGATGCTCTCAGGAAATGTGCGAAAAAATCGTTGCGTTACCTGGACGGTTCATGGAATAGGACTTCATCAAAACGACTACTTCATTTCTCTTTCATCTTCCAACATAAAACTTTCGCCACCGCAAGAAGCTGGAATTTCTGCCATTTCTTCTGATTTAACGATAACATGATCTCCTCTAAGGAGGCAATCTTTATCGGCGGGGAGATTCTTTATGTACACTGTTTTCACCACAATCTTTCTTAACATTTCTACCTTGACACACATGGGAGGGCCACATCTTACTACACAGGAGTTCTCCTTTTCATTTTCTAAAGGCAACGAAAACCACAAATCTTTTTCGGTATCAGGTTTAACTAAAAGAAATTTGCCAGAATGTTTCCCCGGGTGTATTAGCATTTCAGAAGCTCTCAAAGATGGCGTTATCAACACATTGTTGTCATAATAAACACAAAAGGGAGATAGGAGTTGCCGGTCTTCAAAATCGCTCAAGACCCAAATTGGAAAAGAATCTTTGTTTGCAATTCTTACTTTCACTTTGAGAGCCGAATCTGAAAAGTCGATTTGGGCGATTTTCATCTCAATCGCATGCTTTGTTATCATATTCTTTTCATTAACACAGGAAAAAAGAACTATTGAAAAGAGAATCGCGATAATCTTTTTCATCTGCAGAAGTACTCCCTCCTTTCTATTACTAACGGATAATATCTCATGTATTCTCTTCTTACTTGATTCTCGGTAAACGATTCACCTGCGTATTCTTCAAGACCAACCGTGAACATTTCCTCATCGATATTAGTGCCTAATGGCGTATACCCTTCTTTTCTCGTATAAACGCCTCCTCTGTCGTGGAACGCATGTATCATTTCATGAATAAAACCAATCTCTTCGGGCTGATTGATTTCCCACTCAGGTGTTTCTGTGCAGGGACCAGTATAAGAAGGGTCATAATATAATGTTCCACTGTATCCTTCGTCATTAAAATGAGAATATCTGGAGCCTCTCTCTCTTTTATCCGTGGAAGGGTCAGTAATTCTGATATTAAATTTGGTGTCGCTTTCTATGGTGTCAAGGATGATGGCAGCTGTTGGGGAATATGCTCGCAATTTCAAAATCGCGGCATTGACCATTTTTACAAATGCTGTGTTTTGAGCTTCTGTCCAGTACGGATTTTTAATTATTTCCCACTTTAGCCCGCTCACATCAACCCGGTTCACGGGGTCATTCCCGGCGTAGGTGTAGAAGTTCATGCTGCCGGCGAAGCCCAGCGGTTCCTTGCTGATCCACCGCCCGACTTCGGGGTCATACCACCGCGCCCCGAACTTCGTGAGTCCCGTGTCGGTGTCGCGGATGCCGCCCGCGAAGCCGAAAGGCAGGTCGTAGGTGCCGGTTTCCGCGGTGATGTTCCCGAATTCATCGTAGGCGACTTCTTTCACGATCTCGCCGGTCGCGGCGTTCACCACCATGCGCGGACCGCCGAGGTGGTCATGGATGATGCGGTAGGTCGTCCCGTCGGCTTCGAGGATCGCTTCGGGTACATTGGCGTGCAAGGCGTAGAGATAGCGCCGCTCCACATTCCCCTCCCCATCCACTTCGGCCGCGATCTTCAACTGCCCGTCATAGAGATACCGTGCCGTCACCGTTCCATTCACCCGTTTCCCTATCAGCCTCCCTTGCGCGTCGTAAGTATACCCGATGACGCTGTTGTTTGGCAAGATAACCTGATCGAGATTCCCCAGCGCATTATATCTGTAGGTCGTTATCCCCTCAAGGGTCGTCTTGGTCTCAAGGTCCCCATTGAGCGTGTACCGGTAGGTCGTCGTCCCGTACCGGACGAGTTGGTCTTGGGCGTTGTAGGAGGCGGTCACCTGACCGGTGGCAAGGCTCCGGGTCCAATCGCTTTCTTTGGTGTAGGCGATCCGGTCGTTGGTGCGCATGCTGTCCTATTTCCCCATAAAGAACGGTCGATTGTAGCGAAAGGCGGAAGGAAAGACAAGAAAAGAAGGCGCGATAAATCGCCGTCCCTACGGCAACAATATGCGGCACGCATCCTTCCTCCCCCTTGTCAAAGGGGGATTGACGGGATTTGAAGAGAGGTCTCTACCCGATGAGCGCCTTTACCTGCTCGATGATGAGGTCGATGACAAACATATTGAATTTGTGGAAGGTCTCGGAAGAACCGATGAGCCAGAGCAGGAGCGCGACGACAAAACCGATGGCGAGTGCGAGCGCGACTTTTTTCACAGTTCGTTCTTCACATACTCGATGGCGTTCCGGAATATCTTGAGCCCCGGCCCCTCCTCCTCGAGTTCGGGCAGACGGGTCCAGTGCGGGTGCTGGGTCTTGGATATGAACACCTCGGGGTGCGGCATAAGGCCGAGTATATTACCGCGCTTATTGGTGATACCGGCGATCGCCTGTTCCGAGCCGTTCGGGTTCTGCGGATATTCCTGCGTCGGATTGCCGGTCTTGTCGACATACTGGAACGCCACCATGTTGTGGGCGCGGATGCGGGCCAGTTCATGGTCGAAGGCGAGGAATTTCCCTTCGCCGTGCCGCACCGCGCAGGGAAGCGTCGTGATGCCGCGCAGGAAGGGACTTTTGTTCTTCGCGTTGACCTTGAGCGTCACCCACCGGTCCTCGTAGCGCGCCGAATCGTTGTGGGCGAGCGTCGCCTTCTGTTCGCCGAAGACCGTTTCGTCGTCGCCGGGAAGCAGGCCGATCTTCACGAGCACCTGAAAGCCGTTGCAGATGCCGATGACGAGCCTTCCCGACCGGACGAAGTCGGCCAGTTGCGGGCCGAGTTGCTGTTTCACCTTGATGCCGAGCACGCGCCCCGAGGCGATGTGATCGCCGAAGGAAAAGCCGCCGGGGAATACGAGCACCGAGAAATCCTTGAGCGGGACCTCGCCCGAAACGACGCGGTTGACGTGGGCCGTAACGACCTTGTCGGCCCCGGCCATCTCGAAGGCCCAGCCGGTCTCCACCTCACAGTTGATGCCGTATCCGCTGAGTATCAGGACATTCGCCTTTGCCATATATCGGATCCTCCGCCGCTACTTCAGTTTCTCGAGAGGCGCCTTCCAGTGCCGCCACAGTTCCTCGCACGGCACCGCGATCTGCACCTTGCCGGCCGTGCCGCTCACCTTCAGGAAGCCCGAGCCGTTCACCTCGCCGATGGCCGCCAGCGGAGAGCCCGCCAGCACCTCCTCGAACCGCGCGCGGTGCGCCGGGCTGACCGACACGAGGATGCGGCCGTTCGATTCGGAGAAGAGTACGATGTCGTCGCGCTCGATGGCCCCCTTGCGCGGCACTTTGGTCAGGTCTATCTTGACCCCGAGTCCGCCCGCGAAGGCCGATTCGGCGACCGCTGTGGCCAAACCACCGTCCGAAAGGTCGTGCGCCGAAGCGACCAGCCCCTCCTTCATCGCGGCGTGCAGTTTCCGGTAGTTCGCGAGGAACTCGGCCGGCCGCACCTTCGGAGACCAGCCGTTGCTCTTGATCCCGTGGTAGGCGAAATATTCGCTCGCACCCATCTCCTCGGCCGTTTCGCCGAGGATATAGACGATGTCGCCGGCGTTCTTGAAATCCATCGTGACCATCTTGTCGACATCGTTCATCCGTGACAGCAGGGTGAACAGCAGCGTCGGCGGGACCGATATCTTCTCTTTGCCCGAGCCGTAGTCGTTCTTCATGCTGTCCTTGCCCGATATGAGCGGGATGCGGTACTGGGTGCAGATATCGTAGAGCGCCATGTTGGAACGGACCAGCGCCGCCAGTTTCTCCTTGCCGCCCGGGTTCTTTTCTTCGTGGTGGACCGGGTCGGGCCAGCAGAAATTGTCGAGTCCCGCGAGGAAATCGGGATCGCCGCCCACCGCCACGGCGTTGCGCACCGCCTCGTCGATGACCGACGCGGTCATCCAGTAGGCGTCGATGTCGCTGAAGGTAGGTTTGAGGCCGTGCGAGACCACGCAGGCCGCCTTGCGGAACGGGGTGAGCCGCACCACCGCCGCGTCGGCCGGGCCGTCGTTGAAGGCGCCGACGAACGGTTTCCCCGCCGACCGCCCCTGCACCTCGTGGTCGTACTGGCGCACCCACTCTTCCTTGCTGGCGATGTTGAGCCGCCCGATCATGTCGATCATGATGGCGTTGAGATCGTCGTACTGCGGCAGGTCCCACTGGTTGTTCTCGGGCCGCGCCCAGAGCGCTTCGAGTTTCATCTTGGGCAGGCCGTCGTGGAGGAACTCCATGTCGAGGAGCGCCACCGGCGTTTTGCCGTGGTATATCTCCAACTGACCGCTGGTGGTGAATTCGCCTATCGCCGTCATCTCAACCTCGTGCACCGCCGCTATCCGCTGGAGTTCCGGCATATTCCCCGCCGGGACCGACAGGGTCATCCGCTCCTGCGCCTCGGAGACGAATATCTCCCACGGCTGGAGTCCTTCGTACTTGAGCGGCACCTTGTCGAGGAACACCTTCGCACCGCCGGTGCCGGTAGCCATCTCCCCGATCGAACTGGACAGACCGCCCGCGCCGTTGTCGGTGATCGCGGTGTAGAGCCCCTTGTCGCGCGCCTCGAGGATGAAGTCGGTCATCCGCTTCTGGACGATCGGGTCGCCGATCTGGACCGCCGTGACGGGACTGCCCGGATGGAGCTCTTCGGAACTGAAGGTGGCGCCGTGGATGCCGTCCTTGCCGACCCGCCCGCCGGTCATGACGATGAGGTCGCCCGGTTCCGGTTTTTTCTGCCACGACGGCTTCCCGCCCACCGCGGCCGGCATGAGCCCGCCGGTGCCGCAGAATACCAGCGGCTTGCCGATGAAGCGGTTGTCGAAGAAGATACTGCCGTTGACCACCGGGATGCCCGATTCGTTGCCGCCGTCCTTGACCCCCTGATGGACGCCGCGGAAGATGCGCGCCGGATGGAGCAGGTTCGGCCCCGGCAGTTCGCCGCGGTAGAAGGGCGACGCGAAGCAGAAGACATCGGTATTGAATATCGGTTTCGCCCCCAGCCCGCACCCCATGATGTCGCGGTTGACCCCGACGATGCCGGTCAGCGCGCCGCCGTACGGATCGAGTGCCGAAGGAGAGTTGTGCGTTTCGACCTTCATCGCCAACAGCAGGCCGTCGTCTATCTCGATGACCCCGGCGTTGTCGTCGAAGACCGATTTCACCCACGGCATCGAGGGGAGCAGATCGTAGGTCGTTTTCTTGATATAGGATTTGAAGAGCGAATCGATCTTCATCGCGACGTTGTTGACCGCATCGGTGTAGAATATCTCGGCGCTGAATATCTTGTGTTTGCAGTGTTCCGACCACGTCTGACCGATCACCTCGAGTTCACAGTCGGTCGGCAGTTCGGGGAACCCCAGTTCCTTGCGCATCGCCTTGGTACGGGGCCGCCGGTAGTAGGCCTGCACCGCCTTCATCTCCTCGTGGGAAAGCGCCAGCACGCGCTCTTTGGATATCTTGTCGAGCGCCTCGTCCTCTATCTCGAGCGGCACCAGACGCACTTCGGGACGCGCCTGTTCGGTGACCGCCGGGATGCGGTCGCCCATCCGGTCGCCCTTGTCCCACGCCGCGCGGCCGATGACCCGGTGCCGCTGGATGAGTTTGTTGCACAGGAGCCCCGTCGCTATCCGTTCCACCTCTTTCTGGCCCAACGGGCCGCTCAGGAGATACTTGCGCCCCGCGTAGATCGCATCGTGCTCGCCGACGATGCCGGGGAACATCGTCTTGAAGGCCCAGAGCGCCGTCCGTCCCTCGTTGTCGGTGACGCCGGGGAGGAAGCCCACCTCGGCCAGCCAGTCGAAGGCGAAGGCGTCGGTCAGATCCTCATTCAGATGCGCCACCTCGGTGACCGGATCGGTCAGCACCTCGGCCATGAAGCGCCGGACCTGCGCGAGGTCGGCCTTCTGCACATCGATGAGATAGACCTTGAAGACGCGGACATCGGCCACGTTCTCAATGCCGAAGTCGCTTTTGACGCGCCGCTGTATTATCTTGCCGTGCGGATCCTTGAGATCGCCCCGCAGACCCACTTCCACGCGAAAGACCATGATCGTCTCCTGAAAGAGTTGGAACGCTTATCCTATATAGAATTTGGATGGATTATTCAAGAAAAAGGGGAACTCTTATGCGGGATCGACGCACTCGTAGTCGAACGATATCTGACCGACGACCGGCGAAACACCGACATTCTTGGAATAGAGACGCACTTCCAGCTCGATGTAGTGTCCCTGCTGGAGCGTTGCGGGCATGACCTTGGGCGACACGTCGCTGGGCACTTCGACGATGATCTGCCACTGCTCAAGGGCAAGCTGGGCCAGCTGGTCGCTCGTCCGGGCGCGGATGATGACCCGGGTATCGGCCGGGACATCGGCGTCCCAGTAGATCTTCTGCCAGTCGGTCGACAGCGACGAAGAACAGATCTCGAAGGTATGGCGGAACCACCCCTCTTTCGAGGCGAAGTTCTTGAGGTTGTAGCCGATCATGTCGCTGTAGACGTAGGGACCATTCCCCACCGGGATGATCTTCTTTTGCGCCTCGAGCACGGTCGGGATCATCGTCGAACGATCCACCGGCAGATAGGTCACATAGCCCTGACCGGCGTTACAGCGCGACATACCCCACACATTACCCTTGAAGTCGATCCCGACGCCGGTCCCTTGGAACGGATGGATCGTTGCGTCGCTCAAAAGATACGGGCCGTGTATCGAGGCGGGATCAGGATAGACCGATGCATCTATCATGTAGATGCTCGAATCGACGCCGGCACCCTCCTCGGTGGAAATGGTCCAGATAAAACCCGAATCATCGGCCGCGATGCCGCGGAATCCGTGGGCGGTCGACACCTGCAGGGAGGTCCAGGTCCCCTGATCAGCGAAGATCGAATCATCGGGGGTATAGCGATGGACGAAGCCGTCGGTGAAGGAGGTGATCCAGATGTTGTCGTCCTTGTCGATGGCGATACCGTAGAAGCCGCCCGCACCGCCGTAGGCCGGGATATCGGGAGCATAGTGTATCTGTCCGGTCACATCGTTGGTATCGAACCATGCAAGACCGCCGTTGGTGGGCGTTATCCATTCGGGGATATAGCGGCAGGAGACCCAGTTACGACCATATTTATCCAGCACATAACCGTAAGGACGGCAGATCTCGGTGTCGGCACTGGTCATTGAAAAGACCTGCATTATATCGCCGGTATTGCCGTTGAGCCGGTAGGAGAAGGGATCGCCCAAGTGACAACCAAGCATCAGATGGCCGGTGTACTCGAAGTTGGCGCCGGTCTCCGGTGTGGCCGCGACACCGCGAATACCGCCGCAGGCGTAGGGGCTCTGGAGATCGGTCCCGTCGAAGACCCGGGTCCAGACGACGCATTCATCGGTCGAACGGCCATCAACGTCGCGCGGCAGTACGTCGGTCGGTCCGGTCGAGGTCTGGATAATGCTGTCGCCGTTGCGGTCAACGCAGTATTCGGGATGCCCCGCGATCTTGGTAACCGAACCGTCGAAGCGATTCCCGACGAACATATTACCCGCCAGATCGACACTGGTCCGCGATGGATCCGAAGCGGCAGAAAGTCCGACATTATAGCGTCCCACCTCGACCTGCGTGAAGGAGTCTATCTTCGAGATGGTCCCGTCTATCGAGTTGGGGACCCAGACATAGCGCAGAAGAGTGTTGACCGTCTCGGAACCGTTGTCGAGTTCCAGTCCACCCTCTTCATTGACCTTCACATTGTCGGCGTTCGACGAACCTTCATCGTAGCCGTTCTCGGTCCCCGGCCCCATACCGGCGTGCGCCGCATCGCTGTCGACGATCGAGACCGTGTCGCTGTCGGAAAGCAGTTCGTCCCCCGCCCCGTCGTTTTGCCCGTCACCCGCCTCATCGTTCGATCCATCACCGTTCAAAGCATCCTCGTCGGACGCTATGCCGTCACCGCCCGGGACATCACTGTCGGCCGTATCGGGCAATGTCACATCGCCGTCGCTTTGCTGATCGGCACCGATATTGTCAAGATCATCACCCTGCGCCGGCTTGTTGTCACTGCAGGCTACCATAAGGCACAGAACCGACAGGATACCGCAGTACAACAGAAAGGTTACCTTCATCTCCCCCCTCCTCCCAATAAATTATTCAATTCACGCCAATGCCGCGAACATCGCCCCCGGACGGTATCTGGAGGAGCCGCAGTCCGAAGATCGGCGCGACGGCGACGAGGAACTCGATGAGTTCGCCCTGTATCGCCTCATATTCCTCCCAGACCGTGGTCGCGGTGAAACAGTAGAGTTGGAGCGGCAATCCCGCGTGGGTCGGCTCGAGCGTCCGGACAAGGATGGTAAGGTCCTGCCGGATATCGGTGCGACCGCGCAGATAGAGCGCCATGACGCGCCGCAGGATGAGCAGATTGGTCGCCTGTTCGCCCAGCCCTTCGACGGCGCGGGCCACCAGTCGGCCCACCACCGGATCGGTCGAAAGCCGTGCGATCTCATCGGTGGTCACGAACCGGACCGACGTCATGTCGAGCGGGACCGAACGGCTGATGCGCCGTGCGCCGCTTTCCTGCATGCCGCGCCAGTTGGTGAACGATTCCTCGAGGAACTTCTGGGTCGGTATCGAGGTGAAGGTGTTGTTCCAGTTGCGCACCTTGAGCGAGTAGAGCGAGATGTCGGCCACCTCGCCGTCGGCGCCGTATTTCTCCATCGCTATCCAGTCGCCTTTGCGGATGGAGTTGTTGAGGCTCATCTGAAGGCTCGACACGAACCCGAGAATGGCATCCTTGAAAACCAGCATGAAGACCGCCGTCATCGCGCCGATGCCCGACAGGATGATGACGGGCGACTTGCCCATGAGGATCGCCGCCATGAGAACGAGGCCGACGAGATAGACAATGACCGTCACTATCTGGAAAAAGCCCTTTATCGGTTTGTCCTTCGCGAATTCGGTCCGTTCATAGACCGCCTGCACCGTGGCGAGGACCCGGGCGATGAACACCACCATGGTAAAGGCGATGAGCGCCAGCGTGAGCCGCCGCACCGCCGTCTCGAAGCCGGTGAAAAGATAGCTCGCGTTGTGGACCACCAGTATCGGGATGAGGTGAATGAGGGTGTGGAACACCTTCTTCTCGAACAGCAGATCGTCCCACGAGATGGTGCTTTTCTTTATCACATAGCCGATGGCGCGCAGGATGTAGAAGCGGCCGATGAAGAACAGGATGTAGGCGATGGCGAGCACCAACGCGATGCGTACCGGTGTTTCAAGGAAGGGATATCCCGCGAAGAGCGAATCGAAGATGTTATGATAAGCGTTCATGGCTTACTGTTCCACGAAAATGCACGGCGCGGTTATCTTCTGCATAAGGTCGAACCCACCGTCAAGCGTCAACTGCGGATTGGGCGTCCCGTATTCGCCGGGCGACAGAAGGAAGCGGGCCGCCTGCGTCCCGGAGGCGGGGAAAAACACCTTGGCGCGGGTATCGCCCGATATCTCAATAAAGCCGCGCGCCGTCGCAGCACCGGTGACGGCGGCGCCGTTGGCCGTCAGATCGCCCGTGAAGGCGACCACGGCGAGCTCCTTTTCAGCCGTGGTATCGGTCGAGACGTTGACCAACTGCGCGACGAGCGAACGGAACACCGATGATTCGCTCCCCTCTTTCACATACAGGTTCAGGTAGAGGTCCCACGAAGGGCTTTTCAAGACTTGGATATAGGGATCGGGCTGCGCCTCCACCACCGGGATGACGGCGGAACCGATGGTGTTCTTGTCGTTGGCCGCCGAAAGATCGTAGTGGTCTATCTCGGGATGAGCCGTGAGATAGTCGGCCAGCGATTCCCCATTGACGGTGATGCCGAGCGCTATCTTGGCCGTACCGATGTCGAGTGTTTTAGCCGTTATGTCGGCGGCGGCGGCCGTCAGATCGGTATCGATGACCGCGCGCTGTTCGTAGCCGAGGTAAAAGCCTCCTTTGTATACCACATGGTAGGAACCGGCAGGCACCGCGAAGGTATAGGCGCCCCCCGCGAGATCCTTGAGGTTGATCACCGGCGTCTCTGTCTGCGTCTCGACATCGCGGACAAAAAGCATGTCGCCCGCCGCGGCCGCGGCCGCGGCGCCGTTGAAGGTGACGGTGCCCGACACCGCTACCGGAGCGATGACCGGATCGAGCGTCAGTTCGTCGGTGAATTGACCGCCGCCATCGGTGAACTGGAAGGTCTCGGCGCCGTTGATCGCCACCTTCGTGCTGAAAGGCAGATAGTTGGTCATCCCTTCGATGTCGTTGAAATAGCTTTCAAAGGAAAGTGAGAAGGCACGCGGGGTATAGGTCGGGTTGGCGCAGGCATCATCGTCGCATATCTTCTGACGCCGCACCAGCAGTCCCTCATAGGTGTAATCGTCGCCGGAAACGCCCAGATTCTTGAGAATGACGGTGCCGCCTGAAAAACTGAGCGCCTTAAGCCGGCCGCGGAAACACTGCGCCTCGGCGGCGGTGCAGGCGGTTAGGGCCGGGAACGGCCCACCCGGGGTCTTGAGCGATATCGTACCCTGCACCAAGCCGAAGTCGAGCGACACCGCGCCGGTGGTTTTCGGGGTGAGGTCGGCCCATTCGACGAGTTTCTGGAAGCTGTAAGGATAATCGGCGAGACTCGCCAGATAAACGACCACATAGGTGATCCCGGTGTTGCTGAGCACCTCGACGTTGTAGTCCTTCGTTGCCGACAGGTCGGGAATGAGGGCGACCGAGATCGGTTCGAGCGGCGGGTCCTTGACGATGGCCAGCACGCCCGCATCGACCGCCGCGCCGTCGACCGTCGCGGTGCCGCTGACGGTGGTGGTGAGAAGATCTATCGGAGCGCTCGTGTCGCCGGTCAGCGCGATGGCGGTGGCGCCGAAAAGGGCCTTGCCGGTGAACAGCGGTGCGCCGGCCGCAAGACGGCCGGTGAAAGATACCGTATAGTTCCCCTTAGGCATAACACGGCTGAACGACGCGAATTCGCTGTAGGGTATCTCGAAGGAATAGGTCCCGCTCTGGATCGTCAGTTTGGTGTCGGTCGCATCGGTCCCGGTGAGCGCCGGATAGGCGGCGCCGTTCTTGGTGACGCTGCCCGACAGTTCATACAGCGGCAGATCGATATCGAGCGTCTTGGCGGCGGCGATGATGACCTTCTCCTGCATCGGCACGGCCGTATGAGAAGGATCGGCCGCGTTCGCCTTCGCGCCGCGGTAGAAGAAGTTATAGGTCCCTTCGGCCAGCCCGAAGGTCTCGCCGGTGAGCGCCGGGGTCAGGTCGGCCACCTTGAATTCATCCTTGGTATCGTCGTTCTCGGCCCACAGTTCGCCCGCAACGAGGGTATCATCCGCCGCGCCGCCGACGGTGATGGCGCCGATGGTGAGGGCATGGATCTTCACGTCGAAGGTGATCGATCCCCCTTCCACGGCATAGAGGCAGGATCCGGTATAACTGTCGGCGTCGGGAAGAATCTCGTCGGTCACGATATCGTCAGCGTCCTCAACGAGAGGATCATCCTTGACGATGTCAATATCCTTTTCGTTGTCTGGTTCGCTCGTATCCTGTTCACATTGACCGGTGAGATCGTCCCAATGGTATCCGACCGGACAGTTGCCGGTACTGTCTGAATCGCACGAACCGGCATAGAGCAGGGTGAACAAACATCCCGCAAGGACGAGATAGCGACGCATGGGACCCTCCATCGTTCGATATGAGAACGGCCCATTGTAAGAATTTCGACGAAAGAAGTCAACTGGCCGTTTCCCCCTGCGCGCATCAAGTTTGCGTAACGAGGTTGCATCGGCGCTCCTTTTTTGCTATGCTGGGCCACGAACGGAGCCGGGAGGAAAACATGTCGTCAGAGAAAAAGCCGAAGATCGTCGTGGCGCGGCACACGCCGTTCCTCGTGACGGGGCTCACCGAATTCTTCGACGCGAAAGGGAACCGCTACGAGGTGCGGCCGGTCATGGCGCTGTGCCGATGCGACAAATCCAAGAAGTTCCCCTACTGCGACGGCGCACACGCCGAAACGGGGCTCGACTGCTGCAAACTGCCGGAGCGGCCCAAAGACAAGATGCGCGACTATGTCGGGCAACACATCACGGTCCATTTCAATCTCGGCGTCTGTTCTCATCACGGCTACTGCCTCGAACTGGCGTCGGTGTTCGATGTCAAGCAACGACCGTGGATACAGCCCGACAATGCACCGGTCGAAGATATCATCAAGACCATCGAACGCTGTCCGAGCGGCGCCCTTTCCTACACCATCGGCGGGGTCTACCATGACCGGCAGGAGCGGACGCCGGCGATAAAGGTCAGCAAGCGCGGGCCGTTCGAGATAACGGGCGGGATAGAACTGGAGACCGACGACGGGTCGAAACCGCAGTGCGACGAGCACTACTGCCTATGCCGGTGCAACAAGACCAAGAATCAGCCCTTCTGCGACGGCTCACACCTGCCGCATAAACTGATAGGTTCCGGTTCTTGACTTCGCCCCGGTCGCCGGTAGAATGCCGGTGCTGAGAATGTTCCACTGTTGGGAGGAATTCATGGTTACCAAGACCCCGTTCGACACCGTCGTCGCCGAACTCGCACTCGTCGAGAAATACCGCTCGCTCGCCCACCTTTCGCGCAACAATACCCCGATGCCCTCGGTCGAGACCCTCTCCGAGATCGTCGAGATGTTGCGGCAGGTGCTCTTCCCCGGCTACTACGGCGAATCGGACCTCACGCAGGATAACCTCAAATACTACATCGGCGCGAAACTCGACCGCGCCTACCACCTCCTCGCCGAGGAGATAAAACGGGGCCAGTGCTTCTCCTGCACGATAACCAACGAGGCCGAATGCCGCCACTGCGAAACGACATCGAAGGAAAAGGCGGCGAAGTTCATCGTCCGCCTACCCGAGGTGCGCCGCCTGCTGGCTACCGATGTCGAAGCGGCCTACGAAGGCGACCCGGCCGCCACCAGCCACGGCGAAACGATCTACTGCTACCCGTCGATATACGCCATGACCAACTTCCGCATCGCCCACGAACTGCAGGTGCTCGAAGTGCCGCTCATTCCGCGCATCATCACCGAGATAGCCCACTCCAAGACCGGCATCGACCTCCACCCCGGCGCGCAGATCGGCGAAAAGTTCTTCATGGACCACGGGACCGGCATCGTCGTCGGCGGCACCTCGATCATCGGCAAGGGGGTGAAACTCTATCAGGGGGTCACGCTCGGCGCCAAATCGTTCCCGCTCGACGAGCACGGCAACCCCATCAAGGGGGTCCCGCGGCATCCCATCGTCGAGGACAATGTGGTCATCTACGCCGGCGCCACGGTGCTCGGCCGCATCACCATCGGCCACGACGCGATGATCGGCGGCAACACATGGGTCACGCAGGATGTCGCGCCGGGCGCCAAGGTGCTCAACCCGAAGTAGTCGCAAATACTCCGCTAACGGTAACTTTCTTGCCTTTTTCTTCCTAATTGGTATGGTGTCGCGTCTTTTGGGATGAGACTTATTGTGATCATAGGAGGTTCCCGCATGTTTAAGAGACTGTTTTCGCTGTTCGCCCTCCTTGCCCCGGTACTGGGCATGGCGAGCGAGGCGGACCTTAAGATCCCCGACTTGACCTCGACGCAGAACAACCTGCTCTACTTCGGTTTCGTTGTCTGTTTCCTCGGCCTCAGCTTCGGACTGTGGCAGTACCTCAAGGTCAGGAACATCCGCGCCCACCAGTCGATGCTGGATGTCTCGCAGACCATTTTCGAGACCTGCAAGGCATACCTCATCCAGCAGGGCAAATTTCTCGTCATCCTCGAGGTCTTCATCGCGATCTGCATCGCGTTCTATTTCGGCTACCTCCAACACAACAGCATCGGTACCGTCATCCTGATCCTGTTCTGGTCGGTGATCGGCATACTCGGCTCCTACGGCGTGGCGTGGTTCGGCATCCGGATGAACACGCTGGCCAACTCCCGCATGGCCTTCTCGTCGCTGGAACGCAAGCCGATAAAACTGCTTAACATACCGCTTGACGCGGGGATGTCGATCGGCGTGGTGCTGGTCTGCGTTGAACTGATCATGATGCTCATTATCCTGCTCTTCGTGTCGCGCGAAGCGGCCGGCGCCTGCTTCATCGGCTTCGCCATCGGTGAATCGCTCGGCGCTTCGGCGCTCCGCGTCGCGGGCGGCATCTTCACCAAGATCGCCGACATCGGCTCCGACCTCATGAAGATCGTCTTCAAGATCAAGGAAGACGACCCGCGCAACCCCGGCGTCATCGCCGACTGCACCGGCGACAACGCGGGCGACTCGGTCGGTCCGACCGCCGACGGCTTCGAGACCTACGGCGTCACCGGCGTCGCGCTGATATCGTTCATCGTGCTCGCCGTTTCGAGCGTCGAACATCAGGCGACCCTGCTGACGTGGATATTCGTGATGCGCATCCTCATGGTCATCACCTCAATAGTCGCCTTCTGGATCAACCGCGCGATCACCGCGGCGACCTACGCCGGAAAAGACGACATGGACTTCGAACACCCACTTACGGTCCTCGTGTGGGTCACCTCGATCATTTCCATCGCCGTTACCTTCGCCGCATCCTACTTCATGATCGGCGACCTCCCCAACGGCCTCTGGATAATCCTGTCGCTCATCATTTCGTGCGGTACGCTCGGCGCGGCGCTCATTCCCGAATTCACGAAGATATTCACGAGCCCCAAATCGAAACACGTCGCCGAGACGGTCAACGCCTCGCGTGAAGGCGGCGCATCGCTCAATGTGCTCTCGGGTCTCGTGGCGGGCAACTTCAGCGCCTTCTGGCAGGGAATGGTCTTCTTCGGTCTCATGTTCCTCGCCTACTATGCCAGCCTCTACATCCCGGGCGACATGATGATATTCTCCTCGATCTTCGCCTTCGGTCTGGTGGCGTTCGGCATGCTCGGCATGGGACCGGTCACCATCGCGGTCGATTCCTACGGCCCGGTGACCGACAACGCCCAGTCGGTCTACGAACTCTCGCTCATCGAGTCGATACCCGGCGTCGACAAGCAGATAGAGAAGGATTTCGGCTTCAAGCCCGATTTTGAGAAGGCCAAATACTATCTGGAGGCCAACGACGGCGCGGGCAACACCTTCAAGGCGACCGCCAAGCCGGTGCTCATCGGCACGGCGGTGGTCGGCGCGACCACGATGATCTTCTCTCTCATCCTCGTCATCAAAAATACGCTCGGCATCGAACCGCAGTCGATCCTGTCGATACTCAACCCCTACACCATCCTCGGCTTCATCTGCGGCGGCGCGGTCATCTACTGGTTCACCGGCGCCTCGACGCAGGCAGTCGTGGCGGGCGCCTACAAGGCGGTCGAATATATCAAAAAGAACATCAACCTCGACCCGAACGCCGACCTCAAGGCCTCCACCGAAAAATCGAAAGAGGTCGTTAAGATCTGCACCCAGTATGCCCAGAACGGCATGTTCAACATCTTTATCGGTGTCTTTTCCTTCGCCCTCGCCTTCGCGTTCCTCTCCTCTCCCGTGAGCGGCAACGAGGCGGTATCCTTCTTCATATCCTACCTCATCTCGATAGCGCTCTTCGGGCTGTTCCAAGCGCTTTTCATGGCCAATGCCGGCGGCTGCTGGGATAACGCCAAGAAGGTGGTCGAGGTCGATCTGAAGGAAAAAGGCACGACGCTCCACGAGGCATGCGTGGTCGGCGACACGGTCGGCGATCCGTTCAAGGACACCTCGTCGGTCGCGATGAACCCCATCATCAAGTTCACGACCCTCTTCGGCCTGCTTGCGATGGAAATAGCGATAGCGCCCGACTTCCGCGCCATAGCGCCCTACGTCGGGATATTCTTCTTCGTCGTCGCCCTGTTCTTCGTGTGGCGTTCGTTCTACAAGATGCGCATCAAGTAAGTTCTACCCGACCACGCACAACAGACCTTTGAGATATTCGGTCTCGGGGACCGACACCCGCACCGGGTGATCGTCCGCCTGATGGAGGTGGTGCAGTACCCGCACCTCACGCCCCGCATCTTTGGCCGCGTAGGCGATCTGCTGGCGGAAGAGTTCCATCGTCACGGCGCCCGAACAGGAGAAACTGGCCAATATCCCGCCGGGATTCAGCAGTTTCATGGCGTTGAGATTGATATCCTTGTAGCCCCGGATCCCCTTTTCGAGATCCTTGGGATGAGCGACGAATTTGGGCGGATCGAGTACGATGAGATCGTAGCGGTTCTTGTCGCGCTGGAGGTCGCGCAACAGCTGGAGTCCGTCGGCGCAGATAAAGCGGCACTTCGACTCGGGAACATTATTGAGCCGCAGATGCCGTTTGGCCCCTTCGATGGCGTCCTCGGAGGTGTCGCACAGCGTCACCGACGCGGCCCCCTGCGCCATCGCGTAGACCGAAAAGGCGCCGGTGTAACAGCAGACATCGAGCACCTTCTTTCCGGCGGCATAGCTTGATGTTATGAGACGGTTCTGCCGCTGGTCGGTATAGAACCCGGTCTTCTGCCCCGCCGGCGACACATGGAACAGATGCCCGTTCTCGTGGATGACCACCTTTTCGGGCGGCTCTTTCCCCGCCAGCGCGCCGTAGCGCACCGGGAGCCCCTCCATCTTGCGGCCGTCGCCGTCGCTCTTCTCGTAGACCCCTTTGAGTCCGCACTCCTCCATGAGCATCTTGGCGATGCGCTCCTTCACCGTGTCGAACCCGGCCGAAAGCGACTGAAGCACCGCGAACTCGCCGAAACGGTCGACGATGAGCCCCGGCAGGAAGTCGGCCTCGCTGTAGATGAGGCGGCAGGCGTCGGTCACCCCTTCGGTCAGTATCGGGGCGCGCAGGGCGACGGCCCGTTTGATCTTTTCGCGGTACCAATCGTCGTTGACGGACACGCTCTCATCCCATTCGAGGAGCCGCACCTGTATCTTGGAATCCTTGTTGAAGTGGCCGTAAGCAACGAACCGGCCGTCGGCGCCGTGGAGCGCGATGACCTCGCCGGTCTGCGGCGACCCTTCGATATCCTTGACCGCGCCCGAGAAGACCCACGGATGGTGGTTGCGCGGCAGTTTGTCCTTGTCGGGGTGAAGAATGATCCTGTTCATGGGAAATTACCTCAGAAGAAGAAAGAAAAATGGTGGAGACGGCGGGAATCGAACCCGCGTCCGAAAAGAGAGCCATGCGTGCATACTACAATGCGTGTCCGGTTGATTTGATCTCAGCCTTTGCGCCCCCCGTACCGGCATGGGTAGCATTGGCCCAGTCGCTTTTGTGTCATCCGTGACCTTGTGACCCGATCACGGTACTATCCCGCTGTTTTGCGCCCTGATCTCACCGCGGGAGAGATCCTTCAGGACGGCGGCAATTAAGCCGCTAGTGCGAGTTCGTTGTTCGCGTTTCTTGTTTTGCCGCTTTTAACGAGGCCTGCGGCACCTCGGCATGCAGCTCGCACATCTCCTACTTCCCGTCGAAGCCGTTCGTCCCCACTTTTCAAAAAACCTGTCGACAGCGGCAAGTATACCTCCGAGCGGTCCAATGTCAACCGAACCATCCCTTTATAGCCAGATTTATTTCCTTTTCCAAAAGATGTGCTACGCTGTGCCGTTCCGTGGGAAGGATCATTAGCAAGATGAGGATAGCGATGAAACACGTTCTGTTCGCCGCCCTGTTATGCGCCTCGGCCCTGCTGTGGGCACAGGAGGCACCGGCACCAGCTCCCGACGACGCCGAGATAACCAGTGAAAAGATCCGTGATAACGCCGCCCGGTCGCTTCCCGAAGCGCTCCAGACCGTTCCGGGACTCTTTTTCCGTGAAGCGGGCGCCGCCCTGAGTTATCCCGTCCTGCGCGGCATGCCTTCGGAATCGGTCCCGGTCATCTTCGACGGCATCGCGCTGTCCGGCACCGCATTCACCGGCGGCACCGGGACATGGCTGTCACTCCTTGACCGACGGCTGGCCGAACGAGTGACTATTGCGAACGGCCCCGACACGGTCGCGGCATCGACAACGGCGGCGGGCGGCTCTATAACGATCCACCCCTTCACCACCGCGCCGGTCCGCGGCACTCCCGAACTCGGAGCGGCAGGCCGCTTCAACACGCGATTCTCGAGCGCCGATACCGACCGCGATGCCCATGCCCGCATCGCCGTGGGATACGGCGATCTCGGCGCGTTGGCGGCCGGTTCGGTCAACTTCACCGACACCCGCATGAACGGCGCCGGACAAGAGGAACCATACTCCTCTTTCGAGAACTACGGCGCATTCTTCACCGGCGACTGGGCATTCACCCGGGCATCGGGGAACGATTGGCGCCTCAGCGTCGGATATCTTTTCGCCGAAACAAGCGACGCGGCCGATACGACCGCCCGCTGGATAACGGGACCGACCCCCGACACCCTTCAGATTTACAACCGTTCCGCCCATGTTGCGTGGGGACGGCTCGGGATGGATCTTCCCGCCTCCGATCTCACCGGCGCCTTCACTATTTCCTATCAGAACGCCGTTGAATCGGCCGAAACCGCCTTCATCGCCGACAGCCGCGCCATTTGGCGCGCTCGGGAGCGGAATGAACTGACCGGGCATACGGCGGGGATCGCCGTCGATTTCGTCGCCGATGTAGCGCCGCAACTGTTCACGTTGCGTTACGGCGGATCCTACTACCACGACTTCATCCTTGCCGATCATCGTGAACGGTTGGATACGACCGCGCCGCTCACCCGGATCGGTATCACGGCACTACCCGATGATTCGGCCGTCGACCGTTTCGCCGGATACCTCACCGGCGCGTTCGACCTCCTCTCCGGCGATGGACCGCACCGGCTGACCGCAAGGGCCGGGTACCGTTTCGAAGGAACGGCCCTGCGAGCCCCCCAGCATGACGATATCGCCGCGATCAATCTCACCGAACCGGGCCACGGCGTGGAAGCCGGGATCGCCTACGGCTGGCGCAGGAATCTTGATGTCGCTCTCACTTACGGACACGGCACCCGCGCTCCAACCCTTCGCGAAGCGGCATATTACGGCATGCGCGAGGGATATTTCTTCGTCCCCAACGGCGGGCTTGAGGCCGAAACGACCGACACGCTCGATCTGACCTTGCGCGGCCGCACCAAGTGGCTCACCTCTTCGATCAGCGGCTTCGCCACCCATATCGCCGACCGTATCGGCCGGGTCTCCGCCACTTGGCGCAACGCCTCAGAGATAGAAAGCTTCCCGGTCGCCGGATATGCCAATACCGGCCGCGCCCTTATCTGGGGCGTCGCCGCCGCCGAGGAACTGAAGCTACCCTTCGGCCTCGCCATCACCGGCGGCGCCACCTATCTGTGGGGTGAGGAACGGCTGAAGAACGACGATATCGCCGTGCTCGACCACATCCCGCCGCTCCTCTGGAACACCGCCCTGCGTTGGGATTCCACCGCACCGGGCGACTATCAGGGGTTTGCCGAGGTCGCCCTTCGCGCCGCGACCGATCCGCGGCCCGCACAGGAGAGCACCGACACCGCATGGCAGGTACTCACCCTGCGCGGCGGATTCACCTTCGACGAATATATCCGGGTCATCCTGACGCTGGAAAACCTGCTCGACCGCGACTACCGTACCTTTCAGGCCGGCATCAACGGACCGGGCATCAATGCAATATTGTCGCTGGACGCCGAATTCTAGCGGGTCACCGGGAAACCGAAACGGTCGATACGACCTTCCCCAGTATCTTGAAATCTTCGCGCAGGGTCACATCGATGGGCGTGTAACGCTCATTCTCCGGCATCAGGAAGACGCCGGAGCGGTCGATGCGCAGACGTTTGACCGTCGCCTCGTCGCCCAGCAGAGCGGCCACTATCTCACCCGATGCCGCGACCGGCTGACGCCTGACAATCACCAGGTCGCCGTCGTTGATCGACGCGTTCACCATCGAGTCGCCCGCGATGCGCAGGGCGAAGAATTTACCGGTGCCGATGGAGCTCGCGTCGACCAGTATCTCCTCTTCGCAGTTCTCCACGGCGAGGAGCGGTTCGCCCGCCGCGATGCGTCCGAGGAGCGGAACACGGATGAAATTGATCCCGGCGGGGTTAAGGAGCTTTTTCATCCCTTTTATCAGTTCGAGTGAGCGCGCCGCCCTCTTTCGCCGACGGATATAGCCCTTTTTCTCCAGCCGCGCAAGCTGTTCGTGGACGCTCGCGGCGGTGATGTCGAGCTCTTCGGCAAGTTCCCGCGTGGTCGGCGGTATCCCCTGTTTGGCAATGAAAGTCTCGATGGCGGCGAGCAGTCGCTCCTGCGATCCGGTGAGCCCTTCGCGGTTCTCTTCCATGGCATACCTCCTGCCTAACGGAATAGCACATCTTTCATCAGCATATACCTTACAAATGAAAGGTCAAGAAAAATCTATCGGGTGATGAGCGCCGCGATCTTTTCGAGTCCGGCGGCATCGTCGGCGTCGAACGAGTCGAGTTCATCCGAATCGACATCGAGCACTGCCCAGATATGGCCGTCGCGGTCGTACAGCGGCACCACCACCTCCGACCTTGAACGACTGTCGCAGGCGATATGGCCGGGAAACGCCTCGACATCGGGGACCAGCACCGTTCCGGCGCGGTCTATCGAGGCCCAGCAGACGCCGGTATGTTTTTTGAGCACCTGACAGGCGAGCGCTCCCTGATAGGGCCCGACCGTCAGTTCACCGTCGACCAGCCGGTAGAAACCGACCCAGAAGAAATATTTGAACTTACCCTTGAGCAGTGCCGCCGCCGTCGCCATCCGCGCTATCGGATCGGGCGTCTTGCGGTACAGTTCCTCAAGCTGGGCGACGATACGCCCATACTTTTCCTGTTTCGCCGTTGCAGTCATGTATTCCTCCTAACCGAAATCATCAAAATAGATCCGCTCGCGTGCTACGCCGATAGCGGTGAGCGCCGCGATATAGGACTTGATCACCGCCGAACCGGCGCACAGATAGGCCTCGATAGCGGCGCCGTTCGGGATGTACTGCGGCAGGATATCGGTGAGCCGCCCGGTCTGGCCATCCCAGCCGTCCTCCGCGTTCGGGCGGCTGATGGCGGGAACGAACCGGAAATTGGGCAGGCGTTTTTCGAGCTCCCGCATCTCATCGAGCAGGAACAGGTCGCACCGCTCTTTGCAGCCGAACAGGTAGGTCACCTTGCGCGCGCTCCCCTTTTCGGCCATGTCGAGCAGTATCGAACGCATCGGCGCCATTCCCGACCCGGTCGCCATCATGATGATGTCGCGGTCGCCGTCGTGCAGGCCGAAATCGCCGTAGGGGCCGTTGAGGGTGACGATGTCGCCCACCGCGAGATGGCGGTGGACCCACGTCGTGGCGATACCCTCCGGGACATACTTTATCTCCAGTTCCAGCCGGTCCTTCATCGAAGGCGCCGAGGCGACCGAATAGGCGCGGTAGAGCGGTTCGTCGGTCAGTTCATAGGGCGACACCTCGAGCTGGACGTACTGCCCCGCTTTGAAGTCGATGGTCGCCGGTCCGCGCAGGGCGAAGGTCACCTCCTTGAGATCGCGCGTCAGGTCGACGATGCGGGTCACTTCAGCGGTGTATTCGCGCACCGACAGAAGTTCCTGCGGCACCGCTATCTTGAGATCGTTCTTCACCTTGAACTGGCAGGAGAGCCGCACCTTCGCCGCCCGCTCCCCGGCGCTGAGCCACGGCAGTTCGGTCGCCAATATCTCACCGCCCCCCGCCGCCACTTTCACCTTGCACAGGCCGCACGAACCGCGCCCGCCGCAGGCCGACGGGATGAAAAGCCCCTGTTCCTTGAGCGCGGTAAGCAGCGTGAGCCCGCCGGTCACCGTGAGTTCCTTGTCGTCGTTGACCGTGACCTTCTTTTCGCCGTAATTCCCGATGGTGGCGTCGGCAATGACCATGAGAACGGCGAGCGCCACGGCGATCGCGGCGACCACCCCGACGCTGATGAGCAGTTCCATCACCATCGCCATCCCCTAGTTGAGGCCGAGCATGCCGGCGAAGCCCATGAAGGCCATCGCCATGATGCCCGCGATGATGAGCGCTATCCCCGCCCCGTCGAGTCCCCGGGGGATACGGGCGTTCTTGAGCCGTTCGCGGATCCCCGCCATCGCGACGATGGCCACCAGCCAGCCGACGCCGCTCCCGGCGCCGTAGACCACCGATTGGGCGAGACTGTAGTGACGGATGATCATGAACAGCGCCGCGCCGAGTATCGCGCAGTTGACCGTGATGAGCGGCAGGAAGATGCCGAGCGCCTGATAGAGCGGCTCGCTCACCCGTTCGATCACCATTTCGACCAGCTGGACGAAGGCGGCAACCACGATGATGAAGACGATGTATTTGAGATGATCGAGGTCGAAGGGGAGCAGCAGGTAGTAGTAGACGAGCCAGTTGATGGCGCTGGTCGCGGTCATCACGAAGACGACCGCCGCCCCGAGCCCGATGGCGGTCCTGACCTGCCGCGACACGGCGAGGAACGAACACATCCCGAGATAGAGCGTCAGCAGTATGTTGCCGGTGAAGACCGCCGCGAAGAATATGGTGAAAAGTCCGGGACCCTGACCGCTCATTTGGCCCCTCCCTCATCGCGCAGGAACCGTCCCTTGACCACCCAAACGAAAAGGGCCAGCATGAAGAAGGCGCCGGGGGCCATCACCATGATGGACCACTTCACCCACCAGTCGCCGAGCACCGCGATGCCCCAGACGGTGCCGCTTCCCATCAGTTCGCGCAGAAAGGCGATCACCATGAGCACCCACGAGTAGCCGATCCCGGCGGTGATGCCGTCGACGAGCGACAGAAGCGGCCGGTTGGTCAATGCGAATGCCTCGGCGCGCCCCATGATGATGCAGTTGGTGATGATGAGCCCGACATAGGGTCCCAACTGGCGCGAGATATCGGGGGCGGTCGCCTTGAGAACGATATCGACGATGATGACATAGGCGGCGATGATGAGCGTAGTGACCATCATCCGGACCCGCTGGGGTATCCATGACCGCAGCGCGCTTATCGTCAGATTGGAAAGCCCCGTGGTGAAGATGAGCCCGAGGCACATCACGAGGGTGTTGCGCAGGTCGTTGGTGACCGCGAGCGTCGAACAGATGCCGAGCACATGGACGAATACCTGATTCTCGCGGCCGAGGTTGGCGATGGTCACGGTGCGCATCTTTTTGAGGTTCATCGCCCGCCTCCGACGATGCCCGGCGCGTCGGCGATGACGCCGTTAACGATATCGCCCGCCGCCGTGGTGGTCACCGTCGCGCCGGTGACGGCGTCGAACCGGCCGTCGGCCGCGCCGGTACCTTCGGGTTGCGGCCGGAACGGCCCCTTTTTGCCGCGGAACTGTGCGGTGAACCACGGTTCGCTGATGCGGGCGCCGAGCCCCGGCGTCTCGCCGTGGGCGTAGAAATCGACCCCGGTCAGGCGGTCGAGCGCCGCGTCGAGCCCCACATGGGCGTCTATTGGTCCCCAGAGTCCCGTACCGCGCCGCGTGAAGACGTAGACCGCGTCGCCGTCGTGCCGAAGGACGCGGTAGTGACGGCCGTCGGCCGCGCGGACCCGGTCGGCGTAGAGTTTTTCGACCGCCGCGCCGTCGGCGGGCGCCGCGATACCGGCCGCCGCGAGCACCGACCGTTTGAGGAAGAGCGATTCGTTGCGTTTTATGGCGTCGCGGGCGAACAGATGTGCCGCCGATACCGCCGCGACGAACACCACCGTCACCGCGAACATGAAAAAAACGGTGAAAAGACGTTCGCGCCCCTTCGAACGGGGTTTCCGGCCGCTCATGTCCCTTTCCCCGTCTGCCGTTTCTTCAGCGTCTCGAAGGCGATATCGGTGATCGGGCCGAACATGTTGGCCAGCAGTATCGCGAACATCATCCCTTCGGGCCACACCGAGAAGGTGCGGATGAGGACCGTCAACATCCCGATGAAGAGGCCGTACACCTTCTGTGCCGTCGGGTTCTTGGGCGCCGAGACCGGATCGGTGGTCATGAAGAAGAGCCCCAGCACGAAACCGCCCGCCAGCAGCGCCGTCAGCGGATCGTGGGCGCGCGGCACCCCGGCCCACCACAGCAGCGCCTGCAGGCCGATCATCCCGAAAAGCGTCCAGTTGACGATAGCGCGGTTCGCCACCTTTTTCCCGTAAAGCCAGCCGCCGCCGATGATAAGGGCGATGGCGCTCGTTTCGCCGAGCGACCCCGCCTCATACCCGATGAGCGACCGCAGCCAGAAATCGGGATCTATGGCCGGCATCGCCGAAAGCATCGTCGCGGCGGTCACCGCATCGGTGCTCCAGAGGGCGAGCCCGCCCCACGGCAGCGCCGCCGGTTCGGCCCAGCGGCCCGTCATCCAGCCCGCGAAGGTGATGTAGATGAAGGCGCGGCCGACCATCGCCGGGTTGAAGACATTGCGCCCGAAGCCGCCAAAGACCATCTTGCCGAACACCACCGCGAAGGCGCACCCCACCGCCGCCATCCAGAACGGGAGCGTCGGCGGTAACGACAGGGCGAGCAGCGTCCCGGTGACGAAGACCGAACTGTGGACCGGTTCGTTATAGTGCCGCGCGAAAAGATATTCGGAAAGAAAAGCGGTCAGGTTGACCACCGCCAGCATCATGACGGCGCGCCACCCGAAGAAATAGACCGCACAGAGCATCGCCGGGAGGAGCGCCCAGAGCACCCGCCGCATCGGCGGCGTCCACTGGATGAGCGGCCTGTCGTTCCCCGGCGTCATGAGATACTCCGTCAAAAGGCAAAGATATCCTAACGGGAATCGGCGGAAATGCAAAAAGAACTACTTCTTCAGTTTCCAGTCGAGCGCGCCGACGGGGCACTCGCCGATGCACTTGCCGCAGTCGCGGCAGAGCTGTGACGGGAGCGGTTGGGAGAAGGCGGTATCGACATGGGTGCCGAAGCCGCGGAACTTGAAGCCGAGGATATTCTGATTGACCACCTCGGAGCAGACCTTGACGCAGACGCCGCACTTGATGCACTTGCCGCGGTCGAGGATGATCTCGGGGTGGCGCACATCGTAGCCGAAGTTCGGCTTCTCGCCGATCATCGCATCGGGCTTGGCGGTGTAGGTCTCGCTGTGTTTCTTGAGCGAGCAGTCGCCCTTGGCGGTGCAGGAACATTCGATGCACCGTTCGCCCTCTTTGGTTATCTCGCCCTGCGTGTAGGTGAGCGATACTTCCTTGAACGTCGCGGTCCGGTCGTGTTCCGGAATGAGCCGCTGCGGGGTCCGCTTGCGCTCGATCGCCTCCTTGAGGTAGACCAGATCGGTGGGTTTCAGGCTCTGCCATTTGCCGCGCGAGACATTGAGCAGGTAGGGCTCTTTGAATTCCGTGCTCTCTATCTGCGCGAGGATGGCCAGCGCCGTCCGGCGCGCCCCGGCGACCGCCTCGACGACGGTGGCGGGACCGCTCACGCAGTCGCCCGCCGCGTAGATACTGCCCTCCATGCGGCAGTTCTCCTTGCTCACCTCGACATCGCCCCACTTGGTCGCCTTGACCCCCTGCGGCGCGATGGTCTTCTGGCCGATGGCGCCGATGACGGTGTCGGCGACGGTGTCGAAATCGCTGTTGGGGACCGGGACCGGCTTGCGGCGGCCCGAGGCGTCGGGTTCGCCGAGCGTCATCCGCTGGCTGGTGAGGACGAGCCGCCCGTTCTCCTTGCGCAGTTTCACCGGCGCGACGAGGAATTCGAACTTGACCCCTTCCTCCTTCGCCTCGTGTATCTCTATCTTTTCGGCCGGCATCTCGGCCTCGGTCCGGCGGTAGAAGCAGGTCACCTCCTTGGAACCGAGCCGCACCGAGGTACGCAGGCAGTCCATCGCGGTGTTGCCGCCGCCGATGACTATCGTTTTGCCCGGGTTCGCCCCTTTCCAGCCGGCGAGCGCTATCTTTTCAAGGTACTGGATGCCGCCGACGGCGAGTTCTTCCCCTTCGACACCCGCCGCGCTCGACTTCCACGAACCGACCGTTATCGCGACGGCGTCATAGTTCTTCTGCAGGTCGGCGAGGGCGATATCCTTGCCCAGTTCCTTGTTGCAGTGGATGGCGATGCCGCCCATCTTGGTAAAGTGCGCTATCTCGCGGTCGAGTATCGCCTTGGGAAGACGGTATTCGGGGATGCCGTAGCGCAGCATGCCGCCCGGTTCGGGTTGCTTGTCGTAGAGGTCCGACGCGACGCCGTTCAGCCGCAGGAAATAGGCGACCGACAGCCCGGCGGGACCGGCGCCGATGATGGCGACCTTTTTGCCGGTGAGCGGTTTCCGCTCTTCCATATAAGAATCATAATGCATGTCGGCGGCGAGCCGTTTGAAGTCGTTGATGGCGACCGGTTCCTTGTCGACGACATTGCGGCGGCAGTCCTTTTCGCAGAACCGCGGACAGACGCGGCCGATCGACATCGGGAGCGGTATCCGTTCCTTGATGAGTTTGAGCGCTTCGAGCAGATTCCCCTTCTTCCCTTCGCGGACATACTCTTCGACCTGCGCATGGGCCGGACAGGCGATGGTGCAGGGCGCCTCACAGTCGCCGCTGTGTTCCGAAAGCATCAGATTGAGCGCCGTTTTGCGCATATCCCACACTTCCGGGGTGTCGGACTCAATGGTCATCCCATCGGCGATCTCCATCGCGCAGGACGGCACGAACCGCCCCGTTTTCGTGTCCTTCACAAGGCAGACGAAGCAGGAGGTGGTCTTGGTGATCTTCTGGTTGAAACAGAGCGTCGGGATCGAGATACCGTTGCGTTCGGCGACCTGCAGGATCGTTTCGCCCTTTTCGGCCGCGAAGGGCTTGTTGTCTATCGTGATGGTGAAGCTCATGACTTACCTCCGCTCTTGCCGTAGTGGCCGGTCCCTTTCTCGACCCGGCTGATCGTTTTCTTCGGACAGACCTCGATGCAGGAATTGCAGCGCGTGCAGATCGCATTGTCGACCACAAATTCGGGGCTGATCGCCTTGACGGCGCAGGTCTTGACGCAGATGCCGCACTTGATGCACTTGTCGATGTGGATGGCGACATCGGAAAGCTGATTGCACTGGAGCGCCGGACATTTGTGGTGCACCGTGTGGGCATCGTACTCGTGCTTGAAATAGCGCAGGGTCGAAATGACCGGGTTGGGCGCCGTTTGGCCGAGGCCGCAGAGCGACCCCTTGATGACCTTCGGGCCAAGATCGGCAAGGAATGCCACATCATCGGCGTTCCCTTTTCCATGGGTTATCTTCTCAAGCCGTTCGAGCATCCGCTTGGTGCCGATGCGGCAGAAAGTACATTTGCCGCAGCTTTCGCGCGCGGTGAATTCGAGGAAATAACGCGCCGTTTCGACCATGCAACGGTTCTGGCCGATAACGATCAGACCGCCCGACCCCATGATGGCGCCGAGGCTTTTGAGCGAATCGTAATCGACCACCGCGTCGAACTTATCGGCCGGGATGCAGCCGCCCGACGGGCCGCCGATCTGGACCGCTTTGACCGAACCGCGCTCGGCGCCGCCCACTTCGTAGACGATATCGCCGATGGTGACCCCCATCGGAACCTCGGCGAGCCCCGGATACTTCACGTCGCCCGCCAGCGCGAAAAGTTTGGTCCCCTTCGACCCCTGCGTGCCGACCGACGCGAACGCCGCCGCTCCCTCTTTGAGGATGAGCGGCACATTGCCGAAGGTCTCGACGTTATTTATCGCGGTCGGATAGCCTTTGTAGCCGCTGTCGGTCGGGTACGGCGGACGGAAGCGCGGCGTACCGCGTTTTCCTTCCAGCGAATGAATCATCGCCGTCTCTTCGCCGCAGACGAAGGCGCCGGCACCCTCTTTAAGTCTGAACTCGACCGTGCGCGTTCCCAGTTTGTTGAGACCGCGCTCGTATATCTGATCTATCGCGATCTTGAGGTTCCGTATCGCGAGCGGATATTCGGCGCGGCAGTAGATCGTCAACTGGGTCGCTCCGGTCGCAAGCGCACCGATGAGCATCCCTTCGAGCACCTGATGCGGCACCGATTCCATCAGCGACCGGTCCATGAACGCGCCCGGATCGCCTTCGTCGGCGTTGCAGATAAGCACCTTCTCCTTCGCCTCTTTCGCCGCGAGGAATCCCCATTTGGTGCCGGTCGGGAAACCGCCGCCGCCGCGACCGCGCAGACCCGATGCCTTGACCTCGGCGACGATGTCGGCCGGCTTCATCTCGAGCGCCTTTTTCAGCGCCGTGTAACCGCCGTGGGCGATATATTCATCGATGGAGGTCATATCGATGCGTCCGGCGAGGGCGAGCACCTTGATCATCTCGCGGCCGGAACGCTGTTTCCGCTCCACCAGACGCCCCTCCTCCTTGAGCGCCAGCATCCGGTCGAGATGCTCCTTTTTCGGCTGGACCCTTTCGTAGAAGAAAGGACCGCCGTCGGTCTCGATCTCAACGAGCGGTTCGGCATAGCAGTGACCCACACAACCCACCTCGACGATAGGGATATCCTTCACCTCTTTGCGGATGAAGGTGAGTAGCTCGGTCGCCCCCGCCGCGATACCGCAGGAGCCGGCGCCGACCTTGATACGCGTTATCTTCATGCCGCTCCTCCCTTCCGGTAATCTTTGAGTATCTTGAGCAGTCCTTTCCGGTCGAGATTGCCGAAGACCTTGCCGTTGACCGAGATGACCGGTGCGAGGCTACAACAGCCGAGACAGGCGACCGTTTCAAGGGAGAAAAGCCCCTCTTTATCGGTCTGGCCGTCCTTGATGCCGAGATCCTCCGACAACCAGCCGGTAACCAATGATGCCCCCTTGATATGGCAGGCGGTCCCGTCACAGACCGAGATCTTGTACTTGCCGGGTTTGACCCGTTTGAACTGGGCGTAAAAACTGACCACCCCCTCGACCTCGACGGTCGCGATGGTGAAATGGTGGGCGATCGCCTCGATCGCCGCGTTCGAGATGTAACCTTCATCCGTCTGCACGGCCTGCAGCGCCTTGATGAGATTGCTCCGATCGGTGTCGATCTTCCTGAGCAGTTCAGACAAGTGACTCATCGTTCCTCCGGGGTGCGGGTAATATGCCACACTTCGCTCATAATTCGGATAATTCAAAACGAAAGTCAAGCAGAAAGAGCCACACGCGACCGAATCTAACGGAACGCTAAAGGAAAAAGGGCGACACGGGAAGGACAAGCCTTTTTTTTCTTAGGCAATTTTTGACTTTCCCTCTCTTCCTATTATAATGCCACCGAATTTTTTTATACGGGGCCCCTCTTGACCCTTGTCGATGTGAACCGGATAATCGAAGAACGCGTCAACATCGTCGATGTGGTCCGCCGTTACGTCAAACTCCAGTCGGCGGGACGTCGCCAGACCGGGCTGTGTCCCTTTCACAAAGAAAAGACCCCGTCGTTCAGCGTCAACGAAGAACGGCAGTTTTATCATTGTTTCGGTTGCGGCGCCCACGGCAATGCCCTGACCTTTGTAATGAACATCGAGAACCTCTCGTTCCGCGAGGCGGTCAAGAAACTCGGCACCGACTTCGGCATCCGCGAACTTTTGCAGGAACAGTCGACCCCCGAGGCCGACCGTAGCGAGGAGGAACGCCGCCAGATACTCGCGATCAACCGTCTCGCCGCGCTGTTCTTCCACCGCAAACTCGGTGAAAGCCGCGAGGCGTCCGATTATTTGGCCAAACGCGGCATCACACCCGACACGATAAAACGGTTCGGGCTCGGCTGGATAGGCAACGGCGACGAACTGATCCTTTTCCTGCGCAACAACGGCGTCGCTTCGAAACTGATGGAGAAAAGCGGGCTGACACGCGTCGACCAGAACGGCAACCTGCGCTCCTTCTTCCACGACCGTATCATGGTGCCGGTGGTCAACATGCGGCGCCAAGTCATCGGTTTCGGCGGTCGCATCATCGGCCCCGGCGAACCGAAATACCTCAACACCGCCGAAACGCCGGTCTTCCTGAAACGAGCCAGTCTTTTCGGCATCAACCTCATTCGTGACGGTCTCAAAGATCATAAGTATATCATCCTCACCGAAGGCTATTTCGATGTGATGGCGCTTCACGCCCACGGCTTCGGCACCGCGGTCGCGGCGCTCGGCACCGCAATAACCGAGGATCACCTGAAACTCATCGAACGGTTCGGCGTGCCGCTGGTGATGATACTTGACGGTGACGCGGCGGGCCGCAAGGCGATGCGGCGGGTGCTCGATCTCGCGCTACCCGAAAAACTCGACCTGCGCGCCGCCTTCATCGAAAGTCCCGACGGCAAGGAAGACCCCGATTCGCTGGTGCGCCGACCCGACGGCAAGGAACGCATGGAGGCGGTCATCGCAGGGGCCAAGGATATCACCCAGCACTATATCGACGATCTTGCCGAGCAGGCGCTCTGGGATCCCAACATCCCGGCGCGGGACGTCGCCAAGGACGAGATGGCCCGCTTGATACTGCGTTTCCCGCTCAACAAGCGGATGGAGTACCTCAACAACCTCGGCGATATTCACCGCCGTCACCATAATTTCGACGAGACGGCGGCGAAGAAACTGCGCAAAGAGGTCGATCTGCAACTCCGCGATATCGCCAAACGGGAGCGCGGTAACACGGCAAGCCGAAATGACCGCGCCCCGGAAAGCGGAAGCGTCGCCAAACGATCGATCCCGGCCGAACTGACGCGGGAACTGTTCGTGCTCGCCGCAACCCACCGATCGCTCATCCCGGCGCTTGACGATCCATTCCTGCAGCGCTATGACCTCAACGACCTAAGAATTCGACTGCTCACCGCCCACGACAGCGGCGAAGGCAACGAAACCTATGAGAAGATGATAGCGGAACTCGACCGCGACGGCAAACTGGTTCTCGCCTCCGGCAAACTCACTGAAGCCGCCGCCGCCACGCGCTTTCAACAGATCGTATTCAAACTGCGCATCGCTGATATCGACAAAGCGGTTCTCGATCTCAAGACCGAGTCGTCGCCCGATGCAATAGCCGAGATACAACGCCTGATGAATGAGAAAAAACACCTGTCAGCCTCCCTCACCATGGGGACCGGCGCGGCCACCTAACAGCGGGGAATACGCATGCTCAAAAGACGAGACCTCTCCTTCCTGAAACGACGTAGACAGATGCGGGAACGGATGCGCGGCCACGCACCGGCTGTGGAGACCGAGAAACGGAGCGAAAATCGCCAGAAGATCATCGATGCGCTCAAGCTGGCGAGCGGTAGCGAGGTCAGCAACGATCAACTGGTCGATGTGATCGACGATATCCTGCGCAATAAGGGCGAAATCACCTACGAGGATCTCGACGCCTTCTTCCCCGAGAACGCTGATTTCACCGTTGACGACATGGAACTGCTCTTTAACGTGCTCGACGAATTCAAGATACCGGTCATCGTTGAAAAAAGCGACGAGGAGACCATCCTCACCGACCTCCCGGTCATCAAGAAACCGACCACCCCCGCCGACCGCGGCCGCAAGGATCCGCTCCGGATGTACATGCTCACCATCGGCGCGGTACCGCTGCTGACCAAGGAGGGCGAGGTCGAGATAGCCCAACGCATCGAGGTGGGCGAACAGGAGATCGTCCGGACGCTCCTGTCGGTGTTCATCACCTTCAAGGAGATCCTCTCGATCCCCGAAAAGATCATGAACGAGCAACTCAGCATCAAGGAGGTCATCCGCGAATCGGACGACGAGATGGCCGATGAGGATGACGAGCGCGAGGAGGAGGAAGAAGAGGTTGAAGAGGCTGAGGAAGAAGAGATCGAAACTCTGGACGACGCCGATGATGACGGCAACGATGACGATGAGGACGACGACGATGAGGACGAAGACGACGACGAAAAAGAACCGGTAAAAGAGCCCGAAACCAAGACGACGAACGATCCAACGGCCGAGCCGGTACCCGATCCGGCCGCCGAGAAACAGCGGCTCATCGTCGAGAGTCTCGCCCGCAACATAGACAAGCTCAAACAGCTCAACCGCGAACGCGATCGGATGCTCAAGGCGGCGCGGACCCCGCGGAACGCCCGCAAAAAAGGCCAGATGGCCGACGAAACGCTCGAAAAGATGGTCGGCGTCGTGCTCGATATGCGGCTCAACAAGAATTACCTCAAAACGCTCGGCGACCGCATCCGCAGCTACAAAGAAAAAGCCGAACAACTCGACCACAACATCTCCGGTATCGAGCGGTCGATGAACATGTCGTTCCCGCAAATGAACGAGATAGTCTCGAACCCCCAGCGGATAGCGACCCTCGACAAATCAAAGTTGCAGGTGATCCGCGAGAAATACACCCTCATCGTCCAGACCCAGCGCAGTATCAAGAAACTGGAGGCCGAAACGGGCCTCTCCCATCAGGAACTGCGCGACTGCGCGCTCCGGCTGTTCAACGCCGAAGAGACGGTCCGCACCGCGAAGAATCAGCTGATACAGGCCAACCTGCGGCTGGTGGTCTCCATCGCGAAGAAGTACAACAACCGCGGGCTCGATTTCAAGGACATCATCGCCGAAGGCAATATCGGCCTCATCAAAGCGGTCGACAAGTTCGAATACAGCCGCGGCTACAAGTTCTCCACCTATGCGACCTGGTGGATACGCCAGTCGATAACGCGCGCCATCGCCGATCAGGGCCGGACCATCCGCATCCCGGTCCACATGATCGAGATGATGAACAAGATAAACAAGACCATCAAGGAACTGACCAACAAGAACGGCTACGACCCCTCCATAGCCGATGTCGCCAAGACGATGAACATACCGGAGGAGAAGATCCGCAAGGTATGGCGCTCGGCGCGCGAGACCATATCGCTCGAAACGCCCATCGGCGAGGACGAGGACAGCCAGCTGCAGGATTTCGTCGAGGACCCGAAGACGATGGGTCCCGAAGAGTACGCCGCGAAGCAGAACATGGCCGAGATCATCCGCGATCTTTTCGCCGGGCTCACCCCGCGCGAGGAGAAGGTCATCCGGATGCGCTTCGGCGTCGGCGAGACCGAGACCTACACCCTTGAGGAGATCGGCAAGGACATGGGGGTAACCCGCGAACGCATCCGCCAGATCGAGGCGAAGGCGGTCATGAAACTCCGCAAGATGCTCAAGCAGAAGCGGACCAGTTGGGAAGATTTCGCGTAAATAAAGATGGTTGACACCACTAGACGCATCTGGTACAAATAAACTGTCTTGGGAAGATGGGGCAGATGGAAAGAACGCTTGCGGTGATTAACGAACTTGAAAAGGGCGGGCTTGTTTCGCGGTATGCCATAGGCGGCGCGATGGGCGCCACTTTTTATGTCGAACCGGTGGTCACCTTCGACCTTGATGTTTTTGTCGTTCTTCCGACCGACTCCGGCGGCCTACTGACCCTCGCGCCGATCTATGAAATGCTTCGTTCCCGCGGATATCAAGAAGAGGGCGAATGTATTGTCATCGAAGGGATACCGGTGCAATTCCTTCCGGCCTACAATCCGCTTCTCGAAGAGGCGCTTGCCGAGGCACGCGAAACGATGTATGCCGATGTCCCTACCCGCGTCCTGCGTGTCGAGCATCTGTTAGCAATAGCGTTGCAGACCGGGCGCCCCAAGGACCATGAACGCATACGACTTTTCCTGAAGGAAGCGGATTTTGACCGCCCTTATCTAACGGCCATCTTAAAGCGCCACGACCTTGAAGAACTCTGGGAAAGGATGAACGGATGACACCGGAATTCGAGCGCATCATCGCGGCGAAAGAAAAGCGGCGTAAGGATTTGGCGGCGCTTTCGTTCCCCGAAAAAGTCGCCATCGTCGTGCTGTTGCAGAAGATGGTCGCGCCGATATGGAAAGGTCGCGGTCGCGAGGTCCATGTTTGGCAGATCCCGGCGGCAAACGATCAATCGGTACTTGCCGATCCTTCCCGGTAAATGAAACGATTCTCGACCATATTAATTTCTTTAGTTTTTCTCGCCGCCTGCACATCCCCCACCACGAAGAATGACACCGACACGGTTAAGCCCGACGGCGATATGCCGGTCTTATCGTCTACTGATGCGAAAATAATCCGTGAAGTCATTAACGACGACGATACAGTGACATTGTCCTCTGCTGACACGCAAAAAATTAACGAAGTTGTAAAGGAAGCGAGAAAAGCCATTCTTAATAAGGACACGGAAGCTCTTCTAAAGAATATCAGTGCGACGAAGGGATTAACATGCACTGACACACTTTACACATACAAAGAAATAAAGAAATTCCTCCGTGACAAGAACAGTCATCTTTATATATCCTTGTTTGATACTGTTCGCTATTCGAAACGTTTTTCGAAGGAATGCCGCGGCTTTTCCTCAGAGTACGCTATAATCGCCGACATAGATTTTCTCCAAAGCGCGAATGAGTCGATTAAAATTACTCCATTTGGTAACGATTGGGTTGAAGTCATTATTGAGTCCCCAATAAAAACTCACTGGCCTTTGTCGTGGGCGTTGCATAGAGAAGGTCCAACATGGAAGATTGCCGGGAGCAGTTTTATTATAGGGTCGTGTTCGTGCGGGTAGTTATAAATCATAATCTGTTACTGCAAAGTCGATCCTTCGCGCTGTCCATTCGAGTGAGGTAAAAAGTTGACTCATTCCAACCCTCCCGGTATTGTACCCCGACCACGGCAACCCGTACCTGAAACGACGGAGACACCATGGATAAGCGACTCGTCACGATAGTCATTCCGGTCTACAACGAGGAACAGATACTCGAACAGGCGGTCACCGGCCTCTACGCCGAACTGGAGCGGTACCGCGCCGACTTCGATTTCGAACTGATACTCGCCGAGAACGGCTCCAAGGACAACACCATCGCCAAAGGTCAGGAGATAGCGAAACGGTTCCCCGGGATGTCGATATTCCACCACCCCGAACCGGACTACGGCAACGCCCTCAAGGCGGGCATCCGCCGCGCCAAGGGGGAGATCATCGTCTGCGACGAGATAGACCTCTGCCTGCCGGAGTTCTATGAAAAGGCGCTCGCCATCTTCAAGGCCAACGGCGCGCAGATGATCGTCGGCTCCAAGGCGATGAAGGGGGCCAAGGACGAACGCCCCTTCAAGCGCAAATTCGCCACCTTCGTGCTGAACTTACTCCTCAAGATCATCCTCGGCTTCAAGGGTACCGACACCCACGGCGTGAAAGCGTTCCTCAAGGCGCCGCTCATGCCGGTGCTCGACCGGTGCCTCGTCGGCAAGGATATCTTTGCCAGCGAATTCGTGATACGCGCCGAACGGGCCGGCATCGACATCCACGAGATACCGATATCGCTCGACGAGAAGCGCGCCCCCTCGATACGGCTCCTCAAACGGGTCCCCCGCGTCATCTCCAATCTCGCCTATCTCTTCTGGGCCATACGGATCAAAAGAATATAACACGATGCCCACCGTAGCCTTCACGGTCGATCTCGACCCCACGCCCGCCTATTACGCGATACACGGCCTGCAGTGGAACGGCGGCGCCGATCCGATATTCCAGAGCGGACTCCGGCGGCTGATCGACCTTTTGAAAGAGGAAGGTATCCCCGCGACGCTCTTTGTCACCGGTGGAACGCTGGGCCCCGCCGAGTGGGCGCTCCTGCGTGACGCGGCCGCCGCCGGCTGTGAGCTGGCCGACCACAGCTTCTCGCACGATTACCGCCTGTCGCTACGGCCGCAGGAGGATATCGTGACCGATCTGAAACGCAATTCTTTCGCCCTGCGCGAGAATACCGGCATCACCCCGCGCGGTTTCCGGGCGCCGGGCTATAACACCTCGCCCGCGATGCTGGCCGCCCTGCGCGAGATGGGCTACCGCTACGATTCGTCGCGATTCCCGTCGCTTTTCTACAACGCGGCGAAACAACTCCTGATCTGGATAAAACGGCTCATGGGGAAACGGTCGGTGTCGTTCGTCGGATCGTTCCGCGATTCGTTCGGTCCGCAGAGCGCCTATATGATAGAGGAAGGGCTGGTCGAACTGCCCATCACGACGCTCTTCCCGCCGGTCGGCCTGCCGCTCATCGGCACGGCGCTCATCACCTTTCCCGCGCCGTTGGTCCACCTCATGGTCTCCCGCGCCCTGAAACGCGACTTCGCCCTCATCGAGATGCACGCGATAGACTTCGCCGAAACGGCCGACGGCATCGAACTGCGGCCGCTTTCGGACCGCCAACCCGACCTCGCCCACGGCATCGACCGGAAACTAAAACGGATACGGCGCACCATCCAACGGTTCAAGGAGCGCGGCTTCACCTTCGAGACGCTCGGCGCGATCGCCGACCGGCACCAATAATGAACATCTCCTTTCTCGAAGACCTCTACAAACGGCGCGGCGGTATCAAACTGGGACTCGGCCGCGTCGCCGAGGCGTTCCCGGCCGTCAAACGGCGCGCCATCCCGGTCTACCATGTCGCCGGGACCAACGGCAAAGGGACCGCCGTCTACGCGCTCGACCATCTATTGCGGCGCGCGGGGCTCAAGACCGGCTGTTTCGTGTCGCCCCACATCACCGACTTCAACGAACGGATACTGGTCGACGGGACGCCGATACCCGACGCGACGGTCGAACGGCTCTTCCGCGAACTGGAGCGGGAGCTGGCGATATTCCCCGAACTCTCTTTTTTTGAGATAACCTTTCTGCTGGCGTGGCGCTGGTGGGAGGAATGCGGCATCGAACGGGCGGTGGTCGAGGTGGGGCTCGGCGGCCGGCTCGACGCCACCAACACCATCGACTGGCCGAAAACCGATATCATCACCTCCATCGGACTCGACCACACCCAGATACTCGGCCAGACCGCCGAAGAGATCGCGGCGGAAAAACTGGGCATCGTCCACCGCGGCGACCGGCTTCTGCTCGGCCCCACCATCCCGGCCGACCTCGCCGCCCGTATGGAACAGGATGCACTTGCGGCGGGCGCACTGCTGGTGGAAAAGGGACCGGTGACCGTGCCCGACCGCTTCATGCCGCCGACGCAGATGTCGCTCTCGTCCGAACAGCAGGCCAATCTCCACCTTGCCCACCGCGCGGTCACGCTGACCGAAGGACGGGAGATCGCCCCCGACTTCTCGGAACTTTTCATACCGGGCCGCTTCCAGCGACTTCACGACCGCATCATACTCGATGTCGCCCACAATCCCCCCGCCATGCAGGCGCTGGTGAAGCACCTCGCGGCCCAGCGGCTGCGGCCCTCGCTCCTCTTCGGCGCGATGAAGGATAAGGACATCACCGCGATGCTCGACCTCATCGCCCCGGCGGTCGGCGATATCTTCGTGGTGGGGCTCGATACCGGCGGCGATCGCGGGGCATCGGTGGCGGAGTTGACCAACCGCGCCGCCGCGCCGCTGAGACCTCACCTGCGGCACGCCGCCGATGCCGAGGCGACAATGGCCGCCGCGCTGGAAAGCCTGTGTCATACCCACGCACCGCTACTGGTCACCGGCAGTTTCTTTTTGCTGGAGCGGTTCATCGGTTTCATCAACTCGCCGAAAGGAAAAGAAATGCTTTCTCATTTGCAATCGGGCCCGAGAGGTCTGCGGTGAAGATACGCTCGATCATCCTGCGCAATTTTCTCATCATCCAGAAGGCCGACATCGACCTCGACGCCGGCTTGACCGCCGTCACCGGCGAGACCGGCAGCGGCAAAAGCCTTTTTGTCGAGGCGGTAAAACTGCTCCTCGGCGGCAAGTCGCACAAAGGAATGGTCGGCCCGTGGGGCAAGACGGGCGAACTTTCAGCGCTTGTCGAACTGGGAGACGCGGACGGCCTGCTCCGGGAACGGCTGGCGGCGCTCGCCATCGAACCGGACGAGGAGCGCTTTGTCACGGTGCGGCGCGTCATCGGCGACAAGAGCCTCACCTACCTCAATGATTCCCCCGTCTCGGCCCAGAGCCTCACCGACCTGTTCGCCGACTGGATGGAGATATCGTCGCAGTTCGAGAACCGCGAACTATTCAAGGCCGAGTACCAATTGTCGGTGCTCGACGGCTTCGCGCTCTCCGATAAACTCAAGGCCGAATACGCGGCGCAGTGGGAAAAACTGCAGGCGCTCAGGAACGAGATCGAGACGCTCAAACGGCAGGACGACCCGGCGCGACGCGACTATCTCGAATTCCAGATACGCGAACTCGACGAATTCCGTCCCAAGGCGGGTGAAGAGGAGCGGCTCCGCCAGAAGATGCTCCTCTCCGAGAACCGCAAGAAACTCGAGGCGCTCATCACGAAAGGCGACGACGGCCTGCAGGCGGCTGTCGAAGCGCTCCACGGGGCCGACCGCGCCATCGCCGACATGGCGAAGATAACCGATCTGGGTGATCTGCCGCAGCGCACCGCGTCGGCGCTCATCGAATGCCGGGACCTCCACCGCACCTTGCGGAGCGTCGCCGGCCGGATGGATCTCGACGACGCCGATGAAGAACTCAAAGGACGCTGGGACAAGCTGAGCGGCCTACTGATGAAGCATGGCGTGAAGGATGCCGACGGGCTTATCGAGAAGCATATCGTGATGAAGCGGGAACTGGCCGACCTCATCAAGACCCCCGACCGGGTCCGCGAACTGAACCGCGAGTTCTTCGCGCTCAAGAGCGAGGCGGAGAAAACGGCGCAGAAGATGCGCAAGGCGCGGCTCAAGACCATCGCGCCGCTCGAAAAGGAGCTGACCGGCTATCTGCTGAAATTCGGCATGGAGCGGATCGTCTTCAAGATCGTCGTCGCCCAGAACGAGGAACTGTCGGCCGCCGGGCTCGATACCGTCCGGTTCATGATGAACACCATCGGCTCGGGCGAACTCTACCCCATCAAGAACCTGTCGGGCGGCGAACTGTCGCGCCTATTGCTCGCGCTGAAACTGGTCGACAACGACGCAGGGCGCTTCATCCTGTTCGACGAGATCGACGCGAACATCGGCGGCGAGATCGCGGCGCGGGCCGCTGCGGAACTGAAGGAGAACTCGAAGTTCAACCAGATACTGGTGGTCACCCACTTCCCGCAGACCGCCGCGTGGGCAGACGCCCATCTGGTGGTCGAGAAGTCGGCGGAAGGAGAAGCGATGGAATCGACTCTACACGCCGTAGAAAGCGACGATCGGGTCCGCGAACTGGCCCGCATGATGGGAGATTCGAGTTCGAAAGAGAATATCAAAGCGGCTCACAAACTGTTGGAGAGATAATCATGGCCCACAAGATCGCGGTATGCATCCCGACCTACAATGAGAAGGAGAATATCCTCGCCATCGCGCAGGCGGTGCGGGGTTCTCTGCCGACCGCCGACATACTCGTGGTGGACGACAGTTCGCCCGACGGCACCGCCGATATCGTGCGGGGCGCCCAGTTGGAGAACCCGTGGCTCAAACTTCATGTCCGCAAGGAGAAGAAGGGGCTCGGCGCCGCCTACATCGACGGCTTCCAGCGACTCATTGAAGGAGGCTACGATATCATCATCCAAATGGACGCCGATTTCTCGCACCAGCCGAAGTACCTCCCCCATTTCATCGAGGCGATCGACGCGGGAGCCGATGTGGTCATCGGGTCGCGCTATGTGAAGGGCGGCGGCACCGAGAACTGGGACCTGTCGCGCCGCATCATCTCGCGCGGCGGCAGTCTCTACGCCCGGACCATCCTCTGCCTGAAACAGAACGACGTGACCGCCGGGTACAAGTGCTGGCGCGCCGATATGCTGAAGAAAGTGATCGTCGGCGACCTCAAGCTCTCCGGCTTCGGCTTCCAGATAGAGATGTCGTTTCGCACCAAACTGGTCGGCGCGAATATCAAAGAATATCCCATCGTTTTCCCCGACCGTGAAAAGGGCGTTTCGAAGATGAGCGGTAAGATATTCAAAGAGGCGCTTATCGGCGTCTGGAAGCTTCGTTTCATGGGCCGGAAGGTATTCGCGTAGCCTATTCGGTGGGCCGCAGATAGATCGTCGCCCCTTTCTGGAACAGGAAGAACCGCTCCTTTCCCCGCGTCAGTATCTCCAGCGCCCGGTAGGTGGCGTCCTCGGTGTCGCGGTCCGACCAGAGTTGTACGAACGCGGCGTCATACTTGACCAGCACCAGTTCGGTCTCGTGGGTCTTGACGGTGGTATCGTCGCCGCCGTATGCGCAGGCCTCGAAATTCTGCACCCGGTCGTTGGCCCCGAAGACATAGAGATTCGCACCGATGAACCGGATATCGCGCTGATAGGTCATATCGCCCGCGTCGAGTATCGCAGATGTCTCGATGGTCACCTTCGCGCCGCGGACGAAACGATATAGCCCATTATCCTCGCCGAACCAATGAAGCGTCGATCCGTTCAGGGCCGCCGCTATTCCGCGTGAACCGACCGATGGATCGGGATCGATGGCATCGCCGCTGATGGTCAATGCGTTGGTGATCGCCCCCTCTCCGTCGACGACCAGATAGCGGAAACCGCTCTCCGGGAACCAGCGGACCAGATGCAGTTCGCTCTTGTTACCGGCAAGAAAGACCACAAGCCCGTCCGTTTCATCAGCCAAAACCGCACCGCCGCTCTTCTCTCCCGTCGCCGGATCATACCGATCGACGAACAATGCGCCGGCGCTCATACCGGCGACCGCCAGCAGTCCATCGGCGGTCAGATAGGCGGCATGTATCTCCCGCGTCTCATCGGAAGATATCTCGAGTTCCTCCCCCGCTTCCAGCGAAGAAGAAAGTTCGGTCACCACCACATCGAACGCGGGGTGACTCTCGCCTGTATCGGCCGTCATCCACTCGCCGGTCAGCGCGACCAGATAGTAGCCTCCCGAGGTCCGGGGATACAGCGCCGTCATGAGCTGTTGTCCCGCGTGATCGTGGCTGTAAAGAGCGGTGCGTTTGAATTCCTTATCGTACCGCGCGACAAAGGCACGCCGGCAAAGCGTCATCTCCTCGGCGCAGGAGAAGGACTTCCCGTCCATCCCGGTCCCGGAGTGGTCGATACCAAATACAATGAGTTCGTCGCCGTCCATCAGGGCGCCCGCCCCGTCGCCGACCCCCAGTTTCGTCTCCTGCGCGGTGCAGGCCGAGAGCAAAAGAATCAAAAAGAGAGCGCACGCGTTGAACATCGTCGTTAATCCTGTGGTGCAGGGTAGAGCATCGGCCACCGGGCGCTCCGGTAGACCCGCCAGCCTCGCAGAGCCGCGGCCGGATCGTCAATCGACAGATCGAACACCTTTTGCGACGGCCCCGCCCCACGCGTCACTTCGATGATACGGGCGGAGATCGCGCAGTTGAGCAGATCGTCGGTCGGCGTACCGCTCGCGTCGGTGGTAATGCCGCCGAAGGTGATGAGGATATTGCCGGTCTGCGGCAAATGATCGGCATCGCTGAGATAGGAGGAATATATCTTCTCTCCCGTATCGCCGCCCCACTCCCACACCTGCGAAACGGTCATGGCGAACGGATCGACATCAAAAATGACGGCGCGACTCCAATTGTCGGTCGCCGGATATATGGTCTCATAGGGAAAGGCGCGATACGCGCCGTTATCGAACAGCAATAGGGTCCCGTCATCGAGGATGGTTGGCGCATGTTGATAGTAGTTCCACGCGAAGGGATCACCGACCGGCGTGAGCAGATACGACGCCCACGGCGCATCCCAGTTATCGTGCGGGCCAAGCATCCATTTGATCAGTCCATCCGCGCGACCGATCTTCATCACTACCGATTGGTTGCGTAGCGATACGACCACCGTATCGTCGCTTTCATCGTAATAGACTGCGTTGGCATGGCTCCACTGCTTGAACATCCGTATCGAGGTGTAGCCTATCCGATAAGGATCGAGCAGATCGAGCATCAAATAGCGATGAAGCACCGTCCCATCGCGAGAGAATTCGACCGCCTCGTCGCCGGTGATGGTCGCATCGGCCGGTGCGGCGGCGGGATCGGTCTCGCTGGTGGGCCAATCGGCCACCGTCCGTTTATCGGTATCGAGTGTCAGCAGATTGCCCGAAGGCATTTCGGTGACCGCATGGTGAAAGGTCTCGACCGCGACCGGCACGCTGAAGTCGTAAAGCGGCGTCCGTTTCTCGGGATGCCACGCGGCGGTAACGTTCCCGAGCATATCGGTCATGATGATACGGGGCAGGAACTGTATCATCAGCGATCCGTCGGCCATAAGGCCGAAATCATAACAGTCGCCCGCCGTATCGTGATAATACCAGCCGACGCGCCCCGCACTGTCTACCGCCGCCAGCAGACAGCCGAACACCCCATCGGTATTGCCATTGCCGTTCGAACGCGAGATATTAAGCAGTGTCCAGCCCGGTTCCATAGCGTCGGGTTGAGCCGAAAGTACGGTCAGCGGTGGGAAATCGGCGGGAAGCGCCGGGGCATCGAGGATGACCGGCGCTCCGGCGGCGATGTAATTGCCGCCCTCGACCTTCATTTCAACGGTGATGGTATTGGACAGGCCGGGAAAAAGACCCAGTACCGGAAAGCTGTGGTCGGCGGTCGCAACGCCCGGAAGTTCGGCGACCCGAGCCCCCTCGGTCGAGGCGATGGTGATGCGCAGTCGCGTCGGGATATTAGTTTTCAGCGTCCCTTTCGCCGCGAGCGGCACCAACGGGTTGTCGTTGAGCGTTATCGTCGGTCCGGCGATCGTCTGTGGCAATGGCCCGGCATCGTCGTCAGTCGACAGCAGGTCATCCGCATCGACCGATCCATCGACCGGCTCATCGGACGATTCGTCGGAAAGAAGATCGGGCGACTCATCCACGAAGTCATCGGTCGCGTTGTCGACCGCGACGGGATCATCGTTTTTTGCCTGATCCGTCTGATCGGAGTGATCGGACTGATCCGACGGATCGACCAAATCGCCGTCCGTCAGACCATCCATCTCTCCGTCGTCCCTTTCCCCATTGATTCCACCGCCGCAGGAAACGAACAACAGCATCGATATGATGATACCCGGCCATAGACGCATACAGCACTCCCTATACCGCTACGAAGATACGACCGACGACGCTCATTGTCAACAAGAATGGTCTCTTTTCTTGCCTCCGGCCACCGGAGCCGCTATAGTCGCGGCGACCGTACGGAGGATGACCGTGAAGATATCCCTGCTCCTCGTTCTTGTCTGCCTCATGCTGCCGCTCGCGGCGCAGGAACCGGGCGAACTACCCGACACCGCCGCGCTCATCGCCAAACTGCGCGAGAAGTACGCCCCGGTCTATAAAAAGTACGCCGGTATCGAGACGACGCGCGATTTCACGACGAAGACCTACGATCCCGACACAGGGAAACTGCTCTCTACCGCCCATACCGTCGTCCGCAAGAAGGAATACTTCTACAAAGAACCCGACAGCATCGTCATCAGCCACGAGGAGAACGGCAAGAAACTTGATCCCGGCGACTACGACACCACCGAGATAGAGCCGTTCTGGCCGCTGTTCGATGACAAGAGCGCGGAGCACTACGACTTCCGCGTCTCGGGGACCGCGACGGTCGAGAACCGCCCCTGCATCATGCTCGAGGTGACCCCCAAGGGGAACGACTACCGCCATTTCAAGGGGAACGCCTACATCACCGCCGACACCAACGAACTCCTGATGATAGAAGGAAAACCGGCCAAGTCGCACTGGGCGATGAAAGAATTTTCGGTGAAATACCTCTACGAACCGGTCGGCGGCGGGTACTGCATGAAACGGGGCTGGTTCACCGCCCGCGTCTATGTCCTCCTCATCCGGCCCGACCGCCGTCATGTCTATGAGGTGAAAGGCTCCGACTCGAAGCCGATCCCGAAGTGACGATCGTTACCGCTGCTGGTCGTCCGATCCACGGATGGTGATGACGACATCCTTTTGCTGGCGGCCCTGCGCCTGCGCCATCTCGCGGGCGGCGCGGCGGGCGAAAAAGTAGGTCTTCAGAAGCAGGAACGGCATTTTTATCAGCATGATCGGCAACTGGACAAGGCATCCCAGACAACCGCTTGAATAGACCACCTGTTGATTAACGACCACACGCGGCGGGGCGTCACCACGCCGGTCGTCGCGCTCGATGACCTCGACCTTCTCTATCTCTTGGGGCATGGGGTTTTTACTTGTGCTTTTTAGTCAGTCGTTTCGCTTTCTCGTCGGCTCCGTAGGTTGCCGCTTTTTCGCGGATGATCCCGACAAGCGACCTCGTAATCGTCCCGCGCCGTAACACATTCTTCCGTGCCGCGTGGATGACCGCCAACACTTCGATCAGTTCATCCGACATGCGATAGATGACACGATAATGCCCGTAGAGCACTTGACGGATATTCGGCTGACGGTATTCAGGGACCGATCTGCCTAAACGCGGATATTCTTCAAGCCGTTCAACCAAGGCAACGATCTGAAAAACGGTGAGTTCCGCATATGCGAGGGAATCACGGGCGATGTACTCTTTTATCCCTTCAAGGTCGACGGCCGCCGGGTCGGTCCATTCAATGCGCATGGACAGAAAGCCGCTTCTTTAATTCGGCGTGTGATATCGTACGACCTTCTTCGGCCGCTTTGAGGCCGTTCTCTATTTTCCCTCTGACATAAAGTTCGTACATCAGGTCATCCCAAGATGCGTTCTTGGGCAAAGAGTCGATGACCTTCCGTGCTTTGTCGACCGCCGCTGTAGGTTCCATGACATCCTCCAAAAGTCGTCGGCCCATTATATCGGCCTTTTATCGATAATCAAGTTAGCTGTGGTTTTCCCGCTCTATTTCGGCAGATAGTCAAACTCTACTTGGTTCTTTCCGTAACAGTTGTCGGCATCGAACTCTATCATAAAATGCCCCGAAATGTCCTGACGATACACATATGCGCGAACTTGCGTCAATTCCCGATCACAAACGGTCGTCGTGTAGTCCTGCATTCCAATGTACTCATACTCCACCATCCCAATGCTGGGGTTGGGTATTTTCTGCTTGTTTAGCACATCGCATCCACTGGTCCCGCAGGGATATCCGCTGGAGCCAGTGACCAGAAGGCCATCAACAAGCGCTGCATCGTACACGCCAAGGTGAAGACGTGTCGCGACAACGATCTTCTCCCCGTTCTCGATCCGGTAAAGACGAACATTACCAGCCAAATAATCGCCGGCATCACAATATAAATAAGTACAGTTATGCTCCTCCGGCAACAGAACGGTCACCTTTCTTCCATCGATCTCCACTTTTAATGAGTCGTTGTCACAAGCCACGAAGCACAAAAGCACGGCGACAAGAATGAAAAGGTACTTGGTCATGGACAATTTTCCTGTGGGATGGGTATGGTGCCGCTCCCCTGCGATAGGTCGAACGAACCTGACCAAACTGCGGTCTCCCCCTTATCTTCCGACTCATATACGACATGACGTACGACCGTTACCGGCACCACGCCCGACTCGATCCCGAGCAGTACCGTCTCGTAATCAAAAGAGCAAATACAATTTGCCGCGCCGTGGGGAAGTTCCCATTCTATGATCTTATACCCCGCCTCATCCTTGATAGCTTCAGTCTCAAGTCCGCCTTCCGCGCCGCAGTTGAGAACGATATCCTCGTGACGCACCGTCAGGCGTTGGGTCTCGGGATCATAGCTCCAATTGAGTGTTTCGTCACAGGAGGCAGCCATCCTGACCTGCGCCTTTTCGGGTTCAAAGCCGCCACAGGCACTTGTGCGCCCCTCGAACGCCACCGGCTGGATATCGTCGGTTATTGCCGCGTCATCATCGACAGTAGAATTGTCGACAGCGTTCTTGTCCGGCGGAAGCACGGCGCAGCCCTCATCGTCACCAGACGCGCAGGTCTCACATCCCACACAAAGAACAAACGCGGCAAGAAGGATGAAAAGGTACTTGGTCATGGTCGCCTCCCCCGTGGTTTTCAGTATGGTGACAGAAACATAGACCTTTTATTGTTTGACATTGTTCCGCTCAGCCAGTTTCTTCATCGCTTTATCATGGCTCTTGCTCATGAAGATGACGGCGACGGTCGCGCCGATGGTGGCGTAGAGCATGTCGGACTGGGTATCCCAGACATACCCCTGCGTACCGAGGAACGCGTCGGCCGCCTCGCCGGTCGCCACCGCGACGCCCCACTCAAGGAACTCGTAGAGGACGCTGATAGCGGCGCACAGCGACACGACGATGACGCCGAGCCAGCCACGGCCCTTCACCACTTCGAGCCGCACCAGCAGTTCGCGGGCGATGAGCGCCGGGACGAAGCCTTGGAAGAAGTGGCCGACCTTGTCGTAGTTGTTGCGCGTCTGGTGGAAGGTGTCGCGGATCCAGTTGAACAGCGGCATCTCGGCGTAGGTGTAGTGACCGCCGATGAAGAGTATCCAGCAGTGTATCAGTATAAAGGTATAGACGAGGTCGGTGAAACGGAATCGCTTATAGGTCGCCGCAAGGAGGCCGAACCCGATAACCGCCGGGAACACCTCCATTATCCAAGTGAACTGGTCCTTCGGATAAATACCGGACCATATAAGCCCGATGAAGAAGGTAATGACAAACAGCCGCGACACGCCCACCTCTTTCAAGACAACGATGAAGGCATTTTCCACTAATCGTGTTTGAAAGTCAATGGAAATCTTTTCCGTTTTGCGATGATTTTATTGCCAAATCCTTGAATTTTATTTATTCTGGAACGCCTATGCATCGGGAGGGAACACTATGACGCGCACCGCATTAAAGACCGCGCTATTCCTAGCGCTCTGGGCGATGTTCATCGCCGCCTGTGGCAATGTCACCCTCAGCAGTAACGATAGCGATAGCCCGGCCGCAGACAATGACCAGCAGCCGTACAGTGACGACATTTTGATCGTTCCCGACATCGACGATCCATCGCCCGATGCAGGGAGCGACGATATCGCGACCGACATTCACCAGTCCGACGATGACCAGCTCATTGTTACCGACGACGATACTGTGATCGTCGACGACACTCTGCCCGACCAAGACATATCCGACGATACGCCACTCGACTCGGAGTTGGAACCGGATATCGACAATATGTCCGATATCGATGTGGACGCCGATGTCGAACTGCCGTCCGGCGACGACGACGGCGACGGTATCCCCAATAATGTCGAAGGAGCGGGAGACAAGGACCTGGACGGGCTCCCGAATTGGCTCGATCTCGATTCCGACGGCGACGGCATACGCGATGATGATGAAGCGGGTCCCGACCCAGAGGAACCGCAGGACGGCGACGGCGACGGACACCCCGACTATCTCGACAAGGATTCCGATAATGACGGTCTTTCGGATCATGAAGAGGTGGTGGCGGGGACCGATCCAACTCGAAAAGACACCGACAGTGACGGCGACGAGGACCTCGCAGAGATCGTCCACGGCTCCGATCCGACCGACCCGACCGACAAAATACCCGGCGAACCGACAGCTATATATGTAGTTACGCCTTATCAAGAGAACCCCGGTGAGGGCCGTACGCGTTCACTCTCCTTTTCAACCGATTTCTCGAAACTTGATGTCGCCATCCTGCTCGATCTGTCCGGTTCGATGGGGGAAGAGATGCTCGAATTGAAGAACGGCATAAAAACCGGATTTTTCGACGGCATCGGGACGCGATTGTCGGGTGTCGATCTGTCGATGGGATTGGCCCACTTCATGGATATGGCGAACGGTCAGGTCTTTGCGGTCGATCAGAAGATGACGACCGACGCGGAGTCCCTGCAGGTCGCCGCAGAGAATCTTCCCGAAATGGCGGGGGGCACCGAACCGCATCAGGAGGTGCTCTATCAGGCGGCGACCGGAGAAGGACTGGTGGCGACATACTACACCGATCCGATGGGCATGTCGTCGGTTGACATTGACCTTCCGCCGGTCGACTGCGCGGGAGAGCCGGGGTCCATCGGCGGTCTGTGTTTCCGTAGCTCGGCCCTCGACCTTTTCATCATGATAACCGATGAGGCATTCCCCAACTTCGCCATCAAGGGCACGCCCGACTGTTCCATCAACAATCCCGTAGACGGCTGTTGGGATGCGGCTTCTCCGGGGCACACGCTCGACGATGCCATTGCCGCGATGAACGGCATCAACGCTAAATTCATCGGGCTCGACACCGGATTCAGTTGCGACAATGTGGACCCGAACACGTATGAATGTCTCGGGACCTACACCCCACAGACGTTCGCCGGGCAGGATTACCTGCAGGTCGCGGAGGGTACCGATTCCCTTGATGGGTACGGGCAGGGCTTCTTGTATCACACCGCCGCTCCGGATGCGGTCGGCATGGCGGAACAGCTGGCCGACGCGGTCTACGATCTCGTCACGGAGTTGTCGAAAGATGTGCGTGTCGCCGTTTCCTCCGCGCAGGAATGCGATGGGCAGAACGCCGCTCAGTTCGTCATTTCGGCAACCCCGGAGAGCACCGATCCGGCCGATGGATATCTCTCCAAGGATGAGACTGCATTCTATGCGGTTTCACCGGGGACGATCGTGTCGTTCGCCGTCGTCTTCAATAATCATTTTTGCGAGAACAGCGGCACCCAACCACAAATATTCACCCTTTCCCTTACCGCACTCGGCGAAGGGGCGTTGCTCTCGGAAAAGGAGATACAGATCATTGTTCCTGCCGGATCGAGTTATTAACGGCGTGGGGAGGCGCTCATGGGCTCGTTCTTTCGTATATTAGGTATCCTGGCGGCCTTTCTCCTGTTCGCCTGCGGCAATGTCACCCTTCACAACAGCGACGGCGACAACACGACCACAGACAACGACCTACCACAAAACGACGATACTCTGACCGTGACCGACACTGACGGATCGGTGACGCAGGACGAGGATCAACTCGTCGCCGACAACATCCAAACCGACGAGGGCGCCGACGATACGACGGCCGACATCGATGAGCTGATCACCGACGATGACCTCGACGGCACAGCGGTCATTGACGATGACACTATCTCCGACGATGACACCAACGATGACACACCCGTCGATACCGACTATAATATCGACGCCGATATCGTTCCCGATGCCGATGCCGATACCGACGAGACGAACCCCAACGGGGACAGCGACGGCGACGGCATCTCCGACGAAGAGGAGGCCGTATTCGGGACCGACCCGACCAAAAAGGACACCGACGGCGACGGCGACGAGGATCTCGCCGAGGTGGTCTATGGTTCCAACCCGACAAATGGCTCCGATACGATCCCTGAGAACGAATATTATCTGGTCCTTCCTTATGCACCGGTCATATTCAAGTCGCTTTCCCTCTCTTTCACATCGGCCATCGAAAGTATAGACGTTGCCCTGTTGGTCGATTCGTCAGGATCGATGCAGAATGAATTCTCGGCATTGAAATCGAACTTCACCACGGAAGTATTTACCCCGGTCAGAGACCACCGGGAAGATTCGCTGTTCGGTTTGGCTACTTTCGAGTGGCAGCCACCTTTCACTATCCACGAAAGAATGACTGATGACTCCATGGCAATGAACGAAGCATTGGCCGCTATAGGAGATGCTACGGGCGATGACGAATACGCCGCCTCCGCACTCTATCTCATGGCGACATCTTCGCCGATACAGGGAACGGTCGAGGCTTGCGTGTCGGGTTTCGGCGGATGCGAACAGACGATGATACCTGATTCGATCTTCAACTACCCGGAGGCCGACTGCATCGGAGCTTTGGGAGAGGAAGGTCGCGCCTGTTTCAGGCATCGCTCAATGCCGATATTCGTCACGATAACCGACGAGTCTCTTAAAGAGTGCCCGTTGATCGGGAACGAAACGACAAACGATGCGTGCCGTTGGTCGGTCGGCGGACCGTTCAACAAGCCCGAGGCCACCGCAGCGATGAACGCCATCGGCGCTAAATTCATAGGCATCGATACCGGATTCGACGACAACGGGGTCCTCACTGATGCGTCGCTGGAAGATTTCGGCGAGATCGGCATAGCGACCCTATCGATCGACGATGACGGCAACCCATTCCGCTATCACACCGCTACCGTCGCCGCTACCGACCTGAATTCTCTGATTGCCGATGCGGTCATCGACTTCACTACGCGGATCGATCTGGACATGCATATCGAGGCCTATTCGACCCAACAGTGTAATGCGACACCGTTGAAAGAGTTCCTGTCAAAAGGAAAAACCTTCAAGAGCGAACCTTCCACCGGCGTTCAGGCGTATGACGAAGAGAACTTCTATTCGGTCACGCAAGGGACCTTGTTATGGTTCGAGGCACAATTCATCAATGATTTCTGCCAGAATACCAGCAATGACCCGGTCGTGTATGAACTACCGATAGAACTGCGAGGCAACGGCTCCTACATCAGCTCCCGAAGGGTGTATATCATCATCCCCCGGAACATCCCGTAACCGTCCAATTACTTCCTGACGTTTTCCTTGATGAACTTGATGAACTGGTCGCTCGGGGTGCCGGGGGTGAAGACCGCCGCGATCCCCTGCTCTTTCAGGCCCGGAATGTCGTCCTCGGGGATGACGCCGCCGCCAAAGACGAGGATGTCGCCCGCCCCTTTCGCCTTGAGCAATTCGACCACCTTCGGGAGTAGCGTGTTGTGGGCGCCCGACAGAATCGAGAGCCCCACCGCATCGACATCTTCCTGTATCGCCGCGTTGGCTATCGTTTCGGGGGTCTGCCGCAGGCCGGTGTAGATGACCTCCATCCCGGCATCGCGGAGCGCCCGCGCCACGAACTTGGCGCCGCGGTCGTGCCCGTCGAGCCCCGGTTTCGCGATGAGTACCCGTATCTTCTTTTCGCTCATTGCCGCCTCCCTTACAGTACGACCGATTCTTTGTGTTCGCCGTAGACCCCGACCATCTCGCCGACTATCTCGCCGAGCGTCGCGTAGGCCTTGACCGCGTCGAGTATCTTGGGCATCAGGTTGTCGCTGCCGCCCGCCGCCTTTTTCACCTCGGCCAGACGCCGCTTCACGAGGTCATTATCGCGTTCCGACTTGATCGCGTGTATCTTTTTGATCTGGGCCACCTGTATCGAGCGGTCGACCTTGAGGAGATTCTTGGGCGGCTGTTCCTTTATCTGGAACTTGTTGGTGCCGACCACGATCCGTTCGGTCGATTCTATCTCTTTCTGGTAGCGGTACGCGGCATCCTGTATCTCCTGCTGGGGATAGCCTTTCTCGATGGCCGCAACCATGCCGCCCAGTTCGTCGATCCGCTTGATGTAGGCGGCCGCCTTCTCCTCGATGCGGTCGGTCATCGATTCGACATAGTAGGAACCGGCGAGCGGGTCGACCGTATCGGCCACACCGCTCTCGTAGGCGACTATCTGCTGGGTGCGCAGGGCGATGCGGACGCTCTCTTCGGTCGGGAGCGCCAGCGCCTCGTCACGGCTGTTGGTGTGGAGCGACTGGGTGCCGCCGAGCACCGCCGCGAGCGTCTGGATGGCGACGCGGACGATGTTGTTGTCGGGCTGTTGCGCCGTGAGCGTGCAGCCGGCCGTCTGAGTATGGAAGCGCAGCATCTGCGACTTGGGACCGGCGTTGAAGCGCTCTTTCATCAGTTTCGCCCAGAGCCGCCGCGCGGCGCGGAACTTCGCGACCTCTTCGAGCAGGTCGTTGTGGGCATTGAAGAAGAACGACAGGCGCGGCGCGAAGGTGTCGACCGGGAGCCCGGTCTTTATCGCGGCGTCGACATAGGCAAGCCCGTCGGCCAGCGTGAAGGCCACTTCCTGCACCGCGTTACTGCCCGCCTCGCGGATGTGGTAGCCCGATATCGAGATGGTGTTCCACTTCGGGACCGACTTCGAGCAGAAATCGAAGATGTCGGTGATGATCCGCATCGACGGTTTGGGCGGGAACCGGTAGGTGCCGCGCGCGATGTATTCCTTGAGGATGTCGTTCTGGATGGTGCCGTCGAGTTCGTCGGGTTTGAAGCCCTGCTTCTCGGCGACGGCAATATACATGGAAAGGAGCACCGAGGCGGTCGCGTTGATGGTCATCGAGGTCGAGACCTTCCCCAGCGGAATGCCGTCGAAGAGCGTTTCCATGTCGCGCAGGGAGTCTATCGCGACGCCCACCTTCCCCACTTCGCCGTCCGACATCGCATGGTCCGAATCGAACCCGATCTGCGTCGGCAGGTCGAAGGCGACCGAAAGACCCGTCTGCCCCTGTTCGAGCAGATATTTATAGCGTTTGTTCGATTCCTCGGCGGTGCCGAACCCGGCGTACTGGCGCATCGTCCAGAATTTGCCGCGGTACATGGTCGGCTGGACGCCGCGGGTAAAGGGAAATTCGCCGGGGAAGCCGAGTTTGTCGTAGTTCGGGCAGGTGTCTCCGGGGACATAGACCGGCTCCACGGTGTCGCCCCACGAACTCTTGAACTCTTTTTTCCGTTCGGGGAACTTCTCGATGGTCTTTTTGTAGGCGCCTTCGCGCCATTTCGCGTGTTTCTCGCTGATCGACATTGTTATCTCCGTATGAAAGTGAACGGTCGTGCCGGGGTGAGTCTAGATTGGTCGAACGGAAAAAGCAATGAAAAGCGGTGGAGGACTAGAACACGCATATATTGAGATGACCGTCGCCATAGTATCAGACCGGAAATGAAAGTCAAACGCTTAGTTGTCGGCGTTCCAGATAGACTTCTTTGCGATGAGGCCCTTATAAGCCGAGGCGCTTCCACACCTTCTCGCCCGCGATGACCGCATCGCCGGGGTCGGCCAACCTTTTCTCGGCTAGATAGATATCTAGATGGTCGAAAAAATAGCGCAACGAATCTTCGACAAGCGCATTGCGCGTCATTTCCAACTCTTTGGCTACCGATTCGATATGATTGAGCGTTTCGCTTTCAAGCGAAACCACTAACCGCTTGCGTCCCATTCGTCAATCCTTCAGTAAAACATCCTCGTCAGTCGTATCATCATCGACCGTGGCATCGTCGTAGTCGACATAAATGTTACCGTATTTCGGCGTGGCCTCGCCGCAACTTGACGCGACGACCATCCCCAGCGCCACGACCATCAGCCGATAGAAGTGTGTTTCAACATCTTTTTCTCCCCTCACTCATCCGGCAGCAGGGCATCGTCGTCAGAAGAGACTTCTTCGAGTTCTATTTTCACATCGATGTTGGTGCAGGTGTAGTAACCGAAGTCGCTTGGATCATAAGTACACTCTAACGGGACACTGACCTCTTTATCCTGATACCGGCCGTTCGTCGCGCCATCGATGTCCATGACCCCGAGCATCGCCGTGTCTTGGGGAGACAAACCACAGGACTCTTGCTCTTGAATGAAGAAAGTTCCGTCGCTGCCGCTCAACACCTGAGATGTCGATGAATATTCGCTCAACTGGTAGGTTATCGCTATACCCTCTATCGGCGAACCGCCCACAGCGCTGACCGCACCTTCGACATGGAACTCGACGGTCGGGCATCCGTACAAGGTATCCTCAAACTCCGGATCATCTCCGTCCTCGTCGGGCACTTCCGACTCACTGTCGAAACCCTCCGCGTCAACAGCATCCTTATCCGGCGGAGTATCTTCGTCGGGATCAACGGGCACATCGAAATCGTCGTCGGGCGTGATGGTTTCGTTCTCGGCGACATCCTCATCGACCGTGCCATCATCGAAATCGGTCTGTTCGATGCCGTAGAGCGGCGTGCTGTGGCAACTTGACGCAAGGAAGAAACTCACCGCCACGATCATGAGCCGGTAAAAGTGCTTGAGCATGACACCCACCCCATTCGCCGATTGCTTCGAAAACCATCCACATAGTATCAGACCGGAAATGAAAGTCAATCGTTCCTCCTTTTTACCTCTAAAATTGCTTTTTCCCCATTTTTTGGTTACCTGTGCTGAACATTTTCTTAGGAGTACGTCATGTTCAAAACCATAGCGAGAAAGATATTCGGGAGCGAGAACGACCGCTTCCTCAAGATGTGCCGTCCCTTCGTCGCCCGCACCAACGAACTCGAGGCCGAAACGGCGAAACTGACCCGCGGCGACATGGTCAGCCGGTGCAACGACATCAAACAGCGGCTCATGAACGGCGAACCGATCGACCACGTCATCCCCGAGGTTTTCGCGATGGTCCGCGAGGCGGGCAAACGGACCCTCAACATGCGCCACTACGATGTTCAGCTCATCGGCGGCATGGTCCTGCACAAAGGGAAGATCGCCGAGATGAAGACGGGCGAAGGTAAAACGCTCGTCGCTACTCTGGCGTTGGTCCTCAATGCCCTGTCGGGTAAGGGCTGTCACCTCGTCACGGTCAACGACTACCTCGCCCAGCGCGACGCCGAATGGATGGGCAACATCTACAAATACCTCGGCCTCACGGTCGGCGTGGTCCTGCACGGTCTGTCCAACAAGGAAAAAAAGGACAACTACAACTGCGATATCACCTACGGCACCAACAGCGAATTCGGCTTCGACTATCTGCGCGATAACATGAAGTACGATCTGGCCAACTATGTCCAGCGCGACCTTCATTTCGGCATCGTCGACGAGGTCGACAGCATCCTCATCGACGAGGCGCGCACCCCGCTGATCATCAGCGGCCCGTCGGAGGATTCGACCGAACTCTATACCGTGGTCAATTCGATCATGTACGGCCTCAGGGACGAGGTCCACTTCAAGCGCGACGAGAAGGCGAAGAGCGTCGTACTCAACGAGGACGGCGTCCACAAGGTGGAACAGCTCCTCAAGATACAGAATCTCTACGCCCCGGAGAATCTCCAGCTGGTCCACCATGTCCAGCAGGCGCTCAAGGCGCACTTCATGTTCGCCAAGGAGGTCGACTACATCCTGCGCGACAACCGCGTCATGATCGTCGACGAGTTCACCGGTCGCATCATGGAGGGGCGCCGCTGGTCCGACGGCCTCCATCAGGCGATCGAGGCCAAGGAGGGGGTCAAGGTCGAGAGCGAGAACCAGACGCTCGCCACCATCACCTACCAGAACTACTTCCGCATGTACAAGAAACTCGCCGGCATGACCGGCACCGCCGACACCGAGGCGGCCGAGTTCGCCGACATCTACAATCTCGGCGTCATCGTGATACCGACCAACCGCCCCACCATCCGTACCGACCACGGCGATGTCATCTTTAAGACGCGCCGGTCGAAGGAACAGGAGGTCATCAAGGAGATCCAGAAGCGGCATGAGGCGGGCCAGCCGGTACTGGTGGGCACCATATCGGTCGACAGTTCCGAGGTGTTCCGGCAGCTGCTCGAAAAGGCGCGGATACCGCACAATGTCCTCAACGCGAAGTTCCACCATAAAGAGGCCGACATCATCGCGCAGGCGGGCCGCAAGGGGGCCGTCACCATCGCCACCAACATGGCGGGTCGCGGTACCGACATCGTTCTGGGCGGCAACCCCGAAAAGCTCGCGAAGGCCGAACTCAACGGCTGGCTGGCGGGTCGCGAAGGGACGACGGAAGAAGAACTGAAGACGAAGTTCGACGAACTGGTCGAAAAATACCGTCCCATCTGCATCCGCGAACGGGACGAAGTGGTCGCGGCGGGCGGCCTGCATATCGTCGGCACCGAACGCCATGAATCGCGCCGCATCGACAACCAGCTCCGCGGCCGGTCGGGCCGTCAGGGCGACCCCGGCTCGTCGCGCTTCTTCCTGTCGCTGGAGGACGATCTCCTGCGCATCTTCGGCGGCGAGAAGGTCTTCAACATCATGGACAAACTCGGGCTCGAAGAGGGCCAGCCCATCGAGCACCGCTGGATAACCAAAGCGATCGAGAACGCCCAGAAAAAGGTCGAAGGACACAACTTCAGCATCCGTAAACACGTTCTTGAATATGACGATGTGATGAACCAGCAGAGAAAGGCGGTCTATGCCCTGCGCCGCGATATCCTCACCGGCGGCGAGAAGAACCGCGAGACGGTCCTGTCGATGATCGAAGAGGTGACCAATTCGCTCGTCGGCAGTTCCATCCCCGAAGGGCAGTCGCCCGGTGCGTGGGACTGCGAAGCGGTCCGCGAACAGCTCGCCCGCGTCGTGATGATACCCCCTGAGACCTTCACCTTCGTTACGCCCGATGTGGCATTGAATGTGGAACGCGGCAAGGACCCCCGCACCGCGCTGGCTCAGGTAATATACGATTTCATGGTCGAACAGTACACCAAGAAGATGTCGCAATACACCCCGGAGCTCACCTTCGAACTGGAACGGCACGTCATTCTCGAGGTGCTCGATTTCTTCTGGCGCCGTCACCTATTGACGATGGACCATCTGCGCGAAGGTATCGGTCTGCGCGGCTACGGCCAGAAGAATCCGAAACTCGAATACAAGCGCGAGGGCTTCAGTCTCTTCACCGAGATGATGTCCACCATCTACAGCGAATCGATCAAACGGCTCTTCGCGGTCCAGATCGTGACGCAGGAATCGCTGGAGAAGTTCGAGAAGAAGGAGGAGAAGCGGGAGCGCGAGATGCAGGCAGGAAGCGGTCCCAAGACGGCGGTCGCCAAAGAACCGGCCAAACGGATCGCGCCGAAGGTCAACCGCAACGATCCGTGCCCGTGCGGATCAGGCCAGAAATTCAAAAAATGCTGTATGGATAAAGGTATCTACGACTGATGAGTGAACCACTCACCGTCCGTATCAACCGTTTTCTGGCCGAGTCGGGGGTCGCTCCGCGCCGCAAGGCCGATCTGCTGGTGGCGGCGGGCCGCGTCACACTCAACGGCCGCACGGCGGTCACCGGCGACAAGATCGATCCGACAAAGGACACGGTGACGGTCGATGGTGTCGCGGTCACCCGCACCGAAGAAAAGGTCTGGTATCTGCTCAATAAGCCCGAAGGGGTCATATCGGCCGTCACCGACCGGCGCGGCCGCAAAACGGTGGTCGACCTGCTTCCCCCCACGCCGGGGATATTCCCGGTCGGCCGGCTCGATCAGGAGGTCGAAGGGGTGCTCCTCCTCACCACCGACGGCGATCTCGCTCACCGCCTCACCCACCCCAGCTTCGGCATCGCGAAGGTCTACCGTGTGATCGTCGCGGGCTATTTTCCCGCCGACAAGATACGTCACATAAAAACGGGCGTGGAGATCGACGGCCACCTCTGCCGCGCCCGTGACGTGATCATCACCGAGGAAAAACAAACCACCACCACCCTCGAACTGACCCTCAGCGAAGGACGCAAGCACGAGGTCAAGGAACTCATCAAAGGGGTCGACAGCCTGCTGTTGCACCTCGAACGCATCTCATTCGCAGGACTGACCGCGCAGGGTCTCAAACCGGGCCAGTTCCGCCGCCTCACCCCCGCCGAGGTCGAATTCCTCCGGAAATTAACTTCTTCAAAATAAATATGAGGAAAAATAAAAAAAGAACCCGCCGTGGCCGTGTCACCGACTCGTTTCTTACCTGTGCTTCACAGGTGGGGCATGTTCGGCCGCTACCTTTTTACAGTCACGGCACGGTGACCGCCCCAATAAGTAGTCACGGAAGAAACTACTTTCGCCAGCAGATCACGCACCCGGCAGGCTCGGCTCATTCTACGCCCATTATTCCCGGCTGTCAACGGGTATCTTATGGCGCGTAACCTCTACGAGCTTTTCGCGGAGAATCAGGGCCGTTGCGCCGGCCGGACCGCGCTCCACACCGTGAAGCGCGATGGCGCCGACGAGATGACCTACGCCGAAATGCACGACCGGGTCCTCCGCATCGCCGGAGCGCTCGCCGCGGCGGGCATCAATAAAGGTGATCGCGTGGTACTCCTGAGCGAGAACCGCGCCGAATGGTATATCTGCCTCTACGCCATCATGCGGGCCGGCGGCGTCGCGGTGCCGCTCTACACCACCGCCAGCGCCGAACAGCAGGACTACATCATCCGCGACTGCGGAGCCCGGTTCGGCTTCGTGTCGAAAGAGGCGCTCTACGACACCATCCGCCGCCCGGCTGAAGAGTTCTTTGCCGGTACCGTCATATTCGACCCTGAAACGCAGCGGCCCGAACTGACGCCGCTCGACCGCTTCATGGCTCAGGGCGATCCCGCTTTCGACCCGGCGCAGGAACGGCCCGCCGCGTGGGAAGACACCGCCATCCTCATCTACACCTCCGGCACCACCGGTGAACCCAAAGGAGTGATGCTTTCGCACCGCAACATCATCAGCGACGTCCTCATGCTCCAGCCGGTGCTTGCCTATATCACCGACCTGCGATACCTTTCGATACTGCCGCTGTCTCACGCTTACGAATTCGCCGTCATCCAGACGGTCGTCTCGATGGGCGGCACCATCATCCCGGTCCCGGTCATGGCCAAAACGGTCGAATACATCGAAAAGGGCGGCCCGACCATCGCCTGCGCCGTCCCGCGCCTTTTCGAGAAGATCTACAACACCGTCCTGCGCAATGTCGGCAACGCCCATCCGGCGGTCCGGATGCTCTTCTACCGCGGCCTGCGACTCGGCGAGAAGATCTACCGCCACCTTGAGAAGAACGAACCGGTCCCCTTCCCCGCCAACCTGCTCTATCGGTTCTATCGTCGCATCGTGTTCGACAAGATACGCAACAAGACGGTCCGCACCATACAACTGTTCATATCGGGCGGCGCGGCGATACAGCCCGAGATCGTCCGCTTCTTCAACATCATCGGCACCCCCATCGTCGAAGGCTACGGCATATCCGAATGTTCCCCGGTGGTCAGCGTCAACATGCCCGACGACCGCGATGTGGGGACCGTCGGCCCGGCGCTCACGGGGCTCGATGTCCGCATCGCCCCCGACGGCGAGGTGATCGTGCGCGGCCCCATCGTCATGAGCGGTTACTGGAATAAGCCCGACGAGACACGCGCCGTGATGGACGACCACGGCTTTTTCCACACCGGCGACATCGCCGTGTGGACCGACAACAAGAAACTCAAGATCATCGGCCGGATGAAGGACATCATCGTGATGGCTTCCGGCAAGAATGTCGCCCCCGCCAAGATAGAGAACATGCTCGCCGCCGACCCGTGGATAGATCAGGCGTGCGTGGTAGGCGACGAACAGAAATACCTCGCGGCGCTCATCGTCCCCGACTTCGACCAGCTCAAGGTCTGGGCGAAGGACAACGGCATCGCGGCGGCCGACGAACGGGAACTTATCCACCACCCCGCGTACAAGAAACTCATCAAGGAGAGCGTCGATAAGGTCAACCGGCAGATAGAGAGCCACGAGGCGCTCAAACGGTTCCACATCCATGAACGGCGCTTCACCGTCGAGGGGGGCGAACTGACCCCGACGCTCAAGCTCAAAAGACGCGAAATAACAAAAAAATACAAGGATATATTCGATAGTCTCTACAGTTAAGGGAGGGGGTTGTGGAGAGCAAGATGAAACTGGTGGCCACCGTCTTCGAGGTGAAGATCAAGCTCTATAACGACGGCGTCGCGGCGCCGAACTTCTTCGCGTTCTACCGCGAGAAGATGGGACAGTTCGACCTTGAGACGCTGGTGATGCTCGACGGCAACCTGCCGACGGCCACCGTCACCATCGTCACCGAATGGGCCGAAAATCACCGCGATGAACTCTGGGACGCATGGGAATCATTTTAGCCATCACCCATTTTTCTGTTGCTAAAAAATAAATTAGTATTATTCTTCTCTTATACTGGGTTTTGAACAACTTCTTTGAGGGAGGTCGTATGCGGGTGAAAAATATTTTGGTGTCCGGGGCTCTGATGCTCCTCATCTTTGTCGCCTGTTCGACTGAAAAAAAGCCGGGATTCATCGCCGGAGGCTCCTGCGCCGATGAAAACGCGACCGTCTGCGACAGCGAGAAGATGACCATCCTGAAATGCGTATCGGACGGCGCCGCGCTGGTATGGCAACCCTTGATCGATTGTCCCAAAGGCTGTAGCATGGCGACCGGTTCCGCCGAATGTATGTCCGACGGCACTTCCGATAATGGGACGGACAAAGACGCCCTTACCCCCGATGCGGCCGACACCGTTGCCGATAAAGATATCGTTACCGACGGAAACATAACCGATGACCTCCTTAACGACAACCCCGGCAATGATAACGCCGCCCCCGACGATCTGATCACCGACAACACCGTTCCTGACGACTCTGTTGTCGATGCTCCGGCCACCGATGACACCGTTACTGACGATCCGACGATCACCGATGACACCGCCGCCGTAGATGATGCGACTTTCACCGACAGCGACACCGTCGGTGATGACACCGACAGCGGCGCCATTGTCGATACCGGCCTGTTCAACGATTCCGACATACCGGTCTTCTGTCTTGAACCGTGCGCCGGCATCGCCGACAACTGCCTCTCGCCGATGGATTCTGAGTCGCCCGCCTCCTGCGACGGACTCGACAACGATTGCGACGGCACCGTGGATGAAGGTTGTCCCTGCCGCACCGGCGCCGTTCAGCCCTGTTTCGCCGGCCCGCCCAATAAGCGCAACATCGGCGCCTGCACCGACGGCACGCAAACCTGCGAGAATGTCGGCGGCACGCTGAAATGGGGTGCCTGCACCGGCGGCATCGTCCCGTCGAACGAGGTGTGCGACTTCACCGACAACAACTGCGACGGGTGTGTCGACCGCACCGACTGTTGTGCGCCGCCGATCGACTGCTCCGGAACTATGCCCGACGCACAGCCGTTCCAAGACTACGTGGTGGACGGCACCGCCTTCTACAGCGGCGGAGACGCTACGAGTTGGTCATGGGAACTCTCCAAGGGGCCCTGCGACATCGTGAACGGCAAGGTCAGCTATACGATGAACGGCAACTTTGTGAGTCAGGCCACCACGACGGCGTCGTCGATGACGCTCAAGTTCTATCTCTCCGGGCAGTACACCCTCACCATGACGGCCCATACCCCGAGCGGCGACTACAGTTGCAGTTGGGTGATCCATGTGGTCGGTCCGGGACTGCGGGTCGAGATGTGCTGGGACACCACCACCTCAACCGATGTCGATCTGCACATGGGACGGCTGGTCAATGGTCTCGGCGGTTCAACGACGAGCGATTGGTTCTCCAATAGCAATACCAGCGAAGACTGTTACTACGCGAACTGTTCGTCGACCTGGGACTATTCCGTCAACTGGGGCTACTCCAACTCTCCCCTCGCGGCCTGCTCGGGTAACCTTTATGGCGATTGGAGTTCCGAGGGGGCCTGCCCGAACCCCCGCATCGACATCGACAACTACACCAATATGAACGGGGTGGCCGAGAACCTCAATCTGGACAATCCTAACGACGGCGACAAATTCCGTGTTTTCGTCCACTATTATGATGACGGCAAGCCCTTTGGAACAAGGGTCACCTACCCCGTGGTAAATGTCTATTGCGACGGCATCATGCTGGGTTCCTATGGGGTATCGCCGCAGGTCCAAGGATTCGATAAAAGCGGCGGCGATGACGGCGGAGACGGCTGGAAGGTCGTGGATGTCACCACCGATGTCACCGCAGGCATCACCAGTTGCACGCTCGATCCGATCTTGAGCGGCAGTGCCTATGTGGTGGAGACCGGTCCTTTCTCGTGGCCGTAGATCCGCGGCGATGCGGAAGATCGATCATTGTAACAGGGAGGCATCCGTGAGAGAACAAGTTGTCGTTTCGCTCTTTGTGCCGTTCATCATCTTCTTGCTCGGGTGTGAGAATGGTTCGTCCCAGATCCATACCGACGGCACCGCTGACTCCGACGGCGTCGCCCCGACCGATAGCGATCAAACAACGACCGGCGATGCCGACGATACTCCAACCAATGACGCCCCGCTCAACGACACTACGACCGACACTGATACCACGGTTGAAAATGATGTCGTCCCTGATCAAGACCAAGATATCCCCCTCTCCTGCGGAAACGACACCATTGACTCGGGCGAAGTCTGTGACGGCGGGCTGATCTCTTGCACCGTGCTGGATGAGGCGCTTTATAAGGCCGGAAAGGCCACCTGCAAGACCGATTGTTCGGGCTGGGACACCGCGACCTGCGAAAAGAAGCCGGCCTGCGGGAACGGCGAGATTGAAGAGGGGGAAGTGTGTGAAGAGAGCAACCTCAAGGATTGCATCCTGATAGACAGCGACCTCTACCGCGGCGGGAAAGCCTACTGTAGCGATGATTGTACCGCGTGGGATACTTCGACCTGCGATACGGCCGTCGATAGCGATAACCGCGATAACGATACCCCCGATGTCGTGCAACCGGATGCCGACACAGACACCGCGGCATGCGATAATCCGAATGTCGGCAAGAACTGCAAGACCGATACCGAATGCGGCACCTGCCTTATCTGCGTGAACGCGAAATGCACCGCAGGCTGTCAATCCGATGCCGATTGTATGAACTACGCCGGCACGAAATGCAATACGAAACTCAGTCGCTGCGTGAACACGACCGCCTCAAGCGGTGCCTGCAACCAGAGCAACTGCCCGAGCGGCTGCTGCTATGCGACGAAAGGCTTTCAGTCGGTCAAGTGCCTCATGACGGCGGCGCTCGCAACCTGCGGCATCTGCAAGCAGGGAGAGATCTATATGGACGGCAAACAGTGCGTCCCAGCCGCATGCAGTACCGGCGACACCAAATGCCAGACCTACAATACCGCCGCGCCGGATCCCGAGTGTTACGAATGCAAAGCGGGAGAGTTGGTCTGCTACGATGACCCCGATTGTTCCAGTTCGACACTACGTTTACTGAGCGGATATCCCGTCAATTCGTTCGCCTGTGTCGCGGCAGGCAACTCTTGTGGCCCCAACGACTCCTGTTGTTCGGGTCAACCCTGCATTCAAGGCTATTGTTATTGATGTGGATGTGAGGGAATAGTCATGTACAAAGCTCTCCTCCTTGCATTCCTGCTTATTTTCGCCATCTCCTGCGAGAACGAGACCCATCTGCGGCTCGTGACCGATCAGGATATCTCCGGCGATACCGATCAGCCGACATCCGACGACACGGCCGTCGTACCCGATGACCATGACACGACCGGACCCGACCAGAACGATGCCGCGACCCCGGACGACGATCTGAGCGTTCCCTGCGAACTCGACAGCGAATGCGGCGACGGCGAGATATGCGTCCTCGGGAACTGTGCGCCGGGCTGTAAAGCGGACAAGGACTGCGCCGCCTATCCCGGCACCACCTGCAACACCGAAACGAACCGCTGTCTCAACGAAACGGCGAACGACGGCGCCTGCAGCGAAAAGAACTGCCCCACCGGCTGCTGCTGGGCAGAACGGGGATTCGTGACGCTCAAGTGTCTCATCCCCCCGGCCGTCAAGTACTGCGGCACCTGCGCGCAGGGCGAGGTATACATGGGTCAGAACACCTGTGTGCCGGCCGCCTGCTCGACGAAAGATACTCTCTGTCAGACCTATAACTCCTATGATTCCCGCGCCGCCTGTTACGAATGCAAAACAGGCGATCTCCTCTGTTACGACAACCCCGCCTGCAACTGAGCCCCATGGAACTCATCGACACCGGGAAATGCATCGTCTGCAAGGTCTTCTTTCTGACGATCACGGTTCTTTTTCTGTCATCCTGCGAATCGAACACTCACAAAACAGCGCTCGATAGCGACGCTACCGCCGACCAGACGGAGAACGACCCCGTGATCATACCGGATGACGATTCCGTTGCCGATACCGATGTTGACGCCTACGACGACGCACCTATTACCGACAACAGCGCGCCCGATGTCGATCTGCCCGACAACTGCAACACGTATAATATCGGCCGGAACTGCCTAGCTCCCGACGAATGCGGTGCCTGCCTCATTTGTGTCAAGGCAAAGTGCCAAATTGGATGCCTCCGCGATGACGACTGCGCCGCTTATCCGGGCACCCTGTGCAACCGCAAACTTGCCCGGTGTCTCAATGTCGTGGCCTCGGACGGCGCCTGCAACGAAACGAACTGCCCAGATGGCTGTTGCTACGCAGAGAAGGGCTTCAGGGAGCTTAGGTGTCTGCAAAGTCCCGAACTGACAAAGTGCAGTGTCTGCGATCAGGGAGAGGTCAACATGGGCGAGGGGTACTGTGTGCCAGCCGCCTGTTCGACGACAGACACCAAATGTCAGGATTACAACACGTATACCGGGAAAACACCTGCCTGTTATGAATGCAAGGGAAACGAACTGATATGTTACGAGGATTGCAATAACCCCGGATGCGACTGCGGAACTACGCTTATGCCGGTGAATCTGAGAAAGTGTGTCGCGGCGGGTGAAACCTGCACCAAAAACGACGAATGTTGCTCCAACCAACCCTGCATACAAGGATTCTGTTACTGACATGGAACTCATCGACACCGGCAAATGCATCGTCTGCGGGAAGGATAACCCGCACGGTTTTCAGCTGAAGATCGCGACCGACCGCGAGAAAGGCCGCGCGTGGAGCACCGTGACGATACCGGAAAAATACATCGGCTGGCAGCATTTCATCCACGGCGGGATCACCTCGATGCTCCTCGACGAGATGATGGCGCACGCCGCCATCGCCTACGCCGGGTTCTGCGTCACCGCCGAGATGAAGGTCCGCTTCAAACGGCCGGTCCTCCCGCATGTCCCGCTCACCGTCGAAGGCGAAGTGGTGTCGCGCAGCGGCCGCATCATCACCACCAAAGCGGTGATGAAAGATGGCGATGTGGTGCTGGCGGAAGCCGAAGGACGGATGGTGATACCGAAGAGTTGAGAGTTGATGGTTGAGAAGTTGAGGGTTGAGCGGTTCAAACTCCCGTTCAACAGCGAAGCGACTCAACGGGCGTCAGCCCATTAAACTGTCATTCAACGATCCCAGAATATCAGCTTTGAGAACGAATCGGCCTTGAGCGACGCGCCGCCGACGAGCGCCCCGTCGATATCGGGCATCGTCATCAACTCTTTGACATTGTCGGGTTTGACGCTGCCGCCGTAGAGGATGGTGATATCCTTGCGGCCGTAATGTTTGTCCATGAACTTACGGACATAGTCGTGCATCTCCTGCGCCTGCGCCCCGGTGGCGTTGACGCCGGTGCCGATGGCCCAGACCGGTTCGTAGGCGATGACCATATCCTCGGGCGGACAGGTCAGGTTCCCGTCGAACGCCGATGAAAGCTGCATATCGATGACGGCGAAGAGCTCCCCTTTCTCTCGCTGGGCCAGCGTCTCGCCGATACAGAAGATGGTACGGAATCCCTTTTTCTGCGCGAAGGCGACCTTCTTGCGCAGGTGTTCGTGACTCTCCCCCATCACATGGCGCCGCTCCGAATGGCCGATGAGGACGGTACGGATACCGAGATCGGCAAGCATCGTCAGGCTCACCTCGCCGGTGAAGGCGCCGTTCTCCTCGAAATGGAAGTTCTGCGCCGCGAGCGTTATGTTCTTCCCCTTCGCCAACGCAGCGGCCTGCGCGAGGTACGGGAACGACGGGGTCACGATGACCTCGCGGTCCTTCAGCGCGACGCACGAATCGCCGATCGCCCCGAAAAAGGTCGCGACCTCAGCGGTCATGTTGTTCATCTTCCAGTTGGCGGCAAATATCTTCTTGCGCGTCATGATCCCCTCCCCGTGAAGGCTTATTTCTTCTTCGACTCGTTGTAGAGACGGTACGATTCGCGGGCGATGACCAGCTCTTCGTTGGTCGGGACGACGATCACCTTGACCTTCGACGACGGCTTGGAGACCTCTTTGAGGGTCGCGCGGACCGTCTTATTGAGCGGCACATCGAACTCGACGCCCATGTATTCGAGCCCTTCACAGGCCATCTGGCGGGCTTCCCAATCGTTCTCGCCGATGCCGCCGGTGAACACGATGGCGTCGACACCGCCCATCGCCGCCGCGTAGGCGCCGATGTATTTCTTGAGCCGGTAAGTGAACATCTTGATCGCCAGTCCGGCCCGTTTGTTCCCTTCGTGGATCGCCTTCCAGTTGTCGCGCATGTCGTTCGAAATGCCGCCGACACCCATCAGCCCCGACTTCTTGTTGAGCATCTTGTCGAAGTCATCCAGCGACACTCCCTTGCGCGCCGCAAAGAAGACCAGCGCCGGATCGATATCGCCGCAGCGGGTCCCCATCATGAGCCCTTCGAGCGGCGTCAGTCCCATCGAGGTGTCGACCGATTTGCCGTTCTGGATGGCCGCTATCGAGCTGCCGTTGCCGAGGTGGGCCGTGATGACCCGCAGTTTATCGAGCGGCTTTTTCAGGTGATCGGCCGCCAGCTGTGCGACATAGCCGTGCGAGGTGCCGTGAAAGCCGTACCGGCGTACCTTGTATTTCTCGTACCACGAGTAATCTATCGGGTAGAGGTAGGCGTAATCGGGCATCGTCTGGTGGAACGCGGTGTCGAAACAGCCGCCCTGAAACGCCTTCGGGAAGAGCTTCTGCGCCGTTCTGACTCCGGTGATATTGTGGGGATTGTGGAGCGGCGCGAGGTCGTTGCACTCGGTCATCTTCTCGATGACATCCTCGGTGATCGCGACCGACGAATGGTAGCATTCGCCCGCGTGGACCAGCCGGTGGCCGATGACGCCGATCTCCGATTTGTCGCGGATGATGTTCTTGTCGGTGAGCAGTTCGAGGACGGTGTTGAGGGCCGCTTCGTGATTCGGGAGCGGCAGTTCGCGCTCCACCTTCTCGCCGGTCCCTTCGATCTTGAGCGACACGATGCCCATCGGCAGGCCGATCTTTTCGGCGATACCTTTGCCGACGACGCTCTCATCATTCATGTCGAAAAGTTGATACTTGATGGAAGAACTTCCGCAGTTGACAACGAAGACTTTCATGGTGACCTCCTATGGGTGGCTCGCGTTTCGATGCACCGACACCCTATCCCCGAAAAAAAACTTTGGCAAGAAAAATAGGGAACTGATAGAAGCGGCAGGTTTTCCTTTGACTTCGGCCCGTTGCCGCGGTATCCTCCGACGACCGAAAACCATTCAGGGAGGCTCCCATGACCCGCGCCGCCGAGGCCCTCAGCAAGTTCAGGAACATCGAGGTCGGCTACGACCTGACCAAACTCTCCGACGACATCCGCGACGCCCTGCCGCACCTCATCGCCGCGCTCGATGTGGTGACCGACATCTACCTGCGTCAGCAGGATGAACAGCTCCCCGGCATCTGGAAAAAGGTGATGGCCGGGTCCGACGAGGAGAAAAAACGGTTCTACAACCGCTTCAAAGGGCCGTGGGACCAGCTTTCGGAATATGCCACCGTCTATCCCGACGATCTCCCCGACCGCGCCAAGGGATGCGCCTTCTATCCCGATGGGATGGACGCCGCCGCGCTCGAAGCGGCCATCGCGAAGTTGCCCGCCGCCGAGCAGGAGAAAATGCGCGACACCTACACCGTCATCCGGAAAGAGGGCGACAAACTCAAGGCGATCCCCTACCATGAATACTATCGTGCCGACCTCGAACGGCTCGCCGGACACCTGAAAAAAGCGGCCGCCTTCGTCAAGCACGAAGGTCTCAAAAAATACATCCTCAACCGTGGCGAGAGTCTCCTCACCGGCAAATATCAGGATACCGAGGCCGAATGGGTGAAGCTCACCGACGCGCCGCTCGAATTCGTCTTCGGCCCCTTCGAGGTCTACGCCGACGGTTTACTCGGCCTCAAGGCAACCTACGAGGGGTTCCTGCTGGCGGTCGACCATGAGAAAGGTGCGCGGCTCAAGGAGATAGAGAACAACCTTGACAAGCTCAACGCCGCATTCCCGATGCCGGCCGGTGCCAAAGCGGCGGTCGGCGGGATGGCGCCGATGGTGGTGGCGCACGAACTCTATGCGTCGGGCGAGGCCTACCACGGCATCATGACCAGCGCCTTCAATCTCCCCAACGACCCGTGGGTACGCGGCAATGTCGGCTGGAAACAGGTGATGATCTACAATATCATGCAGGCGAAATTCAAGACCTGCACCTCGGTCATCGCCAAACGGATATCGGATAACCGCATCACCGCCGACTTCGACCCCTATTTCTTCTTCGTCCTGATGCATGAGGTGAGCCACGGACTCGGCCCCGCCTACCGCGCCGACGGCACGAAGGTCGCCTCCGCGATCGGTTCGGCCTACACCACCATTGAGGAGGCGAAGGCCGACACCGGCGGGCTGGTCCTCCTCCTCAAGATGGGCGGCAAATACGGCGTCCCGGCGTTCGGAAAGCGGCCCCTGCTCGATTCGTTCTTCGCGGGGCTCTTCCGCTCGATGCGGTTCGGCGTCCATGAGGCGCACGGCGGGGCGAATGTGATAGAGTTCAACTGGATGAAGGAGCGCGGCGTCATCGAAGTGAAACCCGACGGTTCGTTCGAGACGCACGACGCCAATTTCGCGAAGGCGGCCGACGACCTGCTGGAGGAGTTGTGCCGTATCGAGGCGGCGGCGACCCCGGATGAGGCGGCCGCCTTCGTCAAGAAGTGGGCGCATCCCGGCAAGGAGATCCTCGACGCCCTCGAAAAACTCAAGGACATCCCCATCGACATCACCCCGATCTATACACGGTAAATTTCCAGAAAAATTATTCGGCGGGCGCCCGGAAGATGAGGGTGCATTTGTCGGTCAGGGTTCATAACAGGAAAGGATCGTTACACTTGCCGATCGTTTCGTAACAGGAGCCTGAACAGCAGTCCTCGTCGCTCACGCAGTCGCCGCCGACCGGGATACAGTCGGAGATATCGGGACCGCAGATGCCGTTGACGCTGCAGTTGCCCGAACAGCAGTCCAGATCGCTGGTGCAGTGGTCCCCCTCGGGGATGCAGTCGACATCGCCGGGACAGCAGACCAGATCGTTGTTCCCATCCGGCGCGCAGACGCCGCAACAGCACTGGTCGGGCATGGCGCAGGGAGCAAGGTTCTCGCGGCATTCGAAGCCTTCACCGCAGACATTACCGGTGCAGACCCCGCCGCAACAATCGTCGGGCGAATCACAGGAACCGCCTTCCATGACACAGTTGTCCGAGAAACAGCGCGATATGCCGAATATGGTCTCCTGACAGAAGAGATCGCCGTTGCCGTTGGGACAGCCCGGGGAATCCTGCGGCGTCGCACAGGGACAGCAGTCGTGGTAGCCCGGCCCGCACAATTCGCCCGCCGGGGCGCAACCGGTGGGATTCTCACAGCGGCCGATGCCGTCGGCGACCGCAAGACAAACGCCGGGGCCACCGTTGGCCGGATTGTTGCAGCATTCGGCATCGGAACGGCACAGCTCTCCGAACACCTTACAGCCGCCGAGCGACTGGCAGAACTGGTAGCCGCTGCCGTCATCAGCGCACACGCCGCTGCAGCAGGACTGAGAGTCGTTGCAGGCCTCACCGGCCACATCGCATTCGGGCTGGACTAGGCAGAACCCTTCGGGAGTGCACTGATAGTTGCAGCAGTCGCCGTCCTCGACGCAGACCTCCCCCTCGGAGCGGCAGACGCCGAGCCCCATGCAGCGCATCTTGCCGTCGGAGGCCGCGGCGCAGTTCATCGAACAGCAGTTCACGTTCGATGCGCATTCCTCACCGGCGGGCAGACAGGCGCCGCCGCTGGCGCAGAAATTCCCTTCGCACCGGTTGGAACAGCATTCGGCAGGATCGTTGCATCCCTCGCCGCTCACCAGACAAAGCTCTTCTATGCAGATCGTGCCGTTACAGCCCAGAGAACAACAGTCGGCCGCCACCGCGCAGTCGCCGCCGGTGGGGATGCAGAAATCGGCCTCGATGCAGACAAAATCGCCCTGCGGGTTCTTTTCGCAGGCGCCGGAACAGCAGTCGATGCCGGTCACGCAGGTCTTGCCGATCGATACGCAGGCCGGATTGATATAACCGTCGGTATCGGTCAGGAGTTCGTCGCCGCCGATGATGTCGGCGTCGTCAATGATCTGGTCGGTAATAAGGCTGTCCCCATCGCCCGCCGGTTCATCGGGAGCTACGGTATCGGTGTCCTTCGCCGGATCGTCGACCAGTGCGGTATCGGTATCGTTGTCGCCCCCCGGTTCATCGACAACGAGCGTATCGTCATCGGCAAACGGCGTGTCGTTGTCGTTCGTCACCTTACGCTTGTCGGTATCGCAACCAGCGGCGACCAGCATCAGACAAATGGTCATTGACAAAAACGCGATCCTTTTCATCATAGGAACCCCCTCGATCATTAATTCCAGTAGCGGGTCAATTATACCGATGCCGGTCCGGAATCGCAAATTCTTTCCACACTGCCCGCCACCATAAACTTGCCTTTTCGCTGTCTTATGGGTAAAAAGCACCTCGACTGACAGCGGTTATGGAGCGATCATGGGCAGAATAGCGATACTCCACACCGGCGGGACCTTCGCCATGGAATCGAACGAACAGGGGAAACTGCGCCCCGGCACCTACGCCTTCGACTATATCGAAAAATCGGTCTACCCGCTCTTCGACGACCATATCGAGCAGTTCCAGCTCTGCAACATCGATTCGTCGCTGTTCCGCCCTTCCCACTGGAAACTCATCGCCGACAAGATCGCCGAGATGTACGAGAACTACGACGGGTTCGTGGTGGTCCACGGCACCGATACGATGGCCTACACCGCCGCCGCGCTGTCGTTCTTCTTCGAGAACCTCGACAAGCCGGTGGTGCTGACCGGTTCGCAGATACCGCTCAAGGATAAACGCTCCGACGCGCTTCAGAACCTCGTCGCCGCCATCGAGGTCGCCCTGCGCGGCAATCTCAACGAAGTGGTCGTCGTCTTCCACAACGCCGTCTTCCGCGGCAACCGCGTGAAAAAACGGGACGCGTGGGATTTCGACGCATTCTACAGCCCGAACCATCCCAAACTGATAAAACTCGGCATCGATATGGGACGGCTCGACCGGCTGTTCCTCCCCAAACCGACCGGCATCTTCGCCCTCAATACCGCACTTGACGAACGGGTGCTCCTCGTTCCCTTCTTCCCCGGCTTCGATTTTTCGATGCTTCTCCCGGTCATCCGCGACGAAAAGGTCAAAGGGATCGTGCTGGAGGCATACGGGTCGGGCAACATACCGTCCGACAATCCGGGGCTCGAAGAGCTCTTCGCCGAGGCGTCGGGCCACGCCTTCCCCATCGTCGTGTGCAGTCAGTCGCCCGCCGGCAAGGTGAACCTTCACCTGTACGAAGCGGCGACCAAGGCCGAATTCTACGGCCTGATATCGGCCGCCGATATGACCCGCGAAGCAACACTGGTCAAACTCATGGTGGCGCTCGGCCGGTTCGGCAGCGACCTCAAGAAGATAAAGAAGTTCATCACACGCTCCATTGCGGGCGAAAAGGTGGCCGAATAATGCTCAAAGAGACCCTCGCCCACAGCGGGTTCGTCGCCGTCATCGGCGCGCCGAACACCGGGAAATCGACCTTTCTCAATACCGCGCTGGGCAAAAAGGTGTCGATCGTCTCGCCCAAGGTGCAGACCACCCGCAACGCGATACGCGGCATCCACACCACCGACGACGCGCAGATCGTGTTCGTCGATACCCCCGGCATCACCGCCGACGATTTCGGGAAGATGCTCAACGACTGGATGAACCGCACCGCCTACTCTAAAGCGCACGAGGCCGACGCGGTGCTACTGTTCGTCGATGTCACCACCCAGCACCCCGAACAGGGACCGGGAAAGGAAGAACTGGAGATCATCGGCAAACTGAAGGTGGCGTGTCCCGTATTCCTCGTCGCCAACAAGGTCGACGCGGTCAAGAAGATGCGGGCCGACGACACGCTCGCGGTGATCGGGAAACAGTACCCCTTCGCCGGGACCTTCACCATCAGCGCCCTCAACGGCACCGGGGTTCCCGAACTGCTCACGGCGATCACCAACCTGCTCCCGCCCGGGCCGCAGTACTTCGAGGCGGAAGACCCTTCCGACCAGTCGGACGAATTCCTCGCCGCCGAGATCATCCGCGAGAAGATGTACGGCCTTCTCCAGTACGAACTCCCCTACCACACCGCCGTGGTGGTGGAACAGATAGTGGACCATGAACAGGTCGCCAATATGCTCGTCATCCATGCCACCATCAACGTGGCGCGCAAGAGCCAAAAGGCGATCGTCATCGGCGAGAAGGGAAAGATGCTCAAGGAGATCGGGACACAGGCGCGCATCGAGCTCCAGACACTTTTCAACAAGAAGATACACCTCGAACTCCATGTGCGAATAGAGGAGAACTGGTTCGCGAGCGAACGGTCGCTCAAGAAACTGGGCTTTGAGAAGGATTTTGACGCATGAAAACAACGGCATTGATCCTCCTATCGCTTGCCGCCCTGCCGCTCTTCGGTCAGGCGCAGGCACCGAGCGCCGCCGAGGTGAAATTCTACGACTCGATCATCGCCACCCGCGACGAGGGGCTCGCCGTCTGCCGGACGGTCGCCCAGACCGCCAAAAGCAACATCGACCTCTACGCCGCCATCGAGAAAAAGACGACCCACCCCGATGACCGCGCGGTCACTACGGCGGGAACGGCGCTGGTCGCCGAGGCATTCGGCATGGTAAAGGATATCTGCGAAGCATTCACCCTGCTCGACGACAACAAAGTGGCCGACATCACCAAAAAGGAATTCCCCCGCTTCCAGAAGGAGAAGATGCCGACCGACACCCGGTCGTTCTACATCAATCTCTTCAAACTGGAACTCATGGAGGTGAACGACGCCCTCATGTGGTGGAACCGCACGATGGTGGCGATGAACGACGGGATGAAACATAAGTCGCAGGGCGCGCTCATCAAGGAACTGCTCGTCCAGACGCTGAAGGACGCCCCCGAGATGCGCAAGAAACTCGACGCCATCAAGAAACGCTATCCGCAGGAGAACAACACCCAGTGACACCGCGCAACATCAACAACATAAAGCCGCTCATCGCCATCGTCGGCCGCCCCAATGTCGGCAAATCGACCCTCTTCAACCAGATACTCGGCAAGAACGCCGCCATCATCGACGACCGGCCGGGGGTCACCCGCGACCTCCACTACGAGGAGATGCTCTACGATGACAAGCCTTTCACCATCATCGACACCGGCGGATTCCATATCGACGAGGCGGGCGACGCGATAACGCTCGGCATCCGGCGCCAGATCGAGGAGGTCTTCGCGTCGGTGGACGGCGTGCTGATCATCGGCGACGGCATGGCGGGGCTCCATCCCGCCGACCGCGACATACTCGACATCGTCCGCCGCACCGGTATCCGGCACTGGTTCGTGGTGACCAAGGTGGACGACGAACACCGCGAACCGCATGCCGCCGAATTCTACGAAGCGGGCACCGACGAGATATTCCCGGTCTCCGGCACCACCGGCTACGGCGTCCGCGACCTCCTCGATACGATGACCAAAGAGTTCTGGACCCGCAAGGATATCGCCGAAAAACTCCCGCCGCGCGCCGACGAGATCCGCATCGCCGTCATCGGGCGACCCAATGTCGGGAAATCGACGCTCGTCAACGCGCTTCTGGGCGAGGAGCGGATGCTCGTCTCCCCGATCCCGGGAACGACGATGGACCCGATAGATTCGCTTTTCACCCGCAACGACCGCACCTACCGCATCATCGACACCGCCGGCATCCGGCGCAAGAAGAACATCGAGTTGACCATGGAGAAGGCGGCGGTGGTCCGCGCCTTCCGTTCGATAGACCGCTCCGACATCGTCATCTTCATGATGGATGCGGCCGAGATCGCGACCGATCAGGACCTCCGCATCGTCGGGCTCGCCGACGAGAAATACCGCGGCATCATCATCGTCATCAATAAGTGGGATACCCTCGACAAGGACGACAAGACCTACGATAAAACGGTCAAAGAACTCCGCGACCGCATCAAATTCGCCCCCTACGCTCCGATCATCTCGATATCGGCGCTGCAGAAACTGCGCGTGGAAAAGCTCATCGCCCTCATCGACGAGATATACACGAACTATTCGCAGAGCATCGATGAGGAACGGTTGACCGCGTGGCTTATGAAGACGGCACAGCATACTCCGCCGCCGCTCACCAAATTCCACAAGCCGATCATCTTCCACCGCGCCGTGATGGTGGCCACCAAGCCGCCGACGGTGCTCGTAACGGTCAACAAGCCGGCAGGCATCCACTTCTCTTACGAACGGCACCTCATGAACCGCTTTTATGAGGAGTTCGGTTATGCCGGCGTCCCGATAAAGATGATATTCAAAAAGGGTTCTGCGTGAACAAGCATCTCCAGCGCATCCGCGACCTCATAGCCCGCTTCCTCGACTACATCGACGCGCGGCGGCCGCTGCGCATCGCGTGGAACACCGGCAAGGGCTTCATGCAGGACGGGTGTCTGGACAACGCCGCGGCGATATCGTTCTACGCGCTGCTCTCCTTCATACCGTTCCTGATCATCGTCGGGGCGATGATGGGGCTGTTCATCGACCATCTTTCGACCCCCATGACCTCCCCGCAGGAGCTGACCGAGGCGGTCAAGGGCTATCTCAAGACGATCATCCCCTATCTGCAGGACGATCAGGTGGTCGGCTTCCTGTCGCTGTCGCACCACACCGCGTCGCTGTCGACCGTCGGGTTCGTGTCGCTCGCGGTATCGGCATCGCTCCTGTTCGCGACGCTCTCCGACGCGCTGGCCCGCATCTTCGCCACCAAGACCATCCACTTCGTCTTCACGCGGCTCATCGGGTTCCTTCTCATCGTCGCGATAACGATATTCCTCTTCTTCCTCCACTATTTCTCGGCGATGGTGTTGTCGGTGGTCACCATCATGCGCGACCAGTTCCCGGCGGTCCAGCCGATCATCGACTTCCTCACCGGCAACGGACTCCTGTGGAGCATCCCGCTCATCACCCTCTTTATCATCATCTTCTTCAGCATCCTCGTCTACTCCTTCACGATGGCGGCGCGGGTTTATTTTCTCGCGGTCGTGGGTGGCGCGTTGCTCTTCTCGGGGCTCTGGAACGGCGCGAAATATCTGTTCAACGTCTATATCACGAAACTCTCCTCCTACAGCATCATCTACGGATCGGCGACCTGGTTCGCCGCCGCGATACTGTGGGTCTATTACAGCATCCTGCTGTTGCTGTTGGCGATGGAGTTCGTCAAGGCGCTCGACGGCGAGATACGGAACGCCCGCAACGGCGCGAACTGACCGTTACTGACCGGTCCCCTGACGGCGTACGAAGTAGAAACGGTCGGGACCGAAGTGGTCCTTGAGCATCCGGATACGCTCCTCCGACAGCCACGCGTTGCGTTCCAGGTAGGCGGCCCCGCCCTTGTCGGGATAACAGAGTTTGACCGCGAGCGGGAACTCGATCTCTTCGACGCCGCTGCGCGTGCAGAGTTTCTTGATGATATCCTTCGCCGCACCGATCACCTCGCACGGGGCGTCGATGACGGCGCGGGCCGCCCGGTCGGGGTCGGCGGTGAGATATTCGGTGAGCGTGAGCACATTCTTCGCCAGATCGTCGATGGATACCTCGATCCGGTCTATCGTCCCCTCCTCGGCGTTGCGCACCACCCGCGGTGAGACGCGGAACGCGAGCGGCAGCGGGCTTTTGAGCTTCTCGATGAGGGGGCTGGTGGTGCTGTCGATGCTGTTGATGGTGAAATTGATGGCAGCGTTGTGCCCTTCGATTACGCCGCGCAGGAAGTAGTCGCCGTCGCGCCCCTTCTGCGGTTTTATCTCGGTGGTAACGGTGCCCAGCAGCCAGACCTTCGTCCGGGGACCGCCGCCCGCCTCTTCTATCGCCGAGAGGAATTCGTCGATATCCTCGAAGCCGAGGTTGCGCGCCTCGCGGGCGAAGTAGCTCGCCGGATGGCCCGACAGATAGACGCCGAGCACATCGCGCTCAAGGGTCAGGGTGTGGAAGACATCCCAGTTCTCGACCTTCCCGTCGAGCGCCCGGACGATCCGTTTATCGTCCCGTTCGTCGGCCGCCGGCCCTTTCGCGGCGGGCGCCATGAGCGAGAAGAGCGACTGCTGGCCGCTGGCGGTATCCTGAAAGTGCTTGTCGCCTTCGCGCAGCGCCATGGGCAGTATCGCCAAGAGCGTCCCGCGGTTGATCCCGGTGAAGTCGAACGCCCCCGCCTTAATGAGGAATTCCATCGCCCGGCTGTTGACCTTCGTCTGGTTGATGCGCGAGGTGAAATCGAGCAGCGACTTGAACGGGCCGTTCTTCTGCCGTTCGGTGATGATCTCGTCGATCGCCCCCTCGCCGGCGTTCTTGACCGCGCCGAGGCCGAACCGGATGGCGGCCGCTTCTATCGAGAAACTCAGTTCGGAGCGGTTGATGTCGGGCGGATGGATGGCGATGCCGCTCTGCCGCGCGTCGGAGATATATTCGAGCACCTTTGCCGCGTCGCCCGATTCCGACGATATCAGCGCCGAATAGAATTCGTGCGGATAGTGGGTCTTGAGGTAGGCGGTCTGGTAACCGAGCACCGCGTAGGCGGCGGCGTGCGATTTATTGAAGCCGTACTCGGCGAACTTCTTCATGAGTTCGAACACCCGCTGGGCGACCCCCGCGTCGACCTGTTTCTTCTTCGCCCCCTCTCTGAAGTCGATCTCGGCCTTGGCCATCGCCTCGGCCTGCTTTTTGCCCATCGCTTTGCGCAGGAGATCGGCGTGTCCCATCGAGAATCCGGCCATCGCGACCGATATCTGCATGACCTGTTCCTGATAGACGATCAGGCCGTAGGTCTCCTTGAGTATCGATTCGAGGAGCGGATGGTCGTAGGAGACATCCTCGCGGCCGTGTTTGCGGCGGATGTAGCTCGGGATGGAGGCCATCGGGCCGGGACGGTAGAGGGCGACCCCGGCGATGAGGTCGGTGATCCGGTCGGGACGCATCTGCTTCATCATCTTGCCGAAACCGGCCGAATCCATCTGGAAGACCCCCTTCGAACTCTTGGTCCAGAGCGTCTTGTAGGTCGCCGCGTCGTCCAGCGGGATGCGCGAGATATCGAAATCGGGCTTCTTGCGCCGCACTAGATCGACCGCGTGGGCCACCATCGTGAGCGTCTTGAGGCCGAGGAAGTCGAACTTCACCAGCCCCGCCTTCTCGACCATGTCCTTGTCGTACTGGGTGACGCGGGCGCCGTCCTTGTCGAGGAAGATGGGCGAATACTCCCACAGCGGCTTGTCGGAGATGACCACCCCCGCGGCATGTTTGCCGGTCTGCCGGAAAAGTCCCTCGATCTGGTCGGCGATATCGATGATCCGCTTGTAGTCGTTGTTGCCGCGGATGACGGCCCGTTCCTTCTCGTACAGTTCGATGTCGAAAACAAGCGCCTTGACCGCCGCCTGATCGTCGGGCGCTATCCGGAGCCGTCCCAGCGCCTCTTTCAAGCGGTCACAGTCTTCGGCCACTTCGTCCGATATCGCATAGACGCTTTTCAAGTGCTCCAGCACCTTCCCGTTGTCGGTACCTTTCAGTTTGTCGACGAACCTCTGCGGCCGCACGAGGATATCGAAATTGTCGGGGACCATCTTGGCGAGCCGATCGGCGGTCGACAGGTCGATGCCCAGCACCCGCGCCACATCGCGGATGGCCGATTTCGCCTTCATCTTGGCGAAGGTCGCGATCTGGGCGACATGGTCGACGCCGTATTTCTGCGTCACATATTCGATGACCCGCTCCCGTTTCTGCTGGCAGAAATCGATGTCGAAGTCGGGCATCGAGGGACGTTCCGGATTGAGGAATCGTTCAAAGAAGAGTCCGTAGCGTATCGGGTCGATATCGGTGATGCCGGTGCAGTAGGCGACGAGCGATCCGGCCCCCGATCCGCGGCCGGGACCGACGGGGACGCCGTTCTTTTTCGCCCAGCCGATGAAGTCGGACACGATGAGGAAATAGCCGGGGTAGCCCTTCCCGACGATGATCTCTATCTCTTCGCGGAGCCGCTGTTCGTAGAGGTCGCGCATCGTCTTGGGGATGCGGCCGTCGGCGAACCGTTCCTCCAGCCCCTGTTTGGCGTTGGCGGTCAGGAAATCGGCCAGCGGCACCCCGCCGGTATCGTACTGCGGCAGGTAGCCTTTGCCGAGTTCCAGTTCCACCGAACAGCGGGCGGCGATCGCGGCGGTGTTGTCGACCGCCTCGATGCACAGCGGCGTGAACAGGCGGCGCATCTCCTCTTCGCTTTTCAGGTAGAATTCGCGCGATTCGTGGTGCATCCGGTCGGTATCCTCGACCTTCTTCTTCTCATTGATGCAGAAGAGGATGTCCTGCGCCTCGGCGTGGCGCGACGAGATATAGTGGACATCGTTGGTGGCGACGAAGGGGATGCCGAGTTCCTTCCCGATCTCCATGATGAGCGGGTTGACCTCGTCCTGATCTTTCAGGCCGTTGACCTGCAGTTCGAGGAAGAAGTTGTCGCGGCCGAAGAGTTCGCGATATTCGGCGGCGATGGCGAGCGCCTTTTTTTTGTTCCCGTCCATGAGCGCCCGGGGGATCTCGCCGCCCAGACACGCCGAGGTGGCGATGAGGCCGCCCGCGAGGTCTTTGAGCAGTTCGCGGTCGATGCGCGGTTTGTAGTAGAAGCCGTCAAGGTTGGACTGCGATGATAAGCGGCAGAGGTTGCGGTAACCCTCGTTGTTGCGGGCGAGCAGTACGAGGTGGAAGGCATCCTGCTGGGTCCGCTCCTTGCGCGATCCGGCGGCGATGTAGGCCTCCATCCCGATGATGGGCTTCATCTTCGCCTTCTGCGCGGTGGTGTAGAAGTCTATCACGCCGTGCATGTTGCCGTGGTCGGTGATGGCGATGGTGTCCATGCCGAGCTTCTTCGCCTCGGTCATGAGCTGGGCGGGACGGGTGAGGCCGTCAAGGAAACTGTATATCGTGTGCAGATGAAGATGAACGAACGCCATGAGCCCCCCGGAAGGTTGTCGGACCTCACCATTCTATAAATCGGCGCGGGCAAGTAAAGGGGCCGGACCGCCCCCGAACGGAATCATTGGGAAAAATCTTTCGGCGGCCCCGTTTCCTTGACTCATATCGCCGATTCCGACAGAATGGTGTATCGTTATCGATGAGGGGAAGGGAATAATGCACGAAAAAGGATCAACACTGCGACCGTCCGGCAATGACTGGAGTGTGGCGATAAAACAGTTTTGCATGAGACGAAAGATTTTTATAACATGGCTGTTCTTTTTTGTCGTTATAACGATTTTTTACGCTTACGAAGGTCTTATAGGCAACAGCGAAGTATTGGAAGCATATACTCTGATTCTGTTAGGAATAACATGTCCCGTTGGCCCTTTGTTTGCGTTTTTTGAATTTTCTCTCTTTTATTCGCTGGATCATTTCTTCTCTATAAGCTTAACCTCCCCTTTTTCCGGCTGGATTACGGAAGTGGTGCTGTTTTTCTTGGCCGGGTATGTTCAATGGGCATATCTTGTTCCTGAACTCATAGGGCATCTTCGTAAGCAGAAACTGTCTCCCATGACAAGAATCGATAGCATTCTCATGCTTTTTATTCCGTTGGCTTTTATAACGATAGTTCTTCTTGCATCTATAATCTTTTGGATAGCCCAAATGTATGCATATAGCTTCTAACCTTGCTATGATTTTAACTTAGGCCCGCCCCGGTGGGTCTTACCCAGTTCGGCGGCAGAATTTAATGTTTCGGGCGCCGGGCGAGAAGTTCGCGGGTCGAGGCAGTGCTTTTCCACCCTTTCTTGGTGAGCGCGACAACCAACTTCTTATCCCCGGTCCAAACGATACCACCCAGATGGAGCGCCAGCGCGACGAACGGCGCATCCTTGCGGTCGACATCCTTGGTGAGCGCAAGCGCCATGTCAAGCGTGGCCGCCGGGACCTGCCCTTCGTCGATGAACTCGATACGCCGAGCCAGCAGATGAAGCAGTTCAAGGTAGTCGGACTCGGTCAGCCCCGATAGCTTGAGTATCTTGCTCTTGTGCTTCAATACCTCGATGTGGAGAAAATGGCAGGAAAAGAGGCGGACACCATGAGCGGCGGCATTGAAAAGCAGGTCGGCCTCTTTACCATTTGGATTCAGTAGGGCGCTGAGGAGGATGTTGGTGTCGACGACAACCGGAATCATGCGGCCCGTTTTTTCTTTGCGACGGGACGCCACGAACGATTTATCTCGTCGGCGAGCGCTTCGATGTCCTTGATAGTTGCCTTGCTCTTCGACCGGAGGGTCTTGAATTTCAGATAGTCAAGCAACTCCTGCACAAGGCCGATATCCATAGTGCCGGGAAGCCGAATGACGATCTCTTTCGCGGTCCGTTCGATGACCATGCTCGTCTCCATTGCTCAAAACCTCCCCATGATACTGTGGAAATAGCTGGATGTCAATTGAGCGAATCAAGACATCTAAAATCTTACCGAGGAGCGGTACGTCAAGACATTTGATATCTTACCCGAGGAAGGACGGCAA
>JAKLIW010000014.1 GCA_022709425.1 bacterium
TGCGGGTTCAAAGAGATCGGGCGGCGGCGCGAGGCGAAGTGCATCGCGGGGAAGTTCTGGGACGAGGTCTACATGGATATTCTCGACCGCGAGTTCAAGTCACCCTTCGTCAAAGGGCTGTTCAAGTAGCAAGCTAGTCGGGCGGGGGTGATTTTCTTGATTCAATCTTCGGGCGGGGGTATCCTGCGGAGGAAATTGGGGGAGACGCAATGAACGGCAATATTTCGACGCAAGCACCCGGCGGAGAACTGGTCCTCTACCGGACCGAAGACGGCAGAACACAGATACAGTGCCGTTTTTCCGACGGCACGATCTGGCTGACGCAAGCGCAATTATCAGAATTATTTCAGGTAGCTGTACCTACTGTCAACGAACATCTGAAAGGCATTTATGCGGACGGTGAATTGCCGCCGGATGCAACTATTAGGAAATTCCGAATAGTTCGACAAGAAGGTCTTCGCACCGTATCGCGCGAGATAGACCATTACAATCTCGATTCCATTCTCGCCGTCGGCTATCGTGTACGAAGTCAACGCGGCACGCAATTCCGTCAGTGGGCAACCGCGTGCTTGAGCGAATACCTTACCAAAGGATTCGTCATGGACGACGAGCGGCTGAAAAACCCGCCCGGTCCCGGCATTCCCGACCATTTTGACGACCTTTTAGAGCGAATCCGCGACATCCGGGCCAGCGAACGCCGGATGTATCTTCGGGTGCGCGAGATACTCGCTCTTTCCGACGACTACGACCCAAAGGACGAGCATGCTCAACTCGTTTTCCAGACGGTGCAGAACAAGCTGCACTTCGCTGTCACCCGAAAGACGGCGCCCGAACTCATTGCCGAACGCGCCGATGCCAAAAAGCCGAATATGGGTCTTACCGCGTGGAAGGGCGGTGTGGTGCGCAAGGCCGATATCGGTGTCGCCAAGAACTATCTGAACGAAGAGGAGATTACCGAACTCAACCGCATCGTGGTCATGTTCCTCGATTATGCCGAGGACCAAGCCCGTCGCCGCAAACAGATATTCCTGAAAGACTGGCAGGAACGGCTTGACGACTTCCTCCGTTTCAACGAACGGAATGTTCTGCCCGATGCCGGTACGGTGTCGCGCGACGAGGCGGAACGCCGGGCGAACGAACAGTACTCGTTGTTTGAGGAACGGCGGCGTTCGGTTGCGGAAGCGGCGGGCGAGGCCGAAACCATCAAGATGATCGAACAGGCCGCCCAACAGGTGGAGAAGCTCAAATCCGCCAAGCGAAAGAAAACGGGAGCACAGAAACCATGAAACTTTGTGTTAATATAGATGTGACCCCTGGACTGACCCCGGAGGCGGTCATGACCTATCATCCCAAAGTCATCGGGAAGAAGTGTTACCTGTCGCCCATCCGCGCCGAGGATGCGGCGATCTACACGCGCTGGTTCAACGACCTCGAGGTCCAGAAGAACCTCATCATCCCAGTGCCGATCATCACGCTTGAGTCGGAGAAGGAGTGGATAACGAATATCGGCAAACGGGAAGACACGGTCGTCTTCGCCCTCGTCGAGAAGAAGCACGACACCCTCATCGGCAATGCGGGGCTTCACCAGATAAACCTCCGGAATCGCTCCGCCGAGTTCGGCATCGTCATCGGCGAAAAGAAGTTCTGGGGCAAAGGGTTCGGGACCGAGGCGACCAACCTCGTGCTCGACTACGGTTTCAATGTCCTTAACCTGCACAGCATCTATCTCAATGCCTATGCTTACAACGAGCGGGGACTGGGGTGCTACAAGAAATGCGGGTTCAAAGAGATCGGGCGGCGGCGCGAGGCGAAGTGCATCGCGGGGAAGTTCTGGGACGAGGTCTACATGGACATCCTCGACCGCGAGTTCAAGTCGCCCTTCGTCAAGGGGCTGTTCAAGTAGCGCATATATACTAAGGTAGTCGGGCGGGGGGAGAAATTCTTGATTCGTTATTCGGGCGGGGGTATTCTCCAGCAAGAGAGAGGTGTTCTCGTAAATCAACGGAGGTGTGCGCCATGAGTAATGTCGGTTCTATGGAAAGAATGGCGATCTTGGTAGCGGGATTGATGTTTCTCCTGACGAGCGGGTTGTCCGCGCACTGTGATACGGCCGGCGGTCCGGTCATCCCGGAGGCAAAAGCGGCGCTTGAAAAAGGAGATGTCACACCGATCCTCAAGTGGGTGAAAAAGGAGAACGAAGCGGAGATTAAGACTGCATTCACCAAGGCGGTTGTCGTTCGTGCCAAAGGGCCGGAGGCGAAGGATCTGGCCGATCAATATTTCCTTGAAACCCTTGTGCGACTGCACCGTGCGGGTGAAGGTGCTCCCTACACCGGCATCACGAACGAACCGGTCAAGCCGATTGTTGCGATGGCCGACAAGGCGCTTGCCGCCGGTTCGGTTGACGAGATGGTCAAAAAGATGAGCGGTCATTTTGCGGAGGCTATCAAAGAGAAGTTCAAAAAGGCGGTGGAAGCGAAGAAGAACAAAGATAAAAGCGTCGAGGCGGGCCGCGAGTATGTAGAAGCCTATGTGACCTACATGCACTATGTCGAGGTGCTTCGTGATGCTATCATGTCGGACGACGCACACCATGCCGCACCCGCGGCGAGTGGTACGCATCAGGAAAAAGACGCCGAGCATAAGCACTGATGTCGTAGTATGTTGCGCTTCGCGGATCCGGCGAGCGCCTTAACCCCTAGAACCTATTCCACATATTGAAGAAATCGTTGAGCCGGTAGAGATAGTCCTCGTGATCCTTCCCGTACGCCCCCAGAACCTCCTTCTTCTCCTTGTGCACGAGGAACGACATCTCCTTCCCCGCCACCTTGCTGAACAGGAACGCATGCTCCGCCCCCTGCTCATCGACATGCGTCACCTCCGACACTTCCTCATCGAACGGCATCGTCAGATCATGCCCGCAATGAGGACAGAAGAAATTGACCTGCGCCCCCTTTTCGACCATCAGATTGGCCGCCAGCGGCACCCCGCCGAATGCATCCTGCTGATGATTGAGCTCAAACATACTCTCCGCCGAGAAATGCTTCCCCTTGAGCACCCCCGTGAGGACCAGCTTCTGATCGGCCGCATTGTAAAGAGACTTCTTGCACTTGGTACACCGGTAATCGATAGCCATGACTCACCTCCCTGATAAGAACAAAAGACCCCCCATTGTATCCGGTATGGAGGAAAGATGCAAGGGGAGAAATGGGACGGTTCTCTCTGTGCTGTCAATTAACCAACATTCTGATTCCCATTAATCCGCCGCCTGAAAAATCCGGGAAATCGCTCTTGATTTTCATTCCGGCGGCGATATAGTGCCCCCGTATAGAATAGCGATGGGAGATACCCCCATGACCCAAAAAGAGCAGAAGAGAGCCGACATCGGCGCGATCTTCCCGCGCCCCGAAACCCAACTCGACCTCAACCTCTCCTTCGACACCACCGAGCCCGCCCCGCATAACTTCTACGCCGGCATCACGCGCGATCCGCGCACCAATTCCCTCTTCGTCACCACCGACCGGCCGCTTCCCGTTGGCGCGATGCTCCGCGTATCGTTCATCACCGATACCAAGAAGGTGGAAGGACACGCCGAGGTCTGCTGGCAGCACCGCGACGGCGCGACGCCCGAGGCGAAACTCAGCCTCCTCGATATCGCCCCCGAAGACCGCGACCTCATCGAATTCTATATCCGCGAAAAGAAATAAGAACACCCTCCGCATTGTAGGGGCGCCCCATCGGGACGCCCGTATTGCGTTGCATTGTAGGGGCGCAATTTATTGCGCCCGGAACCGTGTCGTGTCGGTTTGGATAGGGCGTGCCGTTGGCGCGCCCCTACATTATCGATATGTGGGCACTCCCCCGAACACCCGGCCGAACCGTTCGAGCGCTTTACGCCAGTCATCGGGTCCTTTGGCGGGGGCGCTGACGGCATTCGGCGGCACGAACTTGCCGCGCAGGGTGTCGACCGCTTCGAAGAGGTCGTCCATGCTCTTGGGGGTGGCCGTCTCGGCGAAGTGGATGGTCACGCGGTCGGCGGACAACTCCAGTTTCACCACGCGGCACCGGCGGGCGAGGGTCCGCATCTCGTTGAGGGTGAAGAGGTTCTCCACCTCGGGCGGGATCGGGCCGAACATATCGGTGAGGAGGTGGCGCACCCAGCCGAGTTCTTCGGGCCGTTCGGTGTCGGCGAGTTTGCGGTAGAAACTGACCCGCACTTCGGCGTCGGCAATGTAGGTCTCGGGGATGAAGGCGGGGAGATCGGTCTTCACCTCGATATCGCGCGTCTCGCCGGTTTGTCCCGTGCGGAGGAATTCGATGCGGCGGCGCAGCATCTCGAGGTAGAGGTCATAGCCGACCCCCTTGAGTTTGCCGGTCTGCGACATGCCGAGGATGTTGCCGGCGCCGCGGATGTTCATGTCCTCCATCGCCACATCGTAGCCCGAGCCGAGCCGGTCGAACCGTTTGATGACGGCGAGCCGGTTGTAGGCGTCTTTCGTGAGCGTTTTGAGCGACGGGACCATGAGATAGGCGAAGGCCTCGCGGTTCCAGCGGCCGACCCTTCCCCGGAGCTGGTAGAGCTGGGCGAGCCCGAAGGTGTCGGCGCGGTTGATGATGATGGTGTTCACCAGCGGTATATCGATCCCCGATTCAATGAGCGAGGTGGCAAGGAGCAGATTGAAGCGGCGCGCGGTGAAGTCGAGCATCACCTGTTCCAGTTCGTCCTCCTCCATCCGGCCGTGGGCCACCGCGATCTTGAGGTCGGGGATGATCCGTTCGAGGAGCCGTTTCATCGTCGGCAGCGACTCGATGCGGTTGTGGAGGAAGTAGATCTGGCCGCCGCGTTCCACTTCACGCAGGAGCGCCTCGCGGATGATCTCTTCGCTGTACTCGACCACATAGGTCTTGACCGGTTTGCGTTCGCGCGGCGGGGTGCGGATGAAGCTGATGTCGCGGACACCGAGGAGCGACAGTTGCAGGGTGCGCGGGATGGGCGTCGCGGTCATGGAGAGGGTGGCGACCCCTTTCTTTATCTCCTTGATGCGCTCTTTCTGCGTGACGCCGAAGCGGTGTTCCTCGTCGACCACGAGGAAGCCGAGATCCTTGAACTCGACATCCTTCGAGAAGAGGCGGTGGGTGCCGATGACGATATCGACCGTCCCGTTCTTGAGGCCGTCGATGATCTTCTTCTGCTCGGCCGCCGACTGGAAGCGCGACAGCATCTCTATCTTTATCGGGAAACTGCGGAACCGTTCGGTGAAGGTCTGCCAGTGCTGGAAGGCGAGGATGGTGGTGGGGGTGAGCACCGCCGCCTGCCGCCCCGCGACGGTAGTGGCCATACAGCCGCGCATCGCCACCTCGGTCTTGCCGAAACCGACATCGCCGCACAGCAGGCGGTCCATGATGCGGCCCGACGAAAGATCGGCCTCCAGTTCGCCGATGGAGCGCGCCTGATCGAGCGTTTCGCGGTAGGGGAATTCGGCGGCGAACCGCTCCATGAGCTCACCGACCGTCGGGACCGGTTGGCCCTGTTCGACCGCCCTCTCGGCGTAGAGTTGCAGTATCTTTTCGGCCACCTGTTCGATCTCGCGGGTCAGTTTCTCCTTGGTGTTCTCCCACGCCGTCGAGCGGAGGCTGGAACTCTTCGGGAAGTAGCCCTCCTCGAACCGGTACTTGTAGAGGAGGTGCATATTGTAGACCGGGAGGTAGAGCCGGTCGTCGTGGTCGTAGCGGAGCGTCAGGCAGTCGGCCCCCGCGATCCGTTTTATTCCTTCGTACACCGCGATGCCGTAGGTGTAGTGGACCACATATTCGCCGGGGGTCAGTTCGTCGAGGATGAGCGGCAGGCGCGTCTCGTCGGCCGCGGGCGCCTCTTCGACCACCCGTTTGCGTTTCGGCAATGCCTTTGCGCGCAGGGCGAACAGTTTCTCGTGGAGTACCGCGATACCGGCGTGCGGCAGGATGAGCGCCGCGTCGGGGGCAAACCAGCCTTCCCCTTCGAGGATGTGGACGGTGCCGCGTTCGAGCACCGCGGGAAGCGTTTCGAGCGGGAGCGCCGGAATATCCTTATCGATGCACAGGTCGCTCCAGCGGTCGCGGCCGCCGCGGTCGGTGAAGAGGATAAGCGCGTTATCGGCCGCCAGCCGCCCGATGAGCAGTTCGGGGTGCTCCTTCTCGTGCGGCGAGGCGGGCTGGTGGGCGGCGGGGTATTTGACGATGGTGTCGGCGATCGAGAAGAACGAACTCACCTCGATGCGCGGGGCGCTCACCCGTTCGCGGAACGAATCGCGGGCATCGAAGGGGGTGAAGGTCCCTTCGGCGCGGCGTTTCACCCGCTCCGAGGCGATGGTCTTCAGTTCCTCGTCGAGCGCTATCTCGCAGCGGACCTGTTCCCAGCGGAGTACCGGCGCGTCGAAATATTCCTCGATGACGCGGTCGCCCGCCGTGAGCGGATGGAGATCGCCCGGCAGTCCGGCGCCCGTTTCGATCGCCTCCTCTATCTCCATGACCCGTTTGTTCCCTTCGGCGGCCAGCAGTGCGGCACAGCGCGTTTTCCAGTCGGGGGTGAGGAGCCGCGAGACGATGCGCGGGAAGAGGTGCGCCTCGGGGGCGTCGCCGATATTGCGCTGACTGGTGAGCGAAAAGAGGCTGATGCGGTCGACCTCGTCGTCGAAGAGTTCGATGCGCCAGCCGGTGTCGGGTTCGTAGGCGGCGATGTCGATGATGTCGCCGCGCACCGAGAATTCGCCGAAGGCGCGGACGATGGGGACCGCCTCGTAGCCGCGCGCCGTGAGGTCGCGGGAAAGGGCGGAGGTGCCGAGCCGCGTTCCCGGCGCGATGCGGAGCGCTCCGCTGTCGAGCGCCGCGGGCAGTTTGAAGCGGCGCGAAAGGGGGGTGACCACGATGACGCCGCGGCTTTTTTCCAGTAAGCGGATGAAGCGCTGTTCCCACGAGGCATCGTATTCGCCGCGCTCCATCAGCAGGAACGGCGGGAGGAACAGTTCGCAGTCGATGTCGAAATGGTGGAGCGACCGGGCGAGGAGCGACGCCTCGCGCGGGCCGGGCGCCTCGATGACGAGCCGCCGGTGCTCCTTGGCGAGTTTCGCGATGAGGAGCGGCACCGCTTCGGGAGCCGTTTCGATGAATGTCGTCGGAACTTTATCGCTCATCGCATCCTCATGACCGGGGCGATTCTAGCGGGACGGCGCGAATTTGCCAGAAAAGTTGGCGAATACTTGCCAAGCGGCCGCGGTCGGGCTACCATCGGAGGGTCGCAAACGGGGGAGTGACGCGATGAAATGGATCATCATCTTGTTGGTCGCATTCTTGGCGGCCTACTTTCTCTGGATCAAGGGACATATCGATCAGGCGTTGCCCGAAAAGCTGGTGCCGATGATGGCCAAAGATACCGACGGCGGCGCGAAGCCCGAGACCCCCGATGCGGCCGCGCCGGTCGATACCTCCTTCAAGATGAACAATGTCAATCCCGATCTCAAGGCGGCCGTTAAGGTCTATACGGCCGATGATGTGCAGAAGATAAACGAGAAGACAGAAAAAAATTCTTCGCAAAAAAATACCTTTACCAACGCCGACCTGAAGAAATACAAGGAACGGCCGGGCAGGCCCGACACCGAGAAGGTGAAGAAAGAGATCAAATGGGCCGAGGAACCGGCCCCGAAAAAGAGTTCATCCGAAAGCGTCCGCTAGAACACGAATCCCATATAGGTGTGGATGTCGAAGAGGATCGTGGTGTTCCGCGTCGCGGTGTTCAGGCCGTCGAACGGTACCGCGAGCTGGAAGGTGAGACCGGCGCGCAGTCCGGTGTCTCCGGCGTAGTAGGCGCCGACGAAGGGTTCGAGGGCGATGGGGGTCCCCTGTCCGCCGGGGGTCTGTTTCGAGAACCAGGCGCCCGAATAGGTCAGGCCGCCGCGCATCGATATGTCGTCTCTGAAGAAATACTGGGTGTCGAAACTTGCGTAGTACCCTGAGGTGAAACGGCCGAGCACCTCGCGCCAGATGAACGAATTCATGTTATAGTCGCGGTGGAAACGGAAATTCTCGACCTTCATGTCGAGCCCGAGGACGGTATCTATCGCTTTGCCGGGCAGGGTCATCGAATCGCCCTGCACGCCGGTCCCCTTGTCGCCGGTCGCTACGCCGCCGAGCAGCGTGAAATGCAGTTTGCGCGGGATGAACTTCCACTGCATCTCGAGGGCGGCGCCGAACATCTGCGCCGCTATCTTGCTTTTTATGTTCGCGGCATCGTCCTGATAGCGGCCCAGTTTGCCGTCCATGAAGGCGAGCTCCGCCTTTATCGAGAAATTCTTGTAGTAGATGTTGCCCCACAGGTCGAGGGTAAGCATCCGCGCGTCCTGTTCGGAGAGGGTGTAGGTCTTGGTCGGATCGATGACGCCGCCGTCGACCGGGATGTTCGCGGGGAGGGTCACCTCGGTCGCCGTGTCGCTCTTCCAGCTGTAGGAGCCGAAGAAGCCGAACTCGTAAACGGTGTTCTCCTTGAGCAGTTTCTCTTCGAGCACCGCCGGGTCCTCTTCCTGCATGGTGAACATAAGCGCCACCTGCCAACCGTCGTCGCGCGACGAGGCGTCGATGAAATGGTCGTTATAGCGCACCATCGGCCCTTCGCTGATGTAGTCGAACGCCGGGATGATCTTGAACCCCATGACCGGGACGATGAACATGACGCGGTCGAGGTAGTCGCCCGCGGTGTCGGTGTCGACGGTGTTGGCATCGTTGTAGAGCATGCCCAGACCCCAGTGGAATGGCATCCGGCCGACGCGTAGTTCGCCGATCGGGGTATCGAGCGTGCCCCACAGCCCTTCCACCCGTATCGACGGATCGACCTCGAGCTGGGTGCCGGGAAGGAGCCCGTTCTCCTTGGTGTCGGGCAGGGCGTTATCGGTGCCGACGATGCGGCTCCCCATGAGGGTGAGCTTGGAGTGTATCTCCATCGTTTCGGCGACGTTGATGATCGGTTCGAGATGAAGTTTCAGGCCGCCCCACGAAAGGACCTTCTCGCCCCGTTCCTTGGTGTTTGCCAACGGCGTAGTGGGGAGGTAGGGATTGTTGCCGTCCATGAAGAGGTTGTAGGTGAACTGATGGTTGACGGCGAAGAAGCCGTAGAGCTCGAAGAATTTTATCGGCTTGTCGCCGTCGAGTTTTATCCCGGTGCTTTTCTCGGGCTCGACCGCCGGTACTTCCTCGGCGGCTCCCTTTTCCTCCGGTTTCAGTTCGCGCGCCGTCGCGCCGCTATCGGCGGCCGGTGCGGGAGCGGCGGCGGGGGTTGGGGCGGGAGCCGGAGCCGGGGCGGAAGAGGGGGTCGGCGTCACCTCTTCTTCGGCCGGATCCTCTTCCGGTTCTACTGCCGGGGCCGGCGCCGCTTCGGCGGTATCTTCAACGGGAGCCGTTTCCGTTGACTCATCGGCCGCTTCTTGGGCAACGGCCGTCATGAGGGGCAACAGCATGAACGCTAGGAGCAATAATGAACGCATATGACCTCCTGTGGGGATCTTCGGATAACGATCAGAGACCGAACTTGTCAAGGTCTACCATCTCAAAGTGGTTCTCTCCCAGTATCTTCTCGGTCTCGGCCATGTTCCAGGTCTTGACGGCGATGAGCGCCCCCTTGTCCACCGACGCGAGGGTGTAGATGTAGTCGATGTTGATGTCGTTCTTGCTCATCAGGTGTGCTATCTTCAGCAGTTCGCCCGGCTTGTTGTCGAGCTTGATGACGATGATCTTCACGACGTTGTACGAGACCGCCATCTCCTTGAGTATCTCCTTGGCCATCGCGCATTTGTCGGTGACGATGCGCAGTTCGCCGAAGTTGGCCGTTTCGTTGATGGTAAGGCCTAGGATGTTGACGCTTGCGCGGCTCAAATTCTCGAGAATACGGCTCAGAACACCCGGTTCATTGCGCAACAGAATTGAGATCTGCTCTACTCTCATGGCATCCTCCAGTAAGGTACGTGACACCATAGCATTATACGGGAGGGGTGTCAAAAAATTTCAGGAGAGTTCGCTTTAGCACCCGCTGTCGTAGCAGTCGCCGGTATCCCAAGCGGTGCAGGTGCTGTTACAGTATGCCGTGCCGCTATCCCATTGCGTCGGATCGACCATCGCGCACTCTTCGCTATTTCCGTCGCAGAACTCGCCCGGCTCGATGATGCCGTTGCCGCAGATGCTCGGGACCTCGTTGTTCGTCGAGAGCTTTACCTTGTTCCCGTCTGGGATGTAGACCCACCCATTGTACAGGTAGTTCTCCTGCATCTCGCGCATGTCGCCGTTCAGTTCAGTGTAGTCGATGTAGGTATTCGGCAGACCGACGAAGCGGTACTCGTACCCGTCGCAGGAGAGGTAGAACGCGCCGTGATCGGTCGTCAGTTCACCGGTCGAGCAGTACGGATAGTCCCACGCCTTTCTTGTTGCGAGGTTGTCTACATCGCGGATATCGATGCCCGATGACCAGAAGTCGTCCCAGTACATCGCGATCTCGCCGTTGGCAATGGCAAAGTCCATGGTCGAGCCAATGTTGACATAGGCTACGCGGGCAAAGTTTTCAGGGTTGCGGATGTTGATGCCGTTGTCGTCGCCGACATAGAGATTGCCGTTATAGAGTTGGATGCGGTACTGGTAGTTGTACGGCGTGCTGTAGAATTGAAGCGAGGTAAGGGTGTCGGGATTGACGGTATTGAGTTTGTAGATGCCGCCACTGGTCGCCGCGTACATGATGTCTCCGTCGACGACTTCGAGGTCGTAGACGGTCTTATTTGTGGTGAAGGTGCTCTTGAGAACCATCGCGTTCGGGTCGCTGATGTCATAGACCTTGATTGCACTGCCGGTACCGACATAGAAACGGTCACCCTTACCCGCTACACTGTAGACAGTTGAGCCGATCGAGTACTGCTTATACCACGGGTGGGTGAAAGGCTGACAAGCAGAGCCTAGCAAAATTCCTCCTCTAAGCGCTACGCCTTCTTCATCTAAACAATAGTCACCGTATCCGTTTACCAAACCATCGACTTGAATATTCTGTAATGTTACTTGGCCAGTTGCAGTAACAGAAACGGCCTTAGTGGATGTCCCTTCAAGTACCAGTTGATCTGCTAATAGATAAGTGTCATCTTGTGGAACGATCATGGCCTTAAACAAAGAAATAGGAATATTTTGAGCGATCATTTTCCATCTATTGGCTGGCTCTGCCTGAGGGTTGAACAGGTAAAAATCGTTTTGTTCTGCCACGGTATCATTAACTACCGTTCCTCCGCCCCCGAAGAGTAGCACATTTTTGTTGACTGTCACATTGAAGAAGTCTCTGGCAGGCGGAACAATCGTGCTCTCGATCTCTTCAAGAATCCCGGTATCGGAAAGACGATATATGGTAATTGCCGCGCCTCCTCGTATGAGGAAAAGCGTCCCGTTAAGCACGAAGAGCTTAGCTTTACCGCTACCGGACGGGAGATCAACTATCTTCTGGAGCTTATAGTTGCCCTCTTCCATGCCATCGTTTTCCAAAGAGTAGATCGCCTGTCGCGTGAAACCGGATGGCGACAAATCGCCGAAAACGGTGGAAGAACCTATTCCTGCGATAGCGTAAAATCGATTGCCCGTCGCCACGCCATCAAGCATGGACATCCCATATTGCGGGGCGGAATATGTGCCGATCTTATGCCAATCGGCGGGACGCAATGGCATATTGAACAGTATCGACCCTTTTCCATATCGATCCGTTGGGGAAAAAGCCATGATCCCGATGCCGTCTATGGGGATCGCCGCCATATCATCTTGTGGCAGAGTATGCGTAGTGACTTCGACCTTTCCTTCCGTATAGCGCCACCAGTTGAATTGAGTGGCGTCGGCAAGGCTTGCCGGAGCGCAGAAGGGACAGGTATATTCCCACACTCTTTCCGGATAAGGATAGAGATACTTTATCAGTTCGATAGTTCTTACCTCTTTAGGCTTCCAACGATAATACTGATAATAATTCAAGAAACGGCCCTTGTCTGCATCTCTGAAGGCACGCGTGTATTTATTTCCCGTTTCGTTCGCGAAAAATTGTGGGTTAATGGTGTTGTCGGACAACAGCCACGGTTCGACAAGCTCACTACCGCGTGCAGTGGTCGAGATCGCATAACGCACAATGAATTCGGGAAACTCGTACTTCTTGTTAATTATCGGTCTCACGCCGAGATTCGGATATTTTACCGTGTCGCCGTCCTTGATGTAGGCTCTGTAGGTTTCTTCATATTGCAATTCAAAATCGTTCAACCATTCCCATTGCCGTGCTTTTCCATCGGTTGAGAGTTTATCATAATTATTGTTTCCATTAGGAGTTCGCCATGCTTCATTCCCCTCTCTTAAAGGCACAGGATCTGTTCCATGACTATAAGAAAAAGAACGCAGATCGGGGTCGCAGAGGCGGTAATTATAATAGGTACTATTGGGATCGCAACCGGTGGTGTCCATTTGGTCAGGATTTTCAATGTGATTCTTGCGAGTGCAGAAACCATCTCTTCCCCAAAATGCAAAAAGCTCTTTATCTATCCAACAATAGCGAACGCTACTTTCTGCATTAGAGGAGTTCTGCGCTTTTTGAGGCGAGATAGAAACCGTTTCATTGGCCGCATAGAGAGCGAAGTTGGATAACGGTGCGCTGGTGATGTATTTATCGGCTGGTTGAGAGATCGAGAAATTGTAGGTGAATCCATCGCCGGTCTTTGTCTCGCCAGTGATACCGTCTCTGAAAGGGAAGCCCGTCCTGTCGCAGGCGTCGGGAATGCCGTCGAGATCATGATCGGGCGACCAAGAGAATATCGGCACTTCGACCGGTCCAGCGATCGGCGGTTTGGTAAATTGGGCATATTTTCCCATTTTCTCCAATTGAAAGCGGGCACCACAGTGTGTTCCCGTGCATTCCCACTTTTGGGTAGTTGCATTGTACGCCGCATTTTCATCGCCGTTAATGATCTCATCAAACGCCCAGTAGGCCGCAGTGGGATTTTGGTAATCCCTTCGGGTGGTATTTGTAAGAGGCAGATCCTCCGGAAGAGGCAGACACTTATCGTTCGTATCGGTCACAAAGTCACCGTCGATGTCGGAAAGGGAATAGGGTTCTTGCCAGAACAGTGCTTGGGCAAGATGGTAGTTCTCCTCACCCGTTCTGGCGTCTATCGGGACAAAGGCTCCCCCCTGTTTGTAGCGGTAAGGGTCGAAGCCCCGATAGACCACATAGGGATCGCTCTTGGCCCAGAAATAGCCTTCTGAGAATCCGTTCCAAATATCGAGTGTCATGCCTGCCGTGTGGTAGAGTCGCATCATGATCTCTGTTTCAAGAAGCCAGTAGTCTATATCTCCGTAGACCATCGGACCGGGGCGGGTCATATTCTCGTCGTTGAATCCGGCGATAGCGGTTGCGATCAACGGCAGCCCCGTTTTTTTCCAATAATCGAGGTATGCATATCCATTCTTCAGCAACGCCACATCGTAGAACATAGCCTGTGGCTGACCGTACTCAAAAACATATTTCCCTTCATGGTTGTACACGGGGCGAGGGCTGCCGATTTGGTAAGGCGAGGGAAGCGATAGGTTGTCGGTGCTTTCTTCATCGCGCTCCGCTTGCGATCTTATGCGTTCCACACTATCGGAGGTGATATTGAAGGGGTTGATAGCCAGCAACGATCCGCTTCCGGACAAAAGAGTGGGATCGGGAATATAATGAAGCATCCCTTTTTGTCCGTTACCAATAAATTCGGTTTGCCCGGTTGCATAACTGTAATAACTTAAGAAACCCGAGACGAGGGACCAACGATCATAATAATCCATGAACGGCAAGTCATCTGCCGTACTGGTAACTGTCCGCACATAGGTGGAATTATACAATGGATCGCCGGTCAACGATGGTGGCATGGGAGAGGTGTCCAGCATGAATCCCACATTCGCGCCGTTCTCTCCTCCGGTCAGGTTCTTGATCTCGGTTGCCATCAGATCAAAAGCGCGGACATAGGCATACTCATTCAAACGATATTGCTCAGAACCAGTCATTGCTTCGGGATGGAATACACCATCGGCAAACAGTACTTGTATGTCGGGTGTCTCCCAGTTCATATAGGAAACAATTTCTTCATATTGCGACTCGGAGTTGTTCGGGTTTAGATCAAGCGCCCGGTAAAATTGGGTATGTTCTTCGGTGAAGTAGGTGGTTTCTTCCCATCCGCGATGGACGGCGTCGAGGATATTGATTGCAAGGCGAGGCAGACCGTTCCGGTCGTACAGTTTCAACCAGTTGTCATTGTGCCTATAACGCAGGACCAGCTTGGCCAGCTTCTTCGCGAGATTTTTATAATAAACGGGAAATTCCTTGTCGAACTTGAATTCTTCATCAACGATGGACGGAGCGACCTGTATGTTATGCTTCAGCGCCTCTTTAAATGTTTGCTCATAGGTGTCGAGGGTCCCACCATATGCCGCCTCGAAATCTTTGTGCTGTATGATGGGCGTACTGGTCGGAGGTTTGGGATCATAGGCCGAGTATTCCCATCGGCGACATTTCTTCTGGCAGGCATTGAACATATAATTGCAGTATTCGTCGACAGCACATTGATATTGCATCTCTTGATCATAACAGCGTTTTATCAGAAATCCCGCCGGAATTACGAATGTATCAGGAATGCCGGTACAATCAAAAACATAAGAAATGCCCTGTGCCGCAAGTTCCGTGTTGATCATATTCTCAACATCGCCCAAGTTCATGCCTTTGAATGCATATATACCTCCTTCAAGGGAGGAGCAGGGTTGTTGGGCCGAAGAAGACCATCCGTATTTATCACAGGTCAGGGTTGTGGTCATCAATTCATTGGCAATGCAGAGTCGCGTTTGATCGCTGGTATACAGCTTGCGAATAGAGTCGCAAGCTAGTTCATATATATTCGATCCTGCAAGCTCCGGATAAGAGTCGCAAGTATCTTCTTGTCCGTAACAGAAGGGGTTTCCCGCATCGCAGGTTTCCGGTAGTTTGCACCTGTCGAAGTAAAATCCTTGGTCGGACGAATATTGCCTGATGGCGGTTTGGGTCTCGGGCGTTACCGCTACTTTCATATTCTTGCTGCGGTGTTGGGTGACGCCGCCAGCCATCCAATAGTTGAATGGCACAACATGCCAGTCTGCATCGCGCAGATAGTAATCCCGTTGTTCCAGAGGGTCGGAGGTGTCGTTCACGACAAACATCTTATCGTCTTCGCTGGTAGTATCTTGATGACTGTCGCCCCACCAAGAAACTTTAAGCACATTGACGCCCGCATCGGCTATTTCGTCCATAATGGATACCAAGTCGGCGGGATCTTTCCATTGCCATTTCGGAAGATGTGGACGGGTACTGATGTTCTCATAAGTTCCATTGAACGGACCGGCATAGAAACAGGCGCCCTTCACATGAGTGCCGTCCATTGAGGGGTCGGTGCTGGCAATGCGCCCCCATTTTGTGGCCGTTGCCGATGCTGAGAAGCTCACACCGGCATGAGTGCTGACGCTTTCCCATGTGCTCGTAGTTTCATCATACCCTTCAAGAACAAAGCCGGAGATCGTCTGAGAACGCACGTCGATGTTCTCTGTGTAAAAGTAGTCGCCCCACGGTCGGGTGAAAAACAGCAGAATGTCCGGCTCTATGTGGTAGAGGACCAACTGTGGTGGTGTTATAACTTGAGAAGTGCCCGACAACACCAAGCGATAGGTCAAATAATTTTTTTGGGGAAGAAAATGACCACGCACTGCGATGGTCGGTGTTGCGACCGTCCCCGAAACAGGGGTAGGGACAATTTCAAAGAAAGGATCTTCGGCGCGTAGAAGGCCGCAAAGTAATACCGCCATGATCGAGAAGAAAAAACGCGTTCTCATTTGCCTCCCCCTTTTATAATTGGCATACGCTTCATCCCATTAAACGGGCAGATTCCTTCCTTCTCACAGTAGCAATCCATGTCGCGGAGAAGAAAGTTGCGAAACTCCCATGTTTGCCATGCAAGGTGGCGCCCATCGAATTCGGCAAAAGAAAAATTGTATTTGATGGGGATAATATTGTCGTTGAAAATATGTTCAATCGGCTTCATGCAATAGCTCTTTTTTTCGTCTATTCGATAGTAACAGAGTTTGGCATCTTTTCCATAAGTGATCCCGCCAACAGAATTGTCCGGTAGCGAAAAGTTGTTCTTGTAAATAAGCAAGGGTCCTTTAACAGTAAAAATAGGAACCATATACGTTTGATGCTCCACTTCCTGCAAGGGAAATTCCTCGTATGCAGGCATTGCGCCACGCAGGTTAAGACGAATGATCCGGTCGTGTTGGGTAACCGTTTCGAAGTAGATAAGTCGATTGTCTTCGGTGTCAGGCACGGGGAACCGTATCTGTTCTCCGTCACGGTTCACCTTGCCGCAGTCGGCAAGCGTTTGCGGGTTCTTGTCAAGGTCACAATAGTAACCGATGAAATTGTCGTCATAGAATACCAACCGGTCGCCCACGATGAACGGCTCATTGCCCGTACCATAGCCGAGACTGGTCCATTTCCATTCACCGACCTTGGCATAGGAGAGTTTGTTCTCTGCGCCGTCGTATTCTTGAATGTTCGCAAATGCCCACTTGTCAGTCAGGGCGGGGGTATAGCTCATGCCTCTGACCTTTTTATTGTAGACTACCCGGTATTCGCTATTCGAATTGATATAGAGCATATAAACCATGAAGTCAACGCCGCCGTTGCCCAACTCGACAAGGTAAGAACCATTACGATAGGCGAGGCCAGCACCGGCGGGAGCTATGGGAACGTGGTATTCCTTTGTTGCAATAGAATACTCGAAGAACTTCTTATTGGTGTAGTATGTCGTAGAAGTCGCGGGAACAGCCGTCAGATAAAACCCCACTTTTCCGTTACTGATATTGAAATGCTTGAAAGTGTTCATTCCCGGATCCCAACCAACGGGGTTCTTACCATTAAGTGCAATATCGCATTCGTGAAGGCCCGTATAACGCTCGTCTTTATAAATCGGCTCCAGCCACGGCATGTCGCAGGGGTAATCGTAACATTCATACTGTGGCATTTCGGTGCAAAGTTTCTTGTTGGCATCTATCCAGATATTCCGAACGCACTGCGGGTCATTCTTTCGAACCTGATCGCATTTGCGGCAGAAATGAATGGTTCCGTCGGTGTCATAGTAAGGAAATGCGGCCATATCAAGTGCTGGGCAATCCTGATTGCCGGTATGGGTGTTCGGTATGTAGACGATATCGGCGTCGGGGTTTTCGTCCACGACACAGTAGACCTCATCGGGACCGCTATCGGCATCTGTCAGTAACTCGTCCGCCTCGACCAGAACCGCGTCCTCATCGGCAACCGTCGGTGTATCGTCGTCAACGACGACTGCATCATCCACCACAACGGCATCATCGCCGTCGGGCACCACCGTATCGGTGTCATTCTTCGCGGTGTCCTTATTGCAGGAAACGCCCGACAGAAGCAGGAGCGAGAGCAACATGGCCATCAAACGATATTTCTTAATCACGGTCTTTCCCCCAGTTTTATGACGAACGATTGGCCAATTATATCGTGCGGCAAATTAAAAGCAAATAGAATTTCAAGGCTGTTTTCGAGTGATCACCTGATCAATTTCTTTCGCTGCGCCTCGTACCGCTACTTCTTTCCCAATGTCCTCTTTGGGCGGCTTCAGGAGAGTTCGGCGCGTGTCAGAATGCGGGGCGCGGGAAGGGTGACGCCGAGTATCTTTTCGAGGCTATAACTGTTCTCGCGCAGGAGTTCAAGATAGCGCCGTTCGCGGTCGGCGGCGGCGGGGGCGGCGCTCTTCGGCAGAGTGGCCGGGTCGACATCGCGCAGAGCGGGGCAGCTTTTACGGACCGCGGCGTTCCACTCGTCGTCGCTGAAGAATTCATCGACGAAGGGCGTCTCGCGGCACTGGGCCGGTTTGGCGGCGTGTACCGAACAGAGGCCCTCCTTGAGGAATACACAGCGTTCTTTCGAGTCTTTTCTCAATATCAGGTAGGGGAGATAGACCCACCCGTTGGGGCCGTCGGGAAGTTCGAGGATGAGGTAGTCGGTGTGGCGGTCGACCATCGTCTGCAGGGAAAGGCCGAGATGTCCGGCGAGGGTCCGCAGGTCGTCGGGATAGAGGAAGGCCGAGCCGTCGCCGACACAGCAGGCGCCGCAACGCAGACAGGAGTAGGCTCTAGCGACCATCGGCGGCGGGACCTCCGTCGATGATGCGTTCCGTCATCACGCCGTTCTCTTCGCGATACCGGGCGGTCGCGAATATCTTCACCGACGCGATATCTTTTTTGTACTCATCCTTGTCGAGTCCGTACTGCGCCGCCTTGGTCGAGAGCCGCCGCAGGGGATTTTTGGTGTATTCCCACGGCAGGAGCCGTATCTTGGCGCCGCGTGAGGCGATCAGCAGGCCGTCGCGGTCGGCACGCGCCAGCGCGCCGATCGAGGGTTCGTCGGGCTGAACGATGAGCGCATAATGGCGATGGAAGGCCGTTTCGAGGATGAGTGTCTTGGGATCGACCTTCTTGGCGCCGCTCATCTCGGTGATGAGCCCCGGCGTTTTTTTGAGAATATCGGCAAGCGATTCGTCATAGAAGGAAAAGGTCACCGGCCGTTCTCCCTTCGCGGTGGAAAGAGAAACGGTGAGCGATAGCTCTTGCGTTCCGATCTGTCCGGCGTCGCAGTTGCCGTCGCGCAGACAGCGGCGGATCGCCTCCGCTTCGGCGGCGAAGGTCCGTTCATCGCGGATCATCAGAACGCCGCGCGGGCCGAGGTAGAGATAGTCCCACCCGGTCAGCGGTGTGCGGGCGAAAAGAGACCGGGAAAGAGGGGATGCGTCGCGCGTCGTGCCGTCGAAAAAGACGCAGGTCGCGCCGTTTTTCAGGAGTTCATCGACGGTCGCCGGGACCTGCGGCAGGAAGTTCGCGCCGGGAGGTGCGTCGGTGCCGGCGGCGGCAAGCGTGAGGCACTGCTCGGCGACGATGCGGTTAAGCGGATCGGCGGAGCGCATCAACTCGCGTACCGTTACGATGAGAGCGAAAAGTATGAACAGGCCGAGAAGCGCGCCGCTCACGAGCTTGAGAAGCCGATCCCCGGTGAACATGACGGTCGTTGGTTACTGCGGTTCGCCGCCGCTTTCCTGGAACGCGGAGAGCCAGTATTCGTTGGTCTCGAGAGATGCTTTTTCGCGGAGCGCTTTGGCGTAATCGGTGGTGATCGCGCGCGCCTTACCCGCCTGCAGACTGCGGCGGATGCCCTCTTTCTCGGTCTCGAACTTGACCATGTCGGCCGGGTTATGTTTCACGACCTGCGCCACGACCGCCTTCTCATCGACCATCACCGGCGCCGCAAGATAGGCGGGGAATACCTTCTGTGCGAAGAGTTGCGTCACCAGTTCGCCCGATATGCCGATGTCCTGAATGTATTTCTGGTCGCGGAGGATACCGGCCTGATCCTTTATCGTGAGATCCCAGTCGGGGAAATCCTTCTTGAGCAGTTCCGGTTTGTAGGTGCCGCTGTTGAAAAGCGACAGCGCCTTGGCAGCCTCGGCCTTGGTGAGGGCGGCGAGCCGCTCTTTGTCCACCGTGTCGCCGTTCTTGATCTTTTCTTTTGCTTCGGGCTTCATCTGCGCCTCGCCGAAGACGAGGAACTGAGCGTCGACCGTCTCGTTCTTCTTGACGAATTCATCCTTCAGTTCGCTTTCAGAGATGTCGGCAGAATCGGTGAGGAAGCGGCGTACTTTCTCGGCCAAGAGGTCGCGGCGCACTTTTTCCTCATAGGAGGAGATGGTCATTCCCATCTGGAACTGAACGAAGCGGGTGTATTGGTCGCGGTCGAACGTGCCGCCTTCTTTCTGGAAGTAAGGGGTGTCGGTTATCTCCTTGCGGACCTCGTCGTCGGTCGCCACAAAGCCGAGTTTGTCGGCGTTCTGCGCCATCAGCATGACATCAATGAGGCTGTCGAGCGCATTCTTGGAAAGATTCATCTCCTTGGCCTTCTTCGCGTTGAAGTCGGGGATCATGCGCTGATAGAAATCGTAATAGTTGTTGTAGGTGAAACGGAACTCGGCCTGCGTTATCGCGTCGCCGTTGACCATGACCACCCAGTTCGGCTGGGCTTGACAGCCCTGATCGCCGGGTCCGAAACTGATGACGAAGGTGACGATGATGGCGGCGAACATAAGATAAACGATGATCGAACCGCTTTTCTTTCTCAGGTCCGTGAACATGGCTAACCTCTTGACTTTTCTAAACAACCAATTAAGCCGGGGGCATTCTAGTTAAAACAGGTGAAAAAGCAAATTTTTGAAAAGACGAAAAAGTTGACAACACTCGGTTCGGTCATACAATCGGGAGCCCGTTGGTGCCGGAGTGGTGAAATTGGTAGACGCGCCGGACTCAAAATCCGGTGGTGGTGACACCATGTCGGTTCGAGTCCGACCCCCGGCACCATTTTTCTTTAATAATAAGAATTATCTATTCATGAGGTATGTGCATGGCGGTCATCGCGGTCATCATGGCGGGCGGCAGCGGCAAGCGTTTCTGGCCGCTGTCCCGCGAGAACCGGGCGAAACAGTCGCTGGCCCTCTTTTCCGAAAAGACCCTTCTGGCCGAGACCATCGAGCGGATAATGCCGTTGACGCGCGACATTCTCATCGTTTCGTCGATAAAGCAACGCGAACATATCCTTGCCGACGCGCGTCGCTATGACGGCGTCCGGACACTGTTCGAGCCGGTCGGTCGCAACACCGCTCCCTGCATCGCGCTCGCTCTGCGGGCGATCGAACGACACTGGGGCGGGGGTCATCAGGTGGTGGTCCTGCCCGCCGATCATCATATCGCGCGGCCCGATGATTTCCGTACCGCGATACGGACCGCGCTTGCGACGCTCGATACCGTCGACGGCATCGGTACTATCGGGATCCGTCCCGACCATCCCGAGACCGGATACGGCTACATCAACACCGGCGATATACTGCGGCCGGGAGTGTTCGCGGTGAAACGGTTCGAGGAGAAACCCGACCGGGCGCGCGCCGAGACCTTCGTGAAAAGCGGCAACTACCTCTGGAACGGCGGCATATTCCTGTTTCGGCAGGCGACCATGGCGCGTGAACTGGCGGCGCTCACCCCCGATATCTTCGCCGGGGTCGGCGCGATACCCGATCTCGACGCCATAACGGCGGCCCAGTACGGCGCGGTCCGGTCGATATCGATAGACTACGCGGTGATGGAAAAAACCGCCGCCCCGGTATTTTCGGTAGCGGGCGATTTCGGCTGGAACGATATCGGGAGTTGGGCCGGATACTACGACCTGCTTCCCAAAGATGCCGCGGGCAACGCCGTGCGCGGTCCGGTCCATTTCGTCGAGAGCACCGGCAATCTGGTGGTCAATCTGACCGACCGGCCGATCTTCCTTCTGCGGAAGAACGGGCAGCTGGTCATCGTGACCGGCGATGCCATGCTTACGGCCGATCTAGCCGATCATCAGGAGGTGCGGCGGGTGACCGAGTATCTCGAAAAAAGCGGTCTTGCCGCGCTTCTCTAAGCCTTCCGCAATGCCTTGGGGCATCCCCTGCAGAGTTTCTTTGACCGCGCCGCATCGTTGTGCTAGGGTGGGGCGGTAACTGTAAGCGAGGCAACGAATGGACACGCGGACGCGGAACGAGATGGCGGCCCTCTTCCTTTTTTCGACGGCCCTTCTTTCATTGGAACTCTCCTTCACCAAATTCTTCTCGGTGGTGCTGTGGTACCACTTCGGGTTCCTCATCATCAGCACCGCGATGCTCGGGTTCGCCGTTTCGGGGGTCTATCTCGCGTTCCGCAGCGGTCGCACCGAACGCTCTTTTTCCCGCCTGATGACCCTTGCGGCGCTCGTCACCATCGTGGCCTATATCGGGATGACCCGCGTGGCGGCGATCAGCGAGATGCTCTTTCCTTCGCGTTTGTCCAGCATGGCGAAGATCGCCGAGATGGCGGCGATGATCGGACTGCTTTTCGCCCCCTTCTTCTTTCTGGGCCTGACGATCAGCCGCATCATCACGGCGCGGCGCGAACGGGCGGGGCTCTACTACGGGGCGAATCTTCTCGGGTCGGCGTTCGGGGCGCTGCTGTTCATAGTCCTGTTCGATACGTTCCGCGGCGATATCGGCGTGCCCCTTAATGCCCTGCTCATGCTGCTGGCCGCGCTGATCGCCGCTGAACAGCGGCGCGAACGGTTCGTTCCGGCGATCGCCGCGCTGCTACTCATCCCGTTGCTGGCGATCCCGGGGATGTTTCCGCTCGATCCGCCGCGCGATAAAGTGCTGGGATACGTCAATGACATCCCCGTCGCCGTGAGCTATACCGGGTGGAGTTCGCTGTCGAAGGTCGATTTCATCCGCGATCCGGACCGCAACTTCGGTTTCGCCATGGGGCTGTGGGGAATATCCCACCGTTTCGCCGAAGAGGGCCGGCGCGCTCCCGAGCGTCAAGGCATCGTGATCGATTCGTGGGCTTACACCACCATGCTGAAGTACCCGCAGGACATATCGTTCTATGATTACATGCCCACCACCTTCGCCTATTCCCTGCGGAAATACGACTCCTCTTTGCATATCGGCGCCGGCGGCGGACTCGACCTGCTGGCGGCATACCATTATGGCGTCCGTTCGGTGCAGGGGGTCGAGATCAATCCGGTCATCGTCCGAGCGGTCGCCGAGACTTTCGGTGACTATTCGGGCGGCATATATGCCGGCGGTCTGCCGGGGGTCGAGGTGTTCGTCGATGAAGGGCGGCATTTCATCGAGCGTTCGACGCGGAATTGGGATCTCATCCAGCTTTCGGGGGTCGATACCTATTCGTCGACACAGGCGGGCGCTTTCGCCCTGTCGGAGAATAACCTCTACACGGTCGAAGCGATCAAGTCCTACTACGGCAAACTGAACGACAACGGTATCCTGACGATGACCCGTTGGTTCGCTCCCGACGAGAACGGCACGTTCCGGTATGAGGTGCGGCTTCTCAATCTGGTTCGCGAGGCGTTGCGGGAACTGGGCGTGGGCACTGACGGGAACCTGATCTATTTCGTTTCGGACAACTATACGATACTTACCGTCAAAAAAGGTCGTTTCACCGAGGGCGAACTGGCCGCGGGGTTTGATTTCATCACAAAGAACCGATTCTTCCCGCTGATCATTCCCGGGAAGACCTTCGACGGGGCCGCCCTGTTCGAACGATTCCTCAATGCCGATCCCGCGAATTTCGAGCGGTTGGTCGCCGAATATCCTTACAATGTCGCGCCGCCGACCGATGATAAGCCTTTTTATTTCGAGATACGTCGTTTCGCGACGCTGTTCACCGGGACCAACAGTCTGGTCGCCCCCTTCAACGAGCTCTCGGGACAGAGTATCCTGATGATGATCCTCGTCGAGGTGGCGGCGCTCGGCCTGTTGCTGGTGCTCATACCGCTTATCCTGCTTGCGCGGCGCGTCGATGCGGTGCGGCCTCCCGCTGCGGGGCTTTTCTATTTCTCGCTCATCGGCGCCGCCTTCATGTTCATCGAGGTGGCACTTTCTCAGAAATTGGTGCTGTACCTCGGTCATCCGGTCTATGCTTTGACCGTGGTGCTTTTTTCGGTACTGCTCTTCTCAGGTGTCGGCAGTATGGCCTGCCAATCTTTCCCGGCATCTCTGCGCCGACGCCTTATAATGATCCTTCCGATCCTATTGCTTGCCATCATACTGATAATGCCGCCGCTTCTTTCGGCGACGCTTCATCACTCCTTTCCCGTGCGCCTGCTGGTGACCTGTTCGATCACCGGCCTGCTCGCTTTTTTCATGGGTATGCCTTTTCCCGCCGCGATCCTGCGGACCTCGGAGCGCGAGACGCCGGTCTACTGGGGGATCAACGGATTCTTTTCGGTCGTTGCTTCGGTGTTGACGGTGCTGATCAGCATTAACCTCGGATTTACCGCGGTGTTCATCATTGCGCTGGTTCTTTACGCCGCCGCTTCGCTGATCTATCTGCGTATGAATGCCTGAGGCCGGGACCGGCCGGATCGATCAGATATCCTCTTCTTCCTCTTTCATCTTCTTAAGGAGCTTGCGTGCCTTGATGTAGTAACGGTTCGTTTCCGGAGCGAGCTTCATGGCCCGCTTCAGAAGCTTCTCGGCTCCCTTCCTGTCCGACTCGACGAGCGATACCGCCTCCATGTAGAGCGTCTTCGCCTCTTCGACATCGGCCGCCGAGACCTCTTCGTTAAAGGGATCGCCTTCTTTCTCGAGCGTTTCGACCCGCTCCTCTTCGGCCTCTTCCTTGCGTATCTTGGTGAGTTTCACACCGCCGATGTTCTTCTCGCTGTAGTATATCTCATCCTCGATCATCTGTCGTTCGGGATCGCCCGGTTTGAGATGTTTGATATACCGCTTGAAATATGAGCGCGCCTTGGCGTATTTCTGACGCTCCTTGAAGATGTAGGCGAGCTGTTTGATGGGTTCCGGATCGTCGGGGAAAGCCGAGAGGGTCTGGCGATAATAGGTTGCCGCCTTGTCGAGATTCCCCCTGTCGTAATAGATGCGGGCAAGAAAGCGGTACCCGGTCTTGTTGCCCGCCTGAACCGCCTTGATCAAATACTTCAGGGCCTCTTCGATCTTCTCGAGATTCAGGTAGCATTCGCCGATCTCGAGAAGCGCCTCTTTTTCCAGATCGGGGTTCTTTTTTATCTTACGGAAGTTCCGCAGGGCGTCGGGATAGTTGTCGAGGTTCTTGTAAAGAATGCCTTTCAGCAGGAAGACCTGTTGGTTGGTTGCGTCGATCCGCTCGGCCTCTTCGAGTTTTTCTACCGCCGTCTTGAAATCGCCCTTTTTCAGAAGGATCTTCGCGAACAGGATATAGCTGTCGAAACTCTTTATGTCAAGTAACAGGGCCGTTTCCACGGCGACGATTGCGGCGTTGAGATCGGTCCGGTTATAGAGGATCTCTCCTTTTTTGTAGAAGAAATAAGAGTTCTTCGCGTCGAGCCGTATGGATTTTTCGATCTCCTTGAGCGCGCCGTCGAGGTCCCCGGTGCGCAGGAGCGCTTCGGCCCGCAACTGGAATGCCTTTGCATGGGTCCGCTGGTTTCCTTCGACCGGCTCGAGTACCGCCAGCATCTCCTTGTAGCGCTTCTCTTTGCCGAGCGCTTCGGCCAGCGATACGCGATACTCGGGATCATCGGGCGACTGTTTGACGGCGAATGCAAAATTCTCGGCCGCTTTCGCGAACGATTCACGATCGTAGAGGAATCGACCGTAATAGTAATGGACGCGTGGATCATCCTGTCGGTTGAGCTCAAGGGATCGTTGGAATGCCTCTTCGGCCTTTTTGTATTCGCCGTCGACATGATAGAGGATGCCCTTGATAAGGTAGTAGCTGTGCGACTCTTTGTTGAGTTCGCCGAGGTTCTCGACGATCTTGCGGATCTCGTCGTACATGTTCATCTCAAGATAGACGAAGATACGACCGAGGTAGCCGTCGACAAGGGCGGGATCGATCTTGATCGACCGCTCATAGAGTTGGAGCGCTTTCTCCCGTTCGTTCTGCTGATGGAATAGATTGCCCAGACGCAGTATCTGCCGCGGTTCCTGAAGGTTATCGATATCGATCTTGGCTATCTCCAAGAAGGCTTCATTGTATTTCTTCAGGCGGACGAATATCTCCGCTTTGCCGATGACGGCGGGGACATAGCGGTTCTCTACGGCGAGCGCTTTTTCGTAATGTTCAAGCGCGAGCGCGGATTGGTTCGTTTCCTGATAGATGGCGGCTAGGTCGGAGAGGTATTTCACGTTTTCTTTTTCGATGGATATGACCCGCTTGTAGTTTTCTATCGCATCGGCGATCATTCCCTTGCGATAATTCAGGTCGCCGAGCATCGCATAATACCGGGCCTTTTCGGTATCGTCGGCCTGCGAGAGAACTGTGGCGTCAAGCGCGACAAGGAATTGTATCGCCTCGTCGATGTTCTTTTTCTCATAGGCGAGCGCTTCGGCTTTTTTCAGATAGGCTTTGGTGTAGTAGGGGCTCGCCGATATTATCTTGTTGAGGAACGCAAGGGAGCCGTCGATGTCGCCCTGTGCGATCTTGAGCTCGGCGAGCGCGAAGGCGAGTTTGTTGTTTTTGGCGCCCGATGCGATATAGCCGGCGTTGAAGAAGGTTTCGGCGTTCTTAATATCCTTCCGGGCCTTTGCGGCCATCCCGAGCGTGAACATGATGTCGGGGTCGTTCTTGTCGCTGTAGGGTTGCACTATCTCGGTGGCGCGGCCGGGGTCGCCCATCGCCAGAAGGGTGATGGCGATCGCTTTGATGAGATCGGGATCGTCGGGATTCTTTGTCCGCATGGCCTCTATGCGATCGGCGATGGTCTCGAGCGGTTCGGTCTTTTTGCCATAGGAAAGGAAAAGATTCACCTTGACCTGCGCGTCGAGTCCGGCGACCGCCGGAGGCACTTCTTCGGAGCGCATGTACTGCTTGAGTATCCCGAGGCTCTTGAGATAATCCTGACGAGTGTCCCGGTTGAGCGATTCGCGAACATCGGAGAGGGTGCCGGTCGATTCGGCGATCGTCTCGCTGATCTTTTCAAGGATGTCGGCTTTCGGTTTGCGATTCTTGTACCACCAAGCGGTCGATCCGGCCGCCGAAAGGATCACCATAAGGACGATGGCGATCTTGAGCGCGAAGAGCGCCCGACCGCTTTTCTTCTTCTTTTTTCTGCGGGTGGGGCGCGGTTCGGTCGCCCCGGGAGCGGTGATGTCGGCTAAGCCGCCTATCGTTTCAGGGATAACGGTATGTTCGACCGCATCGCGTTTCTTCAGCAGGTCGTCGTCAAAAGTGGCGACCGAATCGTTGAACAGGTCGCTCGCCGAAGAAGACGCGGCGGCCGGCGATGTTTTCCCTTTACCGGCGCCGCCATGGTCGGATAACGAAAGCTTAATGCCGCTTCCTTTCGCTCCGCCGCCTAGATCGAGCTGCCCCGGATCCTGCGCTCCCGATGCGGTTATCGTTTGGCCGATGATATCGCCGCCGATATCGCGGAGCGGCTCCCAGCGGATGCCGTCATAGCTGATGAAATCATTCTTGCCCACCTCTTTGCGGGAGATCATCGCGGCGAGTTCTTTCTCGGGAAAGGGACCGAGCGTTTCGTTGGTCTGTCGTTTCCGCAGGTATATCTCCTTTCGGGACGGTTCGCCGGGACTATCGTCGGCGCCGAGTTCAGCCAGTTCCTCGGATCCCATGATGACGCTTTTTTCGATGATCCTTTTTTCCAGATCGTCGGCCGACATGTCACTGAACAGATCGTGCATGGCATCGTTTCGATCCGCCGTCAGGCCTTCGGGCGCGCGCGCTTGCTTGCCTTCCGGGCGTTTCTCGATACGAGTGGCCGGTCGCGGTTCCTGCGGTTCCGGTTGCGGTCGCTTTGCCGCCGGCGCGGCCTTTAATTCAGGCGCTGAAAGGTCGGCCCGCGCAAAATTCCGCGTTTTTTCCTGATCGATGTCCGGCCCGTCCCCCATGTCGTCGAACAGACTGTCTATCAGGTCTTTCTGCGGAGCGGCGGAAGCTTCTTTCGGTGCGGTGCGAGCGCTGGTCGAATCGGGTATTTGCGGGGATGCGGAGGCGTAATCCTCGTTGCGCTCTATAAGAGAATCGACCGCGTTATCGATGGTTTCGGTCGGTATCGTTGCGCTGCCGGTTCTTTCGATCGGCTTTTCCTTGCGCGGATCGGTCGAGCCGGTGCCGGTCTCTTCGCGATCCGAGGTTATCTGTGAATATTTCCTGCGGAGGGAATCCAGATCAAGAGAGGGCGACCCTTCCGGGCTGCTCGTCGTTTCCGGGATCGTTCCGGCAGTTGGTTTTACGGTAAGATCGTTGAATAGATCGTCCAGCGAGTCGCCGCCCTGCGTATCGCCGGCCGGCGGCACCGGCTCCGGTTTTGGTGTTGATGCCGGTTCGGCTGCGGTGCCGAGGGGATCTTTCTTCGCGCGGAACTCGGCGCTACAGACCGAACATTTGACCAGCAGGCCCTTCTCGGGGATGTTCTTGTCATCGATCGTGTACTGTCTGCTGCATGCGGGGCAAAGGATCTTCATGATTTCCCTTCCTGTTTCACATCGATTCTACTCAAGAGGTTATAGTGGCCTCTTCCTTGACGTTGCGTCGATCCCGAAAAGAAATAGGCGGCGTTTCGTGTGGCCGAAATGCGCATGCGGAGATGTTCAGCCTCGCGGACCGAGAGGGTGTCGTCGTTGTCCAATCGTATGTCGCCGAAAGCCGAAGCTCCCGTGAGAAAACACTTGATCGCTTCGGGTGTCGTTTCAAGTAGCGTCGCAAGATCCGTCAGACCGAGCGGGATCGGGGAAAAAGTTTCGCGTTCTCCCCCCCGCCGCGTATAGGGAAGGAGGGTGCGCAGAAGACGCAGATAGAACGGATTGTCGGTCGTAAGGGGAGGGGTGGGCTCATGGAGGCGGGCAATGTTGCGCTGGATCGCTATCAGGGCGGCGGCGGGATTACCGGCGAGGAACGATGCCGCTTCGGATTCGGTCAGGAGATCGAGTATCGTCTCTTCGCTCGCGAATGCAGTATATGTCGCCGGTTTGCGCAGAAAGATGCTCTCTTCGCCGAAGAAATCGCCGTCGGACAGATACCAAGAGCGGGTCGTTGTTTCAAGACGAACCTTGCCGGTGCGGATCTGCATCAGAAAAGGGGATATCTCATCGCGACGCAGTATCATCTCTCCTGCAGCGTAATGTCGTTCCATCAGCCGTTCCGTTTGTGTATCGCTGCGTCATATATGCGCGCGGCAAGCATCTCGCCCAGCGTTCCTTTGGCCATCAGGGGAAGTTCTTCGGTGCGTTCCGCCGTCACGATGACCACGCGATTCTCGGGGTTGCCGAAGGGATCATGCGCGTCGCTGACCAGATTGGCGATCACCATATCGAGCTGTTTGCGTTCCCTCTTGCCGCGCGCATTACCAATAAGATCATCCGTCTCGGCGGCGAACCCGACCCGGAAGGTTCGCGCAGACATGAGCGGCAGGGTCGCCGTCAGGATATCGGCGGTGCTTTCAAGGGCGAGGTTCTTGGTCCGTTCGCCTTTCTTGAGCTTTGAGGGATTTTTAACAGGTGCATAGTCGGCGACCGCGGCGCTCATGACCAGAATGTCACACTGCGGGGCGAGCTCGGTCACCGCCGCATGCATCTGTGCGGCGCTCACCACCGGTCGCACCGAATAATCGGTCGGCAACGGCGCGGACAGGTTGCCGGCGACCAGCGTCACGCAGCCTCCCTGACGCCACGCGGCATCGGCGATAGCGCGTCCGGTCGTACCGACGGAACCGTTGGTAATGAAACGTATCGGATCGATGTACTCGCGCGTTGCGCCGGCCGCGATCAGCCAGCGGAGCGGCTCGGGACGTTTGGGGGAAAGCAGATATTCTATGCGACGGAAGATGTCCGCCGGTTCCGCCATGCGTCCTTTTCCTTCGGTGCCGCAGGCGAGTTCGCCGGTTCCACAGTCGATGAACCCTACCGATCTCCGTTCGGCCAGAAGCGCGATGTTGCGGCGGGTCGCCGGGTTATCGTACATCGCAGTGTTCATGCAGGGGGCGAAGAGTATCGGTACGGTGGCCGCCAAAAGAACGGTCGAAACGAGATCATCGGCGATACCGCCCGCCGCCTTGGCGATGATGTTGGCGGTGGCGGGGGCGACGACGATCAGATCGACCTCTTGCGCCAGCATGATGTGGGCGATCTTCGCCGGGTCATTCGGTTCCCAGAGCCCGAAGAGCGGCGGGCGCCCCGAAAGCGCTTCCCATGTCTCGCGGCCGACGAAGCGCAGAGAATTTTCGGTGCCGATGATCTGCACCTCGGCGCCCGCCTTGCGCAACAGGCGAAGTAATTGGACCGCTTTGTAGGCGGCGATGGCCCCCGTGACGGCGAGCGTGATATGTTTTCCTTTCATGTCCGGTACCTCTAATGCGCGCCGATTATATATTGTCCCCGCGCGATTGGCAATTTTCCCGGCCCTCGTTTGGGAAAAAAATTCTAAGGAATTCGGTCGGACCTCCAAGCATAGTATAATTATTCGGCAAATTGTTGACTTTCAGGATTCTTTCTGAAAAATAGCGGCGACTGTTGTATCAAATTGAACCGAAGAGAGGTCTGCCATGGATGAAAAGAAAGTGGAAGGCGGCAAGCCGGGTATCGACAAAGAGTATCTCAAAAAGCTCGCCGAAAAAATAAAGGCGGAGAAAGCCAAGAAGGAAGGCGGTCAGCAGGCGGAATCTTCGCTGACGCCCCCGCCCCCGCCTCCGCCACCCCGTCCCACCTCCATGCCCAAACCGCCGGCGCCTCCAGCGGGCGTTCCCCTGCTTGGCGATGATGAGGATGAAGGCGAAGGGATGGCCGCCGAAAAGACCGCCATCATCGATCTTGCCTCTCTTTCGGGTCAGAATGCCGATGCCCGCATCATCATCATGGATGGCAAGGACGAGGGCAAGGCGTTGGAACTCACCCGAGACGAGATAGTCGCCGGTCGCAGTCTCGACAACGATTTCGTCATCAGCGATATCTCCGTTTCCCGCAAACACTTCAAGATCGTCCGCGACACCGACGGATTCAAGGCTGAAGACATGGGAAGCGGTAACGGTATCCGCGTCAACGGCAAGAAAGAGACCTCGGTGGTCCTGTTCGACGGCGACCTTATCACCGCGGGCGCTCGTACCATAAAATTTGAGATACTGAACGAGACCCTTAAGGGTAAATATTCACGTAAGACCATCAAGGCGGCCGAGGCCGGTGGCGAGGTCGTCGTCAAATCGCGCACACCGGTGGTCGCTTGGATCGCGATACTCATGGTGTTTGTAGTGGGCGGCGGCGGATTTTATCTGTTCTACACCCAGCAGCAGCAGCAGCAGGCCCTCCAGCTGAAACTTGAGCAGGAAGACACCCTCGATAATATCGATCAGTTGATAGAAGAAAAGAACTTCGTCGAAGCCGAAAAACTGATAGACGAGTTCCTGTTCAAGTATCCCGGTATCAAGACCCGGGAGGTGACGAAGAACAAAGATCTTGCCCAAAAAGAGAAGGCGCCTGCCGCCAACTTTGAACAAGGTCGGAAGCGGCTTGCCGAGAATAAACCCGAAGAGGCCGAAGGCTTTTTCAAGTTGATACCCGATGATTCCCTCTTCTACCCCGAGATGGTCGCCCTCATCGGCAAGGAGAAGGTCGAAGGCTGGGCCATAGCGCTCATAGAGGAACTCATTAAGGCGAACAAAACCGACGAGGCGGTCCGCAAGATATCGGCATTGCTCGTCGAGGATCCGGCCAATCAGAAAGCGAACGAGCTCATGGCTTCGCTCAAGGCGCAGGTCGGCGCGCAGAAGGTCGAGACCATTCAGACGACCGTCGCGAAAGAGAAAGAAGAAAAGAAAAAGGAACAGGCGCAAGAGCAGGCCGAACGCGAGAAACGCAAACAGGAACTCATCAGCAAGGGTAAGATCAAGGCGAAGCCGAAACCGCGCCCCGTCGTGGTCAAGAAACCCGAACCCAAACCGGTCGTCGAAACAAAGGCCGAATATACAATGGACGACATCCAGAGCGCGATCGACACGTTCGTCTCCAAGGATTTTGACGGCGCCGTCGCGCGCCTTGAACTCGCGGCGGGCGGCGCTGACGCCAAGGTGAGCAAGAAGGCGAAGGATCTGGTCGAGAAGATCAAGAAGTTCAAGAAGGCCTACGACGACAAAGACAGCAAGAAGGCGATCATCTTCGACAAGCAGATATCGGGCGGCAAACTCAAGAGCGAACTGGCCGACCTGAAGAAAGATGCCGGCGGATCCAAGAAATCGACGGCGAGTGAGGATGAGTTCGCTTCGGGTGGCGGCGATTCCGGATCAAAGAAGTCCTCCGGCGGCGGCGACTATGACGAAGCGAAGGCGAAGACGCTCTATATGGAGGCGGTGTCGCTCAAGGAATCGGATCCCGATCAGGCAAAAAAGAAATTCAAAGAGGTGCTCACCCTCGTCCCGGCCGACAACAAGTATTACAAGAAAGCCAAGAAGGCACTCAAGGAATAGCTCCCCACAGCGACCGTCCGCCGTATCTTTCCCCGCATCGAACTAATGCTGCTTCTTTCCGAAGAGCGGGTATTTTCTTATCGGTGTCGGAGGGGATGAATTATCGGGATGGTGTCAGACGCAGTTGAGGAGCCCTTTTTTCTCGATGATTTCCTTCTGGACCGCAGAGAATTTGCGGAAGGTGCCGACCTGTTTTCCCGCCAAACGCATCACGCAGGCGTCGAAGTCGAATTCAATCTCGTTGCCGGTCTTGAGAGCCTCATTGTCGACGGCGGTCATCTCGATGATGGGGAATCCGCTGTTGATGGCGTTCCGTTTGTAGATGGCGCCGAATGAGAGCGCGGCGATACCGTACATCCCAAGCGCGACGAAGCAGTCGACCGCCTGTTGGCGCGAACTGCCCGAGCCGAAATTCTCGCCGGCGACCACCACCATACCCTTTTCGGCGATCTTCGAGAAATTCTCGTATCCCTTTAAATTATCAAAAGTGTAGGCGCCCATCTTCTCGATATCGACGATGGAAAGATAACGGTTATGGAATATCTGGTCGGTGTCGATATCGCCGATGAGTTTTCCTGCGGTGTTCCGCAAAACAAAGATCTTCCGCACTGTTTTTCCGTCCATGTTACTTTTTCCCCCCAAGAAGTTCCTCTATCATGATCTTGAGTCGTTCGGTCGATTGCGGGCCGCTGATCTTCTTGCCGTTTACAAACAACACCGGGACTGCGCGCACGCCGTTCTTCGAAGCTTCGGCGCGATCCTCGGCCAGAGATTCGGTGACTGCGGCGGAGGTCATGGCGGTCCGTATCTTTGCCCAGTCGAGCTTCAATTCCTTGGCGTACCGTTCAAAAAAAGTATCGGCGCTGCCGCCGGTCGTCCATTCCGTCTGCGTGGCAAAGAGTCTTGCTCGAAGCAGTTGATGTGTATCGTCGCCGTGGATGGTTTTGGCGGCCAGAAGTAATCGCGCCGCCGGTTCGGCATAGGGATGCTGTTTGCCGAGAGGGAACTGTTTGTAGATCACGCGGATCGCGTCTTTGTGTTTCTCCCGCAGGGCGTCGACTGCGGCCGATACCTTGGCGCAGGGCGGGCATTGCAGATCGGAGAATTCCACGATGGTTATCGGCGCGCTCTTTTTGCCCAGCGACGGTTCTTGTCCGGTAAGCTTGATCGCGAATACCTTGTCGGGATCCTCCGGCGCGGCTTGATTTATAAAGACGGCATCTTTCCCGTCTTTGATCAGTTCCTGATACAGCGCGTCGCCGCGTAGGCCCTTTTCCATGAAAGGACGCGCCCGATCCAGCTCTTCCCGGATCGTGGTGCGGAAGGTTTCCAAGGGGAAGGCGCCGCTTGCGTATCGTCCGTTGATGAAGATGCCGGGGGTGCCGCGGACGCCGATGGCATCGGCAAAGGCCAGATCGCGATGAATGATCTCCATCGTGCGCGGGTCATCCATGTCTTTCTTAAATTTCTGCACATCGAGCTGCAACGCCTGCGCCGCGCCGTCAAGGTATTGATCGAAATTATTTTCCTTTTTCCAGGCGGTTTGTTCGGCAAAAAGACGATCGTGCATTTCCCAGAATTTCTCCTGACGGCCTGCCGCCAATGCGGCCTTTGCGGCGGGTACCGCGAAGTTGTGGAACTTGAGCGGCAGGTTGACGAATACCAGCCGCAACTGATCGCGGAACTCTTTTTGGAGTTCGGTCATGTCGGCGTGGAAACGCGCGCAGAACGGGCATTCCAGATCGGTAAAGAGGATGATGGTGATCGGAGCATCCGTCGGGCCTTTCGTGGGGGAATGGGAGGGTACAGTGACGGCATAGATGTCTTTGGGCACGACCGGCAAGGGGCGTTTGGGGGGAACATAGCGGCTCAGTCCGTTCTTGATGATCTCCGTGTAGACATCGCTCACGCCGTTCTTTTTAAGGGCTTCTCCTTTTGCCAATTCATCGGCCACCAGCCGTTCGAGTTGTTCGGTGTTCGCGCCCGAAAGACGGCGACCGTTGACAAAAAGGGTCGGGGTGCCGCGTACGCCGAACGTGTTCCCCTGCGTGATATCCTCGTGAAGTCTGCGGTCCGTTTCAGGGTCGGCGTAGTCTTTTGCGAACTGTTCGGGATCAAGTTCGATCTCTTTTGCCCACAGAGCTATGTTTTCCTCGGTTATCGATTGGCCGTTCTCAAAGAGTTTCCGGTACATCTCGGGAAATTTACCCTGTTTCTCGGCGGCGATGGACGCTTTGGCGGCATGGCGCGCCTCCCGGTGGGTGGCGAGAGGATAGTGCTTGTAGACATACGCCAATTTTCCCTGATATTGTTTTTGGAGCCGTTCCATGGTCTCGAAGGCGCGCTTGGAGAAGGGGCATTCGAAGTCGGAGAAATTGATCACGGTGACCGGCGCGGTGCGTTCGCCAATGAGGAGAGAAGAGGCGATCTCTATCTGGTATATCTCCTCCTTTTTCTCCTGTTCCGGTTTGGCCATGTCCGGCGCCGAGCTCTCTTCCTTCTTTTTGCATGCGGTAAAAAAGATCGCCGCAGTCATAAAGAGCATGAGAAAAACATGAGATATGGGCCGTATCACCGGATCCCTCCCTACGATGCGTGCGTGCTATCCTTGCTGAGAACGGGACTTCTGATATTCGTCCATAATGCGCTGCTGGATGTCCGGCGGCACCGGATCGTAGTGAGAAAAACTGATGGTATAGAGGCCGCGACCGTTTGTCATCGAGCGAAGCTTGGTCGAATAGCCGTGGATCTCTTTAAGCGGCACCAATGCCTTGACCACCTGATTGCGTCCACGCGAATCCATGCCCTGCGGTTTGCCGCGGCGGCTGGAGATGTCGCCCATGACCGCCCCTGCGTATTCGTCGGGGACCTCCACTTCAACGGTGTAGAGCGGTTCCAGCAGGACCGGTTTCGCCTTCATGACGGCATCCTTAAAAGCCTGCGAGGCCGCTATTTTGAACGCCATTTCGTTCGAATCGACCTCGTGTTCCTTACCGAAGAAGAGGGTCACCCTGCAGTTGATGAACTTGCAACCGGCGAACACACCGTCCTCCATCACTTCGCGGACACCCTTTTCGACCGCCGGGATGAAACGACCGGAGATGACGCCGCCGACGATCGCGTTGACGAACTCGAAACCTTCGGGATTCGGTTCCAGACGCAGATGGACCTCGGCGAACTGACCCGAGCCGCCCGTCTGTTTTTTGTGGCGGTAACTCGTCTCACTGCTACCGCGGATCGTTTCGCGGTACGGTATCTTCGGCTCTTCGATGCGGACATTGAGTTTATACTGATTGCGGAGTTTGCGGGAGAGCACCTCAAGATGCAACTCGCCGAGTCCGTCGACGAAGAGCTGTTTGAGCTCGGGGTCGGCCACAAGGCGGAACGATGCGTCCTCGACCTGCATCTTGCGCAGATTGGTCGCGACCTTGTCGGCATCCTCTTTCGATTCGCCGACGAAGGCGCCGCGCACTATCGCCTCGGGCCATTCGATGAGTTTCAGGGCGAGCGGTTGAGCGTTCTTATCCTTGACGAACTGATCGCCCGTCTTGGTACTCTTGAGTTTCACGGTGGCCGCGATCTGCCCGGCGACCGCCTTACTGACCGCGACACGATCCTTGCCGCGGACGACGAACAGCTGGCCGAATTTCTCGGCGGCCGAGGAGTTGGCGTTGTAGAATTCGGTCGCTTCGTCGACCTCGCCCGAGAGAACCTTGAATATGAAGACCTCGCCGAACTGCGGGATCACGTTGACTTTGAAAACGATGGCGCGCGGCGCCTCGGCGGGATTCAGAACGACGGTGCCGTCGGGGTAGATCAGCTCGTTCTTGACGGCGGGCGTCGGGAAGAAATCGACGATCGCGTCGAGCACCAGATCGGTGCCGATCCCCTTATTCGGGGCGCCGAAGAAAAGCGGAAAGAGCGATCCCTTGGCGAAGGCCTTGATGAGGCCGGTGTTGATCTCCTCGTCGGACAGGGCGCCGTCGGCGAAATATTTCTCCATCAGCGCTTCGTCGCTTTCGGCGACCGCTTCCATGATCTTGGTCTTGTATTCGGCGGCCATATTGGCGGCGTCGCCCGACAGGGCGCTCTCGCCGGTCCGTTTGCCGTCGGTATACTTGAATACCTTGCCTTTGAGCACATCGGCAACCGCGTCGGCGTTCGGTCCCACCGAGGCCGGGAAGCTGAGCGGCGCCACGTGGATGCCGAGCGTCGATTCGATGCCGTCGATCACCTCGTCCATGGCGAGGTTCTCTTTGTCCATCTCGTTGACGAAGAACGCGATCGACCGACCGTAGCGGCGCGCCAGCGCGAACGCCTTCTCGGTGCCGACATCGAGCCCCGAGGTTCCCTTGACCGTCAGGAGCGCCGATTCGCAGAAGGGCATGGTCGCGGCCAACTCGCCCGAGAAATCGAAATAACCCGGCACATCGACCAGGCAGACCAGATTCTTGCGGTATTCGGCCGAACAGACCGCCGCCGATATCGAGATGCCGCGGTTGGTCTCTTCTTCCGTGAAGTCGGACACCGTGTTGCCCGCCTCGACCGTCCCCTGACGGTTGATGACGCCGCTGTGGAACAGCAGCGACTCGACGAGGGTGGTCTTGCCCGAAGTGCCGTGTCCGGCGACGCACACATTCCGTAATTTGTCACTCGTGTAAAATGCCATACGTTCCTCCGATGGTCGTAGCGCTTAAAATCGCAAGCATTAAGGAGTTAATTATAATAGGGTGTTTCGTCAAGTTTTTTCTTCATATTCCGGGCATTTTCATGGCGTTGAGAGGGTGTTTCAGGTGCGGCCGTAGCTATCCTCAAGACGGACGATGTCATCCTCGCCCAGATAGTCGCCGGCCTGCACCTCGATGAAATGGAGCCCGGCGGGGCCTCCTTCGGCGCGGTGGACCTGCTCTTTGCCGATAATGAAGACCTGTCCGGGCGCCGCCGGGAGCGCCTGATCGCCGACGGTGATGGTGCCGGACCCGGCGACGACGGTCCAGACCTCACTGCGGCGGTGATGGAGCTGGAGCGACAGCTTCTGGCCGGGGGCGACATAGATATGTTTCACTTTATGGTCATCCATGAGGCGCAGCGATTCCCACGAACCCCACGGCCGCTCATCGCGCCGTTTTTTGTTATTGAGGATGCGCCGGTAGTGGGCGGTAAGGGTCGCGGCGTCGCGGCATTCGGCGGCGGGAAGCAACTCGATCCCCGGTTCGCCGGGGTGGGGGAGGAACGAGGCGACCGCCTCCGTGCCGGGAAGCGTCACGATGAGCGTCGCCGGGAAAAGCGGCCGCAGGATAAGGGCGATACCGCTGAATGAGTGGATGATGTCGGCGGCGGTGATCCGGTCGCGGTGCTTCTCGATGAGGGTGCGCACTGCGGAAAACGGCATCGCGTCGAGATCGTGTTGGCGCAGGTCGATCGTGTCGGCCGTCACGGTGCCGTCAAAGGGCGGCGGGACGATGTTCTTGAGCGATTCGCCTTTGTGCGGGGTCAGGAACAGGACCTTCATGCAACTCTCCCTTCGGTGGTCACGGGGCATCCTACGCTAAAAAAACGGGCGCGTCAATGGGTTCAGTCGGCGAAGAGTACGATGCCGGGGGTGGCGCCGTTCGCGGCGGGGAGCGTCTCGATGAGACAGCGGCGGAAGGCCGGTTCGACGATATTGTAGAGGTGCGACGGCGATGCGGTCATCATGAGCCACCCCTTTTCGAGACTGGTGGCAGTGAAAAGGTTCTCGCCGAGCGATCCGGCGCGGACCCCGGAGTGGCGGACGCTTCCCTCGCTCCCCGAGTAGTGGGGAAGTGCGCCGTTCTTCATCCGGGCGGCGGCGTTCCGGAGGGCGGGGGCGAGCGCTTGGTCGAGGGTGAGCGGCGGCAGGCCCGCTTTTTTGCGGAGCGCGTTCATCGAGCCGAGGAGGTCGCCGGTGAAGGGTTCGGCGGCGGCGGGGCGGATATCTTTCTGCCAGATGACGACCGGTCCCTGCGCGGCGACGCCAACCAGTTGCAGGCTGGTGAGCGTCCCTTTGTCGAGCACCGCTATCCGTTTCTGCGTCGCTTCGATGCGGCGCACGGTGAGTCCTTCGCGGATGAAGAGGCGGTAGTTGGTGAAGTTCTTGTCGGGGGTTATCGTCAGCGCGAAGCCGTCGGCGCTCTTTTCGAGCGTGACGGCGGTCGTGTCGAGCCGTTTGAAGTGGTAGCGCGTGCCGTCAGCCGTCGCGCAGAATTCCTTGTCGGGGCACTTCTCGGTCGTTTCGATGGCGACATTGCGGTAGAGGAGGCCTTCGGCGGCGGCCTTTTGCAAAAGGTCATATTCGGTGAGTGTCAGGAACATCAGTGCAAGTAACATCATTTCATCCCCTCAAACGGACAATTCTCCGAATGCTCCAAACAATAAGCATCCATGTCTCGTAGGATCAGGTCTCTGTTGGATCGAAAGACAATCCATTGGTCGTAAAAATACGGGTCTTGATATTCAATATCGCTGTTAATGCCTTCTTCCAGACAGAAATGTTTTTTATCCGAAAAACGATAATAACAAAGATTGTATATGTCGGAAGGACTGCCCTCTTTTATATACTTAAGATAGAGAAGAAAATCTTCGTTTGCTTGGTATACTTGCAGGTATTTGTCAGATGAGAAAAGAGGTAAAGATGTCACCGTCGTTTCTTGGTCTCCGGTAACTTCCACGGTTGCCTGATAAACGGTCGCTCCCTCGCTTCCCGTCTCAACCGAGTAGTAAAATGTGTTCTCGATTCCCCATATCGGTTTGCGGGCGATCTCGCCCGCTTTGCTTACGATCCTGCAACTCGATTCGCCTTTGGCGAGATCGCAGAAAAATACGCGCAAGAGATTGTCTATGTAGTTATAAGAAACCAAATAACTTCCCTGTATTCCCGGCTGTCCGATACCATAGGAAGGGGAGGTTCCAAAGTTCAATTCGACCCACTTGTCCCACTCGCCGATCTTGGTATAATATCCGCGCATGGGCTCATGGCGATTGCCCGTGAGCGGCACAAGATTCATGGCGAGATACTGGTCGCTGGCGACAATGTCTCTCACATACGAAAGTTTCTGTGGCATCTTCCATGTTTTGCCGTATTCTTTTCTGACGAAATGATAATAATACGGAACTTCTTCGTATTTTTCCTCCCATACCGTCGAGAAATCGGTGGTGCCGCCAAAGAAATATTCTCCATTTGAAAATGGAGAGATTGCCAATCCTCGACCAATGCGTATGAGTTTTCTGGAATCAAGATCATATACGAAATCACCGGCATCATACGGAGAAGCGGTGCTGGAATAAAAAGAAAGTCGAGACCCTTTCAAGGAGTAAAGAGGGAACTCCATGGGGTATGTTCCCCAGCAATATGGTGTAAGAATATAGTCATAGGAGTTCTGGAGTATTTTGGGGTCGAGAACGGCGCTTATCGCTTCTTCACAGGGTGCGCGCGTCACCGCTTCGTGTGGATAATTCTCCGCGCACTGGTCATATATCTTCGGCGTACATTCGGAAAGAGGCCATTGCTCCTCGATCCTCAATTGATACCAGAGTTCTTTTATGCCATCCGGGTCGGATGACTGCTCCGGTTTCGTGTTGTGCCATACGAACGGCACCCGCTCCAGCATCCCGGCCCACGGATCGTCATTCACCTCGACCGGATCCTTGTCGCCGGGGCCGATGTGGGTGTCGGTGTCAGGCGCGACATCCTCGTCCTCTAATGTTTCATCGCTGGCCACATCTTCGTCGAAGAGGCCAACCTCTTTGTCTAATGCCCCTGTGTCATCCGTCGCCGGAGTGTCGGTATCGACCGGCGGCGCGTCGGCGTCGTTCTTGGCGGTGTGTGTGGTGCAGGCGGCGAGAAGGAGCGCGAAGGCACAGAATAACCTCAACCCGACCTTCTCCTTGGAAAAGGAGAATGAGTAACCGGTATCGCCCTCGCCCTTTACAAGGAGAGGGCGGCGCAGCCGGGTGAGGTATTGATTTCTCATGCGCCGATTATAGCGAGCCGCGAAATGAAAGTAAAGCCTCCGCCGGCCAAATATTTCTTGACAATAGCCGCCGCCGTGTATAATCGGCAACGGCTTTTTTACAGCTGAGTGCCGGGATGGTGAAATTGGCAGACGCGCTGGATTCAGGTTCCAGTGGGGGCAACTCCGTGCAGGTTCGATTCCTGTTCCCGGCACCACTCTTTTAATTCCAGTTCAGCGCTTTTCAGGCAGATAATTGACGAAGGGATCAGTCTTCCCAGACCGTGGGATTGGGCGGGAAAAAGGCGTCTCTTTCCTGCATCAGGGTATCGCAGTCATAACTATCGTCGATCGGAACGAGGATGACCGGGCTGAGGCTGTAATCGTCGCCGTTGGGGCCGCGGTATTGCAGCCATTCTCCCGTCTGATTCTTCAGAAGGATGTTGGTGGCGTCGATGATGAGCTGTTCCGATTCGTCGCGTACGATACCTTCGATGTTCCCGCTCTGGGTGAGATAGGCGTCAAAGGCGAAAACCTCTCTGCGGGCGACATATAACTTTTCCATCTTATTGAACATGTTGATAAAGACGGTGACCCCCGGGTTCCCGTCGAAGTCGGCGTCGACCAGCCGCGGATCGTCCGGTTTTATAGAGTCGGGAAGATGGTTGTTGTACGGGTCTTCATAGGCGATCCCCAGAAGGGTCGGCGTTTCCGGCCGGTAGAGAAAGAGGTCGCCGTTCGCGTCTTTTTTTATCTCGATGAAGGTGGAGTCGGGGATGATCGCCCGGGTCATCGCATCGGGCACTATCGCGGTGAAGTTCTGGTTCGATATCTGTTCCGAATGGCAGAAGCGGTCGGTTATCTTCAGTTTGCCGTCCTCTTTCTCGAAGGTGGTGAAGCCGTAGGAGATGATGAGGTTCTTGAAGATCCCCATCAGGCCCATGTCGGAGTAGTAGGCCACGATGTCATAGTGGGCATAACGGCCTGCGGCGCGGTCCATGAGAAGTTCTTCGGTCATCTCCTCATCGGGCAGTTCGGTAGTGTCGGAAATATCGTCCGGGGTCTCATCCGGCATCTCATCGACAAGTTCCTGATCGTCGACCACAAGTTCGTCGGTCACCGTATCATCGATCCCAACGACCGGCGCGTCATCGACCGTGACGGCCTCTTCCCCGGTAACGACATCCTCGTCGGTCACGACCGTCTCATCCGGCCCGGTCGATTGGTCGACGGTGCGCACCTCGTTCTCGCCGCAGGAGACGATCAGCAGAAAACTCAAGAGAACAAAAATCTCCGCACATGATCTCATCGGCAACCTCCGTAAGGGTGAAAAAACAAAAGCCAAGAGGATGCCTATCAGAGGAAAAGGGAGATTTCGTCCTTGCTCTTGAATTTTCGTAAAAGAGGACCTTTTTTATCGGGCGGGGCGTTCTTATTTTCGAATGGGAACGGTCCGGCGGTTCTTAACAATCGGTCATTTCTGGTTTTTCAGGGATCTCCGGTATTCCGTCGGGGTCATACCCGTCGATCTTTTGAAGAAGTTGTTGAAGGCCGATTTTGTACGGAAACCCGCCTGCAGGGATATCTCCAATATCGTTGTGTTGTCGAGGGCGGGGTCCATGAATCGCGACTTCACCTCTTCAACGCGCAGTTCGTTGATGTAGGTCATAAAGTTCTTGCCCAATCGCAGGTTGAGGTAGCGGCCCAGAAGGTAGGGGGGAACATGAACAAGGTCGGCCAGCGTGGCGATAGTGAGATCAAGATCGAGATAGGGCTTTTGCTCTTTCATGACCTTTTCCAATCGCGCGGCGATGGTCTGCGCGTACTCCTCGTTGAGGGGCGAGGGGGGCGCTTTTTCCTCCTGCAGAGAGGATGCCATCTTGCGGGACTGGGAGAAGATGTCGGGATGCGAAAAGGCGAAATAGGCGAACAGGTAGATCCATGAGGTCGCGGCGGCGTAGAGCGTGAACTCGTGAACGACCGGGATCAAGGGACAGCAGGCGATAAGATGCGGCCGCAGGGGGACAAAGATGAACTGCAAGGCATCGATGAACAGCCAGAGCAGGACCGATGCCTGCAGCCACGAAAAGGTGGGTTCGTCCTCTGCACTGTAGTGAAGGCGCGTGTTCTTGTAGGTGCGTATCCGCAGCAGCATCAGGATCGAATAGACCGACGAAACGGTCAGGGAGTAAAAGAAAGAGAGGCGGAAGAAGAGGTCGGACAGGTCGTTCATCAAAACGACGGGGACTACGAAAAGAGCCGCATAGCCCGTCAAGGCGGCGAAATGGAACGCATCTTTCCGCGAGAGCCTGTCGGTGGCGCCGGTGATGAGCAGAATATACAGATAAAAGAGCGGCCACGAGACGCTGATGAAGGTGTTCGCGACGACGATGAACTCTTTTGAGTAGTTGAGGTAACTATATTTTCCGAGAAACACAAGGAGCAGCATCGTGGAGTAGAAAAATATCGCGATCCCGAGGATCCTATTGCTCAGATCCTCGTTCCTGTTGAATATCTTGATCAGGGCGAATAGTATCCCCGGGAAAGCGCCCAATGCAAGGATGAGCGTCATGGGAGACCTTTCTTTTCAAGCAGGTAATAGTTGATGGGAATGCCTTTATCGGTCTGTTTGCGCTCCCATTTGGTCATGACCTCCCGGTCGGCCCGCCCGTAGGGGAGCCGGGTGTAGAGATCGACGACGAAGGGGAGTTCCGCGTCGATGAATTCGGCGTAGCCGGGATGATCGGTCGCGAACGAGAGGCGACCGCCGGGCTTCAATTTCTCATGGAACATGCGGAAATTGTCGCGGTTGAGCATCCGCTTGGAGATATGCCGCTTCTTTGGCCACGGGTCGGGAAAATAGATGTGCAGGATGTCGAGCGACGCGGGGGGGATGAGCATCTCAATGAGCGGCCGCGCGTCGAACTCGACCGCCTTGACATTGTCTTGCTTGAGTTTCCGTTCAAGGTTGTGCAGGCCGCGCAGGAAGTAGGCGTGCTTCTTCTCGATGCCGAGGATGCCGGTGCGGGGATTGCGATTGGCGTACTCGGTCAGGAATATCGCCGAGCAGAAGCCCACCTCGCATTCAATGCGGGTAAGTCCGGGGAAGAGGGCGGCGAAGTCAAAGGGATGATCCGCTATCTGGTGGATGGGGAGGTCGATGCCGGGGCGGATCTGCTGCACCGCGTCACTCCTCGTTGTAGACCGCGACATGCGGCAGATCGCGGTGCATCTCGTCGCAGTCGAGTCCATAGCCGACGACGAACTTGTCGGGTATCGGGAAGCCGAGGAAGTCTATTTTGACGCGGCCGTTATTCACGGTCGTTTTTTCGAGGAACGAGCAGATGCGGACCGACCGGGCGCCGGCATCGGTGAGCGCTTTGGTGAAGACCTCGAGCGTGAGCCCGGTGTCGACGATATCCTCGACGATGAGGATGTTCTGTCCGGCGAAGTGGGCGAGTTCCCCCTTGGGTATCTCAACCTTACCGCTGGAGTGGGTGCCGCGATAGCTTGAAAGGCGAATGAAATCTATGCGCATTCCCGGGGCGCCGATGCGGCGGAAGAGATCGGCGGCGAACATGAAGGCCCCTTTGAGCACCACGAGAAAAAGGAATGGTTCAGCGCCGTAAGCGGTGCGGATATCGGCCGCCAGTTCGGTGACGCGGCGCTGGATGGCCGCTTCGTCGATGAGTATCTTCACTTGGTCGCTCCCGCTTTTTTCTTTTCTTTTTTGAGCCGCATGATCTCGTTTATCCAGTAGGTCACCTTGGGCTTATATTCCTTGTTCTTGAGAAATGCACGATAGGTGTTCATTGCGTCGTCGAACCGCTTCATTTCCTCGAGTATCGCCGCCTTGAGCTCTATTTTTTCCGGTTCGATGCCGCCCAGCAGGGACTGCTCTATGGCATCGAGCGCTGCGGGATAGTCCTCGGCGTCGTATTGGGCGATGGCAAGGTTCTTCCATATCTTGGAGATGAGCAGGGCGGCGGTATCCCCGGCAGGGACCTTTTCGAGCGCCGCCCGATAGAGCGTTATCGCGTCGGCATATTTCTCAGCGCCGTGGGCGGCGGTGGCCATGGCGAGAAGCTCTTCGGCCTTTTTACCTTCGTAGGGATCTTTCGGTTTTGCCGGCGGCGGCGGCGGCGGCGGCGGTTCCGGGGCGGCTACCGTCTCAACGACCGGTTCCAGCGGGAGCGGGGCGTTCGCCGGGCGGAAAAAGAAATACCAGAGCGCGATACCGGTCGCAGCCAGTGAGACGAGTATGGCGAACACCATGAGGGTCCGGCCGTGGCCGTGGGAGGCTGTTCCCGGTTCGTTCTCCAGCGATTCGATGAGTGCCCGCCGTTCTTCATCGTCATCAAGTTTTACTGTATCCCGATGTTGCGGGGCCGGGGCAGGAGCCGGGGTAGGAATAGGGGGCGGCGGAGGCTGAAGGATGGTGACCGGCGCCGGAGCGACCGTCGCCCGTTTTATATCGGCGGCATCTCCCGGTAGGGTGGGGGAGGGGGCAACCGTCGCGGCAGGTCGCTTATCTCGGGGTTTTGATTCGCCGGTACTCGAATCCGGATGCACCCACGCCGGTACGGCGTTGGGTTGGAAGGAGGTCGTGCAGGGTTCATAGCCCAGAATGCCCAGCGCTACGAGTTTTTTGAGATACTCGATGGCCCGTTTGCGGTCGCTTCCCGCCTTTTCGATGAGTTCGCCCACCCGGATACCTTCTTCGGGTACCTCTTTGAGGAGAATGCCGATGGTGTCGGGCAGTTTGGCCAGTTGTTCGATGAAGGCGGGGAGTTGCAGGTGGACGATGACATCGAGCGCGGGCATTTCGCTGATCTCCGACTGGTATTCGGAAAACCAGTTCATCGCATTGACGATGAGACGGTCGAATGGTTCGGTGAGATTCTGTTCGACCGGCTGATCACCGTACACGATGCGGAACGATCCCTCCATCCACGGAAGGAACGTGTAGAGAATATCTTCGCCGCTTTTGCTTTCAGCACCTTCCTTGTCGATGCGGATCAATGCACCGTCGGCGAAATAGATGTGCCCCGTTTCGCCGCCGGAAGTCAATGTTATCTTGCCGCTACGGCGATTTTCATGCACGATATTGAGCAGATCGAGGATCGATATGTTCTGGAGCAGGCCGGTGAACTCCTCTTGTTCGCCCGATGAGACGAGTATCTCCTTGAAGTCGCGCTCCTGAAAGAAATCGCTGATGCGGTTAAGGAGCACTTTGATGAAGATCGGTTTGGCGAAGAACGCTTCGGCCCCCATCTCGTGGGCGATTATCTTATCCTCGACATTGCGGGAACTCGACAGGAAGATGAACGGTATGTGGGCCGTCTCGGGATTCATTTTGATCCGCTTGAGAAAGTCGACCCCCGACAGTTCGGGGAGAACCATCTCCGATATGATGAGATGCGGCAGAAATTCGCGAATAGCGGCCAGCGCATTGACGGTGCTGGGAAGATTGAGTACCTCGTAACCGGCCTGACGGAGTTTCAGCGCCAGTACCGCCGTTACCTGTTCATCGGCGTCGACGATGAGGATCCGTTTCCGGTCCGGCGTCTGCGGAGCATTCTGCATCATCAGGTCCTCTCTCGTTTCTTGGTGAGTGTGACGGCGGTTCCGCGCTCATGGTAGTTCACCTCGTCGAAGGCGCTTTGCATGATCCTGATACCGCGACCGTTCACGCCGACGAGCTGGCCGTCATCCAGCTCCGCGATCGTTTTTTCCCAGTCGAATCCATCGCCTTCATCGGATACCGTGATGCGCATCTCTTGATCGGTGAATTGCAACACGACGGTGACGATGCGGCTCGCATAGGGTTCGCTTTTACGTCGAGCGGCTATCCATTCGTCGTGACGTCCGCATTCGATAAGAGAACGTTTCTCGTCGAATGAAAGACCGAGATTTCCGTGTTCTATGGCGTTGTAAAGGGCCTCGTAAACAGCGACCTCCAGTTGGCCGGTATTCGGGAAATGAGCCCGCGCAAGCGAAACGATATCGCCCACTACCTCGGTGATCCGTTCCAGATCGTTGCCGATCCGATAGGTGCGTTCAAGGGGAACGGTCACGCAGGGTCTCCTTCAAATATATGGTTCAAGTATCCGGCGATGCCTTCAACCGAGAGTTGCGCGCGGACCGCGCCCATTTCGACCGCGGCGCGCGGCATGCTGTAGACCGGACAGCCCTCTTTACGCTGGGCGAAGGTAAGTCCGCCGGCAAGCTGTATCTCGAGCATTCCCTTCGCGCCGTCGTTACCCATACCGGTGAGTATCACGCCGATGGCGCCGTTGCGCGCCGCCGCCGCGACCGATTTGAACAGGACGTCGATCGAGGGTTTGTGGCGGTTCACTCGCGGTCCGTCCCGGCTGATGACCATATATCCGGCGGGGGTCCGCTCCACCATGAGGTGTTTGCCTCCCTCGGCCACCACGACATCTCCCGGGCGGAGTTCATGACCGTTGACCGCTTCGCGCACCGAGAAGTTGAAAAGGGCGTCGAGCCGTTCGGCGAACGAGCGCGAGAAGAACTGGGGGATATGCTGTACGATGACGATGGGGGGCATGCGGTGCGCGTCAAGACGGCGCAGGAACTGTTCAATGGCGATGGTGCCGCCGGTAGAGGCGCCCAGCGCGATGAGGGGTTGCGGCGTAATGAATTTCCCGGCGCCGTGCACGATATCGGCCTCGTCCGCTTCAAGAACCTGTTCGGGGGAGAGCGTCATTTTCTCGCGATAACGGTGCCGTTCGAGCCACGAACGCGGCACGCCGTTGGCGGCGCGTATCTTTTCCAGTATCTCGTCGGCGAGGTCCTCGAGGTTGATGAAAAGGCCCTTCGCCGGTTTGGTGATATAGTCGACCGCGCCGAGTTCCAGAGAACGGAGGGTGATCAGGGCGTTTTCCTGCGTGAGCGAGCTGATCATCAGGACCGGGACCGGGACCGCCCGCATCACCTTGTCGAGGAAGGTCAGACCGTCCATGCGCGGCATCTCGACATCGAGGGTGATGACATCGGGCATTTCACGCCGCATGATATCGCGGGCTTCGTAGGCATCGGCCGCGGTGCCGATGACCGTCATGTCGGCCGCCGCCGTGATGATCTCTTCGAGAGCGCGGCGGACCGTCGCCGAATCATCGATGATGAGCACCTTTATCTTTTCGTTGCGCACATCCACCATGTTACTTGTCGAACAGCGTCATGCCGCCGCTCATCTCCTCCTTTTTCTTCTTGAGCATCGTCGCCTTGTAGCGGTTCTCCTCGTCGAGGAACTCCACCACGCTGTCGGGGGCGAGTTTCTTGACGAGCACCCGGCCGTTCGAATCATCGAGAAATATGATCTTGCGACCGGTGTTTCCGCCGACATCCGATGCGGCAAGTTTTATCTCCTCGAAGGCGAGATAGGTTTTCGCGAAGAGTATGTTCGCGTCGGGGATGTTGCCGTCGCTGCGCCGGAAGTTGAGCACATGGCCGCCGCCGAATATCTTGGCGGTGAGATTCTCGCGTTTGGCGCCGCGTTTCATCATTTCGTTGATGAGACTTTCCATCGCGAACATGCCGTAACGGCCGCTGCGGCTCTGGTATATCTCCTCGTTGCGGAAATCGCCCGGCAACATGAAATGGTTCATGCCGCGGATATGCGCCCTCGCGTCTATCAAGCAGACCGCGACACAGGAGCCGAGCACCGTAGCGATACCTTCCGCCGCCGAATCGGTGACATAATATTCTCCCGGCTGGATGACGACGATCTCTCTTTCGAATTTCCGGTTGAACGAGCGGTACACGATCAATCCTTTCGGTAAATGGTGTTCTTGAGATAGGTGAGTCCATCGACCATATCGAAAAGCGTTTCGCTGTGGCCGATGACAAAGTAGCCGCCGCGCGTCAGATAGCCCGACAGCCGGTTAAGCACACGCCGCTTGGTGTCGTTGTTGAAGTAAATGATGACATTGCGGCAGAAAATGACATCGAAAAGCACCGAAATGGGATAATTCTCGGAAATGAAGTTGATCTGACGGAAAGTGACGAGCTCTTTGAGAATGTCCTTTATTTTGTAGAGCCCGGAGCTTTCATCCTTGCCGCGCAGGAAATAGCGGCGGAGCATCTCCGGTGGTATCGGACGCACCTGACGTTCATCGTAGATGCCGTTGCGCGCCGTGTCGAGGACGCTCGTGTCGATGTCGGTCGCCAGCACCTTCACGCGGATACCGTGCGGTTCGGTGAGATAGTGGTGAAGCACCATCGCTATGGTATAGGCCTCCTCGCCGGTCGAACAGCCGGCCGACCATACGCGGACCTCGCGACGGCCGAGTTTGAGGCATTCCGGTGCGAAGTGATCGCGCAGATAGTCGAAATGGTGCGGTTCGCGGAAAAAATCGGTTTTGTTGGTGGTGATCGAGTTCACGAAGTTCTGCATCTCGCTCTGGCCGTCGGGCGAAATGACGAAGTTGTAGTATTCGCCGAAGGTCGAGAGGTTGAGGGCGCGCAGACGGCGCGAGAAGCGCGATATGACCAGCTCCCGTTTCGTGTCGGAAAGGCTGATCCCCGCCGAATCGAAAACGAGGCGGCGGAGCTTGTTGAACTCCTCCTCGGTCAGCGTGAATTTCTTGATCTCTATCATGTCACTCCGGCAACGATTTCTCTATGTCGAGTACGATGAGGAAGGAGCCGGACTTCTTATCCTTGCCGATGAAGCGAACATAGTCGGCGGTGATGTTGCGGCCCAGAAGGGGCGTGGCCTGTTTGTCCGCAGCTTCGAGGGTCACCACATCGCTGATGGCGTCGACCACGCACCCGGTCATCTTCCCGCCGATATCGAGAATGAGGATGACCGTCTTGCGATCGAAGGGGCGTTGCGGAAGTCCGAGTATCCGGCGCAGATCGAACAACGGTACCACGTTCCCGCGCAGGTTGACCACCCCCAGTACGAAGAGCGGCTGATTGGGGAGGCGCGAATAGGGGAGCATCTCCTTGATGTCGTGGACGAGGAATATCGGTACGGCGTACTGTTCCTGTTCGATGAAAAAGGAGACGAATTCGGTGCAGTGTTCCCACGCCGGATCGACGAGGATATCGGTCGCTTCGGAATGTCCGTTCGCGGGCGTTGCGAGCGGAGCGGGGGCTTCGTGCGTCAGCGGAGCGGGCGTGCCGTTCCGCTGCTCCGGCGGTGCGCTCGTGGGGCGGTGGGGGGGCGTGCGCCGTTCGGAGACCGCTCCTTTGCGGCCGGAGAAAAGTTTTTCCAGCCGTTCGCGCGGGACCTTTTTCAACGAGAGCCCTTCCAATGCGGGCAGGGATAACGACAATGCTTGTTCTTCAAGCATGGTGTGGTAGAGCAGGTGGATGAGCGGTGAATTTTCGGGACCCGATGCGTTCACCGTATCGAGTATCTCGCCGAATGAACTCAGCGTGGCCGAAAGTTCGATAATGGTCCGTTGATTCCCGGCGGTATAGCGTTCGATCTCTATGGATATGAGAAAGAACTCGCCGCGACGAGCCTTGCGTTCCATGACATACTCGGATACGGTGAATCCGATGCCGTCGAAAAGATCGGTCGGCGATATGACCGTTGCGGCGCTGCGACGGGTGCGGTCGGCCAAGTGCGTATCGGTCAGATCGCGTAGCGTCGTGGCCGTTTCTTCCGGTATTCCGGGGGTGGTGGAGGCGGGTTCGGCCGCCATTGATTTAAGTCGATCTATCGCCGCGAGTGAAGCGTTGATGAGTTCGAGGTTGGGTGAAAGGTCGCCATTGCGCATGAAATTAAAAAGCGTTTCGAGCGCGCGCGCGATCTCTTCGACCGAATCGAGCCCGACGAATTCGGAGCCCCCTTTTATCGCGTGGGCGGCCCGGAAAAGACGATTCAGCGTTTCGACCTCTGGCTGGCGGCGTTCATTGAGCGCCGATTCTATCTGCACCAGATCGGCCTCTATCGAGGTTATGTGGTCACGCGCCTCTTCAAGGAACTCGGGGATCAGGTCGAGAAAATCGTTCTTGCCGCTCATGAATTCCCCGTCATATCGATTCGACGATGTCGAGTTCGCGGTCTGAAAGGATGCGATCCATATCGAGAAGGATGATGAATTTACCGTCGTTGCGTTTTATCATCCCCTTGATGAATTCGGCCTTGACCGTCATCGAGAACTTTGGCGCCGGCTGCATGTCCCGCCGGATCACATGAAGCACGTCGGCGACGCTGTCGACGATGACCCCCATGATGCGGCCCGAAACGTCGACCACCATGATGACCGAGAATTTCGTATAGGGGCGCGGCGCAAGACCGAATTTTTCGCGCAGGTCCATCACCGGCACGCCCATTCCCTTGAGATTCAAGACCCCTTTGATGAAGGGGGGAAGCGAGGGGATGCGCGTCAGGTCGCGGTAGCTGGTTATCTCATGTATTTTAAGGATGTCGGTCGCGTAGATCTCATCGCCCACATTGAAGGAGATGAACTGCATCTGCTGTTCCGAACGGACTTCGGTTTCCTTCTTCATGAGTTTGCTGGAAAGCGGACTCATACGACCCCCTCCTTGGCGCGTCGTTTACCGAAGGCAAGGCTTTCGATGCCGTGCACATCGAGGATGATCGATACGCGGCCGTCGCCGAGTATCGTGGCGCCGCTGGTTCCTTCGATGCGGCGGTAGTTCGTGTCGAGACTCTTGATGACCGCCTGATGCTGGCCGATAACATCGTCGACCATGAGCGCCATCCGGCGGGTGCTCGCCTCGATGATGATGACGATCGCCTCCTCCGGGTCGGTGACCGCCGTCTCGAAACCGAGCAGTTCGTAGAGCCTGATGAGGGGAAGATATTCACCGCGGAACTCCATCAGTTCGCCCTTACCCTCGATGGTTTTGATGCTGTCCAGACCGGGGCGGACCGCCTCGATGATCGACAGGAGAGGAATGGTGAGTATTTCGCTGCCGACCGCGACGCGCATTCCGTCGATGATGGCCAGCGTCAGGGGCAATTTTATGCGGAACAGGGTGCCGTTCCCCTTTTCGGAGTAGACCTCGATGCTCCCGCGCAGGCTCTCGATATTGCGTTTCACCACGTCAAGCCCGACGCCGCGCCCCGACAGTTCGGTCACTTTCTTCGCGGTCGAGAAACCGGGCAGGAACAGGAACCCGTAGAGCTCCTGCTCGGGGACCTCGGCCCCCTTGGGGACGATGCCCAGTTCCACCGCCTTGCGCAGTATCCGTTCCTTGTCGATGCCGTAACCGTCGTCCTCGACCTCGACGATGATCTTGCCCTCCTGCTGGTAGGCGCGCAACCAGACGCTCCCCTCCACCGGTTTGCCGCGTTTAAGGCGTTCTTCGGGCTGTTCTATCCCGTGGTCGACCGAGTTGCGGATGAGATGCTTGAGCGGATCGTCGATCCGTTCGATGACCGTCTTGTCCAGTTCGGTCTCGGTTCCCGAAAGGTAGAGATTTATCTTTTTTCCCAGATCGTTGGCGATATCGCGCACCACCCGCTGGAACCGTCGGAAGGTCGCCTCGATGGGTATCATCCGGACCCGCATGACCTGTTCCTGCACATCGCGGCTGATCCGTTCGAGCTGGTCGAGCGTATCGTTAAGGTCGCGGTTATGCGACAGCGTGCTCGACTGGATGAGTTGCGCCATTCGCGCCACGCCGATCACCATCTCTCCCACGAGGTTCACGAGTTTATCGAGTTTGCCGGTATCGACGCGCAAGGTCGAGGTCTGCGTCAGTTCTTTCGACCGTTGCTGACGGCGGAGCACTTCGTCGAGCACGCCGGAATCGACCTTCTTCTGCTCGATCAATATCTCTCCCGACCGTTTCTGTTCCTTTATCGCGTTGTCGAGATCGTGCTGATCGATCAGGCCTTCCTCTTCGAGGATCTCCCCCAGTTTCTTGTCGGCGTACAGAAGGTCGACGCCTTCCTTGAAGCGGCTGGAAATATCCTCAAGCGAGATGGTGTTGTCGTCGCGTACGAAGATGAAGATATTCTCGATGGCCGACAAAGGCTTGGCGGTGCGAAGAACCAATTCCCAACTCAAATAGAACTTGTCATGCTGGATACGGTCGATCGCCGGGATGCCTTCCATGTCACAGCGGACGCGAACGATCTCGCCCTGTTCGCTCAGCTCTTTGAGCAACAGCAACGGGTCGGTTCCCGAGCTGTAGATGTCGGGACGGAATTTGAGGACGATGTTGATGTATTTCTCGTTGAAACCGTCTTTGGTCTCGACCGGTCTTTTGGGGGTATTCTCCGAGGGGATATCAATGCCCTGATAACGTTTCAGGGATTCGGTATTGCGGAGCATCTCATGGCGGAACGATTCGGGGATCCGGTCGGGGCGTTGTTCGATGAGCCGTTTGAGGATATCAACCGATTCGAGAAGCAGAGAAATGAGCTTCTGCGACGCTCGAAGTTCTTCTGCCCGCAGGCGGGCAAGGATATTTTCCAGTTCATGAGTGAAGTCGGTCAGTACGGCGAATTCGACCATCCCCGAACTGCCTTTAAGTGTATGGACCGAACGGAAAACGCGGTTGATGAGTTCGGTGTTCTGCAGATCCTTTTCGAGCTCGAGAAGATCCGCTTCCAACCCGGTCAGAAGTTCGCGCGATTCTTCGACGAAGATGTGATAGAGCCCGTCCTTGTTGAGCATGCCGCCCCTAGCGCACGAATTTCTTGACGACCCAGAGCAACTGTTCGGGCTTGAACGGTTTGACCAGCCATCCCGCTGCGCCCGCCGCCTTGCCCTCCATTTTCTTCGCGTTCTCGGCCTCGGTGGTGAGGACGAGTATGGGGACATATTTGTATTCGCCCTTCTTTACTTCGTTGATGAAGCCGATGCCGTCGAGATTTGGCATATTGATGTCGGTGATGATCATGTCGAGTTTGGTGCCGGCCGACTGCAGATCGCGCAGTTTGGCGAGCCCGTCAAGCCCGTCTTTAGCCTGTATGACGGTGTATTCGGCTTCGGTCAGGACGAAGTTGACCGATGCCCGCAGGGTGGCCGAATCGTCGACGATCAGGATCGTTCTACTGCTCATGCGTCGCCCCGTTGAATAGTTTCGCAAGTCCCATGATACGGAGATCGCCGGCCATGTCGCGCGGCATATTGCGCCACACCACGGCGCCGCCCTGTCGGGACCTGATCCACGACAGGAAAAGTTGTATGGTGGCGCTGTCCCAGACCTCGGCGCCGCGCAGATCTATCGTCAGATCGTTTTGCCTGACCTGTAAATTCCGCAGAAAGGTCTGAATGGCCGCGCCGGAGTTGACCGTAAGATCGCCCCCGATGAAGGCCGTGTCGCCCGAAAGCCGGAAATTCGCCATCGCTATCTCTCTATCGGGATGAGCTTGTCGAGCCGGATCGCCTTGAAAAGGGTATAGACATCGTCATTGATGCCGGTTATCAGTATCTCGCCGTTGCGGTTCTTTATGCGCTTGTAGAACAGGAGTATTTTGCCGATGCCGGCCGAATTGATAAAAGAGACATCGGTAAGATCGAACGATACGGTACGCGGGTTGACCTCGAACGCTTTGTCCAGCGCCTCTTGGAAATCGCCCGCCCCTTCGTTGTCTATGCGTCCCGAGACCGAGATCGCCAGTACATTGTCTTTTTTCTGTATGGTGTAACTGAACACGAGACACCTCCTCCGAGAAGCCGCTCTTACCCTCTACACGCGCGTACCAAAAAATAAAACAGCTCAACTATACACGAAAGAAAGGTGAGGTCAAATTTTTCATTATTTTAACACCGCTCTTTGAAGGGTGTTGCCCGGTACGAATTTTATTGCAATCGGATCGTGAAATAAGTACGATGCCGCCGGTGATGGTTAATGGGAATACGGTGCGTTATTTCACACTCATACTGATATTCGTGTTCATGGCTCCGGGCTGTAAAAAGGAGTCGCCTCCGGCCGTCGCAACGCCCGATGCGGACAGCATTCTCTCGTCGGTCCCGGTCGCTCCTCCCGTCCGATCTCTCGTGCAGGAGCCCCCGGTGGTCATCGTTGAGGCCGATATCGCGCTCTTTATGAGCCACTTTCCGGGGGTCAACGAGATCGCGGAGCGTTACAACGTGGAACTCGATAAAAAGACTAAGAATCCCGGCATCGTGAGGAGTGAAGGACAGATCGAGATCAAGCGGCACCTCAAAGAGAAAGGTCTTGATTCACGCCTATTCATGCGCAAGGCGGCCAAGATCATTCGAGGATGGCTCGCGTTGCGGATACTGAGCGATCCCAATATCTCCGACAAAAAAAGCGCCAGTAGCTATCTGCGGCCTTTTTCAGCAGAAGAACGGGCGATCTTGGAAAAACATTATGACGAATTGTCGACCGTCTTGAAAGATGCTTCCGTGAAATTATAGCGGTCGGGTCGCGTCAGACGAGGCTCATCCCCAACTCTATCGCCTGCTTGTTTATCGGTATCATGTTGTGATGGCGCGCCGGGAGCGTGTCCTTGAGCGCTTCGAGGAGCGTTTCGGGCTTCACCAGCGGGTTGACCTTGATCAGCGCGCCGAGGGTGACCATGTTCATGACCTTGACATCGCCCAGCACCGAACCCGATTTCTCGATGGCCGGTATCGGGAATATCTTGATGTCTTTGCGGGTCGGCGCCTCTTTGATGACCGAGCTTTCCCAGAAGAGCATGCCGCCCTTCTTGACCGCTCCTTCGAACTTTTTGAGCGACGGCAGATTGAATACCACCACCACATCGTACACCTGCACGACCGGCGACGATATCGGCTGATCACTCACATTGACCATCGCGTAGGCGGTGCCGCCGCGCATCTCGGGGCCGTAGGAGGGCATCCAACTGACCTCTTTCCCTTCCTTCATCGCGGCGTACGCGATAAGCTTGCCCATCGACAGGACGCCCTGTCCGCCGAACCCGGCGAATATCATCTCCTGCAACATATCAGTTCTCCTTACTTGGTGGTTGTCGCCGTCACATCCTTGTACACGCCCAGCGGATAGTAGGCCATCTGCTGGTTGGCCATCCAGTCGAGCGACTGTTCCGGGGTGCATTTCCAGCCCGACGGACAGTTCGATATGAATTCAAGGAACACGGTGCCGAGTTCCTGTTTCTGCATCTCGAACGCCTTGCGGATGGTCTTTTTCGCCTTGCGGACGTTGCCCGGGGTGTTCATCGAAAGCCGTTCCGAGTAGGCGACGCCGTTGAGCGTGCCGACGATCTCGGCCATCTTGAGCGGCCAACCGACCTTCTTGACATCGCGGCCGTAGGGGCTGGTGGAGGTCTTCTGGCCTTCGAGCGTGGTGGGGGCCATCTGACCGCCCGTCATGCCGTAGATGCCGTTGTTGACGAAGAAGAAGATGAATTTCTCGCCGCGGTTGCAGGCGTGGAGCGTCTCGGCGGTGCCGATGGCGGCCAGATCGCCGTCGCCCTGATAGGAGAAGACATATTTGTCGGGATGCATCCGCTTGATGGCGGTCGCGACCGCTCCGGCGCGTCCGTGGGCCGCCTGCTGCATATCGATGTCCATGTAGTCGTACGCGAAGACCGAACAGCCGACCGGACTTACGCCGATGGTGTCGTTCTGTATCCCCATCTCCTCGACCACTTCCATGATGATCTTATGGAGCGTCGAGTGGAGACAGCCGGGGCAGTAGTGCATACGTTGCGGCAGGAGCGTCGCGGGCTTCTGATAGACCAGTTCGTATCCTTCCTTCATCTTACTTCTCCTTCAGGTGTTTCTTGATGACATCGAGGATCTCTTCGGCGGTCGGGATGATGCCGCCCTGACGGCCGTAGAAGTGGACCGGCTTGCGGCCGTTGGAGACGAGCTGCACATCTTCGACCATCTGGCCGCAACTCATCTCGACCGACAGGAAGAACTTGACGGCGGGCTTTTTGGCCAGTTCGTCGAGTTTCTTTTTCGGGAAGGGCCACAGCGTGATGGGGCGGACGAGTCCCACCTTGAGCCCCTCGGCGCGGGCCAGATCGACCACCTTCTTGGTGATGCGGCTGGTCACGCCGTACGCTACGAGCACCACATCGGCGTCGTCGGCGTGGTAATTCTCGAAACGGACCTCTTTATCCTCGATCTCCTTATACTTCGCCTGCAGGCGGAAATTCACCTTCTCCATTTTCTCCGATTGGATGTTGAGGGAGGTGATGACATTGCGTTCGCGGTCGGGGGTCTTCCCCATGGTCGCCCACGGTTTTTCCTTGCGCGACGCCGACGGCGGTTCGTAGGGGCGCTGCGGGGGGAGATTGACCTTTTCCATCATCTGCCCGATGGCGCCGTCGGAAAGGATGAGCGCCGGGCCGCGGTATTTATCGGCCAGATCGAACGCAAGTACCGTCAGGTCGACCATCTCCTGCACGCTGTTGGGGGCGAGCACGATGTTGCGGTAGTCGCCGTGACCGCCGCCTTTGACCGCCTGAAAATAGTCGCCCTGCGACGCCTGAATGGTGCCCAGACCGGGGCCGCCGCGCTGGACATTGGCGAAGACCGTCGGCAACTCGGCGCAGGCGATGTAGGATACCGCCTCCTGCATCAGCGAGTAGCCGGGCGAACTGGTGGTGGTCATCACGCGGGCGCCGGCTCCCGACGCGCCGTAGAGCATATTGGCCGAGGAGACCTCGGATTCAGCCTGAAGAAGAACATATTTATGTTTCGGCTCCTCGCGGGCGAGGTACTCGACCACCTCCGATTGCGGGGTGATGGGATAGCCGAAATAGCCATGCATGCCGGCGCGGATGGCCGCTTCGGCAAGCGCCTCGTTGCCCTTCATGAACTTGACGTCAGCCACTGCTTCCTCCTTCTATCCGTTCCGTTAATTCTTCTTGCGGTACACCGTGATCGCCGCGTCGGGGCAGATGACCCCGCAGTTGGCGCAGCCGGTGCACTTGTCGGGTTCCTTGAGGAATGCGTAATGCAGACCGTAGGAATTGGTGTCCGTCATGTTCATGTCCAGACACTTGACCGGGCAGTAATGGATGCACAGCGCGCATCCCTTGCACCCTTCGACCGAGATCTCGACGAAACCTTTCGCTGCCATTATCTCCTCCGAAATTCATAGGACCGTAAACTACCCTACGCCGGACACCCTAGCACGCCGAAAAACAAAATGCAAGACAGAGGGGTCAGTCCTCAACACAAGACATTTTGCGATATCTTGACGGGAAAACAAATCCATCGCACTATGAACATCATGTCCCGGGTGTGAGGTGAACGATCTTGATGACGCACGAATTCTCTTACACCGCTACGAACGAAGAGAAAGCCTACACCCCGCCCGACATCACCATCGACGATGAATTGGTCAGCACCCCGACCGCACGGCGCTACAACCGCGACGGTCAGTTGACCGAGATCGAGCGGCCCGACGGCGCTAAACTCCAGATCATGTACGACTTCGGGACCGGCCGCTACGACCACACCGACTACCTCGCGCCCGACGCGGCCGAACCGATACAACTTATCGTGCCCGACTATGAAGAACTCGGGAACCGCGACCTCAAGAGCCTCACCTACGGCGACGAAACGCTTTCCTTCTCTTGGTACGAAGACGGCCTCAAGAAGAGTGAGACATGGGCCGGGACCGTGAATGGGACCATCCGCTGGAACTACGACCTCTCCCGTCGTCTTGAGCAACTGGTGATAGGGGAAAGCGCCCCCATCATCTACGCCTACGACGACTTCCAGCGCATCACCGACATCGGCGCGCTCGGTATGACCTACCACCCGACCGACCTCGACAACCTCACCTACTCGGCGGGGAAACTCGATACCGTCACCATCGGCACGGCCGTAACGGAATTTGCCCTCTACGACCCGAAAGGGATCCCCGGCCGGGTCCATCACCGCGCGGCGGGCGGGGACCTCCTCTCGTTCGAATATCAGCGCACCAACGACCGGATCACCTACATCCAAGGGAACAACCCGTCACAGGATCGGCAATACACCTACGATCGTTTCGGCCGTTTGACGAAAGTACAGGACGGCAATGGCGCGACCGTGGGTTCATACTGGTACGACGAAAACGGGAACCGCACCTTCAAGCAAAGCCTTGCCACCGGTCAGGTGACCGCCTCCTACAACGCCCAAGACCAACTCACCCGGTACGGGACGACGACCTACCGCTATACCCGCAATGGGGATCTTGAGACCAAGACGACGCTCGCGGGGATAACGACCTACCGGTACAATGCGCTGGGGAATCTCGATCAGGTAATCTTGCCAAACAACAGCGTCATCGGGTATACTTACGACGCGCAAGGGAGGCTGATAGCGAAACGGGTGAACGGGGGAGTGGTGGAACGATTCATCTATCAGGATCAGTTGAACCCGGTGGCGAAGGTCGATGAGGAGGGGAATGTCCTCGAACTCTATGTGTACGCCGAGAAGGAGCAGGTGCCGAGTTACATGGTGAAGGGCGGGACCACCTACCGGGTCATCAGCGACCATCTGGGAAGCGTGCGGATGGTGGTGGATGCGCAGAGCGGCACCGTGGCGCAGGAGATCGCGTATGACGAGTTCGGCACTGTGCTCTCGGACAGCAACCCCGGCTTCCAGCCGTTCGGCTTCGCGGGCGGCGTCTATGACCTCGACACCAAACTCGTCAAATTCGGTGCCAGAGACTACGATCCCGAAGTGGGCAGGTGGATAGAAAAAGATCCCATCATGTTCGACGGCGGGTTGAACCATTACGCCTATGCGAATAATGATCCGGTAAATAAGATAGATATCACGGGTGAGAAGCCGGGGGACCTGTTCGATACAGCGGAGCAAGCCGCTCACGATGCGGCATTCTTTACCCTTAATACATTCAAGGATGCGCCGTACGTTGAGTATCTTGCCGAGATTTACACAGAGAAAGTCAATGGGGAAGAAAAGTACAAATACGAGAGGCCGTACAAGGGATTAATCAATGATCGAACAGAAGGACTCGTTGATTTTGTAGAGTTTAGAATTAAAGAAAGAGGAAAAAATTTCTGGGGTATTTGGCACAGCCATGTAAGGCACAAGCAGCGAGGATATTGGTCCAGACAAAAAGGGGAATATGTGTCCGAATGGGAAGGGACCTCCAAACTCTCAGGAAGTTGGGAAAAGAAAACAGGAGATTGGGGGCTTGCGAGAACGATGGGAATGGTAGTTTGGGTTTCCCTTTTCAATTCGACTTTTCCTGATGTGGCTCCCGTTCTCATACAACACGGATGGGAACCAGAAGCACAATTTTACATGTGGGGAAACTGATGAAAAGTAACATGTTCCCAACTACATGGGCACTTCTTCTCTTTGTTCCGGCATTTCTTATTTCTTCAGAAAAAGGAGAAGAAACTTGTCTTTCAGAAAATTTGGACACAGAACTTGGCTATATCGGGTCAATGTTTGTCAGCGATGAATCTTCGGAAGTAGTTAAAAGAACTAAATGCACTCTTTATAAACTGACAGATGGGTACACAGACAAGTCTTACCTTTTCCACTGGCATGAGTTCAGCTGTGATGAGGCGCATCTGCGATTAGCCCTTATGGATGATGACGCCAACATGGTAGCGTTTAAAGGCGATATCGCCCAAATTGTCGAGATAGGAAAAAGCGGGGTTAACATAGGTCCCATTCCTTCGAAATTCTGTCCTTCTGGCTTGTTGATGGGTGCCACTTTAGGCAAGCAGAAAAAGACGATAGAATTTCTTCTCAACAAAGGACATGATATTAACTGTGTTTCCCAATCTGCGGGTACTTTGTTTTTTGATGCGACCATTAGCGGCGACATGGATTTCATCAAGTATCTGGAATCGAAAGGAGCCAAGTCCATCCGAGAGCGGGACGGAGACAATGGGCGCAATCTTCTTCACGCCGCCGCGAAGAGCGGCAACCCCGAAGTGATCGACTACATATACAAGAAAACCCCCGCGTGGCTGAACCAAAAAGACGATTTCGGCCGCACGCCCCTTTTCTTCGCAGTCCAGAGCCGGTCGGAAAAAGCCGTTGAAAACCTCATCAAAAAAGGAGCACAGTTGAATGAAAAGGACCGCTTCTGTTTCACCCCGCTCGATTACGCGTTGGAAACAAAGAAAGACCCGCTCATCAAGCTTCTAAAAGACAACGGTGCTTTGCCATACAAAGAACTCAAGCCATCCGCGAAGCCCGCGCCTGCCAACGCAAAGCCATGAACCGTCCATCGTCCGTCGGCGGGCAGCGTGAGCGTAAGATGAAGAAAAAGAAGACGACGCGCAAGGGAGGCTGATAGGGAAACGGGTGAATGGAACGGTGACGGCACGGTATCTCTATGACGGGCAGTTGAAGATCGCGGCCGTTGTGGACGGGGAGGGGAATGTGGAGCGGCGCTATCTCTACGCCTTGCACGCCAATGTACCCGAAGCGATCCTCGAAGCCGACGGGTCCTCCGCCGTAGGCTACGGCCCGCAGGCGGGTACGACCTACCGCATCATCCATGACCACCTCGGCGGACCGCGCATGGTGGTGAACGCCGCGACGGGCGAGATCGTGAAAGAAGTCGCCTACGATGAATTCGGGAACATCACGGCGGAGACCGGGACCTACGACCTGCCGTTCGGCTTCGCGGGTGGTATCCGCGACACCGACACCGGACTCACGAAGTTCGGCGCCCGGTGGTACGATCCCGAGGTCGGGCGGTGGATCAGCAAAGAACCGCTTGGCTTCGCCGGCAGGGCAGAAGCGGGAAGCGGGGTCAGTCCTCGATATTAGACATTTCTTGACTTGAGTTGACCGTTCTGGTATCTCTCCGGCGTACTGACCGACGGAGGAATCCATGGCTCGCCCCTTGCGCCTCGCGTATGAGAACGCCCTCTACCATGTCATCAACCGCGGCCACCGCCGCGAAGCGATCTTCACCGACGACAAAGACCGCGAAGAATTCCTCGGGCGCCTCACCATCGTACAGATACGATTCAACCTCACCATCCACGGCTACTGCCTGATGGATAACCATTATCACCTGCTCGTCGGCACCCCCGACGCCAACCTCTCGCGGGCGATGCACACCCTCAATTCGAGTTACGCATCGTGGTACCGGGCGCGGCATCAACTCGTCGGATCGCTGTTCCAAGGCCGCTTCAAGTCGGTGCTCGTCGAGGAGGAACGCTACCTCGCGACGGTGTCGGCCTACATCCACCTCAATCCCGTGCGCGCCGGGCTGGTGAAAAGCCCCGAAGCGTGGCGGTGGTCGAGCATGGCGCACTACATCGGCAAGAATCCGCCCGCGAAGAAGAACGAACTGACGCTCGCGGTGACCACTGACGAGGTACTGCGGCAGTGCGGCGGGCGGAAGAACTATCTGGCCATCATCGACGAGGTGTGGACGCGCAAACCCGATGCCGAAAGCATCTACGGGGCGAACTCGCTGCTGGGCGGCGACGATTTCGTGGATGAGATGAAAGTGCGACTGCGCGAAACGCCGGTGGCGCATATGCCCGAGGCGCGGCGACTGCTGGCCGGAAGCGAAGATGCGGTAGCGGCTGCGGTGCGGAAGGCGCTGAAGATCAAAGAGGGCGTACCCATCGAGAAACGGCGCGGCGACGAGGTGTTCAAGTGGTACCTGTGGGCGTTGCGGCGTCATGGGGCGGACACCTTAGCGGAGATCGGTGTGCGGTTCGACATGAAGGGGCCCGCCGTTTCCAAAATGACGAGCCGCTTGGATGAGGCGATGGCGCAGAACAAACGACTGCGGGATATCGGGGCGACTATCGATCGCAATCTATCAAAATAGATCGGAGAAATGTCTAATGTTGAGGACTGACCCCTCAAGTTTGCATTTCGCCGCGAGCCGTGTATCATGACCCGTTCTTCCGTTGTGTTTCGGAGGCGCCGCCTGATATGGTAAAACTATCTGAATTCGTTGTAAGATATCGTTGGCCGATCATCGTCTGCCACATCCTTCTGACGCTCGCGATGGTCTATCCGCTCACCAAGGCGACGGTCGATCCCGACGTCCAGAACATGCTTCCCGCCGACATGAAGGAACGTATCGATCTGCAGAAGATAGAGAAGCTCTTCGGCGGCACCGAGATAGCGCTGGTCATCATGGAGGCCGACGATATACTCGCCGAGAAGACGCTCGACCGCGCCGCGAAAATAGCCGACGCGATCCGCGCCATCCCCGGCATCGACCGCGTCAACACCCTCCCCAATATCGGCGGCGATGATTTTGCCGATGAGGAACCGACCCCCGAACAGAAAAAAGAAAAGCGGGAAGCGGCGCGCGCGGAGATCAAGAAGAACGATCTCATCTACGGCACCATTATATCGAAGGACTTCCACTATCTGGCCATCGTCGTGAAGCTTTCGGCGCAGAGCAGCGAAACGCTCCGCATCTCCCGCGAGATCCGCGAGGTGTCGGCGGCGGTGCCGGGCGTCGAACCGCTGGTATACGGTGGACTCCCTTTTATTAAAGAGCGCATCTCCGAAGATGTGCCGAAGGATATGTTCAAGTTCCTTCCGGCCGGCATCCTGATCATGATGCTCTTCCTCTACCTTTCGTTCCGCCAGTTCCGCGGCGTACTGCTCCCGTTCTCGATCGTCGCGATGTCGATCGTCATCAGCATGGGGCTCATTCCGCTCTTCGGCTGGAAGATGCAGACGGTGACGATGATACTGCCGGTCATCATGATCGCGGTGGCCAACAACTATGCGGTCCATCTGGTGAGCCGTTACCAGCAGGACAACCGCGAGGACTGCAAACTCGATTCCATCAGCCTTGCCAAACTCGGCGTCCTGTCGCTGGGCGCTCCGGTTATCGCGACCGGTGTTACCACCATCGGCGGCATCATGTCGATACTGACCCACCGGCTCATCCCGGCAAAACAGCTGGGTATCCTCGCCGGCATCGGGATCACCTTCGCGCTCACCGCCAGTCTACTCTTCGTCCCGGCGGTCCTGTCGCTTCTCAAAAAACCGCGTTCGGTCATCGCCACCGATATCAAGAAACGCCATTTCCTTGAACGGGCGATGTACAACCTTGCCTACTTCATCTCGAAGAACCCCAAGCCGGTCCTGACCGTGACGCTCCTCATCACCCTTGCGGCGGCGCTCTTCATCCCGCAGCTCACCAGCGACTCGAACCTCGCCCGCTACTACCCCGAAGGATCGACCGTGGCGGTCGCCAGCGACATCGTCAACAGGCAGTTCGGCGGGGGGCAGATCATCAATGTGGTGGTCGAAGGGGATATCAAGGATCCGGCGCTCCTGCGCAAGATAGACGCATTCGAAAAAGAGGTGGAAAAACTTCCTGAAGTGGGGAAGACCACCTCGATCGTGCGGCTCCTCAAGATGATATCGCGCAATCTCCATAAACCGGGAGAGGCGGGCTATGACGACATTCCCGACGGCCGCGGCGGGGTCGATTTCTATCTCACCGAGTATGTCAAGCTCAGCGACATCAAGGAGCTGGGCCATCTGGTCACCGAGGATTTCAAGCACGCCCAGATCATGGTCCAGATAAATGACGAAGGCTCCGGCACCATCAAGCGGGTGGTCGCCAAGGTCAACGCGCTGACCGCCGATACCCCTGAATTCACCATCGTGGGCGGCTCCGGCTACATCTTCGCGGCGCTTATCGACGAGGTCTCGATGGGGCAGGTGACATCGCTTATCCTGTCGGTGGTGATCGTCGCGTTCCTCGTGATGCTCCTGTTCAAGTCGTTCATGTCGGGGATCGTCGCCTCGATCCCGCTCGCCCTTGCGCTGGTCCTTCTTTTCGGCGTGATGGGCGGCACGGGGATACCGCTCGACATCGCCACCGCGATGCTCTCCTCCATCATGATCGGGATCGGCGTCGACTATACGATACATTTCCTGTGGCGTTACCGTGAAGAACTGGCGCTGGGCAAATCGCCCGAAAAGGCGGTCCGCAAGACGCTACGCACCACAGGACGCGGCATCATCTTCAACGGCGTGTCGGTCATGGTCGGCTTTGCGGTGCTGACCGTATCGGTCTTCATGCCGGTCAAATTCTTCGGCATCCTGATAGTCCTCGCGATATCGACCTGTCTGGTGGGGGCGCTCCTGATCATGCCCGCCTACTGCATCATCTTTAGACCGAAATTCCTTGAAAAAGTGAGACCGGTACGTCCTTAGTCGACGCAGACCGGGTAGGGGAGTTGGCTCGCGGCGGCGGTCGGATCGACCAGCAGGCCGTTGGCGAGGAAATCGACGGCGGTCCCGGTGTAGGAATTCACCGTGATATTTCCCTGATAGCCGGCGGCGCGGACGCACTTGATGTTGAACTGGCCACCCTGCAGGTTGATGTCGATGTCGCCGTAGAAGGCGTAGGCCTGCGCCGTTTCCATCACATACTGTCCCGGCTGTATCGTCGAGGGGAAGGTTATCGCGAAGACTTTCTTGGTCTCGGCGCCGAGTCCCGGCGCACTTTCGAGCCACATGACGGCGACATTGTTTTGCTGGAGTATAGATATCGGGAACAACTGGAAGAGGCCGAGTATCTTAAGTTCGCCGTAAGAGTACGGCGCCCCTTTGAAGTTGAAGTTGACGGCCCCCTTGCCTCCCTTGATGTTCTGGTAGTTGCTCAGATCGACATTGACCGTGCCGTTGAAATTGAGCGCGAAGTCGCCGATCTGTTCGAAGGTCTCCGCGTCGGGGACGACCGTTTCGTCGATGACCGGTTCTTCATCGACGACGGGGGTGTCGTCGACGGCGATGTCATCGGGGAGCGCCGGATCATCGGTGACCACGAGCGTATCCTCGTCGGGTGTCGCGACCAGATCGTCGGTGACGGCCACATTGTCGTTCTGGGGGATCGTTTGCGCCTCATCGCCGCAAGAGGTGAGGAGCGCCAGTGCGATCACTGAAACAGACATGAATGCAAGAAACTTTTTCATCTTATGCCTCCCTATGGAGAAAAACTGACCTAACGAAGGGATCATAGGACGGAGACTTTTTATTGTAAAGAAATTTGAATAACAACGCTACCGTGCCTGTCAAACGGTTGCTTTTTGGCGGCTATGCATTATACTGTCCTGTCTTGTGGTTCGTAACTGATGATGGAGAACGGCATGAAACGATTGGTAGTGTCCCTGATGGTCATCGGCCTATTGCTTCTCGGTTGCGAGGAGAACAAGAAGGACGATGTCGAGGTTGTCAAGAAAACGGTCAAGGCGGCCGAGGGCGGCACCGTGGCTACCGAGGAGGGCGATGCCTCGGTCGATATACCGGCCGGCGCGCTTGACAAAGATACCGAGATAACGATCGAGAAACAGGCAAAGACGGGTCATCCTGAATCCGACAAACTCTATAGTCCGGTCTGGAAGTTCGGTCCCGATGGGCTTGTTTTCAAGAAACCGGTCACGATGACATTGAAACTCGACACCGACAAAGAAGCGGGTAAGGTTGCGGTCGTCGCGGTCGAACGCGCGGGTGCGTGGCATTCGAAGGGATACGACGGCGTACACGCGGCGGGCGATCCGATCATGGCGGGCGATCCGATCATGGCGGGCGATCCGATCATGGCGGGCGACCCGATCATGGCGGGCGATCCCATCATGTCGCAGGTGGGCCATTTCTCGAATTTCGCGTTGTATGTGCGGACCGGCGACGATATCCTGACCGATACCGATATCCTCGACACCGATGAAGATGAACCGATCGTCACCGATGAGCCGACCGACAGCAAACCGACCGATGGCGATACGGTTACGCCCGACGAGACTACCGACGATATCGTCGTCGATGAAGATGCGCTTCAGCCCGACGAGGTCGTTGTTCTCGATCCGCAGGACCTGCTCGGCGAATGGGACTTTGAACAGGGTGTTCACCACATATCGATCATGTTCAATTCAGAGACCTCCGAGTATATGCTCGACATGAGTTTCAATCAGTATGCCGAATTCTACATGTCGCATACCGGCGGCGGTTTTGTGGAACATACCTATACCGGCCAGTATTCGTACTATGTCGAAGATGTCGAGACGTTCGGCAACATGACGGTGGTCTTTACCCTGCACACCGCTACCGATCTGCTCGATGTCGACATCACCGCCGACACTCCAATGGGCAACCGGACCCTTACCGGCGGCGTGCGCCCGGTCGTCGATGATACGCCGCTTCCCGACGAAGACGCGGTCGCTCCCGATATGATCATACCCGACGACGACGCGGTCATCATCCCGACCTGTGGCAACGGCGTGCTCGACACCACGCCCGTCGCGGAGACCTGTGACGGCGGGATGAAGAGCTGCCCCGTTATCTCGACGATGTATATGAGCGGTTCAGCTCCCTGCAATGGGACCTGTGACGACTACGACATCAACTACTGCAAGATAAGCGCCGACTGTGAGGGTTCCCCCGATTATCTGTCGGGACCCGATTTTAACACCTGTTATTTCAGGGGGAACTATATTCCCAATACGGGTCAGACACAGTGTTACGACGCCACCACGGTGATGGGTAACTGTCCCACTGAGGGCGTCGATTTCTTCGGGCAGGATTCGCAGTACAATGCTCCGCCGAAGAACCTCCCCATGGTGGTGACCGGCGTGGTGCAGGATAATTATACCGGCCTCCAGTGGGAGCAGATGGTGCCGCAGATATACAGCGATTGCGACGGTACCGGCTACTGTACCTACGATCAGGCGGTGGCCCACTGCGCGAACGCCACCACCGGCGGCTACAGCGTCGGCACCTGGCGCCTGCCGAACGACAAGGAACTCGAGAGCCTCATCGACTACAACGGCATGAGCCCGATGATACCCAACGGCGTATTCTCGATATTCGACGCCGAGTATTTCTGGACCTCGACCACCCACCCGACCTTCTCCGACAGCGCCTATGCCGTTTATTTCGCGATAGGGACCACCCAGACCTCCTCAAAGACCTCGTCGTACAAGGTCATCTGCGTCACCGGAACCTTCTTCCCGACCGCGGCGAAGTTCTTCAATCCGGAATGGCGCGGCGGCGATCAGGTCTACACCGACGCCCATAGCGGGCTGATGTGGAGCGGTGATTACTGGTACAGCGATGTGACGCCGGTATCCGACTGGACGGGCGCCCTTGCCTACTGCCAGAACGCCGAGTTCGGCGGCTATACCGATTGGCGTCTGCCCAATATCAACGAACTGCGCAGTTCCTACGACCGCACCTGGACGATGGTCCCGGCCGATTTCCCCGGCGCGACCGGCTATTCTTTCTGGTCCTCCACCACGCGGCCCGACAGCGGTTTCAATGACGCAGCCTACTACATGGAATTCGCCAACGGCGGTCTGGTCGGCTCGCAGATGAAGACGCTCGCCGGCGCGGTCCGCTGCGTCAGGTAAAGATCACGGGGTCAGGCAACTTGTGCGCCTGACCCCTTTTCTTAATTTAGTAGGTCCCCGTCCGCTGTCTGAATCCCTTGAATACCTGTAGATGGGCGGCAAGAAGCGGCCGTTTCTCGCGGAACCACTCGATCCGGGCATAGGCGTTGTGGGCGTGGATGCTTTCAAGGTTGACCGCCTCGGCCATGAACCAGTGGATGTCGGGTTCGGCCAGCAACAGTTCGGCGGCGCCGCGCACGATATCCTCGGCGAAGCGGGGACGGGTGAATGCCTTTTCGGTGACGTATTTCTCGTCGGGCCGCTTGAGGAGCGGGTATATCTCCGAACTCGCGCAGTCCTCCAGTCTATCGACGATATCCTCTATCCAGATGAAGTGGTCGAACGAGAGGTAGGCGGTGATGTAGGAGCGCTGGTTGTGGGCGCCGAATTCGCTGATCTCCTGCGAGCAGGGGCAGAGCGTCGTGACCGGGACGCGGACACCGAGGATGAAGCTGGTACCCTGTTCATCGCCGTAGCCGTCGAAGAGTATCTCGATGGGGAAAAGCGACCGCGCTTCGGAAACGGGAGATTTCTTCTCGATGAAGTAGGGGAACTCGAGCGACATCATCGCTTTTGGCGACCCGAGGTTCTCGCGGGTCTCCTTGAGGATGTCGGGGATGTTGGCCATCGTGATCTCGCCACGGAAGCGGTTGAGTATCTCGATGAAACGGCTCATGTGGGTCCCCTTGAATTCGGGGAGCAGTTCCACCGCCATGCCGACCGCCGCGACCGTCTCCTGCGTGCCCCGCAGTTTGTCCTTGACCGTTATCGGATAGCGGATGGCCGCCACGCCCACCATGTCCACCGGCAGGCCGCGGTCGTCGCGCTGACTCTGAATGTCCTTCATGGAAGCCTCCATTCGTGCGGCGCCGATTATATGCGGTTGCCGCGATTTAGCAAGAGTCGCTCAATTCTTGACACTTTTTGCCTGAAATGATAACTTCCGACGGTCGAAGGATGACAACGAACAGCGAGGGAGAGACCGATGCGTTTACTGAGTGTGTTAGGATGTCTGACGGTAGTGCTTTTAACCGTTTCTTGTGCGACGGGCAATCGTACGGTCGAACGGACCTCGGCCGATACGGCGATAGACCTGAGCGGTCACTGGAATGATACCGATTCGCGGCTGGTGGCCGAAGAGATGGTGGCCGATGTCACCCAGCGTCCGTGGCTGGAGGAATTCTCGACGGCGAGCGGGAAAAAGCCGGTCGTCATCGTCGGTCAGGTGAAGAACAAGACGGCGGAACATATCCAGACCGACACCTTCATCAAGGATCTGGAGCGCGAGCTCATCAACGGCGGCCGGGTGAAGTTCGTGGCCGCCGACAAGGAACGTGCGGCGCTTCGGCAGGAACGCGAGGATCAGCAGTCGCAAGCGACCGAGGATACGGCCAAGCGCCTTGCGGCCGAAACGGGCGCCGACTTCATGCTGCAGGGGATGATCAGCTCCGTTACCGATGCGGTCGAAGGGAAAAAGGTGGTGTTCTATCAGGTCGATCTGGAGCTGGTGAACATCGAAAGCAATGAAAAGGTCTGGATCGGTTCGAAGAAGATAAAGAAAGTGATCTCGCAGGATTCGCACAAGTGGTAACGATCCGTCACGTCAGTATCGTTCTTCTCGCGCTGACGCTTTTAGGCGCCTGCGCCACCTCGAAGAAACAGTATAAGAACATGGAGTCGCATCTCCGTGACGGGCGCTACGATGTCGCCATCGCGCAGATCGAAAGGGCGAAGGAAAACGGCGACTACAGCGAAAAGGACCGCGTACTCTACTATCTCGATCTCGGCCTGCTCCGCCATTTCGCGGGCGATTGGGGGCACAGTAACGAACTGCTCACCGCGGCCGACGAGGCGATGGAGGACCTGTTCACCAAGAGCGTCTCGCGGATGATCGGTTCAGCGGTCATCAACGACACCCTGACCGAATACGCCGGCGAGGACTACGAATTCGTTTTCGTGAATGTCTTCAAGGCGCTCAACTATATCAATCTGGGCGATGTTCCCGGCGCGGTGGTCGAGGTGCGGCGGATCAACGACAAACTGAAACTGCTCGGCGACAAGTATGAGAAGCTCGCCGCCGACAGCAAGCGGCCGCCGCTCAAATTCGCTTCATCGACCCTCGCCCGATTCCTGAGCCTCGTCCTATTCCGGCTGGAGCGGGAATATGACAGCGCCGAGGTCGATATGCGCCTGCTTATCAAGACGGTCGAGGAGCAGTCGGCGATCTATTCGTTCCTCGCGGCCAGCGACATCGGCGCGCTCGCGCCGCCCAGTCAACCCGCCGCCGGTACGGGACGCCTTTCGGTGGTCGCCTTCTCGGGACTGTCGCCCGAAAAGATCGCCAAGCGGCTGAATCTCGTCATCCTGCCCAACTCGATCGTTATCGAATACGACAAAGGGGACGAGCGCTATCGCGATATGTTCGGTTTCGCGGTGTTGCCGCTTCCCTGTTTCGGCGACTCCTGTCCGGCGCAGACCTACTGGTTCAAATTCGAGTTCCCCGAACTGGTGACTAAGTCGCATCTGGCGGCCGACCGGGTCGCCGTATGGGTCGACGGGACCGAATACCCGCTGGTGTTTCTGGAGGATCTGGAGCGCATCGCCCGCGTGACCTTTGAGAATGACCGTAACGCCACCATCGCCAAGACGATCACCCGCGCGGTGGTCAAATATGTGGCGGTGGTCGTCGCGGCCGAGGTGACCAAGAAAAAGGTCGGCGGGCAGGGAGGACAGCTGGCGGGACTGCTGCTGGGACTGGGCGGCAGTATCGCCGCGAGCGCGTCGGAGAACGCCGATCTGCGGATGTCGTTCTTCTTTCCCGCGAAGGCCTTCGTCGCCGATATCGCACTCGTCCCGGGGGAGCACGTCGTGACGGTGCGCTACTATAAAGGCGGCGTGGTCATCGGCGAACAGACCAAGAAGGTCACCGTCGCCGAGGGATCGGGCGCCATTCTTGAATCGTTCAATTTCTAGGGGGATATGCCATGCGTCGATCCATTGCGTTGTCGCTGCTGATCTTGTTGCCGGCGCTTCTTTTCGCGAAGAAAGAGGCGTGGGCCGACGATCCGCGCAAACTCTATCCCGAATCGCGCTTCCTCGCGGCGGTCGGGAGCGGAGACACCCTCGCCGCGGCGCAGCAACGGGCGGCGGCGGCGCTTGCCGCGATGATAAAGGTGACGGTGAAGGGCGATCTGGAACTGACCACCCGCTACGACGAACTGAAAAAAGGGGGAGTGGTCACCGCATCGACCGAAAAGACCGCGATGACCGACAGCACGCGGCAGACGACCGATCAGGAACTTATCGGCCTTTCCTACGGTGAGACCTGCACCGACGATATGGGGAAGACCTATGCGATCGCCTATCTCGATCGCGCCAAGAGCGCCGCGGTCTACAAAGAGCTCGTCGATGCCGATTCGGCCGTGGTGACCCGTTTCCTGAAGTCGGCTGACGCCGGGAAAGAGCCGCTGAAACGCTACGCATTCCTTTCGGCCGCCGCCGCGACCGCCGCCAATAGCGCGCGGCTCATGGGGCAGTTGCTCGTCATAAACAAGTCGGCCTATCAGTCTGCCGCCTTGCCGTACCGAGCCGATGAGGTGCGGACGCAGTACCGCGCCGCCGCCGAGGCGATGCCCTTCGCCGTGGTGTGGAAAGGCGCTCCCGATGAGAAGATCACCGGTATCGTCACCGAGGCGCTCACCGCCGCCGGGTATGCCGTGGGGCAGAAAGGGGCCGTCACCATCGGGGCCTCGCTCCTGTTCGAAAAGGTGGAACTGAACAACAAATACTACAACCTCAAATGGGACATCACCCTGACCGTGGCGGGCGCCGACGGCGTCGCCATCGCCACCGTCAAGGAATCTGCCCGCAGTAGCGCCCTGTCTGAATCGGACGCAAAGAATCGCAGCTACATCGACATGAAAAAAGTCATCCAGAAAAAACTGCCCGCCGCCCTCAGCGGCTACTTCCTCGGAGTTTTGAAATGATGCGGTCACTGGTGTTCTTTTTCGTTCTGCTGTGCGGGCTTCAACTCACGGCGCAGGAGCCGGGCGGCATCACCGTGACGGTGTCGGGGCTCAAGGTGACGGGCGATCTTCTACTGACGCTGTTCGACCAGCCCGACGGTTTTCCGGGCGACCACCAGAAGGCGCGCGACCGCAAACAGGTGAAGATCACCGCCTCGACCATGAGCGTCACCTTCGAGAAACTCCCGGCCGGGACCTATGCCATCGCGGTGCTCCACGATGAGAACAGCAACGCGGTACTCGACACCAAGGCCTTCGGGATACCGAAAGAGGGGATCGCGGTGTCGAACAACATCACCAAGTTCTTCCGTGCCCCCACCTTTGACGAGGCGAAGATCAGACACGACGGCAAGGCGCGTACCCTTTTCATCAGAATAGTGTACTAACCTATTTCATTGACTCTTTCTCCTATTCCTTTTAGTATGCACCGAACTGTTCGGGGGCTCTCATGAAGAAAAAAATAATTCTCGCGATCGTCGCGCTGGCCGTGGCCGGCGGTATCTGGTATCTCGTTTCACGTCCCGCGACCGTCGCGGTCTGCCGCGTCGAGACCAAAGACCTCAACCGGCGGCTCGTGGTCATGGGTCGCGTGACGCCGCAGGCGACCATCAATGTCGCCACCACCTTCCCGGGACGGGTCAAAGAGGTGACGGCGCAGGAGAACGAGACGGTGGCAAAAGGGTCGCTCCTCATCGCGCTGGACGAGAAGGAACTGCAGGCGAACCTCAAGGTGGCCGAGGCGGCGGTGTCGCAGTCGCGCGCCAAGCTTGAACAGATCGGCGGCACCGAGGCGCGCGTCGCCGAGGAATCGCTCAACGACGCGAAGAATAAACTTTCCGACGCGCAGAAGAATTTCGAGCGCGATAAGCAACTCTTCGACAAACAGGCGCTCTCGCAAAGCGAACTCCAGCGTTCCGAACTGGCGCTGAAGACGGCGCAGACCCAGTACGACATCGCCGCGACCCGCGAACGCTCCATCGCGAAGGGGGGCAACGACTATAATCTCGCCAAGGCGGCGCTCGAGCAGGCGATGGCCAACCGCGATCTGGCCCGTCAGCGGCTCACCGACGCCCGTATCTTCGCCCCGTTCGATGCGACGGTGCTTGCGCGCAGTGTTGAGCCGGGGGCGGTCGCCCAGCCGGGACAGACGCTCATGGTCATCGCGGCGGCCAAGGAATGCTACCTCGCCGCCGACATCGAGGAACGGAACCTCGGTATGGTCACCGACGGGCAGAAGGCGCTCGTTTCGACCGAGGCGTTCCCCGACCGCCGTTTCGACGCGACGGTCTATCAGATAGCGCGCACCGTCGATCCCCAGCGCGGCACCGTCCGGGTAAAACTCGCGGTCGCCGAAAAGCCGGAGTACCTGCGCACCGACATGACCGTTTCGATAGACCTCGATGTGGAGAAGATAACCTCGGCGCTCCTTGTTCCCGCCGCCGCAGTGACCGGCGAGGGGAAGGAGGCGTCGGTGCTGGTGCTCAACGACGGCCGGATCGAGAAACGGCCGGTGGTCATCGCCGAGAAGGAGAACGGCAAGGTCCGCATCGTCGAGGGTGCCAATCCCGGCGATCTGGTGGTCGTCCCCGGCGACAAGGAGCCGCCGGTAGAAGGGAGCGCGGCACAACCCGCCGAACAGGGAGGTTGTTAGTGCCTTTTTCGGTATTCATCGCGTTCAAATATCTGCTCGACGAAAAGCGGCAGACGCTTTTTATTATGTCGGCCTGCGCCATCGGCGTGGCGGTGATGGTGTTCCTCTACGGACTCATTTCGGGACTCCAGCGCTCGCTCGTCGACCGGACGCTCGGCAGTCAGGCGCATATCATACTCAACGCGAACAAGGAAAAGCCGCGGCCGCTGGCCGAGGCGGGCGGCGATACGGCGGTCATGGCGCGGGTCGAGCGCGGGTTCGACCGGCCGCAGATGATCACCGACTGGCCCCGCCGGATCGAAGCGGTGGCCTCCTCCTCCGGCATCGTCGCGGTCGCTCCGCGGCTGACCGGCGCGGCGCTTCTGCGGCGCGGCGATGTGACGCGCCCAGTAGGGGTGAGCGGCATCGAGCCGGAGAGTTTCACGACCATCATCCCGCTGGCCAAAAGCATCGTCGCGGGGCGCTACGATCTGGTGGGCGACGAGATATTCGTGGGCAAGGATCTCGCCGACGATCTGGGGGTGACGGTGGGCGACCGCGTGGCGCTCCAGACGCGCGGCGGGGCGGTCAATTTCCTCATCAGCGGGGTGTTCGATCTGGGCAACCGTTCGGTCAACGAGAATCAGGTGTTCGTGTCGCTGCGGCAGGCGCAGGCCCTCCAGGGGGCGCCGGGCGACATCAATCAGATCGATACGCGGGTCGGCGAGATATTCGAGGCGGAACGGATCGCGCGGCGGCTTGAAAAAGAGACCGGCATCGAGACGATATCGTGGATGGAACAGAATTCGCAACTGCTCATCGCCCTGCGGTCGCAGTCGAGTTCCAGTTTCCTCATCCAGTTCTTCGTGATGGTGGCGGTGGCGCTGGGCATCGCCAGCGTGCTGGTGGTGTCGGTCGTCCAGAAACGGGCCGAGATCGGCATCATGCGCGCCTTCGGCGCCAAACGGTCGGTGGTGACGCGGATATTCCTCATTCAGGGGGCGGTGGTGGGCCTGCTCGGATCGACCGTCGGCTGTTTCGTCGGCACCGGGCTTGCGATGTTCTTCCGCAATTCGGCCAAGAACCCCGACGGCACGCCGCGTTTCCCGATCAGTTACGAACTTTCCGAATATGTGGTCTTCATTCTCATCGCGACGGTGGTCGGCATCATCGCCGCTTCGCTCCCGGCGCGGCAGGCGGCGCGGATAGACCCCGCGCAGGTGGTGCACTGATGTCTCCGATACTGAGTCTCGCCGACATCACCAAGACCTACGGCACCCGCATCAAGACGCAGGTGCTCCACGGCATCTCGCTCGATGTGGCGCGCGGCGATTTTCTCGCCGTCACCGGCCAATCGGGGTCGGGCAAGACGACGCTCCTGAACATCATGGGACTGCTCGACCGGCCGACCGACGGAAAACTTTTGGTCAACGGCATCGATACCGCCGCGATGGACGACGAGTCGATAACGGCCCTGCGCGGCCGGACGCTCGGGTTCGTCTTCCAGTTCCACCATCTTCTCCCGGCGCTCACCATCTTAGAGAATGTGATGATGCCGATGATGGCCGACAAGGGGAGCGAAACCCCCGGTATGCGCGACGCGGCGGCCGAACTCCTCAAGCGGGTGGGGCTGGGCGAACGGCTGAAATACAAACCCGACGAGGTATCGGGCGGTCAGCGCCAGCGCGCCGCGATAGCCCGCGCTTTGGCGATGCGGCCGGCGGTCATACTCGCCGACGAGCCGACCGGCAACCTCGACACCAACAGTTCCGCCGAGGTCTTCACCCTCCTGCGCGAGATCAACAAAGCCGACGGCACCGCCTTTGTCATCGTGACCCACGCCGCCGACATCGCACGGCAATGCGACCGCATCGTCGAGATCGTGGATGGACGTCTGGTATAAGGAGAAGAATGCCATGAACAGAAAAGCCATCGTTATCGGCGCCGGTTACGGCGGACTCGCCTCGGCGATACTGCTGGCCAAAGAGGGGTTCCGCGTCACCGTCATCGAAAAGAACGCGGTGCCGGGGGGCCGGGCGCGGCTCTGGGAGGAACAGGGTTACCGGTTCGACATGGGGCCGTCGTGGTATCTCATGCCCGAGGCGTTCGACCGCTTCTTCGCCCTGTTGGGGAAAAAGCGCGATGACTATCTGCCGCTCGAACGGCTCGACCCGTATTACCGCGTCTTTTTCTCGCGGGACGAGTTCGTCGATATCACCCCCGATATCGAGAAGACCAAGGCGACCTTCGCCTCGTTCGAGAAGGGGGGCGACGAGAAACTGGTCAAGTATCTGGAGAACTGCCGCGTGAAATACGACACGGCGGTCGGCGAGTTCCTCTACCGCGACTACTCGTCGGTGCTCGATTTCCTCAATCCGACGCTGGTGATAAAGGGGGCGCGCCTTTCGGTCTTCGAGAGCCTCGATTCGCTCGTGTCGAAGTATTTCACCGATCACCGCGCCAAGAAGATACTCGAATACGCCATGGTCTTCCTCGGCAACAGCCCCTACAACGCCCCGGCGATGTATTCGATGATGTCGCATCTCGACCTGAACCTCGGCGTCTTCTTCCCGCGCAACGGGATGTGGGGGATCGTCGAGGCGCTCCTCAACCTGTGCGCGGAGTACGGTGTCGAGGTGAAACTCGGCGAAGAGGTCCGCGCCATCGAGATAGAGAAGAAGCTGGCGCGCACCGTGGTGACCGACAAAGGGCGCTACGAGGCCGACATCGTGCTGGGCAACGCCGACTATGCCCACGCCGAAACGATGCTTCTATCGGACCCCGCCCGGAGTTTTGAAGAGTCGTACTGGAAGAAGAAGACCTACGCCCCCTCGATGTTCATCATGTATCTCGGCGTGAAGAAGCGGCTGGAGAAACTGGCCCACCATACGCTCTATTTCGCCCCCGAATGGGATCATCACTTTGCTCAGATATTCGATAAACCGGCGTGGCCCGACCATCCGTCGTACTATGTCAGCGTCACCTCCAAGTCGCAGCCCGATGTGGCCCCGGCCGGGTGCGAGAATGTATTTGTGCTGGTGCCGGTCGCCTGCAACCTCGACGACGGCGACGCTCAGCGCGCCCTTTACGCCGACAAGATGCTGACGCACCTCGAAACGCTCGCCGGCGAGAATATCCGCGACCATATCGCGGTGAAGCGCATCTTCTCGGGGCGCGATTTCGCCGCCGACTACCACGCCCGCTACGGCACGGCGCTCGGCCTTGCGCACACCTTCGACCAGACGGCGGTCTTCCGGCCGCCGCGTAGAAGCAAGAAGGTGAAGAACCTCTTTTACGCGGGCCACTACACCCATCCCGGCGTCGGCGTGCCGATGGTCTTCATCGCCGCCGAACTCGCCGCCAAAGCGATCACGGAAACGCGGTAGATCTCTTTCTTTTGTAGGGGTGACCCAACGCTGTTTTACCGTATGTCAGGTCAACGCTGACATTTCGCCGGTCTGAACCGATGACGACGGTAACTCGGAAGCCGTTGTCGGGATGGTCCGGTCGGGATTTTGTGAGTTACTCAGCCTGCGACCCCGGAATGATCACCTTGATGTCGCGCGAAGAGAGCGAGGCCCCCTCGCCGAGTACCCGGATACGCGCATTGTAGACGACCGGATCGGGCAGGGGGTTCTTGCAGAAATCGTTCTTGAAGTGGACATCGAAATAGACCAGCGTCTTGGGCTGGACCTTGTAGAAGGTGGTATCGTCCTTGCTGGTATAGCCGTCGGTTGGGTCGGCCTTGTCCGGTTTTGCCGACGAGACGAATTC
>JAKLIW010000015.1 GCA_022709425.1 bacterium
TTAAGTTGCCGCAACTACTTAAAAACAGGGGATCCTCCCTCTTGTCAACAAATGTGCGAAAGATATTGTACGTTATCTTGCCAATACCTCGGACAACAACACAACAATTTGCTTCAACTGGGGAAAAGGAGAGCTTGATTCCGGCGTCTCTATAACGACGACGCCAGAAGGCCGTCTTTATATTGGCGCACGCACTTATGGTCTTTTGGGAAATCAGTCATTCGGCGACGGAAGCATCGATTCATGGGATGCCGTTCTTCTGACTACGACCATCAAAGAACTCGGCCTATAATTTAGCCGCAGCAACCGCCGCCGCAGGAACCGTCGTGACAGTGTTCGTGCTTCGGCATCTCGCAGCCGATCTCAAGGAGTTCTATCTCGAAAACGAGCGTTTCGCCGGCGAGCGGATGGTTGGCGTCGAGCGTCACTTCGTCGCCCGCGATCTCGGCGATGACGGCGGGAAGCTGATGGCCCTGCCCGTCGTGCAGATCGAACTGCATCCCGACCTCGAGTTCGGCATCCTTCGGGAACTGCGAACGCGGGACCTTGAGGACGAATTCGTCCAGATATTCGCCGTATCCTTCGGTCGCCGGGATGGTGACGGTCTTCTTGTCGCCGACCGCCATGTCGACGAGCGCCGCATCGAAACCCGGGATGACCATCTCTTCGCCCGTCTTGAAGACGAACGGCTCGGCCCGTTCGCGCGATGAGTCGAATATCTCGCCGCTCTCGAACTTACCGGTATAATGCACCTTTACGACATCGCCCTTCACTACTTTCGCCATCGTTGTCTCCTTTATAACCAAGAAAATAAAAGCAGGGTATCGTAACCGCGACCGGCCGAATTGCAACTATTATTTTCCCCGCCACTTGCTTTTGGCCGCGTCCCACCTATAATCGGCTCGGTTTTTTTATCTTACTCATGAGGGTTCCCATGCGCGACCGCTTCATCTCCTGTCTTCTGTGCGCACTTTTCGCCGCCGCCTGCGGATCAAGCGGCACCGGGGCGACCGACGATCTTTCGGGAAGCGATACCACGCCCACCGACGACACGGTGACCGACACCGTCATGAACGACGTCCCTGATACGGCGAACGACGATCCCTCGATGGAGGGGGACACGCCGACGGTTGAAAACGACCAGCCGGCGACCGAGAACGATGAACCGCCCGTCGACGCCGACGAGGCGGCCGACACCCTGCCCGATGCCGACACTGCGCCCGATCTGTGCGGCAACGGCGTCACCGACGCGGGCGAAGCCTGCGACGGCGACACGGTCGACTGTACCGCGCTGAACGGGACGGTCTACGCGAGCGGGACCGCTCTCTGCGCTGCTTCCTGCACCCATTACGACACCACCGGCTGCACCTATGCGACGGTGCCGACCTTCTCCTATTCCGGCGGCGGGGACGACTATGACGACGGGCTGACACTCATCCAGACCACCGATGGGGGATTGCTCGGGATCGGCTACTCGATGAGTTATGTCGATACGAATTACGATCCGCAGAACGACACCTTTGTCATGAGCGATTCGGACCTCTATCTGGTGCGGCTCGATCTCACCGGTTCGGTGGTATGGACCAAGCATCACGGCGGTCCCTATCAGGACGCCGGCAACGCGGTCATCGCGGCCCATGACGGCGGCTACATCGTGGCGGGCGACACCAATGTGGTGGTCGGGACGGCCGACCAGAACGGGACGACCGTCGACAAGGTGCGCGGCGACGCGTGGGCGGTGAAGCTGGACGACAACGGCGATATCGTCTGGGAGAAACGGTTCGGCACGGTCGAGGATCAGGAGAGCTTCGCGACGGTCGCCGCCACCGCCGACGGCGGCTATATATTCGCCGGTTCCCGCAGTGTCACCCCGGCCGCCGAATACGGCAGTTCATGGACGATGAGCTTCGACCGAATGGAGATATATCTCGTCAAGACCGACGGGAAAGGCGATCTGGTCTGGGAGAAGACGGTGAGCGGCCCCAGCGCGAAACTTGACTACGCTGAAGCGATACTGGCACACGGAGGCAACTACTACATCGCCGGGGCGACCCGTTCGTTCGCCGTCGGGATGCGCGACCTCTATCTCGCCGAACTGGACGACACCGGCGCGGTGGTCTGGCAGAAGAATCTCCCCGGCACCGGCGACGACTTCGCGCAGGCCCTGACCCTCTACACCGACGGCGCGGGCGATCCGGCGGGCCTGGCGATCGTCGGGATAGACGACTACTATTACGAGATAGCGCTCGGCGAGTTCCGCGGCGACATACGGCTCGTCCGGACCGACTTTGACGGGAACATCGCGGCCGAGAAGACCTTTTCCTTCGATGAGAACGGCGACGACTACTGCGTCGACTGGGGGGTATCGCTGGTCGCAGGGGACAACGGCGCGCTGACCCTCATTGCCGCGACCCATTACGATATCTGGTACCAGTCGGTGGAAAAATCCGACATCACCCTTTTCCGCGTCGAGAACGACGATACCCTCGGCTGGGTGCGTCACTTCGGCGACCCCGGCTATTACGACTACCCCGGCGACCTGATCGCGACAGCCGACGGCGGGTTCGCCTTTATCGGTTCCACCCAGTCGAACACCCAACAGCCGCAGGACGACATCTTCATCGTCAAAACGGCGGCCGACGGCACGGTGGAGTGAACGATGCCGAAGAAGAACAAGAACGCCCCGAAGCCCGTCACCACCGCCGACTGCATCTCCTGCGGCAGCGCCTGCTGTCGCTACATCATCGTCGATCTGCCCAATGAGCCGCGCAGTGAAGAGAGTTTCGAGGAGTTGCTCTGGTACCTCTTCAACCCGCACACCAAGCTCTTGAAGGAGGGCCGCCTCTGGTCGCTCATGGTGTCGGGCCGCTGCCGGATGCTGGCCGACGACGGACACTGCCGCATCTACGACGACCGCCCGTTCATCTGCGGCGACTACCCGCAGGTGACCGAGGACGAATGCCACGGCCCCGATCTGCGCGACTTCTCGGGCCGCATCTTCCACACCGCCGAGGAACTGCTGACCTACCTCGCCGACGAACGCGGTAAAGAGTGGGCGAAACGGCGACTTGCAAAAATGGCGGCGCTCAAGTAGACTCCCCCCATGAACGGTCGTTTTCTCGTCATACTTCTGTGCATACTTGTTTCGGGAGGCACCATGCCCGCCAACGATAAAGCGCCGGCCGCCGCCGCGCCGGTCAAGGTCTATTTCACCCGCGACCTCTCCCCGGCGGGCCTGATGAAGGCCTTCGAGAAGATACGCCCCGCCGTCACCGGGACGCGCATCGGCCTCAAGGTCCACTTCGGCGAGGATGGCAACAAATACTACATCAAGCCGGCGCTCATGAAGGAACTGGTCGCGTCGCTGAAACCGAACTTCGTCGAGACCAATGTCCTCTACCCCGGCAAACGGCGCTACACCGACAGCCACATCGCGCTGGCGAAAGAACACGGTTTCACCTTCGCCCCCATCGACATCCTCGATAGCGAAAGCACCATAGAGTACCCCGCCAAAGGGCTCAAGCACATCAAGAAAGCGATCGTCGGCTCGCACATGGCGAACTACGACACCATCGTGGTCCTGTCGCATTTCAAGGGGCACATGGGGGCCGGGTTCGGCGGCGCGATAAAGAATGTCGGGATGGGGCTCGGCGCCATCGCGGGGAAGATGGCGATGCACGCTTCGACCATACCGACCGTCAAGGCCTCCAAGTGCACCAAGTGCGGCCTCTGCGTCCCGCAGTGCGCCGGCAACGCCATCACGATAGAACCCAAGGTGGTCATCGACCCCGAAAAATGCATCGGCTGCGCCAAGTGCATCGGCGTCTGTCCGACGCGGGTCTACGGCGTCCCGTGGGGCTCGACCGACACCCCGGCGTTCATGGAGAAACTGGTCGAATACGCCAAGATCATCAAAGACAACAAACACCTGGTCTACATCAATGTCCTCGCCGACATCTCGCCCGACTGCGACTGCATGGCGGGCGCCGCGAAACCCTTCACCAAGGACATCGGCATACTCGTATCGACCGACATGCTCGCGATAGATGCCGCCGCGTACGATCTGGTCAACGCGGCAACCCACACCAAAGATGCCTTCGCCAAACATTCGGGCGTATCGGGGAAACCGCAGTTGGAATACGGCGAGAAGATAGGACTCGGCACGACGCATTACGAACTGATAGACCTCGACAAGAAATAATGGAAACCAAACCCTTCGACCTCATTCTCGAGCGGCTACGCACCATCGAGATACCGGAGCAGTTCGATCTCGTGGTGGCGGTCGCTCGCGGCGGCCTTGTCCCGGCGGCGCTGGTCGCTCACCGGCTCGGCTGCGATCTCGCGACGATCTGGATGAATTTCCGCGACGAGACGCATAGGCCGTGCCGCGAATGTCCGGCGCTCCTGCGGCCGATATCGTTCCCCTACCGCGGCAAGCGGGTGCTCATCGTCGATGACCGGTCGCGGACCGGCGCGACGCTCAATGCGGCAAAGGAACTCCTCACCGATGCGGCGCTCGTGAAAACGCTCGTCGTCAACGGCAAAGCCGACTATTCGCTCTTCGATGAACCCTGCTTCAAGATGCCCTGGCAGGGGTGAAAGTCAATCGCGCGGGTTGTCGCCCAGATCCTTGAGCAGTTTGTACGCGGCGGCACGGAGCGGCGGCAGGTCGGTCTTGATGGTCTGCCACACGATGGATGTATCGACGCCGAAATACTCGTGGGCGAGTTTGTTCCGCATACCGATCATCTCGGCCCACGCCATGTCGGGATGCTTCTTCTTGACATCGGCGGGCAGATTCCTGACCGCTTCGCCGATTATCTCCAACGCGCGGACCACCGCGAAGATCGTTTTGACATCGGTCGCAAACTTGCGGAACCGCATTCCTTTCGTGAAACTCTTTATCGCGTCGACCGACGATACGATGTCGTTGAGATAATCGCGCGCTTCCCGTTTTTGCGGCGACAACCGGTCAGACAAGGACCACCTCGCGCAGGATATGTTGGCCGATGAACGGTTTGAGCGCGTTCTTCGTCACCAGATCGACCTTGACGCCGAGAAGTTCCTGCAGGTGCGCTTCGAGCCGCAGAAAGGCAACGAAGCCGACCGGCCGCGAGAATTCGACCAGCAGGTCGACATCGCTTCCTTTACGCTGTTCGTTGCGGGCGTAGGAACCGAACACGCCGATGGAGGCGACGCCGTATTCGGACGCAAGTTCCGCCCGGTGCGCGTTCAATGTTTTTCTGATTCTTGCAAGGTCCATGGTCGCCTCATGCACAAAAACAAAGGCATCTTATCCGGTTCACCGGTTCTTGTCAATCAGAAACTCATCCTCGGATATTTCAGACAGCGTCTGAAAGTTCAGATCACCGTCAGGCTGCAGCCGCTGGAGCCGCTCGCTTTGCGGGGGGTACCGTTGTCGGGAACGATCACGGTGTCGGGATTCTCTTCGGTATCGGCGTTCGCCGTCTCGTCGGTCGCGCCGTTGTCGGTCACCGGCGTATCGTCGGGGGTGACGCTATTGTCGGGGGTCGCGGTATCGGCATCGACCACCGGCGCCTCGGTGCAGGGCGTCGTATCGAAGTAGGTGCAGTCCTCCTTGCACGGAGCGTCGGTCCCCTCGGCGTAATTGCCGAGCGTCGAACAGTCGGTAGTCCCACCGTCGCAGAATTCGTTGCCCTCCTTCTTCCCGTCGCCGCAGACGGTCGCCACGCAGCCCGACTCATCCCAGCCGTCACAGGTATCGTTACACGAAGCGGGGCCGGTAGCATACTGACCGAGAGAGGCGCAGTCTATCGTGTTTCCGTCGCACACTTCCGGATCCTTCACCTTCTCATCGCCGCACACCGGCGGCTTTTCCTGACAGACGGTCAGATCGTAGCCCCAGCACCCCTCGTGGCACGGCGCCATGACGCCCGGAACGAAGTTGGGATCCTGCTCGCCGCAGTCGACCTCGGAACCTTCGGCGCAGACATCGTCGGCATCGCCGCAGGACTGCGTCTCGATGAGACCGTGACCGGTGAAGGTCTGCACCTGCGTATTTATCCAGTCGCGGTAGGGCAGGACATAGGTGTAATAACCATCGCGGTTCGAGTAGCAGGTCTGACCCCCGAACGAGGTGACGCCCGATATCACATAGGCATCGTTCTGGGTGGTGAGGAACGGGCCGCCCGAATCGCCCTGACAGCTCCCCGACGGATCGCCCACTTCGATGACATCCTTGCCCCAGTAGGGATTGAGATCGAGCAGTTTCGCATCGCCCATGCGGTGGATGCCCGAATCGAACGCGCCGGTGGCGGTGATGCCGTACCCGACGATCTTTCCCATCTCTCCTTCGGTCTCAGCGGGGTTATCGCGGATGCCATAGGTCTCGAGATGGTATATTTTGCGGTCGAGGTGGATGACCGCCATGTCGACATTGTCGCCCCACGACGATATGTTGCCGGTCCACGTATCGTGTTTTTTGATGGTCTTTGCGTTGGCGAGCACATCGCCGACGAACATGTTGGCGCCGTTGCGCACCACGATCTTCGACGGATCGGCCGGACCGTCGAGCACCAGCGTACCGTTCTCCTTGAGATAGACACAGTGTCCCGCCGTCAGCAACACCTCGGGGTCAATAAGGGTCGCCGTGCAGGCGCCCTGCCCCGTTGCGCCGCCCTGCGTCACGGTCATCACGAGTCCGACCACGCCGCGGAACTGCTTGTACCCCGTTTCGGTGCCGTTGACGATCATCGGTTGCGGCTCGGCGACCGACACCACCGTGATGCCGCGTCCCGCGAGCCATTGCTCCAGCTCGTTGAGTCCCGCGATACCGGGCCGTTCGACCGCCGCAAGCGTCGATACGGCACAAAACAGCGACATCGCCATCATCGTGCGCGTCATGTTTCCCTCCGTCAGAAAAAAATAGAGAACCACCACTCATAAAAAAACAAGCAAGAGCGGGTCCGGCTATTTTTTGCTAGTGATGATGAATAGTTAAGAAAACGCTCAGATGACGATGCTACACCCGCCGGAGGTATCGTCGGCGGGCACAGCATCGTCGTTTACGGGGGGATCATCATCGGTGACGGTATCGTCGTCGTTCGGTTCTTCGACCACGGCATGGTCGTAGAGGGTGAGCGACGGGTCGCCGAAATAGTTGAGCATCAGTTTGTGGTCGATGACGCGGAAGACCGTCTCGTCGCCCAGTTCGTCGCGGATGTCGGCGAAGACGCGCCCTGCATAGCCGCCGTCGAGCATGCGGTCGAAGAAGAGGACCGCGCTGTTGTCCTCGCCGAAGGTCGTCGCGTCGAGCGGCGCATCCTGATCGAGCCACTTCATCGCCGAAGGATCGGTGACGCTCGACGAACTGATGACGCCGACCGCCGCGCCGTCGGCCATGAACCGGTAGGTTATCGATCCGGGGTCGCTCACGAAACCGACGAGGCACGATATCGCGACCACGAACGACGGCTTCCCCGATGCGATGTCGGCGCCGTTGGTTGAGTCGATGAGTGGCGGGCTGTCGACCTCGTCGTTCTCGCCCTGTTCGTTGCCGTTGGTGTCCTCGCGCCAGACGGTCCGCACCACGCCGGTCGGCATCCCGTGGCCGCCCCAGAGCACCATACCGTAGCCTTTCTCCCATTCGCTGACGAGATTCTCCTGCGTCAGCGGGATCTCGTAGTCGAACTGCGTCGGATAGTGCCCCTCCGCCTCGTACAGCCGGGTGTAGGTGACGCCGGGATGGTCGGGCAGGATGTTGTGGATGAACCATTCGGCCGTTTCGGCCGTCTCCTTGTTCTCGTGCATCGTCTGGAAGACCTTGTAGCCGTCGAACCAGATGAACGAGAGCGGGAACAGCATCTTTTTGCGGTAGGCGGTCGCCTCTTCCGACGTCTGCATATACCCGACGATGTGGCCCAGCAGTTCGTCGAGTTCGTCCAGATCGCCGAAATAGACCGGGATGCGGCCTACCGCGAGTTCAGAGCCGAAGTCGATGCCGCCGTCGCCCATGTCGACCGGCAGTTGCGCGAGGACGCCGTCGCCGTTGAGATCCCACGAGCCCGACAGGTCGCCGTAGTAGAGGTCGGTCGGTATCTTCACGCAGGAATAACCGGTGTCGGCGCACGGGTCGCTCACCCCGTCGCCCTGCGGCTGGCCGAGCACCATCGGCACATCGCCCAGTTTCGGCGACGGGTCGCCGATGAGCAGGACGAAATCGTACCCGGCGCGGTTGGCGACGAGCCAGTCGCGTATCTTGGCGGCGCGCGCCGCTCCCTTGTCGCCCACCCCGCCGTAGTCGCTCTCGGTGACGACGCGGACGGTGAAGCCGCGCTTCTCCTTTTCGGCGATGAGGTCACCCAGCACCGCCGAGCCGTTCTTGATATAGTCGGTCGTCACGATAAAAAGCCCCTTGTCGGGCTCCACCGCGGTGAGCGGCAGCGCCAAAAGAAGCGCCGCGAGTAGCATGATCATCCGTTCCATGACACCCTCCCTCACGGTTCGACCGCATCGAAGGCCGAGCATTCGATCACGGTCGTGTAGTTCTCGTTGCAACCGCACAGTTTGTCGGGGCTGTCGACCTCGAAGACCTGCATCAGGTAGGCCTCGTCGGTGGTGAGCGTGACATTGGCCGCCGACTGTATCTCCTCGCCCACCGCGAAGGCGGTGTTGCCCCCGATGCAGTAGAGTATCGCCGATGTCGCCGGGAGCGGCGCGAGCACCGCGGTCGGGCAGACCTTCTGGTAGGTGACGCTGCTCACCTGCTTTTCCTCCACCGCAAAGAGTTGCACGAAGGCCTTTTCGCCGTCGCCGATACCCGAGAAAAGGCAGGAGGCGTCGCCCGATTCCTTTGCGTCAAGGAGCGTCTGCTTGTCGACGATGGCGGCAAAGTAATTGTACTTGTAATGGTTCTGGCCGCTGATCATCTCGACCCCGCCGAGCGATTCGACCGCGACCAGTTCCTGTCCGGCCGCGCCGAGCGAGGTGGTGGCGATGGCGGTGTAGTCGCTCACCGGCACCTCGGCCCCGGCAATCTTCACGGTGAAAGTGCCGTATCCGGCGGTGTTCTGCTGCGCCCCCGCTTCATTGATCACTCCCTTGAAGGTATAGGTCGCGCTCGTGTCACCCACCCCGGCGAGAAAACCCTCCGGCAGGTCGCAGTCGAGTTTCGTCACATCCTTCACCAACTCCTCTTCGTACTGCGCCTTGGTGATGGTCGTGTCGTTAAGCCGGAAGGTGCACCACTGCCCTTCGTACTCCTCGTAACCGGTCAGTTTCTCCGGGTCGAAGTCGGTGGTCAGCGCGATATTGCCCCACGCGAGGATGTTCTCGCCCGGTGTGAAGTCGGTGTTGTTGGCGAAATTCACGAACAGCCGCGACTCGTCCGGTTTGTCGAGCACCGCGATCATACAACGACGCCACACGATGCTGTTGTCGGCACGGTTGAGATAGGTGGTGTGCAACAGATTGGTCCGCGCTGCAAGCGTCTCGGCGGTCGCCTCGGGCATTTTCTCCTTCTTGATGTTCTCGAGATTCGTCACCGGCATCCCGATGATGATCGTGTAATAGAGCACATAGCTTCCCTCCTGCTTGAGGTCGCCGTGCGCGCCGAAGATGAGATGCTCGGTCCCCGCCAGCTCGCCGTACTGTTCCTCATCGGGATAGAGGAGCCGGTAGGCGGTCGGATAATCGTTCATCGCGATGTTTATGTCGCCGATCTTGAGCGTCAGGTCCATCACCCCCTTGGTATCGGTCTGCGCCATAGTGTCTTCGTAGGTGTTGATGAGCCCCTTGAACTCGAACAGCACGTTGCGTTCGGGGGTGTTGAAATCGTCACCCGGTTTGGTAGGCATCGCCGTATCGGCATCGGGCGTCGCCGTATCCTCGTCGAGCGTCGTCGTGTCGCCGTCGGCCGGCGCCGCGTTGTCTGTCGCCGCGGCCGGATCATCGCCGCATCCCGCACAGAACAGGAGCGCCGTCAGCGCTCCGGTCATCATCCACTGTTTTCTTTTCATCATCGCCTCCATCACGCGGTCAAAAAACAAACTAACCGAACGGTCGGTCAGTTACATGCAAGCGGCGTGCGAGACTTTTTTCTTAATTGATATTAAATGGTTGCAAAGGGAGCAAAAACTTTACATCGGCAACCATCGTGGCATACTACCGGCTGGTGGACCGAAGGATGATGAAAAAAACAGTCGTGACCATGCGGCCCGACGGCCGTAAAGAGAAGGGACGAAAAGTACGCGAGCAGATCCTTGTCGCGGCACTTGAATTAGCCGGAGAAAAGGGATCCGACGCCCTCACGGCGCGCAACATCGCCGAGCGGGTCGGTATATCGAAGGCGAATCTGTATCACCATTTCAAGAACATGTCGGAGATCCGGACCGCCGCCTGCATCCATTTCCTCGAGATCTTGAAGCCACCCTCCTTCGAGGCACCTTATACCGATCCGCGACAGTTCCTCTCCGATCTCCTGATGGGGGTCGCCGATTTCCTCCGGTCGAACAAGAAACTGAACGCCGGCTACAGCATCATCTTTTCCAACGAGGCGCGCGTCAACCCCGCCTTTCTGCGGACCATCGAGAAGAAGGTCATGGGACGGAAATCCTTCGTACGCGAGAAGATAACCGCCATGATGAAACTTCCCGCGAACGACCCGGAGGTCGAACGGATACTGCTCGGACTCGACATGATGCGCGAAGGGGTCATCGTCTATATCGCCGACACCAGCATGGACACCGCGCGCTGTCTGGAGGTATGGAACACGACGGTCGATATCCTGCTGGAACGGCTCAAAAAACTGCACCGTTAGTTTTCCGTTTTTTCTCTCTTGACTTCATTTTTCAATCTTCTACAATCCCATTGAACGATTTTTTCACCTCTAGGGGAGGCATCCATGAAAGGCTTGACGGTGATGGTTCTGTGCATCATGGCGCTCTGTATCCTTGTATCCTGCGAGAACGCGACCACCGGACTGAAAACCGACAAAGACGCCACGGCAAACACCGACACGGCGACCGACAGCGATTCGATCGCGCAGAACGACGACATCCTGAACGATGGCATCCAAAACGACGACCCGCTCTCCGACGATCTCCTGCCCGACGGGGTCACCCCTGATGATCCGACGCCCGACGGCCCCCAGAACGACAACCAACAGCCCGACGGCACACTTCCCGATAACCCCCAGAACGACACGGTCGTCACCCCCGACGCCGATATACCGGCCGCGACCTGCGACGGGTTCACCTGCGAAGATGTCAACAGCCACTGCGAAGTAGTGGAAAATGAACCGACCTGTCTGTGCGATGAGGGCTATCACTGGAACACCGGCATCTGCGTCGAGGACACCCTCACCGAGACCGGCACCTTCTCGTTCACCTTCACCGGCCCGGTCAACGCCGAAGGGACCGGAACGACATCGTTGCAGGGCGGCGAGGGAAGCGTCACCTTTTCACATCTCGGCGCCGATATCACCTACGAAAAGCAGACCATGTTCGGCAGAGACATCTCTCCTGTCGCTACCACGCAAGGGACCAACATCCTTGTGACTTGGACCTCCGAGTTCTCATTCAGCGGAACCCAATTTTTCTCCTTCCTCATCCCGGCCGACCAGATCGTCGCCGGCGAACATTCCTTTTCGACGGCAAAAGCGGTCGTCAGCTACGGCGATATGACCTTCTCGGGCGGTAACTTGGCGATAGATTGCGTCCGGGCGATGTCCAACGACGGCACCTTCACCATCGGGACCGTCACGGCCGGACAGCTCGACATCACCGCGGCGAGCGGCAAGATGTACGATCCCGCCGTGCTCGGGAGCAACCTTCCTTATCCCATCTGCGAAGAGTAGGCCGCGCATGACCGGACATACAGAACACAACATGCTCGAAACGATCCTGCAATACATCGGCAAGGTCGAAGGGGTCCGCAAGATAGACGCGGCGCTCATTCTTCTCGCCGAGATGGGACGCGATCTGGTCAACGCCGACCGCTGCACGCTCTGGATGTTCGACAAACAGAAAGAAGAACTCTGGACCAAGGTGGCGCACGGTATCGATCGCATCAGCATGCCGGCCACCACCGGTATCGCCGGGGTCGCGGTACAAAGCGGCGATACGGTCATTGTCAACGATCCCTACCGCGACACCCGCTTCAATCAGGAGATAGACCGGCAGACCGGCTACACCACCCGCAGTATCCTCGCGGTACCGATAAAGAACAGCCGCGGCGAGGTGCTCGGCGTGTTCCAGACCATCAACAAGAAAAGCGCCGCGGGCAAATTCGAAGAGAGCGACATCAAGTTCCTCAAACTCGCCTCGACCTACGCCGGTGAAGCAATAGACGCCGCGAAACTCAACGAAGAGATAGAGGAGACCCAGCGCGACATCATCTTCGCCCTTGCCGAGGCCGGAGAAACGCGCTCGAAAGAGACCGGCAACCATGTCAAACGGGTGTCGGAATACTGCAAACTGCTCGCGCTCCGATCCTGCCTGCCTAAACGAGAGGCCGAACTGCTGAAACTCGCCGCGCCGATGCACGACATCGGCAAGATAGCGATACCCGACGCGGTGCTCCTCAAGCCCGGACGGCTCGATCCGGCCGAATTCGACATCATGAAGACCCACGCCGAGAACGGCTACGCGATACTGAAGAACTCGGCGCGTCCCATACTGAAAGCGGCGGCGACGGTAGCCCGCGAACACCATGAACGGTACGACGGCAAAGGCTATCCGCGCGGACTCAAAGGCGAGGACATCCATATCTTCGGCCGCATCTGCGCCATCGCCGATGTCTTTGACGCCCTCGGCAGCGACCGGGTCTACAAGAAGGCGTGGCCGCTGGAAAAGATAGTCGAGGAATTCAAGGCACAGAGCGGCGCCCAGTTCGATCCGAAACTGATGGAGACCTTCCTCACCCACATCGACGAATTCGTCGCCATCCGCGAACAGTTCAGGGATGAGATGTAGGCGATTCCGCGTCGGCTACTCATATTTTTTTGACAAAGGCGTTTTTGCCGCATAGATTTTCCTTAACAGGGTCCCTACCCGCCTCATTGTTTTAATTTTTGGGAGATAGTCATGATCAAAGACCTTCAAGGCATCCTTTCTCGCAGCGCCAAGAGCGCCAAGAAGTCGGTCATCCGCGAACTGCTGAAACTGACCCAGCGTCCCGAGATCATCTCGTTCGCCGGCGGGCTCCCCGCCCCCGAATCGTTCCCGCTCGACATCCTTTCCGATCTCTCGACCGAGGTACTCAAGAAGGACGGCGTCGCGGCGTGCCAGTACAGCACCACCGAGGGCGACAACGGCCTGCGCAAGGCGCTCATCGAGAAATACCGCCGCGACGAGGGACTGGAACTGGCGATGGAGAACATCATCATCACCACCTCCTCCCAGCAGGCGCTCGATTTCCTCGGCCGCGTGTTCATCGACCCGGGCGACGCGGTCATCTGCGGTCTGCCCACCTATCTCGGCGGCCTGCAGGCGTTCAACGCCTACGGCGCCCAGATGCACGGCGTCAAGCTCGACGAACAGGGAATGCGCCCCGATCATCTGAAGGCGAAACTCGAAGAGCTCAAAAAGGCGGGCAGGAAGCCGAAGTTCATCTACACCATCCCCGATTTCCAGAACCCGGCCGGTATCACCATGCCCGAATCGCGCCGCAAGGAGATACTCGCCGTCGCCCATGAGTACGATGTGCTCGTGGTCGAGGACAGCCCCTACCGCGAACTGCGCTTCGAGGGAAAGAACCCCAAGATGATCTACCAGCTCGACGGCACCGAACAGGTGCTCGTCCTCGGCACCTTCTCAAAGATCTTCGTTCCTGGCTTCCGCATCGGCTGGATCGTCGGCAACAAGGATATCCTCGACAAATTCGTCACCGTCAAGCAGTCGGCCGACCTGTGCACCTCGTCGTTCGTCCAGAAGATAGCGGCGCTCTACCTCTCTCAGGGCCACTTCGAGAAGAACCTTCAGCGGGTCATCGCGATGTACCGCGAAAAACGCGACGCGATGCTCGAAGCGCTGGAAAAATACATGCCCAAGGGGGTCTCGTGGACCCATCCCGAGGGGGGCCTGTTCCTCTTCGTTAGCCTTCCCGAGGGGATGGACGCCGAAAAACTGTTCCCCAAGGCGATAGAGAAGAATGTCGCCTATGTGCTGGGGAGCGTCTTCCACTGCGACGGATCGGGACGCAACACCATGCGGCTCAACTTCTCGTTCGCCTCGAAGGAGAAGAATGCCGAAGGTATCCGCCGCCTCGCCGAGGTGATAAAAGAGGAGATGGGAACAAAGTAGTCCCTACTTCCCTTTCGGTCCCGGTTCCGGCTTTTTCTCGATATCTTCCATTTGTTTGCTGTGATCCTTGAGCATCTTCTCGAATTTTCCGCTGATACGGAAAGAGGGCTCTTTGACCGGGGTGAGCAGGCGCGGCTCATCTTTGGTCACCGCCTCAGTGGGCGTTCCTGAGTCCGGCGCGGTTGATTCAGGCTCGACGACGACCGGCGTCTCCGCCGACCCGGCGGCCCGCACTATGACCGCCGGCGGCGCCGGTGGTTCGCCGGAAAGAAGGGCCGCGAATATCTGCGGCTCCAGCCACCGCATCGCCACCGAAAGAAGCGCCAAAAGGATCGCAGCAAAGAGTGCGCCGGAGGAAAAGGCCGATCGGCGATGATCGATCCGTCCGTATTCGGTGAGCCGTATCACCGCCTGCGATCTTCCCTGCGACGCGGCAGGAGAAGAAGGCTCGGTATCGGCGACCGATTCCGTTTCCCCGACGAGCCGTGGCCGCTCTCCGCCGATCCACTCGTAGCCGCGGACATGTTCGGCCGGTCCGTCGGCGATCACCTGCCATGTCGTTATCGATATCTTGAGCGTACGGCCACAGCCGGCGCAGTCGAGCAGGACCGCCTCGCCGTCGGTCATCTGATGTTTTTTGAGGCTGATCCCTTCCCGGTATTTCTCGAAGGTCTCCTTCGCGATACGAAAGGTGTAGCGGCAACCGGGACAGGTAATGGTCTGTTCCATGCGATCCCCCTCTCACGGACGGATGATTATAACGGCACGGCGTTTGATTTGCAACTCTTTAGCAGCGCGATAAAAATTGCGCTCCGCACGGGACGATGCTACACTCACAGCGGTCTTTGACGGGTGGGACATGCGATCGCTCTATTTTCTTTTCATCGTGTTCGCCTCTTGTATCCTCGCCGCCGAACCGATACCCGCCCCCGATCTTTCCGCCGACCTGCGCGCCGCCGCCGCCGCCATCGGCGCCGGTAACGGCACCGATCTTGAACTGGCGATCGCCACGATGCGCAAGAAACTCGACGATGCCGGTGTCAGCGACGACCCCGCCGCCGCGCTGACCCTGCTCGACCTCACTGCAGGTCCCGGCGCCGAGAAACTGCGCTCCGTGACGGGACGCTATGCCGTCATTCTCGCCCCCCATCTCCCCGAAGCGCATCTGCGCCATACCGATCGGTTACGCACTGACGGATTCGGCGCGCGCTATTGGATTTCCGCGCTCGGCGACCTCCTGAAAGCGCTGGATCACCCTCTGTTCATGCGGCCGATCGCCGCGCATCTGCGTCAACCGCTTTCGCTGGGTGTGCCCGTCGGATTCCTGCTCCTTCTGTCAGCCCTTTTTCTGCGCCGCCGCGAGGCGCTACGCCATATCTACGTCGAACTGCCCGGCGCGCCGCTCATCGGCATCGATCTCTATGCATTCTTATCGCTTGTCATCGCGGCGAGCGCCGTCATATTCGATTCCGGAGCCACCTTCATCCTCCTGACCCTTGCGGCGCTCTTGTTCCCGGCGCTCATCCGGCGCGAACGGGCCCTACTGCTCGTCGCTCTGTTTTTCCTCATCACGACCCACGCCGCGGTCGTCGCGCTGGACCATCTGCCGCCACCGCCGCCGCATGCCCTGACCACCGCCGCCGACCTGTTCTCGCTGAGTGAACCGGGTGCTGCCGAACGCCCTGCGCCCGCCGCCGGATACCTCCTCTATCCCGCCGCCCGCAGTTGGCTGTTCCGCTACGCGCTGACCGCCTTCATGATCGCGGCGATATTTTTCTTGGTCGCGGGCGCCGTCGCCTTCTTCGCCCTGTCCCGACGAGCTTCATTCTGCGCGACCTGCGGCACGCCTATGGAACCGGGCGAGAACGCCACGGACGATCCGGCGCGCTGTATCATCTGCGAACATATCGCCCAGCGGCAACGACAGGCACGGGAGTCGGAGATACGCCGGTACCGTGAACAGACGGCGCTCCCCCGCCTGAAACTGCGGCGACGCGCCCTCTGGACGGCGTGGCTGATACCGGGAGCGGGACTCATCATGTGCGACCGGAGCATAGAAGGAGCATTCTACCTCTTCGCGATAACAACCGGCATGACGGCCGCCGCAGTCTGGCTGGGCATCGCGCCGTTCCTAGCCCCTTACCGCCCGCCGACGATCCTGCCGGCAACGGCGCTGATCGCTATCGCCGTCATTCTCTATCTTTTTTCGGTACTGCGAACCTACCGCAGAGAACGTCATTCATGAAAAACGATGCACTGGAAATAACCTGTTCGCTCGGCGAATTCCTCACCCGCGAGGCACGTGAACGGCGCATCACCGGCATTCTTTTCACCGAAGATCCTCTTCCGCTGTACCTTCACCTGCGCGACGGACTGATCATCAACATCGAATCGTGGGACCCTGTTTTCTCGCTTGCCGCTTTCACCGTTTCGACCGGCCTGCTTTCCATCGAGGAATATCGCGCCGTCCGGACGGTCCAGCGCGAAACCTACGACCGGTTTTCAGATATTCTCCGCGCTCAAACAACGGTCGATCTGGCCCTTCTCCAGCGTCTGTACGAAAGTTTCGCCTTCATAACGCTGTTGCGGCTTATCCGCCAGAATGGTGAATTCACCGTGACCGAAGGGGCCGTCAATGCCGATCCGGTACTCATCGAAGCGATCAACCCCGAACGATTCGCCGACCGGCTTACCAAACTGTTCGAAGAAGAAAAAACTGCGCGCATACTCGATCTCTGGGAAGGCCATATCGAGGTCGATGACCCCGCCTGCGGATTCGAGAACGGCCCCGTCGCGACCGGATTTGTCCGTTCACCGCTGCGATTCAGGGAACATCTGGAAAAGCTCGAAACGGCTCTGGCCGCTGGATCGATACGCACCGTGCGTGCCTCGACCATGCCCCCGCTCGCCGCCGCCGCAGTCGTCGTTCTGCTCTTCGCCGCACTGTTCGGCGCGATCATCTTCCTCGCGGCCCTCTCGCAGCAGGATTCTCGCAAGGATCAAGATATCGCGGAACATCAGATAACGCTGGTGCGCGAGAAGACAGGCGAGGCGATGAAACGCCAAAGCGATGCCCTGCGGATACAACACTGACCGTTCAGAACATACCGGCCGCGATCCCTTCACGCAGTATATCATAGCGTTTCCGGAGCGGCGGACGCGAACCGATCGTATCGGGAGCATACTTGCGGGGACTCGCGAGAAGCACGACCAGCCGCGCCAATTCATCATCCGAAAGATCCTTCAACGGCTTGCCGAAATGGTGGCGCGCACCGGCCGCCGCACCGTAGACCCCATTCCCCCACTCAACATAGTTCAGATAGAGTTCGAGTATCCGCTCTTTCGGCACGAGCAGATCAAGTTCCAGCGCGATGAGTATCTCCAGATATTTCCGCAGGTAACTTTTTTGCGGCCACAAGAAAAGCGTCCGCGCCGTCTGCTGGGTCACCGTCGAAGCGCCGTACCGTTTCTTCTCGAAACCGTCGTTGCGCCGCCACGCATCACGCATCGCGCCGGGGTCGATCCCCCAGTGATCGTAAAAACGGACATCCTCGACCGACAACACCATCCGCCCGAGGCTCGACGGCATCTTCTCAAGCGACGTCAAACTGATGGTCCGCGACCGTTCGCCGCTCAATACCATGCGGTAGATCATGAGGCTCGTCACCGGCGGATTCCAGAAACGGACATACACCGAACCAATGAAAAATACCAGCAGGAAGAGGGCATGGAGCGCCAGCACCGTCAGCGCCACCACCTTGAATATCCGCTTTGCGCGGCCCTTTTTCTTGCCCGTACCGACCTTGCCCACGACGAACCTCCGTTGACCGGCGGCATCATATAGCGTTCATGATAAAAAGCAAAAGAGAGGAACGCCGCCCTAGAAACGCCCTTCGAGGCTGACGTAGAATGAAAGGATATTGCGGATCTCCTCGTCGTCCCAGAACACGAGGTTGTTGCCCGTCTCGGCGTCGGGGATCTTTTTCGAGCGGTTCGAATCCTTGGTGAAGCTGAAGAGGAACGACGCCATGAGCGATTCGGAAAGCTGCGCCTTGACCGTGAAGGCATAAAAGGCGATGTTGAGCGGGTTGGCGCCGCTGGGCAGGGTCTCGAGATTCCGTCCGGTGAAAACGGCCAGATCCTTGATCGGCAGGCGGTCCTTCACCACCATGGTCTGGTCGCTTCCCGGCGCGAGATAGGAGGCGGGGGTCTTGATGCCGGTGGCGAACCCGAACCAGAGCATCCGCCAGTTGTAATCGACGGAGAACGATCCGGCGAGTTCGTCGAGTATCTTGCCATTCTTCGGGAAGGTCTGGTAGGGGACCAGCCCCGGACCGTCGAAGGTGAGGAACTGGAGCGACCGCCACGTGAACAGGCCGAATACCCGCAGATGCTCCCAGCGGAAGGCCGCTTCGACCGATCCCGCCGGCGCCCAGAAGTTCGCGGTTATCGGCGGTACCGCGAGGGTGTCGCCCTCCGCCCACGAGAGATAGTCGGCATTCTGCAGCCGTTCGTTGAGAAGGATGAGTTCGCCGCGGATACGGAAGGCGTAGGGGCCGTCGTAGACCGGTTCCTGCCACTCGCCGTTGTTGTAGGAGGTCAGGCCGAGCGGATCGCCGATCGTTTTGCCCCATTCGTATTGCGTGAACAGGTCCAGACCGTAGGAAAGGATCTCGTCATCCTTCCGGTCGGCAAGCTCCGCCTCGGCGATATAGACATTATCCCCCTTGTCGATGAAAGCGCCCTGCAGACTCGCGGTGAAGCCGAGATCCTGATAGGTCACCCCGCCGAACGCGCCATAGGCGGTCTCCTTTTTCTTGAATTCGGTCCCGAGCGGGTCGCTCATGTACTGCATGTGGACCTTGAAGCCGGTGTAGACCGACAGCGGCCCCCAGCCGAAAAGGAGCTGGGCACCGGGTACGCCGTAGGAATTCTCGGGCCACGAACGGGTCGAACCCCAGCGCAACGCGGGAAAGAAACCGACCGCCATACGGTCCGAATCGTAGGGCCACGCGGTGAGTTTGAGAAGGAAACCCTTTTCATACTGCACCTCAAGGAACGATCCGCCCTCGATCAGCCGGGTCTCCAGCGTGCTCGCCTGATTGATGTAATGCTCCATGCCGAAGCCGATGCCGATGCGGGTGACGAGGTTCTCGATAAGGCCGTCCGACTCGTGGAACAGCGTCAGCCGCGTGGTCCCCTTGGCGCGGTTACTGTAACCGAGGAATTTGTTCATGAAGTTGTCATATTCGTCGCGCGGTCCGACATTGGTCGCGGGCGAATAGGATGATTCGTCGCGCAGGTTATCGTCGCCGATGATGAAGGAGAGCGAGTTCTTCAGAAAGCTCGGCGCCATCATGCCGCGCTTCTCCTGTATGCCGCTTTTCGCCGCCTCCTCCTCTTTCTTTTTCTGTTCGGCCGCGGCCAGAGCGGCAGCTTTCTTCGCCTCTTCCTCCTTTTTTCGCGCGTCATCTTCGCTTTTCCGCGCCTCTTCAAGGGCCGCCACCTTTTCGGCCACCTTTTTATCGATGAGCGCCTCGACCTCCTCGCGGGTCAGTGACGGCGGCGAGGGTTCAGCGACGGCGGGAACCACTTCAACGACCGGGACCGGAGCGGGCAACGCCGGTTCAACGGCCGGGGCTTGCCCGCCAGAGCCTTCGGCGACGGCGGGTGTCGTGTTCTCCGCCGGTTTTTCCTGCGCGGAAAGTACCGCCGCCGCCAGTAACACGAACCAGAAGATGACCATACGCTGTCTCATGTCGCTATCTCCCCTATTACCTTTCTTCCATGACGATATCGGCGCTGTCGCGCGGGATGAGTATCCACGTCGAGGGACGCGCGCTGGTATGCTGTTTCAGGATGCCGGTGAGTGTCGCGAGCCGCCGTCCTTTCATCGACTCGGGATGGAACGCGGGAGCGGTGTAGACGGTCTGCGCCATGATGATGCCGCCGCCGTCGGTGGTGAGCGGGAACTGGCTGTATTCGGTCCAGCCCTCCTCGTTCTCATCGAAGTCGTCCACCGTCACGCCGACGACCGTCACCAGCGACGATTCGGCCGATTCGAGGCAGAGGTCGTCGCCGCCGTCAAGACAGCCGGTGATGTCGCGCGGCGCGGGGAGCGCGTCGAGGTCGCGGATGATCCGATCCTGCGCGTCGCGCCGCAGCCGGAAGGTGGGGAACGAGAGTTCGGTGAAGCCGAAGAATTCGAAGACTGAGCCGTTCACCTCCTCGATGAGGGTCCCCGGTTCAAGGACGCCGCTTTCGCCGCCGTCCTCCACATACGGGGTCGAATAGGTATAGAGGTAGACGGCGCAGAAATCGGCGCAATCGGTCTCGGAAAGATAGAACCCCCCTTCGATGATCGCGACCACTACCATGTCGCGATAACGGCCCGCTACCGGATCATAGGCGCCGCGTAGCGTCAGATTGCGCTTTTCCAGCCGCGACGGATAGCCGTCGCCGGCGTCGCCGCCGACCGATCCCTGCAGGGACGATATACGGGGATACGGCAGATATATCGGCGCCGAAACGCCGACCGGCCCGGTCTTGATACGCACTTCGCGCGCTCCGATGACCGTTTTGTCGGGCGCTATCTCTTCGACCGCTATCCGTTCGAGGCGAAACCCGTTGGCGAAGCGGACCTCGACCGGCCCGACAAACCCGTTCTCCAATTTCAGCCGTTTGTAGGAGCGCAGTTCGGCTCCCAACAGACTTACTTCGACCTCGCCGCTGTAGTCGGCTATCCGTTCGCCCCACGCCCCGCGCGCCTCGACGGCGATGGAGAACCGATACTCGGCCGCCGCAGGAAGCGGTGAGCCGGGAGTCCCCAGATCGGTACCGGGGGCGAAGATCACCGAGAAGTACTGTGCGCCGCCGGGTATCGCCGGATCGCCTTTCGGAGCGCAGGCGATGACCGCCGCAAGAAGCATCGCGAGGATGAGTGTCCGTATCATGCCCGTCACCTTAATTGATCATCGTGATGTGTTTCACGCCGCTCTTCTCGGCTGAGAAATCGGCCGGATCGATGTCGCCCCCGAGTCCCTGCATGAACTCGATAAGGGCGTCACGCAGCGGGATCGAGGTATCCCTGCGGGTGGTATTGCGCAGCAGCATGTCGAATCCCGAACCGCCGCGCGCCATGTAGTCGTTGGTCGCCATCTTGAAGATCGCGTGGGGCAGTTTCAGCGCGTAGTTCTCTATCACGGTGACCGCGCCGATACGCAGGTTCCTAGTCAGAGCATAGGAGTTATATCTCTCCTGCAGCGACGCATCGGGCGAACAGTCGAGCTCGACCTCGAGGCCGGTCGCCTGCACCTGCGTCACACAGCCGCGGGTCGCCGAACGGCGCGCCACAAAATCGAACAGGTCCTTGAGTTCCTTTCCGGAGAGGTACATGACCGATATGCTGTTCTCGAACGGGAAGACCTCATAGAGCTTCTCACGGCTGATGTCGCCCGCCGGTATATCGGCGCGGATACCCATGCTGTTGGTCACCGCGAAATCGGCGCGGACCAGTTCGTGCTGCATCATCGATCCGGTGACGAGATTCCCCAGCGGCGAATCGCCGCCGGTCGGATCGGTCCGCCGTATCATGCTCGTCGCGTAGCCGACCACCTCTCCCAGATCCTGCGCATAGCGGAGCGTTTCGGAAAAGGGACGAAGGATGTTCACCATGTCGGCATCCTCGGCCACCGCGTCGGTGTTGGCGTGCGTGATGTAGGAGTGCCACACCACGCGACCGTTCTGCACCATCACCTGCAACTCCCCCGCTATCTTGAGATCGACGCCGCTGTGGACGATGATGACATCGCGTCCATCGGGCCCCTTGAGCACTTTGGGCGGATCGAGGACCACATGATGATGACCGCCGAGTATGACATCGACGCCGGGGACCTGTTCGGCAAGCGCATAGTCGCCGTCGAGTCCCTGATGGCTCGCGATGATCACCACGTCGCACTGCGCGCGGATGAGGCCGACATAGAGCTTCGCCGTCTCTATCGGGTCAAGCCCGTAGAAGCCGAGGCTGTTACCCACCTGATTCATCGAGGTGATGGAGGAGTCGTTGCTGATGCCGACGACCCCGATCCGCAACGTTCCGCGGTGCAATATCGCGTACGGCTCGACCAATTCCGACAGACCGTTCTGCGCCCGTCCGTCGAAGAGGAAATTGCCCGCCAGCAGTGGAAAACCGCCCGACCGCTCGTAGGCTTTCACGAACGCGGCGGCGCCGTTGTCGAACTCATGATTGCCGAGCACCATCGCATCGACGCCGAGCGCCTGCAGGGCGCGCATCTCGAGTTCGCCGCGGAACAGATTGAATTCGGGAGCCCCCTGAAAAGTATCACCGGTATCGATATGGAGGACCGGGAAAGCGGCCTGCTCGTCGCGTATCTGTTTGAAGATGGTCGCCATCCGGGCGATACCGCCGGTCGAAGCAAGTTCAGGCCGGTAGTCGAGCGCACTGCAACGGCCGTCGCGGTTGACATCCTCGCTCGCGCTTTTCGCCGTATTGTAGGCGCTTTTGTCGGTCGGATCGACGACCGTCCCGTCACCGCGCGTGAAGCTCGCGGTCGCGGCGTCATAGGGATAGCTGCACTTCCCGTCGCGGTCGCGGTCCCACGTGATGGCGCAGTCATGGATATCGCACCGGCCGTCGCGGTTCACATCTTCCGAAACGAGACCCTGCGCCGCCATCTCCTCATCGGTCAGGTAGACATATTTCCCGCTCTGCCAGACCTTGTAGCGCTCCTGTGACGCGATCCACGCGCCGTCGCAGTAGGAGACGCCGCCGGTCCAGCCGGTATCCCAGCAGGGAGGATTGTGCGAGGTCACCCCCAGCGCGCGGTCGAACATATTGGGCTGTAGCCAGAAGGGAAAATACTTCGAATGGGAGTCGGTGGTGTGGATCAGGACGAGCTTGCGCGGCACCGCCGGATCGACCGGCGTCTCGCCGTAGGAGTTCTCGATGCAGCCGGCCGCCAGCAGTACGACGGACAGAACTATGAACAGCACGCGCATCATGACGCCCCTATTTCGCCACGACATCGGCCGCATCACGCGGCGCCAGCTTGAAGGCATCGAAGGTATAGACGAGGATGCCCGTTATCCGCGAGAACTGCGTGCCGTTGGTGCGGGTACCGGGGAAGTAGAAGAGTTTCTTGTCTATCGCCAGCCCGCCGGTCACTTCCCACTGGCCATGACCGAGGTCTTCGTTGGTGACGGTGACATCATGCACCTCGATGAGGACGCTTTCCCACTGTTCCCCCTGCGCGCCGTGGTTGGTGGTCGGAACCCATTCGGTACCGTTGTTCATGAAGGGGGTTGCCACGACCGACGGATCGGCGATGTAGGCGGGCGCCGGTATGGGCGCAGTGCTGATTTTGTTCAACGTTGCGTTCTCTACCTGCGATGCTCCTTTGTATTCTTTGTAGGTGCCCGAAACGGAGAGCAGGTCGCCCCGCGCATAGGCATCGAGCGCCGCCGGGGTCTGGATGAAGATATAGATGCCGCTCCACGGAAGCGCCGTAGAGAAGCCGATCTCGCTTACGAACAGTCCCTTGATGCCGGTCGGGTTGTAACTGGTGTCGAGCACATACTCGACCGCCGTCACTACCGCCTCGAACTCCACCGTGCTGTTGAGCGACACGCTCCCCTGTTGGATATCGGAGATAACGCCGTCGGCGGCCGTGTCGGTATCGGGGATCACGCTGTTATCGTCGGTCGTCGTCGTACCGTCATCGGTGACGACCGTGCCGTCATCGGTGACGACCGTGCCGTCATCGGTAACGACCGTATCATCGTCGGTGCCCGTGCCGTCGTCGAGCTCCAGATCGTCCGCATCGCGCGGCGCCAACTTGAAGGCATCGAAGGTGTAGACGAGTATCCCCGTTATCCGTTTGAACTTTGTCCCGGTCGAGCGTTCGCCGGGGTAGTAGAAGAGTTTTTTGTCGATGACCAATCCGCCGGTCACTTCCCACTGGCCGTGGCCAAGGTCCTCATTGGTGACGGCGACATCATGCACTTCGATAAGTACGCTTTCCCACTGTTCCCCCTGCGCACCGTGGTCGGTCGTCGGGACCCATTCGGTGCCGTTGTTCGTGAACGGGGTCGCAACGACCGACGGATCGGCGATGTAGGCGGGCACCGGCACATCGGCGGTACCCAGTTTGCCCAGCGTCGCATTCTCCACCTGTGACATCTCATAATATTCCTTGTAGGTCCCCGAAACGGAGAGCAGATCGCCCCGCGCATAGGCATCGGCCGCCGCCGGGGTCTGGATGAATATATAGATGCCGCTCCACGGAAGCGCCGTAGAGAAGCCGGTCTCACTTACGAAAAGGCCCTTGATGCCGGTCGGCTCGTAGTTGGCATCGAGCGCATATTCGACCGCCGTCACCACCGCCTCGAATTCCACCGTACTGTCAAGCGACACCTCTCCGTGCTGGATATCGGGGATGACGCCGGTCGCGACCGGGGTGTCTTCGTCGGGCATCGTATCGGTCAGGGTATCCGTATCGGCGCCGGTATCGACCGCGGTGTCGCCATCGGTCGCGGGAACGTCGGTATGCGTATCGGTATCGCCGACCGTACTATCGTCGACACCGGCAACCGTATCGCCATCTTTTTTGAACCAGCTGCTGTCGGGATCGAGATTGCAGCCCGAGAATGATAACGCTACCAACGCCACAATCAGAAAAAAGACTTTTTGCATGATCGCACCTCCACACGGTATCGCCGGATAGTATCCCAAATGAGGCGGCAAGTAAAGTATCCATTGACATTCACCCTCTCCCCGGCGATACTGACCGGTACTCAACGGCGGAGGAACGCTTGTTCATCCCGACGACCCGCAGCGAGGCGGCCCAAAGAGGCTGGGAACGGCTCGATATCATCATCATTACCGGCGACAGCTATATCGATTCGCCCTACAACGGCGCCGCCATCATCGGCCACTACCTTATATATAAAGGGTTCCGCGTCGGCATTATCGCCCAGCCGGCGACCGACGGTCCTGCCGACATCACCCGCCTCGGAGAGCCCCTTCTTTTCTGGGGCGTCAGCGCCGGTTCGGTCGATTCGATGGTATCCAACTATACCGCCTTGAAAAAACGGCGCACGCAGGACGACCTCACCCCCGGCGCGGTCAACGACCGCCGACCCGACCGGGCGAGCATCGTCTACACCGGACTCATCCGCCGCTTTTTCAAGAACACCGTCCCGGTAGTGCTCGGCGGCATCGAGGCGAGTCTCCGGCGCGTCGCCCATTACGACTACTGGTCCGATTCAATACGGCGCAGTCTGCTACTGGACGCTAAGGCCGACATCATCGTCTATGGCATGGCCGAACGAACGGTCGTGGAACTTGCCACGGCCCTGCGTGACGGCATCGACTGGCGCGCCATCCGCGGGATCTGCTACGCCGCGAACGAACCGGCAGCGGAGTTCATCGACCTGCCGCCGTATGAAAAGACCGCCGAGAACAACAAAACCTTTACCGACATGTTTCTCACCTTCTACCGCAACAACGATCCGCTCACCGCGCGCGGCATGAACCAGCGGCACGGCGACAAATGGCTCGTCCACAACCCGCCGCAGTTACCGCTCGAACCGGACGAACTCGACGCGGTGTACGAACTCCCCTATGAGTACGATGCCCACCCCGCCGACAAGGAGCGCGGCGAGATACGGGCGCTCGAAACGATAAAGTTCTCGGTGACCACCCACCGCGGCTGTTACGGCGAATGCAGTTTCTGCGCGATACACCTTCATCAAGGACGCCGCGTCGTGTCCCGTTCGGAAGGATCGATCGTCCGCGAGATAACGCGGTTCCTCACGATGAAACGCTTCACCGGCGTCATCTACGACCTCGGCGGACCGACCGCCAATATGTACGGCATCGACTGCGGTCGCAAGTCAAAGAGCGGCAGCTGCCTCAAGAAACGGTGCCTGTATCCCACGGTGTGCAAGGAACTGGAACTTGATCATTCCCGCCAGACGGCGCTCCTGAAACGGGTGACCGCGTTACCGGGGGTGAAAAAGGTCTTCGTCGCCAGCGGCGTCCGCCACGACATGGTGCTCGCCGACACGATACACGGCGACGAGTATCTCGCCGAACTGGTCTCCCGCCACATCTCCGGTCAGATGAAGATAGCGCCCGAACACACCGATGATGCGGTGCTCGACCTCATGGGGAAACCGTCGAAAAAAACCATCCGTCGCTTCCGAGAACGGTTCCTTGCCCTCACCAAAGCGGCCGGCAAGGAGCAGTTTCTCACCTACTACTTCATCGCGGCCCACCCCGGCTGCACCGAGGAGGCGATGCGGTCGCTCTCCCGTTTCTGCCGCGACGAACTGCACCTTTCGCCCGAACAGGTACAGATATTCACCCCCACCCCGTCGACCATCTCCACCCTCATATACCGTACCGGACAGGACCCTTACAGCGGAAAAGAGGTGTTCACCGAACGGAGTATGGAAGGAAAAATACGTCAGAAGAATGCGGTGAAGGGGGCGGCTACTTTACGAGCAGCGCCTCGTACTGGAAAGAGGCGTTAAGCAGTATCTGGTGGGTGTTGAAGGTATCCTTGACGTAGTTGTAGTCGAGCACGTTATTGTCGGCCATGTCGAGCGCCGCATCGTACTTGTAGAACACTTCCTGCACCCAGCGCCAATTAAGACCGACCTGGAAGTAATCGGTGACATTGTAATTCACCATCACATCTAGACCCAGCTTGGAATTCTTCTGATCCTCGACGAAACTGTAGAGATAGGGCTGTTTGGACCAGCTGAACCGGATCATCGCGTCGATCATCCAGAGTTTCGCGTAGGGAGCGGCGAAGAAACCGTAGGACTGATAATATGAATTGCCGTAATAGCTGGTGCTGCCGTCCTCAAGGAAACGATACTGCACCAGATCGGCGGCCGGCGTGGCGGGATCATCCCAGGTCTTGAAGGGGTTGAATATCTGCCGGTAGGAATAGTAGAATTCCGCCGCCATACCGAAATCCATGTTCTCATCAAGCCGATATCCGATGTCGGTGCCCAGCGTGAAAAGGATATTGTACTTGTTGCTGATAAAATCCTCAAGATAGATCGGCGTGGACTGCTGGCCCGGCACATCGTAGAGATAGCCGAATCTCTCGGTGACATTGCCGTCACCGTCGAGATCGGCGGTATCGGTCTGGTTGAGCGCCGTATCAATGATGCCGCCGGCGGCCTTATCATTCATGCCATGATAGGAGGAACCGATGATGAGCGAAAGGGCCGAAGTGGTATGGAACGCCTCGTTCATCTCGAAACGGACATCGATACCGTGCGCCGGGTCCTGTATGTACTGACCGCCGTCAAGCTGAGCCTCGTTGCGGCCGTTGAACAGGAAGTAGCGCGCCTTGATCCCCATGGTCTCGGAAAGCGGCACATTAGCGCCGAGCAGAAGACCCAGATCGTTGAATCCGCCGCCCAGATACTGTTCGAAAGCGAGCGGACGATAGTAGAACGGTATCTCATGATCGTACATCGTGTTCTCGACGCCGAAGGGCATACCGAACTTGCCGCCCTGTATTTCGATATAGTAGCCGCCGATGTTGGGGAAGTGGAACGACACATCCTTGATCATGTCGACCACATTGACCTGTTCGGCGATATCGGGCGTCAACGCATTGGCGACGTAATTGGGATTGTCGGGAGTATTGGCCGAAATAACGGTGTTCTGTTTCAGGAGTCCGTCCGCCAGATCGAAGGCGAGGCGGGCGGTGAAGGTGTCGGTGCCGCCCTTAAGGTCAAGTACCGCCTGCGGCACATCGAACTGATAACTGCTGTTGAGCACATCGCCGCCGAACAGATTCACGCCATTGGCGAACAGGCCGTACATCCCGAGCGAAAGGGTGAACTTCGAGGGCTCCGCCGCCTTCGGGGCCACGACCGGAGCAGGAGCGACGACCGGTTCCGGTTCGGGGGTCACCACCGGGGCCGGGGCCGGCATCGGAGCAGGAGCCGGGGCCGGAGCAGGCATCGGAGCCGGGGCCGGCATCGGAGCAGGAGCCGGGGCCGGAGCAGGCATCGGAGCCGGGGCCGGCATCGGAGCAGGAGCCGGGGCCGGAGCGGGCACAGGAGCGGGCGCCGGTGCGGGCGCCGGGACCGGAGCAGGCGCCGGGGCGGGAGTCGGTTCGGCGTTAGTGTTGTACTTCTGGAGGTACTGCTGATACATGTCCTGATAGTTGGTCCCCTGATCAGCCTTCTGTTCTTCCTTTTTTTCCTCTTCCTTCACATCCGCTTTCTTTTCTTCCTTCTTCGCCGGGGCCACCGGTACCAAGGCCGGTTCCTGCGCGAAAACGAATGAACAGAATGCCGTAAGGAACATGATCGACACTAACCGCATCGCACTCCTCCTCAAAATGTTATCCGAGCCTGACAGGGCTACTTTAGTACAACGGAAAATTAAATACAATAATTTTTTTATCGTTAGTCGAGTTCGTCCCAACGGGACCCCTGAGAGACCGAAACCGTGAGCGGCACTGGGAAATCGGGCAGAACGCTTTGCATCGCCTCGGCGGCGATCCTGCCGCACTCGTCGGCGCGCCCCGCGGGGACCTCAAGGATGAGTTCGTCGTGGATGGCGAGAAGTATGCGGGCCGGGATAAGCGCTTCGGCGAAGGCGGCGCGCACTCTGACCGCGCCGAGTTTCATGATCTCGGCCGCCGTCCCCTGAATGACGGTGTTGACCGCCATCCGTTCGCCCGACTTCACGATATTCTTGTTGGCATCGTTCAACTCCGGCACCGCGCGCCGCCGGCCGTGCATCGTTTCGACCCAGCCGTCGCCGCGCGCCCGGTCGATGGTCGCGTCGATGAACCGCTTCACGCCGGTGTAGAACCGGAAATACTGGTCGATGTACTCCTTGGCGAACTTCATCTCGACGCCGGTGTCCTGCGAGAGCTTGAATGCCTGCATCCCGTAAACGATACCGAAGTTGACCGCCTTGGCGTGCCGCCGCATCGTGTCGTCGACGAATTCGGGGAAGACGCCGAAGATGGCCGACGCCGTTTTGCGGTGGATATCCTCGCCGTTCTTGAAGGCGCTTTTGAGTTCGGTATCGTCGGAAAGGGCGGCAAGCACCCGGAGCTCGACCTGATCGTAGTCGAGAGATATGAACCGGCATCCCGGCGCGACGGGGAAGAGCGACCGTATCCGCCTCCCCTCTTCGGTGCGAACCGGGATGTTCTGGAGGTTCGGATCGCGGCTTGACAACCGTCCTGTCGCGGCGTGGGTCAGGATGAAACTCGACCGCAGACGGCCGTCGGTGTCGACCTTCTGCGCTATCGGTTCGATGTAGGTCGATAGGAGTTTCTGGAACTGGCGATGTTCGAGGATGAGTCCCGGCAGCGGATGGTACGGCGCCAATTCTTCGAGCACATCGACATCGGTCGAGGGGCCGCTTTTCGACTTCCGGCGGACCGGCAGACCGAGCTTCTCGAAGAGCACCTGCGCGAGCTGTTTGGGCGAATTGAGATTCACTGGACCGCCCGCCCAGTCGTGGGCTGAACTCTCTATTTGGGCCAATTTAGCGGTGTATTCGGTACGCATCGCCGCCAGCCGTTCGAGGTCGACCGCGATGCCGTAGCGCTCCATGTCGCGCACCACCGTGAGGTTCGGCATCTCGATATCGTAGAGCAGTTTCCGGCGGCGCGGATCGCCGGTTATCTGCGGCAGTATCTTTTCCCGCATCTGCGTGAGCTGTGCCGCTATCGCCTCCGGTCCGCTGTTCTCCGCCGGGGCGATATCGAGATAGCCCGCGACATCGCTCATCCCGTACTGATGGCGGCCGCTGTCGAGGATGAAATAGGCAAGTTGCAGATCGACGAAGCGGCATTCGTCGTCGACCGACGGCGGCAGATATTCCTTCATGTCGAAGCCGCACCAGAGGCGGTCGGGGGTGATGTCGGCGGCGGTCACCGCGCGGACCGCACCCTCGAAGGCGGCATAGAGCCGTCCGTCGAAGGAGAAAAGAAGTTCCTCCCGTTCCGGGACGACGCTTTCGAGCGGTTCAACCACGACCGGCGCCTGCGACACCGACGGTACTGTTATGGGGCGGTCCGGAAGAGCGGCGAGCATATCCAGATGGCGCTGCAGCGACCGAAAACCGAACCTGTCGATGAAGGCGCGGAACTTGTCGGGATCGGGACCGCGCCACGGTTCGTCGGGAAGCGGCGGCAGTTCGATATCGGTGATGAGCGTCACCAGATCGCGCGACAGCATCAGCTGGTCGCGGAAGTTCGTGAACTTGTCGCGCAGTTTCGGCTGGAGCGCGTCAAGATGGGCGTAGATATCGTTGATGTCGGCGTACTGCGCAAGCAGTTTGGCCGCCGTCTTGGGGCCGACCCCCGGCAGGCCGGGGATGTTGTCGGAGCTGTCGCCGCTCATCGCCAAGAGGTCGCGCAGTTGCACCGGCGGCACCTCGAACTTCTCCTGCACCGCCGCCGCGTCGATGAGCCGGTCCTTCACCCCGTCGTAGAGGAAGGTATGATCGTCGACCAGTTGCATGAGATCCTTGTCACTACTGATGATGATGACCTCGTCGTCGGGATGGCGCAGGCGTACCGCGGCGATGACATCGTCGGCCTCATAGCCCGGCACCGCCATCGCGGTAAGCCCGAGCGCACCGAGCATCTCCGGCATGTAGGCGAACTGGACGCGCAGTTCATCGTCGAGTTCCTTGCGGTTCGCCTTGTATTCGGGATAGCGTTCGCGCCGCACCGTGTCGCGGCCGCAGTCGAGCGCCGCCACCGCGCGGAATTCGCCGAACCGCTTGGCGACCCGCAGGAACATCGCGGCGCAACCGTAGATCGCGTTGACCGGGCTCCCGTCGGGGGCGTTCATCGGCGGCAGGGCATGGTAGGCACGGAAGAGATACGCCGAAACGTCGAGCACGAGGATGCGGGTCACCGGGTCCACCTCCCGCGCCGGATCAGCGCATATTGATCAGCCAGAGTCCGCCGATGATCAGCGCGATGCCGCTCCACTGCCACGCCGAGAGCCGTTCGCCGAAAAAAGTGAGCGACCAGAAGGTGACGATGAGTATGCCGGTCGAGGTCATCGCCGGGTAGGCGACGCTGAGGCTCATTTTCTCGAGCGTCTTGGTGTAGAAGATGAGCGCAATACCGAACGAAACGATGCCCGCCATGAGTTTGAGGTTGGTCAGGTACGAAAGGGCGAGCGCCGTTACGCCGGCGTCGGTCGCGATGGCGCGATCCTTCACCCCCGCCTTCATGAGGATGTTGGCGAAGGCGTTAAAGAGTATCGCGAGTACCAGCGTAACGAACGACCGGCTCATCCGATGATCAGCCTCCGCAAGGTATTCCATGATGCATCGTCTATCTTGGCGCCGACGCAGCAGATGACCCGCGACGCCAACAACGACCCGATCTCGCCGCAGCGGTCGAGCGGCAGGTCGTTGAGCAGTCCGTAGAGGAACCCGGCGGCGTAGAGATCGCCCGCGCCGGTGGTGTCGCGGCAGGGGGACGGGACCGCCGCGATACGCGCCGTCTTCCCGTCGCGCGCGGCGACCGAGCCTTCGCGGCCCAGTTTCACCACGGCGACCGGGGCGAGCGCCGCCATGACGCCGAGAGCGTCCAACGGTTCACGGCCGGTAAAAGCGCGCGCCTCCTCCTCGTTGGCGAACAGCACATCTATCAGATGCCGCTCGGCCAGCCCGCGCAGAAAATCGAGATTCTCGGTGACGACATTGTGGCTCGCGAGGTCGAGCGAGACCCGCGCACCGCTTTCCCGGGCCAGTTCGAGCGCCCGTTCGAGGAGCGCGTGATTCTGGACCAGATAGCCTTCGATATGGATGACCGCCGCGCCGGCGAAGAGCCCCGCGTGGAGATCGTCGGCCGTAAGTTTCACCGCCGCGCCGAGATAGGTCGCGAAGGTCCGCTCGCCGTCGGGGGTGATGAAAGTCGCCGCGCGCCCCGTTTCGGGGCCGTCGGCCAACAGGTGTGCCTTGACGCTGTGGCGCGTCAGGTCGTCGCGGAAAAAGCGGCCAAGTTCGTCGTCGCTCACCTTGCCGACAAAGGCGCACGGCACGCCGAGCCGCGCCAGCCCATGGATGGTGTTGGCGGCCGACCCGCCAGAACTCACGGTGCGCGGCAGTCCCGCCGCCGCATCGAGCACCTCGCGGGAGCGTTCGCGCTCGACGAGGTTCATCGTGCCGCGCGGCAGACCGAAACGGCGCAACAACGACTCGTCGGGAAGATCGATCAACATGTCGACCAATGCATTACCCAATCCGACAACCGTCGCCATATCACCGACCTATCGATAGTAAGGAATCCGTGCAGACCGCACGATCACTTCATGATGGAAAGACGGCCCATTTCCGGCTTGGGGAATTTCTTGTTCTTCTTGAGATACTCGACCAGCGTGATCGGCAGGGAAATAAAGGTATCCTTCTTGTTCTTCATATCCTTCAGCATCGCATAGCCGTCACCGCCGTTGGCAATGAAACTGTTGATCGCGAAGGTATAGACCTTGTTCTTGTCGAGCGGCTTGCCGCCGATCTTGATGTCGAGCGCGGAGCCTTTGTAGAGCTTCATCGAGAAACCCGATATCTGAAGGAAGCCGCCCGCCCCCTCGCCTTTTTCAGCGAAGTAGTCGAGTACCTCCTGCAGTTCGCTTCCCTTCATCTTACCGGTAACGATCGTGTCCATGAAGGGGAACATGCTGTAGAGTTCCCGTTCGGTCACCTTTCCCGCCGGAAGACCCTGTCGGATCGAGCCGGCGTTGAAAAAGGCGATGTCGGCTTTGCCGCGCTCACGCATGATGTCGGCGATGATGTTGCCGAGCTCCGCCTCCTTGAAACGAACCACTTCGCGGGCGCCGTCAAGCGGGGTCTCGATGTTGCCGAGCAGCGTCTCGGAGAATTCGCACTTGAAACCGGCAAGCATGTCGAGCATCGCCTGATTTTCCTTGAGTTCCTTGTCGACGAATTCATAGGTCACCTTGTTGTCGGCGATGATCTTTTTCTTCAGGTTGAGGGGATACATCTTGAAGTTGGTCTTCATGACCTTGCCGCCCTTGATGAACAGGTCGAAACGGCCCAGATGCTTGCCCATCCCTTCGGTCTGCACGATGAAGGTGTCGCCGATCTTGACCGGCGCATTCAGCTGGCGGTGGGTATGGGCGCCGACGATCAGATCGATGCCGGGGACCGACTTGGCGAGGAAGTTGTCACCCTCGAATCCGTCGTAGGACTTGTCAGCGTCGAAATACCCCAAATGGGTAAGCGCAATGACGATGTCGTTGTTCTTCTTGAGTTGCGGGACGCGGGTCTTCGCCTCCTGCACCGGATCGGTCACCACGAGGTTTCCGGCCAGACCGGCGGCGGTGATCTGTTCTATCTCGCGGGTCGACAGGCCGAGGACCGCCACTTTGAGCCCGCTGTCGAATTTCTTCTCGATGTATTCCCTATCGGCAAGCGGCTTCGCGCCACCGTCCTTATAGATATTGGCCGATATCCAGTCGAATTTGGCCTCCTGTTTCATCTCGTTGAACACGTCGACGCCGAAGAACAGGTCATGGTTGCCGACGACCGAGGCATCGAAGCCGACGAGATTCATCCCTTTGATGACCGGCAGATTCTTGCAAACATTACTGCGCGGATCGCCCAGCGCGATATCGCCGCCCATCAGAACGAGGGTTTCGCCCCCCTTTCCCTGCACCTCGGCCCGGATCTGGTCGACGAGCGTCTTCACAGCCGCCAATCCACCGATCCCGGGGTTGCCCGGCTCATCGTATTGCCACGCCATACCGTGGATATCGTTCATGAACAGGACCGTCAGCACCGTCTCCTTTTCCTGCGCGAACGAGAGGGTCGCGAACAGAAGGATAGCTGAAACAATAAAGGATCTTACCATGTCACGCTCCTTTATGTACATTATGTTGTTAAGTGAGCTCCGCGTTCAATTCTTCACGAGAATATAGTATATCTGAAGAAGAAGTCAAATAGTTGTAGGAATATTTTACATAGTTGGCGGCCGACCGTTCGAAAAAAAGTCGTTCGTCTTCGGTGATGTCTCGTTTGATCACCGCCGGATTGCCCGCCACGAGGACCCCGTCGGGGATGACGCTCTTCATCCGCACTATCGATCCGGCCGCGACGATGACGTTCTTCCCTATCCGACACCCGTCAAGAAGCACCGCCCCCATCCCGATGAGGGTGCGATCACCGATCGTCGACCCGTGAATGACGGCATTGTGTCCTACCGTCACCTCGTCGCCGATCTCGGTCGGATAGAGGGCGGTGGTCACATGAACCGTCGCGTTGTCCTGTATGTTGGTCCGGGCGCCGATGCGTATGTAATTCACATCGCCGCGCAGGACCACGCCGAACCAGATATTCGATTCGGGACCGATGACGACATCGCCGATGACGGTAGCTCCTTTGAACACGAACGCCTTTTCATCGATCCGGGGAAATGTGTTCAGATATCCCGCTATCATCGTCAGGCCATCTCAAAAGCATCGCGGGAGCGTTTCTTGACCCGGTACATCGCCTCATCGGCTTTTTCGATGATCTCTTTGACGGTCCGCCCATCCTCGGGAAACCCCGACCAGCCGTAGCTGGCGGCGACCTTGAGGGGGATACCGTCTATGACGAATTCGTGCTTGCGGAGATTCTCATACAGCCGCTCAACGACGATCCGGGCGTTCTGCTTTGAGGTATACGGCAGATAGACGACGAATTCATCGCCACCGTAGCGGAAGGCGAGATCGGCTTTGCGCAGATGCTGGAGCACGAACTGACCCACCTCGCGCAAAAGCCGCGAGCCGATGAGATGCCCGTGGGTATCGTTGACCTGTTTGAAACGGTCGAGATCGAAAAATATCAGGGAGAATTCGGTGAAATAACGCCCCGCCTGTTGCACGGTCTGTTCGAGTACGTTGAAAAGGTGGCGGGTATTGTAGAGGCCGCTCACCTCGTCAATGATGGTCAACTCCTTGATACGCTCTATCTTCGCTATCTTATGGACCGCCGCGCGGATGATCTCGACGAACAGCAGGACCTCCGCCATGAGTTCGGCGTCGGTGCGCACCTCGGCGGCAAGGCAGAACCACCCCTCGACCCAGACCCGGTCATCGTCGCGGAACACGATCGGGAAAAAGAGGAACCGCTGATCCCCCATCTCGGGAAGCGAGACATCGGCGATCTGGTAGGGACCATCCTGCGCTATGTTCGACAGATCGTCATGCACCGGCAACGGAAAATGGAGCGTCTTGCGCGCCGGATAGGCGACATTGACCCAGAACCGCTCCTCGCGGCGGGTCACCACTGCGCAGGGATATTCGGTGAAGAGGTCGGCCGAAAGTTCTATGATCCGCGAATAGAGGAAATCGAACTCATCCGATTCGAGCACCCGCCGTATGACCGCCGAGAGAGCGGGAGTGTCAGTCGGACGTTCGCTTCTCATCTTCCTCAATGAATTCATCAAGTTTTGTCTTAATACGCACGAACGCCACTATAAGCAATAGGAACGAGATTGTCAAAGTTATCGAGAAGAGCACTTTCCCCATGGCTATCTGGCCGAGGTTATTCTTGGCGCTCATCAGCTCGCGCCCGAGCCGCTGCTGCTCATCGGCCGAAAGTTTCTCCCATGCGGCGGTCTCGAAGCGCGGATCCTGCTCTATCACCCCCAGACGTTTCTGAGCGCCGTCATTGAACAGGATGCTGAGAAGCAGGAACAGGACGCTCACCGTCACCCCGATGACCCCGTATCTGAAACGGCGCGTCGCGATACCCTGTCTGATTAATTCCCTCATAGTTTCACATCCAATTCCAGTTTAACTCCGGTAAAAGGGGGCAATTTCCGGCAGATCCCGCCGATGCAGGTCAATCCGCCGCGCATCGTGCCGCCGAACAGCGACACGCGGAGATCCCGGTATCCGTAACCGACCGATCCCCCCGGATAGTAGCCGTTGTCATTTCGCATGGAGCGGTTGAAATAGTAAGACCCGAGATAGGAAAGGAAGATCGTGTTCTTCCATGACAGATCGAGGACATGCTTCTGTTCGACCGCATCACGCTCCTCGTCGACCCCCTGCAGGACCAGATCGCGATAATACACTTCGAGATTAAGTTTTCCCGAGAACCCCGCCTTCCCCAGCCCGGCGAGCAGTTGGGTATAGAGCGTTTCGCTGTTGTAGTCGCTGTAGGAAGCCCCGTTCACCTTCAGAAATCCCGCCTTGGCCAGAAGGGTCGCCGGACCGATGCGCCGATCAAGAGAGCCGGCGACGAACCAGTAATTCTCCTTGGGCGCCAGATCGGCATTCCAGTTCCAATCGGTATCGTACTTGTCGGCCAGCCCGCCGATGAACTCGACCGCGGCGGTCAAGCCGGTCAGATCATTGTCGGCGAACTGGGCGCGGGTCCGGAGCGCCATCGTATTATATTCGTTGAGGAGCGGCAGATTCTCCCACAGAAGCGCCGGCGGCCGGAAGTAGCGCCGCTTGAAATCGGGGTGTTCCATCTCACGGTAGTTGAGCCAATAATGATCGTACCGTTTCCCTTCGACCGTGAGCGTCAGGCGGCTCTTCGATATGTCGTACCAGTTGAGCACAGAAAAATAGAGCGCATTGGCCAGCGTCAGATCGGCCCGTTTCTTGTCATCTCCCCAGACCATCTCCCGTGTCAAACGGTCCACGCCGGCCGGGACGAGGGTGGCGCCGATATAGGCGTTCACCTGCGGTATCAGCCGGAACATATCGAGATAGGCGCCGACCACATGATAATACTTGCTCTCATACTTACGCAACGAATCGGGGTCGTCCCAGTTGGCGCGATCGACCGTGTAGTCGTTGTGGAACCCGCCGCCGTACTCGACGCCGATATCGAAGCTCTGAAGGAATTTGTAGCCCGCTTCGGTTCCCCACAGGATGTCGTCGGCCTCCCCCATCCGCTCCAGCACGACGGTATCGCGCAGGTAGGGATTCGCCTTGCCGCCGAATGCCTTGGCGTGGAAATCGCCCGCCTTTACGACGGTGGATAGACCGCGAATGGCGTTGTCCTCTCCGGCCGGATCATCAAGCATCGAGAAAAGCAGGCCGCGGTTCATGCTCTCGTAAAAATCACCGATCGTCACATCGACCACATCCCAATCGCCCTTAAGATAGATCCGCTCCAGATAGTATTGCCAGCCGTGGTTGAACGCCTCGGCCGAATAGCGGTAAGCGAAATTGTCCACCTTGAAATCGTAGTTGCGGCCGAAGAAAAGCACCAGATTCTTCCGAACGCCGAGCGTGTAGGCATCATAGTGTCCTTCCAGAAGCGTCTCGTTGGAAAGATCGGCGAGATCTTCCGGCGTCGAAGTGTCTTCGCGCTTAAAACCGATGCGTACATTTGAGCGGCTCGAGGAATAGCCGGTGAACCTCAGCGGCGGCCGCGCCTCTTCACCGGGGACCGCCTTCTTGTCAACCTGAACAGCGGCCGGAGCGGTCTGGGTGGGAGCCGGGACCGGCGTCGCGACCGGCTCTTCGTCGGGCAACAGGATATCCTCGTCGGCAAGAAGCGGCTCGTCGCTTTTTTCTTCAGGAACAACGGCCGCCGTTTCCTGTCCCACCGCAAAAACGCTGAAAAAAAGTATCAGCCAGAACAGCCGCATAGGTCGTTATTTCACACTGAGTTCGTCGAGTTCGCGGGCGATCCGTTCCTCGTCACCCGGTTCATACCCGGTATGCGAGGAAAATACAGCGCCGTCACGCAATACCAACAGAGAATACGGCACGGTGTCGCCGCCCGGAAGAAGAGCGCCGACCTGTTTCTTCGACGGATCGACGAGAACCGGGAACGGGATGCTGTTCTCGATGACGAAGGAGCGTACCCTGTCCATACTCTCCTCGGCGTCGGTCGAGACGGCGACGAACTCGATCTTATCGCGGTAGCGGTCATAAAGCGCGGCGAGCTCCTTGAGTTCCACTTTGCACGGATCGCACCACGTCGCCCAGAAGGCGACCAGCAGATGCTTTTTACCGCGCACCTCCTCGAAGGAGAACCGGCCGCCGTCATAGGTCGCCAGATCGAGCGTGAACGATCCGTTCCCCGCCGCCGTGGTCGCCGCGACCGGAACCGGAGCGCCGGCATCAGCGGACGTCTGCGGAGCGGTCGCGCAACCCGCCAAGGAAGCGCAGAAAGCGGCGATCAGGAGCATCATGCGGAATGATAACGACGAGGGAGCGGTCATCAGATCTCGCCCAGCCAATACTGGATGGTAAGGTCCATGCTCTCGACACCCGACGGATCCCAGCCTTCCTGATGACTGACGATCTGCATCGTTTTGCCGTTGATGAGGACATTGACCGGATAACCCTGATTGATGAACTTATTGAATATCGTCTGTTCCTTCAGGTAGCCGTAAACGAAGTCGGCCGCATCGCCGTATTCGTCGAGCATGCTGGTCCGGAACGAATGTATCTTGGTCGGTTCTTTCGAGGGCTGGGGACCCGACAGGAGTCCGTTCTCGATGAAGATGATCTCGAAACCCTGCTCCACGTATTCGGGCTTGTAGAGCTCGGGAAGAGCGGGCTTTTCGAGGGAACAGGCGGGGCAATCATAGGCCGAGAAGATGAGCCAGATAAGCTTTTTTTCCTTGTAAAAATGACCGAGCGTCCACTTCACGTCGTCCTGATCGTAGAACACCAGATTGTTCGCGATATCGTCGACTTTATTCGATGTCGAGGTGACCTCGGGATATTCGGGCAACGGCTCCGCGGTATCGGCATCGCTCAACAATTCGTCGGTCGCCACATCATCGGTCGCCACCGTGTCGGTCGCCACATCATCGGTCTGCGCCTGATCGTCGGGCTGGCCGTTGTTGTCGTCATCCTCGCCGCAGGCGGGCAGGAAGGTCATCGCCGCGATCAAGAGCGCAAACAGGAACAGTGAATTCTTCTTCATGGGACACCTCGGGATACAATGGTTATTCGTCGATACGCAACAGCACCACGGAAATGTTGTCCTTACCGCCGTTCTCGTTCGCGCGGTCTATCAGGCGGTCGGCCGCCTCTTTGAGCGTTTTCGCCTCGGAGAGGATGGCGACCATCTCCTCCTCGGTGACCATATCCGACAGGCCGTCGGAACAGGCGAAGTACACCTCGCCCCGCTTGGTCGAGCGTTCCTGCACATCGACCAGCACATTCTCCTTCATCCCGAGGGCGCGCATGATGACGTTCTTGTGGGGGAAGTTCCGCGCCTGTTCCGGGGTCATCTGCCCCGCCTTGATGTATTCGTTCACCAGCGAATGATCCTCGGTGACCTGTTTGATCCCGCCGTCGAAATAGCAGTAGGCGCGACTGTCGCCGACATGGGCGATATACAGCGTCCCGTTCTCGAGCAAAAGCATCGCGACCACCGTCGTACCCATACCGGAATAACTCGCGTTGCCCTGCGCGGCGCGGAATATCTTGCGGTTCGCGAACTTGATGCCGACCTTGAGCTTGTTGGCCTCGAGCGACAGGCCCGGATCGAGCTTGTAGGGCCACGTCATCTCCTCGTCCTCACTGGTGGCCCGGGAGAATTTGACGATGGTCTCTATCGCGATGGAACTCGCCACCTCGCCCGCATTATGGCCGCCCATCCCGTCGGCGACGACGAACACGCGCTCGGTATCGAGCACCGCGAACGAATCCTCGTTGAGTTCCCGTTTCCTGCCGACATCGGTCTTGCCGTGACAACTGAATTTCATCGTTACCCCGCTATGATATCGATCGTCCGCTCCACGGCGATATGGAGCTTCCCGTCACATTGGTAAAAATCGCCGTCTATCGTGTACTTGAACGGCCGGTCGGCCTCGATGAGGAAATCCTTGCCGATGGTGTCGAGCGCCGTCTTCTTGGGCAGCGGCTGGCCCAGCCACGCGAGCCCGAGATACGGCAGTATCCACGCATCCTTGTGGAAGGCAAGCATCTGCATTTTATCGGCCAGATCGCGGTTACGCCAGAACGGCTCGAACCCGAGCCCGATCTGCGACAGCGAGGTGATGAAGATACCCAGATAGGGTCTCGTCCCCAGATCCTTGCCGTCGACCACGAGGTGTCCGTTGAATCCCTCGAAGAGCTGGCGGTAGAGTTTCGTGCGCCACACTATCGCGCTGACCGAACTGACCAGCGTCTTGAAAGCGACATAGGGCGACGGATCGCCGTCCTTGTAGTAGTAGTCCATGAAGGCGGTGACGATGCCGTTCCCAAAGATGAACCCATAGCGGTCGTCGATGCGGAACAGCGGCTTCTGCACGATGCGGAACTGATCGTCGTTCTCGTATTTCTTCACCAGCCGTTTGAGATGCGCCAACGCCGTGCCGCGCACCTTCACGTTGGTCGCCACCTGATTGATGGTGCCCCCTTTCAACACCGCGATCCGCGGAAGCGGCTGACCGTCCCATATCTGGAAAAGCTTGGTGAGGACCACATGGATGGACCCGTCGCCGCCGTTGATGGCGAGTATCTCTATCTTTTTCTTCTTGAATTCCCCGAGGGCGTTGTCAAGGTCCTCGAAGGTGTCGGTGAATCGCGACAGGACCGCCGGATGCTCGTATTCGCGCAACTGACGCAGGCGGTTCGGATTGCGTTTGTTCTTGCGCGCTTTCGGGTTGGATATGACGCCGATGCCGGACATGAAACTCCCATTCCGAGTTAAACGGGGCATTATATAAGTAGGTATGTGCGCTTGTCAAATAAATAGTGGGATGAAGCGCCCCGCAGGCGGCTGTCAAGCGGCAGTGCCGCTTCTCCCCCTTTCAACCCTCAACAGGCGACCTGCCGCCGCTCAACTCCCCGCTCAACTTCCCCACGCCTCTGATAAATGATATGCGGCGATGGGAAATGTTCCTCTACTTGCTTTTATGTTTGTTTCTGTTACCATGGTGCGGTCCTGCTTTTTGAACGAGGAGGTGGTTATGCGTAAGAGTCTGTTCGCGGTGCTCATCGGGATGTTGCTGTCGCTCGGGTGCGATGTGATCAGCACCGACATATCGGTCAGCTATCCTTTTGACGAGAACAAGCCGGAAGAATACGCCATCAGCATCGATGAGGCGATGAACAATCTGAACACCGCCGTTACGGCGCAGACGCGGACGCTGGTCGGGCTCAAGGTCGACACCTCGGCGTTCCCGGCCGGCGCGGACATCACCGTCAACACCACCCTTTCGCTCGACAACCTGATCGCCTTCCTCGGCGGGCAGGATTCGGTGGTCAAGATATCGGTCACGGCGACCCACGCGAGCCTTCCCCAGCCGGTCATCGAAGAGCAGAGCATCACCTTCAGCATCTGCGATTTCGTCACCTTTAAATCGCAGGGGGTCTCGACCGAATTTTCCTTCGCCGATGTCCACATGGAGATACTGGGGCTCGACACCTACTGCCCCGCCAAGACGGGCGCTGTCCCCTATATCTTCATCACCCATCGCAACGTCCCCAAGCCGATCGCGCTGTCGGAGAACAAGCAGATGAAGGAATATAAGTCGCTGCTGAACAAGATCCGTTCGGCGACGCTCGACCAGCTGAAACTCACCATAACCCAGCCGCTCAACGGCGTCACCTTCGGCGAAGATGCCGCCAGCGGCGACAGCAAGATATCGATGAGCGCCGCTCTTTTCGCCCAGCCGGTCAAGGACTGCACCGGCACCGAGGATGCGATGACCTGCACCGGCGTCGATTTCACCGAAGAGCAGAAACCGGCCGATTTCTATGCCGGCCTCAAGGACCCGTTCACCGGCATCGATCCCTACTGGATAGGCAATTTCGGCAACAGCCAACTGACCGCCGGCGGCGTGCTCGATCTGGTGTACACCTACGACGGCAAGAATATCCTGCAGGAGGCCATCAAGAATCTCGACTTCCAGATCGGGATCAAGTCGTGGTATAAGATAACGCCCGGATCGACCAAGCCCTCCGGCGTCCTGAAGGCGACGGTCAGCGCGACCTTCTTTTTCAGCGTTGAACCGCTCCGGTGATGTGACCTATCCTCTACAGCGAGAATATCCATGGAGACCTTTGTCTGGAATGCGGATCCCACCTTACTGGTGCTCGGCCCGCTGCAGCTTCGTTATTACGGGATACTGTTTGGCCTGACCCTGCTCATCGGCTACTGGTTCTTCCAGAAACAGTTGGAGCGCTACGGCTACCCCGAACCGGTGGCCGAAAGCTATCTGGTATGGGCCGTCATCGGCCTCATCATCGGCGCACGCCTTGTCCACTGCTTTTTCTACGAACCCGATTACTACCTCAGCCATCCCGGCGAGATCATCAAGGTCTGGAAAGGGGGCATCGCGAGCCACGGGGCAACCGTGGGGCTCTTCCTCACCGCCATCTGGTTCACGCGGAAACACAAGATGCCGTTCCTGAAACTGGGCGACGGCATCGTCTACGCGGCGGCGCTCGGCGCCACCTTCGTGCGGCTCGGCAACTTCATGAACAGCGAGATCGTCGGCCGCATCACCGATTCGTGGTGGGGTGTCAAATTCCTGCGCAACCCCGACGACATCATACTGGCGCGCAAGGCGGCCTTCGCGGCCAACGCATCGTGCGATCTCTCTTCGATCGACTGCCTGCTCCCCTACTGGCCGGTTCGTTATCCGAGTCAGCTCATCGAGGCGATCGGCGGCCTGACGGTGTTCCTCGCGTTACTTCTCACCCTGAAACTCATCAAGGGAAAGAACTATCCCGGTATCTTTTCGGGCGTATTCCTGACCGGCTATTTTTCTTTCCGTTTCTTCGTTGAATTCATCAAGGAGTTCCAAGAGGAGTACCGCATCGGCGCATCGCTCACGATGGGTCAGTGGCTCTCGATCCCCTTCGTGGCCATAGGGATATGGTTCATCTACCTCGCGCTACGCCACGGCCCTGAAGCGCTCCCCGTGCCTGCGGCGGCACCGGCGCAAAAACAGAGCGGCGGAAAAAAGCACAAAAAGCACTAGCAAGAGGGGGCGGCGCACAAGTTGCCTGACCCCAACTGACCCCTAGGAATACGTTCTCAGATAGATGCGGTCGCGTCCGGTGAGACGCCGCAATTCCAGCGCCATCGCCTCCAGCTCGGCCGGTTCGAACGACGCGCTCTTCTGCGCCTCCTCCGACCATGCGTTACGCGGAATGAACCGCTGGAGATAGAGGTCGGCCGAGGGCGGCACCAGTTCGAGCATCGCGGCGAGCGTCTCAACGCCGTCAACCACCGGCGGATACATCGTCGTGCGGTACTCGACCCGCGCCGTGACGCCGGTGAGGAGCATCTTGGTCTCGCGCAACCGTTCGCGGATAGACCCGGCCCCCGCCTGCGCCCCGAGCAGATAATAGCGTTCGGGAAGGGTCTTCAGATCGACCGCCACATAATCGACATACGGCAGCATCGCCCGGATAAATGCGGGATCAAGCCCGTTGGTGTCGAGTTTTATCTCCAGACCGTAGCGATCTTTCACCTCGCGGGCGAAGGCGACCAGTTCCGGATGCAACGACGGCTCTCCGCCGGTGATGACGATACCGTCGATGAAATCGTGCCGTTTGTCGAGCTCCTCCCGGAGCGCCTCGGCCGGCATCAGGTCGTCGTCGGACACGGTGAACAGCGCGCCGTTGTGACAATAGGGGCACCTGAGATTGCATCCGCCGGTAAAGAGTATCGAGGCGATGCGGCCGGGGAAATCGATCAGTGTCGTCCCCTGAAAACCGGCGCAGGAAAAAGAGACCGTCACCGGAGCGGCGGTGCTCATAACGGTGGCGGTGTGCATGATTACGCGGAGGCGGCGATACGCTCGTCGCGGCTTTCACAGGCGCGGACCGGGGCGACGACCTTGTCGTTGAGTTTGAAGGTCTTGCGGGCCTCGAATTCCTCTTTTTTACCCTTGTTCCAGTTCTGCACCGGACGGTAATAGCCGACCACGCGGCTGTAAACTTCGGTGGCGTGTCCGCATTCTTTTTTCTTTTCCATGTTCTTCTCCCTATCAGTTGACCGTAGCGCTGGATCGTTCGGCATGTTTCGCGTGGCCCTCTTCGGCGGTCATATGGGTGCAGGTATGGTGCTCGCCGGCGATATAACCGTGCACCGGACAGACGCTGAAGGTGGGCGATATCGTGAAATAAGGCAGATGGTAACGGTCGGTGATCTTTTTGACGAGCCGCTGGCACACCTCGCCGGACTCTATCTTCTCGCCGACGAACAGGTGGACGACGGTGCCGCCGGTATAGGAGGTCTGCAGTTCGTCCTGATGTTCGAGCACCTCGAAGATGTCGTCGGAGAAATCGACCGGCAGCTGGCTCGAGTTGGTGTAGTAGGGCTCCTCCTTGCCGGAGGTGACGATGTCGCCGAATTCCTTTTTATCCTTGAGCGCGAGCCGGTACGAGGTCCCTTCGGCCGGGGTCGCCTCGAGATTGTACATATGCTTGGTCTCCTCTTGGAAACCCTGAAGGATGTCGCGCATGAATTCGAGCGTCCGGAGGGCAAAGGCGCGCCCTTCGGGTGTGTGTATCCCCTTATGGACGAGATTCAGCGCCGCCTCGTGCATCCCGACCAGCCCGATGGTGGAGAAATGGTTGTCCCAGAACCCGCCCTGCCGCTGGAAAATGTCGTTGAGATAGTATTTCGAGAACGGATACAGATCCTCGCGGGTGTACTGTTCGAGTATCTTGCGTTTTATCTCGAGCGACTCCTTGCCCACCTCCATGAGGTACTTCACCTTATCGCGGAATTCGGCTTCGTCACGCGACAGATAGGCCATCCGCGGCAGGTTGATGGTCACCACGCCGATCGATCCGGTGAGCGGGTTGGAACCGAACAGGCCGCCGCCGCGCTTGCGCAGTTCGCGGTTATCGAGCCGGAGCCGGCAGCACATCGAACGGGCGTCGTCGGGCGACATATCGGAGTTCACGAAGTTCGCGAAGTACGGGATGCCGTATTTCGCCGTCATCTCGAAGAGCCGCTTGACGATGGGACGATCCCACTGGAAATCCTTCGTGACGTTATAGGTGGGTATCGGGAAGGTAAAGATGCGCCCCTTGGCGTCGCCTTCGATCATGACCTCGATGAACGCCTGATTGAACATATCCATCTCGGCCTGGAAATCGCCGTATTTTTTGTCCATCATTTTGCCGCCGATAATGACCGCCTCTTCGGCGATCTGGCCCGACGGGATGATGTCCATCGTGATGTTGGTGAAGGGGGTCTGGAACCCGACGCGGGTCGGGATATTCATATTGAAGAGAAATTCCTGTATCGCCTGTTTGACCTGATCGTAGGTGAGTTCATCGTAGCGGATGAACGGCGCAAGATAGGTGTCGAAGCTTGAGAAGGCCTGCGCGCCGGCCGATTCGCCCTGCAGGGTATAGAAGAAGTTCACGATCTGGCCGAGCGCTGTGCGCAGATGCTTTGCCGGCTTCGATTCGATCTTGCCGGGGGCGCCGCGGAAACCGTCGGTAAGGAGTTTTTTGAGATCCCAGCCACAGCAATAGACCGACAGAAGCCCGAGATCGTGAATGTGGATCTCGGCCTTGTCGTGCGCATCGCGGACATACTGCGGATATATCTTGTTGAGCCAGTAATGCTTGGTGAAGGCGGTCGATATATAGTTGTTGAGTCCCTGCAACGAATAGGTCATATTGGAGTTCTCGTTGACCTTCCAGTCCTCGCGCACCAGATACTGGTCGAGCAGTTTATTGGCCTCGCTGAAGACCTCTTTCGACTTGCGGAGCTCGGAACGGCGCGACCGATAGAGGATATAGGCCTTCGCCGTCTTGGCGTGCCCCTCCTCTATGAGTATCTTCTCAACGAGGTCCTGCACCGATTCGACCGACGGATAACCACCGTCCTTATATAATATCTCGAGATAACCGACCACTTTGTCGCTGATCTTCTCGGCCATCGAACGATCGGAACCGCCGACCGACTGTACCGCCTTGAATATCGCATCGGCGATCTTCTGCGGATTGAATTCTACAAGCACATTGTTTCTTTTTTTGATGAACCGAATCGACGACCGAGTTTGCATCTTCCGTCTCCCCCTGGACACGCCTATTATCGATACCGTTGAAGCACGCCGGCACCACTACATCTTGTGTGGTGCTTGCTTATAGTACACCATATCAAGGAAGAGTCAACAATTCTGGAGATTTTTTTCGCGAACGATTCCGTTCAGTTGGTTATTTGGAGTAAGGGGCTCCGAAAAGGCAGACCGAAACACGCTCGGGGGCTTATATTTTCAAGGCAACAACGATACCGATCGTACCAAAATAAGCGATCGAAAGAAGGATCGCCTGAAAAAAATTCTCTTTTCCCCTTTTCCTTTGTACAATGGGCGCGGTTTTAGGTACTGTTTGACAAAGGGGGATCGTATGAACATGCTGAAGACTCTCTGGCTTGCCGTGTTGTTCGTATGCATGACAGGGTTGCTTGCGGCCGAGGAGATACGGGTCGTCGTCCTGCCGAAACTCGTGGTCGAGAACGCCGAACAGAACGGCTCTTCGCTTGAGTCGATGGTGATCAAGGCGCTGCAGGAAAAAGGGATGCGGGTTGTCGAACTTTCGGCCGCTCTTTCCGCGCAAAAAGCCGCCTTTTCCGACACCGTCCAGCAGGGGAAGATCCCGCAGGAGCTCACGGTGCTCAGCGCCGATGCGCTCGCTTCGATACAGCTCGCCTGCGACAAGAACACCGGATCGGTGCTCGGGACCGGCGTGGCGAGTTACTACTGTGCGTTCAATACGAAGATCATCCGTGTTGATACCGGCGATGTGGTCTACACCGACTCGAAAGATTTCACCACCCACGGCATGAACGCCCTGCAGGCGACGCAACTCCTGATGAAAAAGACGGTCGCCCCCGAACTGGCGGCCGGCATCGCCCAGTGGCAGAAGAACTGGGCCGGCGACGGCACGTGGGGACTCGACATCGTCGTGACCGGCATGCCCGACAAGCAAAAGGCCGAAGCGCTCGCGGGACTGCTGGGCAAAGGCGACGGCATCAGTTCGGCCACCCTCAAGATGTTCATGAAGGATTTTTCGAAATACACCGTGTCCGGGAACGGCGCGGCCGCCCTCAAGGCGCTCAAGGCCCGCATCGATTCGGATGAGGCGTTGTCGCTGCGGATCAACTACGAGGCGGGCCGGCTCATCCACGCCGAGTTCGATTTCGGCCGGGCCTACTCGCGCGCCGCGCGCGTATTTCTTACGGTGAACGCGCCGACCGCATCCAAGTCGTTCCTCGATCTCCTGTCGGGCAACGGCGCCCAGATACTCGATTCCTATCTCCGCAACTGCGATTACTTCGAGGTCAAGGAGACCACCTTCTCGAAGAAGGAACGCAAAGGACTCGTCGATGAAGCGAAGTCGGCGGGCGTTCCGGTGGCCGTCATCGCGAGCATCGCGAGCAACGATAACCTCTGGGTGACCACCGTCGAACTCATCCACGCCCCGTCGGGCCGAACGCTCGTGACGGCGCTGGGTAACGACGCCGAACCGTTCGCCGCGATGGACAAAGCGGTGCGCGATCTGGACGCAAAGTACCGCAGGGGACTCGCGAACGCTCAACTCCGCAAGGATCTCAATTTCGGCGGCGAGGTGCAGAAGGCGGCGGCGATCGAACGGCTTTCGATCGAGAAATTCGAGGCGGGACAGATATTCCCGGCGCTCCTCCCCTCCTACCGCCAGAACGGCATCGGCACCATCACGCTCAAGAACATCGCGGGCCGCAAACTCACCAATCTCGAGATCCGCTATCTCATCGGCGAAAAGGTCGCCGGCACGCACAAACTCGCGGCGATCGACGCGGGCAAAAGCGAAACGATACCGGTGAAGCTCGCTGTCATTCCCGAAAGCGGCCAATATGGCCAGATAACGGCGACGGTTCAGTATCAGGACGGCGAAACGTGGGGCCGCAAGGATGCCTTCACGCCGCTCATCCTCCACAAAAAGAACGCCATCAACTGGTTAAATCCGCGGACGCTCGCCGCCTTCGTGGATCCGGCACAGAAACTGGTCCGCGATCTCGCCACCAAGGCGATCGCCGGCGACAAACCGAAAAAACTGGTGACCAAACAGCTTACCCATGCGGCCCTTATTTTCGGGGCCCTGTGGCATCAGCCGCTGAAATACGTTACCGATCCGGTCAACACCAGCTTTGAGGCCGATATCGACACCGTCCAGTTCCCCGCCGAGACTCTTTCGCGGCTCGCGGGCGACTGCGACGACCTGACCGTTCTGCTCGCCTCTCTCTATGAATCGGTCGGACTCGCGACCATCGTCATCACCACCCCGGGCCATGTCTTCCTCGGCGTCGAGAGCGGCATCCTCGCGGGCGGCAATGTCCTGCTCAACCTCCCCGAATCTCTTCTGGTGAAGGTCGACGGCGCGCTGTTCGTCCCGGTCGAGGCGACCGCCATCGGCTCATCGTTCTCGGAGGCATGGCTCAAGGCGGCCGACATCCTCAACAAGTCGCGCAAGGATATGCAGGCGTTCCGCACCCGCGAGGCGTGGAAGAACTACCCGGTCTTTGCGGTCGATGGAAATAAAAGCGCGCTCTCTCCGGCGAAGAACGACCTCGCCGCCATCGACGGCACGCTCGACAAGGTCCGTACCGGCGCGACCGAGAAGGCACCGGCATGGGCGAAAGAACTGAACGAGGCGGTCACCGCCGGCCGCGCTCCCCAGCTCGCCGCCAACGCGACCGGCAAGAACGGACTCGCGGCGGCCAATGTCCTGTGGCTCGCGGGCGACCGCGACGCCGCGATCGCCAAGTCGGGTGAACTGTGCGCCAAGGACACCGTCGAGGCGTGCTACAACATGACTGTCATGACGATGTACGACGCGCTGGAGCGCAACGACCTCAACATCGTGCAGGTCAACATGGAACAGCAGAACTTTACCGACGCCGTCGCGGTTCTGCCGGCCAATGTCGTTTCGATGCTGCTCGATAACGGCGGCATGGGGATGGGCGACGAGGCATCGAAAGAATCGGAGGCCAAAAAGAAACTGGCCGAGGTGCTCAAACAGGCGCGCGCAAAGATACAGGAGAAGAAGGCGAAAGGGACGCTCAATGTGAAGACCTCCCATGTCGGAGGACGCAAGGGAGCCGACGCGTCACAGACCAAGGCGACCGCCGGTATGCTTTTCTGGAGTACGGTAAAATAGCGTGGAGTTCCTGAAAAAAAGGAAGTATCTCCTGCGCCTCATCGCCGCGCTGTGCGGTGCGGCGCTCGGCGTGGTCATCGCCCAACTCCCTTTTTCCGAAAAGGTCGATCTGTCGTTCCTCGATCTGTCGCAAAAACACGGCCTGCCGCAACGCGACCCCGGCACCGTCATCGTCGCGCTCGACGAAAAGAGCTTCATGGTCTACGGGTGGCCCATCGGCCGCGAACTTTACGCGGCGCTTATCATGACGCTCCACGGCGCCGGCGCGAAGAAGATCGGCTTCGATCTGTTTTTCACCGACCGTTTCGAATCGTGTCAGGTCTCCGACGACGGCAAGGCGGCGCTCGAGGAGAACGAGGAGTTCCTCGGCCAGTCGGCGGCGGCCAGCGGCGCGGTGCTTGCCAGTTTCGTGGTCGAAACGATCGATGGCGACCCGACGCAATTTCCGCCGACACCGCCCAAGGCGCTGTTCGACTGCCATGAACGGGACCGCGCCACCTATCTTCAGGAGCTACTGCCGGGCGTCGTGAAACATGCGCCGCCGATGGCCCATGTTCATACCATTCCCTCGACCATCGACGGGGTGAATCGCAAGATACGCCCGTGCCGTTCGCTTTATGACGGTTGCGTGGTGGACCTCGCCTCGGTGATGACCGGCGTGCCGCTCGATCCGGCGGCCTGCATGGAGCCGGTGCTGATCCCCTTTTTCCGGTCGTACGAACAGTTCCCCCATCTCTCAATGGTCGATGTACTCGAAAAGTCGGAGGATGAAAAGGGGCTCGCGGAACTGGCGAAGATCGTGAAGGACAAGTATGTCGTTATCGGCGCGACCGCGCAGACGCTCAAAGACGTCGGCCCGACGCCGCTGTCGGACCTCGACCCGCTGGTGGTGACCCACGCCAACCGCATCGAAGGGATACTCGCCGGCATCTCGATACGGGAATTCGGACAACGAACGATATTCCTAGTCTCGGCCGCGGCGGGACTCGCGGTGGCCCTTGTCACCGGCGGCAGCAGCCTTCTGTTGCTTTTCGGGGCGCTCTGGGCGTTCTTCTCCTTCGGCGCAGCCTTTTTGCTGTTCAAATGGTATTTTATCTGGATACCGGTCTCGGCGCTCTTCCTTCCGGCGATGTTCGCGCTCTTCGCCGCCGCCGGGTATGTGGCGTGGCATAACTTCCTCTTCAACCAGATGCTCTCGCAGGCCTTCGACAACTATGTCTCGCCCGAGATACTGAGCTGGCTGCGCGAAACGGGCGGCGACGCGCTCAAATCCGATTCGGCCGAACGGCGCGACATCACGATACTCTTCTCCGACATCGCCGGCTACACGAGCATGTCCAACGCGCTGGACGCCGACACGATCATGCGGTCGCTCCGCTACTATCTCGACTCGATGCTCGTCATCGCGCAGAAACACAACGGTTACATAGACAAGATAAACGGCGACGGGCTGATGATACTCTTCGGCGCACCGAAGCGCTCCGACCGCCATGCCGAAGAGGCGGTCACCGCCGGGGCCGAGATGCAGCAACAGCTACTCGCGATGCAGGAGGAATGGCACCGGTTCACCGGCCGACCGCTCCGGATACGGGTCGGGGTGGCGCGCGGCAAGGTCTTTGTCGGCAACCTCGGCGGCACGGGGCACATCGAATACACCGCCATCGGGCGCGATGTCAACCTCGCGGCGCGGCTCGAGAGCGGATCGGAGATCGGCGGGGTGCTCGTGTCGGCCGATTGTTACGAGGCACTGACGGCAAAACCGCCCGCGTGGAAACGCCGTGTTCATCTCAAGGGCTATGATGACGATGTGATCGCCTACCAGTTGCCGCCGCACCATATTGTGGTAGCCGATCCGGCGCGGCTCCTCCTTACCGCCGACGGCTACGCGGCGCTCAAGGAGAAACCGGCGGGCCGTTTTGTGGATGTCGCCGGGTCCGATGGAATAGCGCAGAAGCTTTTCGAGGTCGATACGACGCAGTTCGCCGCCGCCCTTCCGGGCGGTGAGGATCACTAGAGCGCCGCTTCTTTCTCCCCTATCACCAGCAACCGTAATGCGACCAGCGTCCCCGCCGTCAGCACCGCCGCAAGGAACAGGAACCCGCAGGCGAGGCTCGTCGCATCGACGATGAGTCCGATGAGCGGCATCAGGATGACATTGAAAAGGCGCGTCAGCATCGTCGCGGTGGAGAGCGAGGTGGCGCGGTAGGCAGCGCCGCAGCAGGCGTTCATCTTGGCCAGCAGATAGGGGGTCGAAAGGCCCCAGATGAGGGCGTGCAGGCAGGCGACCGGGGCAATGAGCGCCGCATCGTCGACCGCAAAGAGGAACAGCACCATCGGTATGATGAAGATATAGGCGGGCATCCGCCCTTTCGCGCCGGCCGCCATGAGATGCGAAGCGCGCGAACCGAAGGCCGAGGCGAGTTGGAAACAGGCGAAGAGGAGCCCGCTCCACAGCGGTGACAATCCGGCCGCCTCGAACCGGAGGAGATATGCCCACACCGCCGCCACGCCGACCGACCCGACCAGCGCGAACAGGAGCGCCGGACCGACGAATGAGCGATCGGTCAGGACCGATCGGACGACCGTCCCCATCTCGGTTATCGGCCATTTCCCCGACGCCTTCTCGGCGCGCGGCGGCTCGACCAGCGGAAAGGCGACCGCCACCATGAGCAGTCCCGACAGGATGTTCGCGTAGAACGGCAGACGCAGGAAGTAGAGGGCGAGCGCACCGCCGATGAGCGATGAGACGGCGGTACCGTAGCGCAGGAAGGCCTCGGCGCGCCCCTCGATCTCGGTGTAGCGCTCCTCTTCGCCGGTCGCGGTGAGGGTGTCGAAGAGCATCGCCGAATCGGTGCCGCTCCGCATGCTTCCGGCGATGGCGAGAATGATCTCGGCGGCGATGAAGTAGGGCAGTGTCGTCGACAGCGCGTACAGGGTGAGGGCGAGCGGCATCAGGATAGCGCCCAGAAGCAGAGTCGTGCGGCGGCCGAGGACATCGGAAAGATACCCCGACGGTATCTCGAAGAGCATGATGGTGAGCGAATAGCTCGCCTGCACGATGAAGATATCGGTGGCGGTCAGCCCGCACGCATGGTAGTACGGGATGAGGACCGGCAGTAGCAGGTAGAAATCCGATAGGAACCGGTAGGCGGCGATCTTCCGCAGATTGCCGCGCAGTCGCCGCAACGCCGCGTTCATGGCCGTTCCCCGAATTCGGTCCGCAGGTAGTCCTCGATGTTCCCGGGGGTGACGAGCTTTCCGAAGCGCGGATCGGCGGGCGTTTCGCGGCCGAGCGCCGCCTTGAGCATGATCGCGGTCAGCGGCTCGCTCGGGTGGACCGAGTCGAACCACCACGGGTTGCCGTCGTAATGCTCGACGCCGAAGTTATTGAAGTCACGCACTTCGCGAAAGATATTGACCACCTCCCGTTTGTAGGCGAGGAACATCGTGCGCAGATGATCATCCTTGAACACCGCATCGAGATGCTCTTTGTTCATCGGCGAGATGGCGACGGTGAGCTTCACCCCCGCCGCGTCGAAGAGCCGTTTTATCTCCGCGAGGTTCGCCACGCGGGTCCGGTCGATCCGGTAATCGACATACTGGCTGGAGAAATACTGCTTGGCAAGCCGCGGGTAGTCGGGCGGCGTCTCGACCACATGGCGGCCGTTCTCCTCGTAGGCCTTCTTCACGATGCCGCGCCAGTTGTTCCAGAGCACCGTGAACGAATCGTCGAGCGCCTCGAGGCTGAAATACATCCGCTCGATGCCGAGGAAACTCTTCCGCGTGTCGGTGAGCGCCGCCGGATCGAGGTAGCTCTTCAGGTGCGACTGGAGGAGCCGTTTGTCGATGCCGATGTACCCGTTGAGCATATAGAAGTCGAGCAGGAGGAACACCTCCCGCGGCTTCTGGGCGGCGAGCAGGTGCCGCGCGATGGCGAGCAGATCCTCCGGCAGGGCGTTCTCGACGCCGTAGTTGTAGCCGCGCAGGCCGGTCAGTTCCTCGGCGAGCGCCGGATCGAGCCGCTGGACACGGCTGGAGCCGATGAAGAAGAACCCGTAGGCATCGCGCCGCGCGTCGATGTGCCGGAACTTGAGTTCGCGCGATTCGGTCACCGCCTTCTCGAGCCCGAGCGGGTTCCAGCGGTATTTGTCGTAGGGGTCTATCGCGGCGTTGAACAGGTACGCCGACCCGACGATGGCCAGCGCGAGGAGCGTGTAGATGACGAAATACTTCTTCATGTCAGAAATTGAAATAAAGGAATTCGGTCACTCTTCCCATCCCGAGGATCGCCGTCCCCGCGATGAGCCCGCCGGCGATCGCCCAGCGGGTCGTTATCCGGAACCGCGACGCCCACTCCATCGAATTGGGGCTCCGCACCGCGATGACGAGGAACACCGTCAGCAGCGCGACCGTCCCGGGGAGCGACCCGTATATCTCCTGCGCGCCGTGGGTGATGCCGTTAAGCCCCACGAGCCCCTTGAGCATGTAGCCCGCCTTGGGCAGATCGGGGGCGCGGAAAAAGACCCACGCGATGTGGACGAACAGGAATGTGCAGAGCCAGCCGAGGAGCCGCGGCATCCGGTACCCCGCGTCCTGCCAGAATTTGTGCAGGGCGGTCGCGAGCCCGTGGAGCGCCCCCCAGATGACGAAGGTCCACCCGGCGCCGTGCCACAGGCCGCCCAACAGGAAGGTGAGGAAGAGATTGAGATAGGTCCGGCCGGGCCCCTTGCGGTTGCCGCCCAGCGGTATGTAGAGGTAATCGCGCAGCCAGCGCGACAGCGTCATGTGCCAGCGGCGCCAGAAATCCTGTATGCTCAGCGCTTTGTAGGGGGAGTTGAAGTTGAGCGGCAGGCGGATATTGCACATGAGCGCGCCGCCCATCGCCATGTCGGTGTAGCCCGAGAAATCGAAATAGAGTTGGAGCGTGTAGGAGAGCGACACCACCCACGCGTTGAGCAGTGTCAGCGCCACCGGGTTGTCGTAGCCGTTGTTGGCCCAGACGGCGAACAGATCGGCGACGACCGCCTTCTTGAAGAGCCCTATCGAGAAGATGAACAGGCCGCGCGCGAGGTTCTCGGCGTTGAACACCTTGGTCCGCAGGGCGGCGAACTGCGGCATCATCTCGCCGTGGTGGACGATCGGCCCGGCGATGAGTTGCGGGAAGAAGGTGACGAACAGGCAGTAGTTGACGAAGTCGTATTCGCGCGTCTCGCCGCGGTAGGAATCGACCAGATAGGCGACCTGCTGGAAGGTGAAGAACGATATCGCGAGCGGCAGGACGATGTGTTGCAGTTCGAACGACGCGCCGAAAAGGAGGTTGGCGTTGGTAATGAGGAAGTCGGTGTATTTGTAGTAGCCGAGGAAGCCGAGGTTGAGGATTATCCCGCCGATGAAGAGGACCTTTTTCGATACCGGGATGCGCAGTATCTCCTTCTTTTCGCGGGCAAGCGCCGTGCCGATGGTGTAGTTGACGAAGATCGAGCCGAGGATGAGGATGAGGTACTGCGGGCTCCAGAAGGCGTAGAAGAAAAAGGAGGCGAGGGTGAGCCACACCATCCCGGCGTAGAGGAGCCGCATTCTATTAAGAAGGAAATAGACGATGACCGCCGTCGGCAGAAAGAGGAATACGAACTCGGGAGAATTGAAAAGCATCCGATACCCCGGAAAATGCGATGAAATCAGGTACCAGCCGGTGACCGCTTTGTCAAGAAAAGGCTTGAAAACTGGCATTATTCCGGTCATCTGCTATGATCGGATGTTTTGTGAACGGAGGAGATGATCATGCAAAAACTTCTGTTCGCCGCGCTGGCGGCGGCGGCCTTCATCGCCTGCTCATCATCGACCGATCCGGCGACCGACGACATGACCACCCCCGATGAGACCACCCCGACCGACAAGGATCAGGTGCTCCCCGACACCACGGATGGGGAAAAGGACGAAAGCGACCTAAAGGACGAAAGGGACGAGATACTGCCGGACGAGGATCTGCTGCTGTCCGATGATACTGCCACCGAAGCGGACGAACTTTTATCGGATGATCAGTCGGATCAGTCCGATCAATCAGACGATCTGTTGTCCGACGACGATGTTTCGCAGTGCACGAGCATCCCGGAACCCGACCCGGCCGCCGCCGACCCGCTCCCCACCTTTTATAATGGCAAGGTCGAAACGGTCACCAACAACGACGTCACCGACCACTACCTCTACAGCAACGCGAGCGACTACCTGAAGGTCGGCATCCGCGAGAACTGGGGCGCCAGCATCGTCTTCTTCGGCATAGCCGCCAACGCGAACTCCAATGTCATCGACGCCAACGATACCGGCCGCGAGGTGCAGGTCGCCTTCTACGATCCGGCCCGCTCGATGCAGGGGTGCGCCTACAACGCCTCGTGCCAGACCAACCCCGAACTCATCTGCGCGAACTCCATCCGCTACCTCGGCTGGGACCCGGTGCAGGGGGGCAACCGCTGCAACAACGGCTCGCCGGTCGAATCGGTGAACGCGGTAGCGGGCGAACTTTCGGCGGTGGTGCGGCCGCTCTTCTGGAACCCCGACTGGGATCAGGTCGGTTGCGGCGGCGACGGCTGTACCGACAATATCCTCAAGTACCGCCAGTCCGATGTCCGCTACTACCAACGGCTCCGGTTCGTCGGCGAACATATCGTCGAGATGCGGATGACGGTCGAGAACCTCACTGCCACCGCCGTGCAGGCGACGCTGCAGGAATTCCCGACGCTCTATGCCGCCTACGGCGCCTACGGACTCGCCAACCTGCACGACATCCTCGATTCGACCGGAACGCAGATCGCGGTCGACATCCCGGCCAACGACGGCTTTTTCTACAAGAATTTCGAGACGCCGGGCGGCTGGGCGACGCTCCAGAACGACGAGCGGACCTACGGCGTCGGTATCTACTACGAGAATCGCCTCACCGCCTATCAGGCGTGGCAGAAGGAGGGGGTGTTCAACAACATCCGGTCGCAGTTCTCCTTCGGCATCCCGGCGAATGGCTCGGTCACGGCGCGCGCCTACCTGATGCTCGGCAGTTTCGACACCATCAAGACGACCGCCGAGGAACTTGACGCGACGCTGTCTCCCTTCGGCGTCATCGACGCACCCGCCGCCGACGGTGTTTATAGCGGGACGCTCGCGGTGAGCGGCTGGGTGCTCGACAACAAGGGGGTGACTGCCCTCATGCTCCTCATCGACGGGACCGATCACACGGCGCTCACCCTCGACACGGCGCGCGGCGATGTCTGCGTCGTCTATCCGGGGTACGGGATGTGTGCGGGGAATGTCGGCTATTCGGGGAATGTTTCACTGGAGGGCGTCACGCCGTGCCAGCATATCATAGAGGTGCGAGCGACCGATACCGACGGCAATCAGCGGATCATCGCGCGGAGGCGCATCACGGTCAAATAATTCTCTTCAGCAGGGAGGCAGGTGGCGGCGGATGACCGCCATCAGTTCCTCGGCGCGGACCGGTTTGGTGATGAAATCGCTGACGCAGGCCGCGGCCAGTTTTTCCTTCTCATGCTCCACGCTGAAGGCGGAGATGGCGATGAGCGGCACCGGCCGGGCGCGGAATTTCGGGGTCAGACATATCCGGCGGATCGCCTCGTAGCCGTCGAATTCGGGCATCTGCAGGTCGGTGAGGATGAGCTGGCAGTCGACCTGTTCGAACCGTTCGACCAGTTCCCGGCCGGTACGGGCCTCTTCACAGCGGATACCCATCCGGTCAAGCACCTTGCGGAAATAGTAGCGGTTCACCTCGTCGTCCTCGGCCAGCAGGATGCAGGGAGATTTATCGAACGGTAGCGCCGCGGCGTCCTGCGGAAGGTCGACCGGTATCCTGACGGTGAAGGTCGATCCGGCGCCCACGACGCTGTCGACCGTGATCGTACCGCCCATCAGATCGACGATACTCTTCACTATCGACAGCCCGAGGCCGAGTCCCTGCCGGTGTTTCTCCGGATCGTCGGTCACCTGAACGAAGCGCTCGAATATCCGCGGTATCTGCGCGGCGGGGATGCCGGGACCGGTATCGGCAACGATGATCTGAAGGGTCGGGCGGTTGGCGGCGGGAATCCAGTCGACCGCGAGAGAAATCCGGCCGCGGTCGGTGAACTTCACCGCGTTGCCCAGCAGATTCATGAGTATCTGGCTGAGCCGCAACCGGTCGCCGACCAAAAGAGGCGGCACCGTCGCGGCGATCACGACCGAGAACTCGAGCCCCCGCTCTTTCGCCGCGTGCTCGGCACCGGCGGCGACCGTTTCGACCATGTCGCGCACCGCGAAGGGCTGGCGTTCTATCCGGATGTCGCCCGCCGAGAGTTTGGAGAAATCGAGCAGGTCGTTGATGAGTTTGAACAGTATCTCGGTCGACTTGGCGACGATCTGGTGCATCCGCCGCCGCTCCGGCTCCTTCTCGTCGGCCATGAGCAGCTGGGTGAAGCCGAGGATGCCGTTGAGCGGGGTCCGCAGTTCGTGGCTGGTCTTTGCGAGGAAGAGGTCCTTGGCGCGGTTCGCCTCTTCGGCCTTGTCCCGGGCCTCGGCCAGATCGCGGTTTACCTGATATTTGTGGTTGTTACTGATGTAGATGATCGACTGCCCAAAGATCATCATCGTGATAAACATGCCGCGCGGCACTTCCGGTACGTCGGAAAAGAAGATGGCGGTCGCGCTGGAAAGAGTGGTGAAAAGGGCGAATACAACCATGTGCCGCGGGACGAACAGACCGAGGTTTATCGTCAGCGTCCCCACCAGTAACTGTATGACGAAAATAGCGCGGAAATCGTTGGCGTAGGTAAAAAAGAGTATCCAGCAGAAGACCAAAACAAAGAAACTATGCAGGAGCGGTTGGAAGATCGTTTCGAACATCGGTCGGTAGTAACTGAGCGCATAGAGGGCAGCGAAGAGTCCCGACATCGCCAAGGAGGGCCAGAGCGGCGCGTAGAAGTAGTGCTGCGGATCGTAATTGAGGATGCCGAATAGCAGAAAAGCGACCGCGCAGATCATCATGAACCGGCGGAACGATATTTTTGCGTACTGCCGCGCCTCTTTCTGGATGCTCATGGAACTCCTCCTCCTGCCCTGCCGGAAGAATATAACGGAACCGGAAGCCTATTGCAACTTTCGCATTACCGGTCGTAGGGGGCAACGAGCGACCATGCATCGTCGGCCCGGCCGTCGAGGATGAGCCGGCGCGTCTCCTTCACCAGATCGAGGTAGAACTGCAGGTTGTGGATGGTGTTGAGGACCGCCGCAAGTATCTCGCCGCTCCGGTAAAGATGGTTGAGATAGGCGCGGGTGAAGCCGCCGCGACAGGCGGCGCAGGAACAGCGCTCGTCAACCGGCCGCGTATCGCGTTCGAACTCCTTGCGCTTGATGTTGAACGACCCGTCACGGGTGAAAAGCTGTCCGTTGCGGGCGTTGCGGGTCGGCATCACGCAGTCGAACATATCGACGCCCGACAGTATCGCCGTCACCAGATCGCGCGGCGTCCCGACACCCATGAGATAGCGCGGTTTATCGGCGGGCATGAGCGGTGCGATGGACTGTATGATGCGGTACATATCATCTTTTTCCTCCCCCACCGACAGACCGCCGAGCGCGTAGCCGTCGAACGGGAGCGCCGCGATGGCGGCGAGATGTTCCCGGCGGAGCGTTTCCGACACGCCGCCCTGCACGATGCCGAAGAGCGCCGCATCGCTTTTCCGCGCCGCCAGACACCGCGCCTCCCAGCGCGTCGTCCGTTCCATGCTTGCCCGCATCTCGTCGTCGGTGCAGGGGAGCGCCGGACATTCGTCGAAGGCCATCATGATGTCGGCGCCGAGCGCCTCCTGTATCTCGATGGACCGCTCGGGCGAGAGGAATTCCTTCGAGCCGTCGAGGTGCGACCGGAACTCGACCCCCTCTTCGGTCATCTTGCGGAGCGGTCCCAAGCTGAAGACCTGAAAGCCGCCCGAATCGGTCAGTATCGGGCCGTCCCATCCCATCATCCGGTGGAGTGTCCCGAAGGTCTCGCGGATGAGTTCGTGCCCCGGCCTCAGCATCAGGTGGTAGGTGTTGCCGAGGATTATCTCGGCGCCCAGCGCGCGGAGTTGGTCGGGGAGCACCCCCTTGACCGACCCTTTCGTGCCGACCGGCATGAAGATGGGGGTGTGGACCGTGCCATGGGGCGTTTCTATAAGCCCCGCCCGGGCGTTCCCGCAGGTTTTTTCGACCGTGAACCGTATCACGCGGCCACCTAAAAAAAGACCCCCCGAAGACCGGGGGGCCGTAAAATCTGAACGTCAGTAACGATCAGCCTTGCGAGATACACTCGACGGGACAGACACCTTTGCAGGCGCCGCAGTCAATGCATTTGCCCGCGTCTATCACATAGGCGCTGTCGCCCTGGCTGATAGCGTCGACCGGGCATTCGGCCGCGCACGCGCCGCAGCTGATGCAGGCGCCGGCATCGATCTTGTGCGTCATGAGTTCCTCCTATTCTTCAAAAAAGTGGGAAACACTCGGTTCGTCTACCATATTTATATCACGGAGTCAACTGCCCTGTTTATTTTTTCTTTGCGGCCGGTTTTTTACTCGGCTTTGCCGCGCCGCGCTCCTTGGTCGAAGGAGGCGGAGTGAACAGTTTCGCTTGAGCATCCTCCAGTTTCTTTTTCGGCGCGGGCGGCGGAGCGGCCGGTTTCTTGGGCGGACGACCGACCGGACGTGATGTGGGCTTCTCGACCTCCTTTTTCTCCGGCTCCTTCTTCTCGACCGACGGTTTGGGCGGCACCGGCGCGGGCTTCGACGGCGGTTTGGGAGCGACGACCGGTTTGGGCGCCGGCGGTACGACGACCGGTTTGGGTTGCGGCGCGATCTCGGCGGGCACCGGCGACTGCACCGGCAGTTTCACCTTGTCTCCACCCTTGAGCTTGACCACGCGGTAGGTCTTCACCGGGACGAGCGCCCGTTCGGGGATGATGGCTTTGTCGCCGGTCGCGGCCTTGGTGAACCACTCCTCGAAACTGACCATTCCCTTGTCGCAGACCACCTTGCCGTTGTACTTTTCACGGAACGAGGCGACGGTATCGGACAACCGTTCCTGCTCCTCGCCCTGCGGCACCAGCTCGGTCACCACCTCGACCTCGAGCGTCCCGGGATAGACGACCTCGACCAGATCGATGTTCACCGAGGCAAGTTCTGCTTTCTCGACATGCCGCACCTCGCCGTTCCTGAACTTCACGACATACATCATGGCTTTCCTCCACCTAAGCGATCGTATAAATTGTCTTCCTGTTCGTTCTTTGAACCGGCCGCAGATCAGATTGAGCCGGCAAAAGCTGGTCAATCCGATACACTTGGTCGTAAGCGTCGCCTTGCGCGGGCAGTACAGATCGGTCTTCTTCTTTGCCGCATCAAGTTTGTCGTTGAGTTCCATGAGTTTACGGTTGAGGCTCGACCGGCCGAGATCGACCTGTTCCGGCAAATATGCTTGGAATACTTCACTTTTGCGGGGGCATCCCTCTATAGGACAGGCAAGGCATTGCGAAAGATGGACCTTGGACCCGTCAAGCAGACCGAGCGGTTCGGGGAATAGGCACGTGACCCATAAGCTGTTGGAGGACATCAGGACATCGGCCGCCGCATATAGTTCTCGGCGGCAGTATAATGACGCTCTTTCGGAGCGCAAGAAAAAAACGGGAAACCATATTGACTTTTACTTCCGCCGTGTTATAGTCGGAATCGAGTTTAACATGATCCCTCATTTAGGAGGCGCTAATGTTCAAGTATTTCGTATGGTTGATCGGTATTTCGATCATCGCCACCGCCTGTAACAGTTACGATGTCGAAGGGAAACCGGAGATCACCTCCACCCCGCCGAACTGGCGCGTTGACTACATTCTGCGCGCAGTCGACGCCAAAGGGACCGACCCGAACACCGGACTGGCCCTCACTTACGAGGAGTTCGTGATCAGCAACAAAGGCGAGACCGGCGAATTGCAGATATTCGCGATCAATCTGCTTTCCCCCGAAGGCCGCATCGTCGGGGCGAGCGGCGTTGATCCCGACATCTCCCGGCTCTTCTCGATGGAGCGTTCGAATGTCGGCGGCAACGGCAAGGTCGTCGGCGGCGACGGCGCAGGCTACACCGCCATCGAAGGGTTCTCGTTCGACAACAAAAGCAACGCCGGCAAGTTCGCCATCGCGCCGCTGTGCCCGCTCGTTGATCCCCTGAAGCCGACCTCGTCGAAATGCCGTAGCGGCTTTGACGGAACGCGCTATAACACCTTCTTTAAGATGAAGGTCAACTACAAAGAGTTGGAAGGGGCGATATACAAAGATATGTTGAGCCGCGATATCAAGGACGAAGGCAACTACGCGCTTGAGTTCTGCACCAACGACTCCTCCAAAGAGGCGAGTCCGCTCACCTGCCCCGAAGGAAGTTCCTACAAGGTTCAGATATACCGCTATCCCAACCTTCCGCCCAAACCGTATGTCGGTCTTCGCTACAACAATCCGATCGGCGGTTTCAAGGATTACCGCGTCATCAAGGATCCGGTCAACATGGACATCAGCCCCTCCTGCCCGCGCAAAGAGGGATTGGACGCGGAAACGGCCTCCAAGTGCGAGAACGCGTATGTGGTCAATGACACGGTCGCCGGCGTCAACGGTTGGTGGACCGATGAAAAGGATACCGGCGATCCGAAAAAACAATATTTCCTGTTCACGCAGGCAACCTTCGAACAGTCCTGCTGTGTAGAGAACTGGAAAGATCAATACTGCATCAAATATCGCTGGGAACTCGTCGACACGCCGACCCCGCTGACCCCCGAGACCCGCATCACGCTCGATGCGGTCAACAAGGGCGGCGAGGGTACGTGGTATCGCAACTGCGATGACGACGAGGATCCGACGATCGCCTCGTTCAAGGGCTTCATGATCACCCCCACGCCCGAGAACAAGAATTATAAGGTTCAGATACAGGCGATCACCATCGACAAACAGACCCAGCTGGAAAGCGACATCACCGAGAAGCTCGATATCCCGAACATCATCCCCGCCGCGCGCGTCATGGTCCAGTTGACATGGAAAGAGGGTCTGCCGACCCGCGCCGGAGAGGATCGCATGGAAGGCGTTGCGGTCGATGTCGATGTCCATCTCATCAAGAAAAAAGGCATGGACGCCTGCGCCACCGAGGTCGGCGCCGACGGCCTTATGTGCACTTCGATGAAACGGCCCGGCCTGTCCGGCATCGAGACCGCGACACACGACGACTGCCACTTCAACGACCTCGGCCTCAACGGCGAGTACGTTTTCACCGATTGCAACGGCGAGTTCCAGACGATCGGCTGGTACGCATCGCTCGATCTCGACACTACGTGGGGCGGCGGTAACTATACCAACCCCGAGACCATCAACCTTGGCCCCATCGACGACAGCGACCGCAACGGTCAGCCCGATGTCAATCCCTTCTCCGACGATTATCTGGTGGTCGTGAACTACAATAAATGTCAGAACCTCGTGCAGGGCGGCTCGAACGCCGACTGCGAAGAGGGCGGTTCCGCATACAACGTCCATGCCCGGCTTGAGGTCTTCGTCGACGGCATCAAGGCGCCCCGCGCCCACAAAGAGGGCCGTCCCGACGACGACGATATCGCTCGGATCGATTTCGTGATCCGTCCGCAGGAATGGATCGTCCTTGATCACATCACGTGGGATCAGGCGCTGACCACCGGTAAATGGGCGGGCGATGCGGTCGTCAAGAATCCCGATGCCGCCTATCAGCCCTGTTCCTTCGATTCTTCCAACTGCACCAATGTCAGCATCTGGGATACCGCCGCGTATGCGACGTGGGTCGCAGCCGATCCGGCGGTCGATCCCTACGTGGGCGGTGGTGGCTCCTGCTACGACTACGGTACCCGGGAATAAGGTGATCTCCGCCCGGTGGCGCATCCTTCTCCTTTCTCCCCGATAGGCATGTCATGCTGAGACCTCTTTTCATCCTTATCTCTCTTCTCTACGCTATGACCCTCACGGCGCGCGAGGAATACCGCTATGATGTCCTCATGGCGGGCATGCCGGCCGGCGAGATAGTCGATATCTGGGAAACGATCTCGGTCGGCGGACTTTGTGCGGTACGCGCCACCAGCGATATGCGGGTCGTGATGGCGCGCGGCGGTTTCGAACTCAAGATGCGGACCAAGACCGTCTCCGAGGCCGACTGCGGTACCTACCGGCCGCGGTCTCTGCGGGTTGAACGAGACGAAGGGGGCGGCCCGGTGATCACCAAGGCGCAACGCGTTGGCGACGCGCTTCTTTTCACCACCGAAAAGAATGGGGTGGTCGAAAAAGGTTCGACCCCGCTTGCTGTCGACGCGGTATTCTTCGGGATGCTGTTCCGCAAATATCCCAACGAACATTTCCAGAAGAAAGGCACCGTGAACGCTCTTTCGGAAGAAGGTCTCGTTGTGCGGCAGATATCGTTCGATGGCCGCCGCGACGGCGACCGAACTGCGGTCGACATGGTCTACGAAGGGGTCCCGATCTCCTTCATCGTGCGCGGCGCAGTGGCCACCGGCGTGGTGATGAACGGCGGACTCATCAGCTATCAACTCCGCGGTTCGCCCATCCCCAAGAGCCCTCCGCAGAAAGGATCGGGCGATATACTCGTCGCCACCGCGCTGGACAATGACGGCATCACCGTGAAACAGCCACGGCGCGTCACGCGTCTGGTGATGTCGATCGAAAAAGCGCCCGCCGCAATACCGACAAGCTGTCACCAGAAGGTCGATGAAAGCGATCCGGAAACACGCAACGTCACGGTCGACAACGGGAAACTTCCCTGTCCCGGCGAGCCGCTTCCCGCCGACACCGCCGCGTCGCTCTACGAGGACAAGGACGATCCCGCCATTCTTGCGGCCGCAGTGCAGTGGAAAGGGATCGCCGACAAACGGAAACTTGTCAAGAAGGTCATGCTGTTCGTCTACGATCATATCACCGACAAGAACTATCGTCACGGCACCCTGTCGGCCAGTGAGACACTCAAGGCGAAGTCGGGCGACTGTACCGAACATGCGGCACTCGCCGCGGCGTTGCTCAAAGTTCTCGGCATGCCGGTGCGCAACGCCTACGGGCTGGTCCTCTCCGACGAGGGGCGCTTCTTCTTCCACAACTGGCTGGAGGTCCATACCGGCGACGGCTGGGTCCCGGCCGACCCCACCTTCGCGCAGTTCCCCGCCGACGCGGCGCGCCTCCTCATCGCCCGGAGCGCGGGCGGCGGCGGAAGCGAACGGGAAGATCTGTCGCTGACGGTCATGAAGTTCCTGCGGGGCACTCGCATCACCGTCACCGGGTTCTCGCATGAATGACCGCTGGTTCGCCATCGGCGCCTTTGCCGACTCTCCGCTGGAACGGCATGCGGACATCCTCTTCGACCGCGCCGCGATCGACCGGCAGAGAATTTTGGAGACCGATGTGTTCTATCTTTCCGTCGAAGATGACGCGCTGTGCGACCTGCCCAGTCATCTGCTCATACTGCATGAACCGCTGGCGGCCGACCGCATAGCAGCGCTCCTTGAACCCTTTCCGGGCCGAGATCTCCTCTCACGCACCGGACACGACATCGTCAACCTCTTCGCGCCGCTGGCCGACTATCAGTACCTTTCGGCGCAGACCATCACGCGCCGCATCGAACGTGGTTCGCGGTTCGGCCAACAGTTCAATCTGATGGGGCACCTGCTCCAACACGATATTCCGCCTACCGAACCGATGACCGTCGACGAGTTTCTGTATCACTTCAGCCTGCTGGCCGCTCAAGCGAAATTCTCGCCCCCGATCGAGCGGCGCGGCGCCGGATCGTTCCCGCTACTGTCCGAACGGCTGGCGACCGGCCTCATCCGCGAGATCCTCTTCAACTGGCGGATGCACGGACAGGGAGAAGAACGGGTCATCATCGATACGGCGACGCGCACTCTCACCTTCAGCAACAAGACCGCCTACACGTTCCCCTTCAAACGGCACAAGGCGGTACTGCGGCGACCCTACCAAAAATTCGGCAACACCGACGGGAACGGCCTCGGCCTGTTCCTGATAGCGCTCATCGCTCACACGGGAGGTTTTTCGTGGGACATCGCGTTGAACGGCTCCTCGTTCTCGCTGTCGTTCTCGTTTGGCGCCTAGCGGCGGCCGAACAGGAACGCGGCGACATTGAGATATTGTCCATAGACGCCCGGAACGCATCCAAAGGGGGCGGGGCGGTACTATCCACCTTCTCGCAGTTCGTCGACAACCCCTCCTTCAGCGCCATCGAGAAGAAATTCTCGGTCGGCTCCACCTATTATTTCATGGAATCCTTCTCTTTGGCCGCTTCCGACAACAAAACGACGAACTTCGCCGGCGGCCTCATGTATGACCGCCACAATCGACTCGACACCATCAAGACCAACACCGCCTTCAAGATCGGCGATTGGTTCTTCGCCGGATTCAACCTCAAGTTCCTTTCGGGGCAATTCTATCCGCTCCAACGCAAGATACAGGCATTCACCGCCGATATCGGACTCGGGGTCCAGATAAAAGATATCGTTTACATCGGCGCGTCGTTCAACGATTTCATTCCGCTCGGCGACAATCTGCCGATGCGGGTGACCGGACAGTTGGAGGTCGATCTCTACAAACGGATGTTCCTCTTCAACTTCGCCGGCGCGTATCATATCGATAACCGCGAAGAAGAGATACCCAACCGGCGTCCCTTCGTCGCCTATGCCGATTTCTCGACCGGGCTGGAATTCCGCTACTCATGGTTCTCGGCGCAGATCGGTGTCAACACAAGCTCTTTTTCCCGCGACTTCACCTTTGATGATCTTTTGAAGACCGCCGGCGTCGGCTTTTATAAGGAACGTACGGTGAAGGTCCGGAAACTGGTGCAGAACGACAAAGGCGAACAGGTTGAAAAAGAGGTGGAAGAAGAAAAAGAGGAGGATGGCGGCGGCGCTTACGCCGGAATATACATCACCCGCACCTTCATCACCTTCGCGGTGACCTTTATCTGGGAACCGAAATAACCCACACCCCGTGGTGTAATTTTATCTGATATATTCTGGTATGTTATAACTTTTTTTGGTTAAGTTGAATCTTTTCCCTCGTAGGCCGTATCTTACAAGTAGGTTTTAAAGAATGAACTTGGCAAGAGCCGTCAGGGGGCGGAGGCTGGGAAGATGGAACTGATACCTCCAGCAGGTTTTCCCGGATCGCCCCCTATTTACCCCTTGAGAAAGAAAAAGAGGCAAGAATGGCGCAAGATGGTTCGTTCAGTTTAAACAACACGAACTCCAGAGATTTGCGATTTCATGATAAGGATTCTCTTGATTTTATGGCTTTAAGAAGTTAGTTTACATTAAACGGAGGCAGTGTCATGCGGCAACAGTTCGTTTTTCTTGTAGTGATATTAGTTTGTTCTTTTACTTATGCTGATTTAAAAGTGGGAAAGACCCTTTCTGCTGTATTAAATGACAAAAGCGTTGCCTATGAGCAAGAGATCGGGGTAATGTTTTTTCAGAACTACCCCTATGCGGAAGAATTGCCTGTAGAAGCATCTCTTGATTTCAATGAGGCAGGGGTCATTTCAAACATCACGCTGAATGGTATTGCGGCGACACAAGAAGAGTATGCTCTCATTGAAGAGCAACGGATATTAGAACATAAACAAAACATGGCCTATTATGGCTCTTACCATGAGAAGAACTGGAAACGTTTTTTGGAAAAATTAGGATACGCAGAATCAAGCATTAAAGAACTAATAAAGGGATCAAGGTCTTCTCTTTTTCTTCGCTTACCCAAAGAGAAGATCCTCGATATTATAAGTAATGAGGAGATTGTAAAAGGTATAAGCACCGCCATAATACCTCCTTCGAGAAAAGATATATCCAGCAACTATCTGCTTGCCACAAATATTGATCCTTGGGCCATAGATTATGGAAGAGAAGGAAACAATATCGGTATATACCAGAATGAGAGTGCTTGTCCCACCGAATATTATGGTATATACCCATATTATATTTATAGATATAAATATATGAGACTCCCCCAAGGCACCGGAGTTTCCAATCATAGTTTGCAGGTGCTCAATATATTAAAAGAAGCTTCCCCCGAATCATATGTTTATTGTTATGGCAACCCAAGTAATGAAACCAGCTTGGTGCCAAATAATGATTGGCTCGATGGAGTGGAAGGGAATCCCCCAATTTATATAACAAGTGGCTCATGGATAGAGGCGTATTCTGATTGGTATAACGACTATAGCGACTTTATGAATGATTGGGATCAATTTGTTTATAGCCAGAAAATTGCCGCGTTTTTTGGTGCCGGGAATAGTGCCGATAATGATTGGTGTGAAAGTCCTGTGAATTGTGATCATTTAATGGATGATTATTATGTCGGATCACCGGGAAGAGCATACAATGTAATAACCGTGGGCGCATACGACGATTCAATTGTTATAAACGGTCGCTACCAAATGGCAGACTTTTCATCTTTCAGGAACGGTCTTGTAGAAAAACCCGAGATATCAGCCCCTGGCGTTGATATATTGGGGACAGGAACCGGCTATAGTGGGACCAGTTTTGCAACCCCCCATGCCGCTGCGCTGGCTGCAGACCTCATGGGTTCATATACTTGGCTGAAATATAGACCACACCTGTTGAAAGCGGCTATGATAGCGAGCGCCACGGATCTTGTTTCTAGGTACTATTCCGCTTATGGCAATATCGACCAAGTAGGTTTTGGTGGAATAGACTTCCGATCAATATATTATGAGGGAACCTACCATTATTGGGAAGGAGCCTATTCTAATTGGTCTACATGGGATGGGAACGGTGATGGACGGGTTGAGCATTCATTTACAGTTGCAGCAAATAAAAAGGTTTCGGTTGTTATAGCATGGCTCAATAACCCTGCCAACAACACAATGACAGGTAGCGATCTCAACATAGGAATTAACTTTGATCTAGAAATTATCTGTCCCGGCGGCAGCACTCCTTGTATGGGAAGCAATTCCACCACCAACACCTTCGAAGTATATACTTTCAATGTTGGCACACCCAACACCGGAACCTATAAGGCAAGAATTAGAAAACTTTCTGCAACTGACACTACCTCGCCAATATATCTTGGCCTTTGGGTTAACATGGATAGTATATAAGAGAAGAGGTTGCGGCTATGAAGAACTTACTAAAACTAATGGTGTTGTGTTTGACTTTAACGGTCTTGTCGTGCCAAGATCAGATCGGTGAAAAGAACGATCCTGATGACACTAGAAAAGAAGAATTCAATGCTGTTGTGCCAGAAGCGTATTTCCAGCATGATGACGAGTTTACTATTGATACCGAACCAGTCCCAACAATATCCTTTATAAGAAATGTCGGAAACAACGATGGAAGAGAAGAGCATTCAGAGCTGTTCATGAAGGTACCCTCGGAAGAGATACTGAATAAACATTTTCCATCGATTAAGACTCAACATCTTCCTGATTTTGAAAAGAATATTGTATTTGTCTATTCTATAGGCAAGCAATCAACTGCTAATTGCTATAGTGCTGATGTGTACGATGTTTTTTATATGGAAGACAACACCTTAAATATCTTTGTAACATATAAAGAACCCTCACCAATAGACGGCGAAGGTTGTAAATGTGATCTCGCAGAGAGTTCTCCGTTTGTTGTGGTGGAAGTACCGTACAGCGAACTCTCAAAAATAATATCTGATTCGCCGTATCAATATATCTTTGAAAGAGTCCCTTCATATAAGAGTTGTAAATAGAATATCCGCTAAGCGGGGGAAGCGGGGTACTAAGCGGGGGAAGCGGGGCGAAGTGGGGTCGGTCCTCAATATTCAAGATTTCTGTCTGATGGAAATTAGGGCGCGATGAATCCGTCTTCGTTCAAACTACGCCCGGACAAGTCTCGCCCCGACAAGTCGGTGAGGAAACTCCTTTCTTGACTTTGGTAACGCAACGATTTTTTCGCACATTTCCTGAGAGCATCCCCAATCCATCATAATCACACAGCCATTTCTTCGGC
>JAKLIW010000016.1 GCA_022709425.1 bacterium
AAGCGTTCACTCAAAAGAACCAGGGTTGGTTCCTTTTTATATCTCTCTTTGCTGCTGCTCAGTTTTCAATGAACTCGCTATGACCCGAAAGTCAAAACGCTCGCCGACTCTAGCAGGCCGATTTTTTTTGTCAACTCTTTTTTTATCTTTTTTATACAAGGGGCTATTTCGCCGTTTTTTCTTCGCTATTTCTTCAGACAGCAGGAACACGCACTCGCAAAACTACCTGTTTCGCCGTCGTATCGAACGAAAGCGCGCTATTTTCGGGAAGCGGTTCCTTCGCCACCGCGTCCAGTATGAGCGATTCGACCTGCTGTTCCATCCAACGCTGGATACCGCGGACGCCGCAATGTCGCTCCTTGGAACCGAGCACAGGAACAACAGCGGCGGCAAAGGCATCAGGATCGTCCACGGCGACGGTGATGCGATAGTTCTCACGCAAAGCAGCCAGCGTCCGATCGAGCGTGTGCCGCACCACTTCGCGCAGTTCTTCGTCAGTGAAAGGGGCATAGAGAATGATGTCGTCGACCCGGTTGACCAGTTCGGGCGAGAGGAACTTTTCTATCTTGCCACGCACCTGCGGCTCATGGTCGTCACGCACCGCACCGTTGCCGAAGCCGAGCCGCGTGGGAGCGGTGAATTCCTCAGCGCCGAGGTTGGTGGTCATTATCACGATCGCCTGCGTCATGGCGACGGTGAAGCCGCGGCTGTCGGTCACGCGACCTTCGTCAAGCAACTGCAGGAGAACGCCGAGAACCTTCGGATGGGCCTTTTCTATCTCGTCGAGCAGGAGCAGTTGATAGGGTTCGCGACGAAAGGCCTCGGTCAGCCGCCCCCCTTCCTCGTAACCGGTATAGCCGGGAGGCGAGCCGATGAAACGCGACACGGCGTGCTGTTCCTGAAATTCGCTCATGTCGAAAACGACCATGCGACTTTCGCTACCGAAGAAATATTCGGCGAGCCGCCGCGCCGTTTCGGTCTTGCCGACCCCCGACGGCCCCGCGAGAATAAGCGAGGCGATGGGCCGCTTGGCCTCCTTGCGCGCAAAGCGGCGGGCGAGGAGTTGGACTATCTTTTTCTTTGCCTCGGCCTGTCCCTTTATCGTTGCATCGAGCCGGGCAGGAAGGGTTTGCAGTATACGGGTGCCGTCAACCAGCAGGTTGTCGATCGGTATTCCCGACTTGGCGCTGATGAACTCCATGAGGTCCCGTTCGGTCGCCTCCGGTTTCCCGGCGCGCTGGAGCACCGAGCCGAGCGTATCGAGCAGCGACAGCACCTTGTCGGGCTGACTGCGGCCCGAGATGTAGCGGTTCGAGAGTGTCACGGCGCTACGGACGAACTGCGGTTCGTCGAGCCGAACGCGGTGGAAGAAGGAGAGCGACCGGGCGGCGCTTGCGGCGATAGCGACCAACGCTTCGCCGTCGGGCTCCGATACCGGCACGAGCGTGAAACGCCGTTCCATCGCCGGATCCTTGGCGATATAGCGTTTGAATTCGTCGGGAGTCGTCGCGCCGATGAGCGGGAAGTTGCCGCGCGCAAGGACCGGTTTGAGCATGTTGGCGACCATCTCGTGGGTGTCACTACCCAGCAGGTGTATCTCGTCGATGAAGACCACGAGCGCATCTTTCAATCGGTCGACCTCGGCGATCAGTTCACTCAGCCGCTTCTCGAGCGTGCCACGGAATTCGGTTCCCGACACGAGCGCCGAAAGATTGAGCTCCCAGATGATGCGGTCGGCGAGCATCCCGTCGCGCTGCATCCATGCAAGCCCTTCTACGATAGCGGTCTTGCCCGACCCAGCGGGTCCGACCAAAAGCGGGTTATTGTTCTTCTTGCGACCGAGGATGTCGAGTATGATCTCCATCTCCTTTTCGCGAGCGCAGGCCGGTTCAAGCTCACCGCTCTTCGCCAGTTCGGTGAGGTTGCGGCCGAACTGGCGGAACACCTCGGGAAGCGTCCCGGAGCCGGTCACTACTGCGGAAAGGGGAGGAACGGCATCGGGAACCGTCTGCTCCGAAGCGGAGATCGGCGCCTCCAATACCTTCGTCTGTTGACGTGGAGCGCTTTCCTTTTCTGCTCTGACGGGCGAGGTCTCATCGAACAACTCATTCATCCGCGTACGGATACGCCGCGGCGGATTGGTGAGAATGTTCATGGCGCGCAGACGCAATTCACTCAACACCTTGAGTTCTTGCAACAGTTGATAGGCGATACTGTGCTTATCGCCCAGTATCGCGAGGAGCAGGTGGAGCGGCGCCGGACCATCGACCGGCCCCTGCAGAAAACCGAGCGCCCGCTGTTCGAGCTCTTTGACCGTACCGGCCGGCTCTCTGAAGGTCGATCCGTTGCGCTGGTGTTGCCGGGCCAAGTCTTTAAAAGTATCGGTCACCATATCTTCGGTAAGCATCAGATCCTCGAACAGGACCGTCACCTCGCTCGGTATCGTGAAAAAAGAGAGAAGGAAGTGGAAACTCGAAAGCTCCTCTTCGAGCGTCTGCGCGAAGTCGAGCGCGTCGCCGTACAGCGCCGCGAGCGTGTCGTTGGTCTGCGCCTCCATCGGGATTCCTCTCACTGACAACGGTTCATTCTAGCGGTGCGACCGTTTTTTTCAACATTTACTTGGCCTTTTTGCAGGCAGCGGGCGAGCCGAGCTGGCAGGCGCGCAGGTAGTAGTATTTCGCCGCCTTCTCGCCATCCTTTTCCCCCGAACCGCCGCCGGCGAGGATATCGGCGTAGCGCAGACACCCCTCTTTCGCGTTCAGTTCGCAGGCCCGTTTATAGAGTTTCGCCGCAAGGTAGGGATCGTCGACCGAGCCGACCCCCTTTTCCCACATGGCGGCGAGCGATATGCAGGCGACCGCTTGATCGAGTTTGCAGGAGCGTTCGAATATCTCGCGCGCCTTCATGATGTCCTTCTTGCCTCCCTCGCCCCCCGCAAGCATGGTGCCGTAGTTGGTGCAGGCGAACCCTTTCCCCGCCGCGCATTCCTTGTCAAACAGTTGACGGCTCAACGCGTAGAACCGTTTATCGCCCGATATCTTCGCCCCCTGATAGCAGGCGACCGAATAATTCCCGTCGCAGGAGGCGTCGAAATATTCGAGCGCCTTGCGCCGGTTCCCCGCGCGATCGAGCGCGAGTCCCTGCTTGAACAGTTCCGCCGGATCCCCTTTGGGCGCCGAGGCCTTGACGAACTCCACCTTATCTTTGTCCTGCACCTTGCGAATGTCGCGCATCGCCGGATCAACGGAAGGGGCTTCCGACGGTTGTTCAGGCCGCTGCGGCACCGGTTCGACAACAGGTTCCGCTTTTGTCGTGGTTGGCGATTCGTTGCGGACCTCTTTTTTCTGCGCGACCGGTTTCGTGGGGGAGGCCTGTTGTTTTTTCACGAAACGCGGCGCGGCGGCACGTTTTTTCTCGGCGGCGGCAAAGCCCGGTTCCGGTTGCAGGGGATTTCCATCGGCGTCTTTACCAATGAAACGGAGCGCCTCTTCCGGTATCTTTTCGTTCGGGTTAGAATCGATATAGAGCTTGAGGCCGAAGACGACGACGATGAGCGTCGTTACCGCAACGGCGACCACCCGCCAGTCGGCAAAGAGCGCCGTGACACCGGGCCGGGGCATCGTTGCGACCAGATCCCTGCGGAACGATGCGACATCCTGATACCGTTCTTTGATACGGAGCGACAACGCCTTCAGAAGAGCCTTTTCGGCCTGCGCCGGTATAATGACGCCGAGTTTCGACGGCGGCTTCAAGGTATCCTCGTGAAGCCGTTCAAGCGCCGCGGGCGGCACCGCACCGGTCAGCGCACGGTAGATCGTCGCCGCCACCGCGTAGATATCGGTCCACGGCCCCTGTTCGCCGTTCTTGCTGTACTGTTCGATGGGGGCGTAGCCCTCCTTGAGCGTCAGACTCATCGACTGCGTCTGACTCGTGAAGGTGTAGCGCGCCGCACCGAAATCGAGTAACTTGGGCGTGCCGTCCTTGGTGAGGTAAATATTCTCGGGACTGATGTCGCGGTGCAGGAGATTGGCGGCGTGTATTTTGGAAAGAGCGTCGAGTATCGGCAGTATCACATCGATCGTCTTCTTATAGGTCGTGCGGCCGAAACTCTGTTTTTCGAGAAAATCACCGAACGAACGTCCCTCGATGTAGGACATCACGATGTAGGCGGTCCCGTGCTCCTCGAAGTAGTCCTTGACCGCGACCACATGCGGATGACTATCGAACTTCGCCGCCGTCTGCGCCTCGCGCAGAAAATAGCGCAGACCGTCACGGAAATCCTGTTCAGCTTTCTCGTCGTGCGGCTTGACCTGCATATCGGGCAGGGCGCGGCCCGCGACGTGGCGTGGGAAGTATTCCTTGATCGCGAGCTTTATCTTGAGCCGCGTATCGTAGCCGATGTAGGTGATGCCGAAGCCGCCGATCCCCAGCACGCGGCCGATGATATACTTCCCCTCGGCGAACGGCGTGCCGGGCGGAAGCTGCGGACCGGAGGTCTCGCTGGAGGAGGCGGAATCGAAACCGCACTTCGGGCATATCTGTTCATTGCCCCTCTCTTCCATGCAGCGGTAACAGAGACTCACGCGAAGAACCTCCCCTCTTCATTCAACGGGACTATCTTATCCGCACCGTCCGCTTCGGCAACATTTTTATCGGCCGACTACTTCTGTATCGTTATCGGGGTATAGCGGTTACGCGGGTTCCAGAGAAGATATTCGTCGATGCCGAGTTCGCGGAGCGCCCGTATCTGGTCCTCGACCTCCTTGGCACCGTAAGGGATATGCCCTTTGACCCAGAAGGCGGTGAAATCCTGTATCCACGGCCGGATGATAGCAGGGGTCGGTATCCGTTTGTTGCGCCGCAATGAATCGGTGGCCGACTGTTTTATCGTCTTGTAGGGATCGGCGTCGGGGACCGCGAGCGCCGCGAAGCCGGTAGCATAGTGCGACGGATACATCATCGGACAGATGTAGTCCACCACATTCGATATCGACTCCCAGTACTGGCCGATGGCCATGTCGTCGGCAACGCTCGGCACCAACCCGAAGATATCGGCGCTCACATAGATCTGCTTGGGCGATAGGCGTTCGTAGGCATATTTGAGAAAGTTCTGTATGGCCTGTGGACGGCTCTCGCCCAGCGCGTTGCGCGTATCCATCTCCTTGTTGAGGTCGGGGAACCGGACATAGTCGAACTGTATCTCGTGGAAACCCAGCTCGGCCGCCTCAAGCGACAGATCAATGAGATATTCCCAGTAGTGGCGGTCGTGCGGGGTAACCCACACCAGTTTGTCGCGGTCGCGCAATAGTTCGTTCGTCCCCGGCACCATGATGCCGCGGTCGGGATAGGCGAGCGCGTAGTAGTTGTCCTTGAAGGCGGTCATCCGCGCGATGAGATATATCCCCTTCTGCCGCGCCTCGGCGATGAAGGCGGGAGTCGACTTGTAGACGACCCGCTTGTTGGCCGCCGGGAAATGCTTCTCGGCCGCCTTGCTCTTGAACAGTATCTCGCCCTCGACGTTTTTCACATCGACCACGAAGGTGTTGATCTGACCGCTTTCGGCCATATTGAAGAAACGACGGATATACTGCGGCCCGGCCGAGTAGACGGTGATGTAGACGCCGCGCGTTTTGACCGGTTTGTTGTTCGCGTAGCCTTTCGTCTTCGCGAACGGCGCAAGATCGAGCGTTTTGACGAAGGCGAGCTGTCCCTCGACCTTCTTGTCGGAAAGATATTTCAGATCGACCCAGCCGGTGAACGATCCCTGTTTGGTGCGGACCGCCACCTGTACCCAGTCGATCCCCTCGTTCTTCATCCGCTGGCCGGTGGTGGTCAGTTCGTCGCCGCGCTGGAGGATGTAGAGTTTCTTCCCTTTGGTCGATGCGATATCGCGCAGACTCACCGCCGTGCCGCTGACATAGAGCGTCGAAGGCGACTCGACCGGTTTCTCGGTGCGCACCGTGTCCTCGTCGGGCACCGCGCGGGTCATCGCCTCCTCCTGTTTCCCGGCCGGCTTCTTCTCGACCGGCGCCGCGACGGGCGCTTTCGCGGGCGCTGTCTGCGCCGCGATGAAAGACCACATGAACAGCGCCGCCGCCCCGATCATCAGCGGCGTCAGCATCGTTACCCTTTTCCGCATCGTCTCACCTCGCTATATATAAATGATATATCATTACTACATCATTCATGCACACAAGATATACTTTCATATCTATAAAATCAATGATATGCAGAACTTTATTTTATGCGATAGCGGGGGAAAGAGAGGCGGCGACGATCAGCCGCGTTTCTTCTGGGCGAATTCGCGGCCGGCGCGGAATGCGGCGATATTGGACTTGACGATCTCTTCGCCTTTGCGGCCGAAAAGGAACTGGATGGCGCCTTCCATCTTCTCCTGCGGGATGTCGATGAACAGCGACGCGGCCCCCGCCATCACCATGTTCATGCCGCGCGAGTTGCCCGCCGCCTTGGCGAGTTCATCGGCGTTGATGATGATGTGTTTGGGCTGTTTCTCTATCTCGGCGATGACCGCCTTCTGGTCGGGATAATTCGGGATGTTGATGAAAGGCTGTGAGTTGGTGATGATCCACCCCTGCTTTGAAAGCCACGGGAGATAGCGGAGTGATTCCATCGGTTCGACCGAGAGTATCATGTCGGCACCGCCGTGCGGAACGAGGTCGCTGAAGACCTCCTTGTCACTGATGCGCAGATGCGACTGGACATCACCGCCGCGCTGGGACATGCCGTGAACCTCGGACTGCTTCATGTGGAGACCCGCCGACACCGCCGCCTGTCCGATGACCGCCGCGATGGAGAGGATGCCCTGCCCGCCGACGCCCGAAAGTATGATATCGCTCTTCATCATTCGCCTCCCTTCTTGTTCTTCTTGCCGAGCGTCTGGATGCATTCGCGGGTCGGGATGATGACCGAAACGCCCTTGTATTCGATCTCCTCCTTGATGACCTGCACCATCTCGTCGTGATTCTTCTTGAGCGGGTTGACGATGCGGATGTGTTTCTCGTCGACGCCGAGCCCTTTGCATATCGCCTGAAGCCGACCCAGCGCGTGCGAATCCTGACCGCCGGTCATGGCGGTCGCCGAGTTGTCGAGTATGAAGATGACGACATTCGAATTCTCGATGACGCAGTCAAGCAGGCCCGTCATGCCGCTGTGGCAGAAGGTCGAATCGCCGATGACGGCGCAGGCGGGGAAGAGCCCGGCGTCGGCGGCCCCTTTGGCCATCGTGATGGAGGCGCCCATGTCGACGCACGAATTGACCACCTCGAACGGCGGAAGCGCCGCGAGTGTGTAACAGCCGATGTCGGCGAAGACGTGACCGTCCTCATAGCCGGTGGTCACGACTTGCTTAATGGCGTTGTAGGCGTCGATATGACCGCAACCGACGCAGAAGGCGGGCGGCCGCGCCGCGACGATGGCGGGGGCCGGCGCGCCGCAGATGTCGGCCATGCCGAGGGCGCGGCGGACAAAAAGCGGATTGAGTTCGCCGTCACGCGGCAGTTCGCCGGTGATACGGCCCTTCACCTTGACATCGCGGTCAAGAAGCCCGCGCAGAGACTCTTCCAGCATCGGCTGACCGTCTTCGAGGACGAGCACTTCCTTGGTCTCCTTGACGAGTTTCTCTATGAGTTTTTTCGGCGCCGGGTACTGGCAGAGTTTGAGGACCGGATGGGGACAGCCGTTGGGGTAATTCTCCATCAGGTAGTTGTAGGCGATACCGCAGGCGATGATGCCGCGGCTCTTGTCGGCGCCGTCGATATAGCGGTTGAAGGGGCTCTTCTCCGATTCCTCCACGAACTTCGCCTGATTGGCGATGAGCGTTTTGTACTGTTTGCGCGCGATCCCCGGCAGAAGGACGAACTGCCGCTTGTTCTCGGGCAATTTGAGCGCGTTCTGCTTCAGGCGCGGCTTAAGTTCGACACCGGCGCGGCTGTGGGCGAGCCGCGTGGTGATCCGCAGCATGACCGGCGTCTTGTACTTTTCCGAAAGTTCGTAGCCGGCGAAGGCCATGTCGTAGGCCTCCTGCTGGTTGGCCGGTTCGAAGATCGGCAGAAGGGCGAACTGGGCGAGTATGCGCGAATCCTGCTCGTTCTGCGAACTGTGCATCGCGGGATCGTCGGCCGCCACCACGATGATACCGCCGTTGGCGCCGGTGACGCCCGAATTGACGAACGGATCGGCCGCAACATTGAGGCCGACGTGTTTCATCGACACCATCGCCCGTTTGCCGCAGTAGGACATGCCGAGCGCCGACTCCATCGCCGTCTTCTCGTTGGCCGACCACTGCCGGTGGATGTTGAGGGCGGCGGCATCCTTTGAATGCTGGGCATATTCCATGATCTCGGTCGACGGGGTGCCGGGGTAGGCGTAGAAACCGGAGACGCCGGCATCGATGGCGCCCTGCGCTATCGCCTCGTCCCCCATGAGCATCATCACATTTTTGGCCACGGGTACCTCCATTAGGTGAACTCGATTTTCCGTTCGTCGTGTTACTTTACGCAGGTCAGAACGATTTTTTCAAGAAAAAAGTGAAACGAGAGGAAAATCTACCCGGCCGAGGAGCGTTTTTCCTTGAGGAACCGTTCGGCGCGCACCTTGAGCGCCCGGACCGATTCGTCGTCGCTACCGATGATATCTATCCAAAGTTCCGGCAGGTTGCCCTCTTTGAGAAGTCGCGTGCCTTTGAGAAAGAAAGACCACGAACGGTAGTTGGCGAGCAGCATACCGTTCCCTTTCCACTGATAATTCTTCCGCCGCTCTGAGGTATAACAGGAACGGAAGACCTGTTCGGCCCCCGCCAGATACGACGGCGCGTCCTCCCCCGCGACGAGCGCCGCCGGATGGAGCAATACTTCGCGTTTCGTCCCGGCGAAGAGCGTCTGGAACATCCGCCGCATGAGCCGGTCCAGCACGATGACGCCGCGCAGCCGGGTCTGGGCCGCGATCTGCCGCGCCTCCTCCTCGTTCACCGCGAAGGGGATATAGAGGTAGTTGTTAAAGAACTTGCCGATCGGACGCCCGTCGTAGATGAGCGCCACGCGGTCGATATCGCGGATGCGGAAAAAGGCTTTGCGTTCAAGGTCGTCGAGGATGAGGGTCAGGCGCACCTGTTTGCGACTACCGATGCGCGGCACCTCCTCAAGCGGTTCGGTCTCGACCGGGGCGAAGAGAAGTTGTTCCGGCATCGTATAAAGTTGATGCCGCGCCCGCTTGAACAGGTCGTGCGTCGCGGCGTCGTAGGTCTGTATCATGAGCAGTTTGCGAACCGATGCGGCGAGCGTCAGCAGAAGACGCCCTTTGAACGGCGTCACCTTGAGCGGTGCTATCCAGCCGCCGTCGTAGATGCTTTCTCCGTAGGCCCAGAAACCGATCAGCCCCGTCTCGTAGAGCCGCTTCTCCTCGTCGTGCAGATTAAAGTGATAGCGTGTCTCGCCCGTTTTGTGCGCCTCGGTGAGAATGCGTCGTCCGATGGGCCACTGATAATTCCACGCCTCGTTGAGTACCGGATCGGGAAGCTTCGCGGAACGCGGATCGGCTGGCGCTATCGATTCATCGTAAGCAACGAACGCCTCCGCGTCGGGCGGATAAACATATTCGGGGCGCAGCGAGAACGGGGCGCCGACCGATTGACGGTCGCGCACCTTGTCACGGCACCGGTTGTCGCACTTGGTGAACTGTTGAAGCGCTCCGGCGCGCGAACGGCAGGCATCGAACTCGGCGATACACCGTTTGGTGGTGGCAAGATAGAGCGGATCCAATCCCGCCGCCGCTGTCCAATTAGGAAGCGCCGAAACGACCGGACGCACCGCATGGTCGCGGTACCACTGCGGCCACGAAAGCATCGCGCCGCTGGAGAACAGGAACAGCTCTCCCGCAAACTTCGCGGCCCGGGCCGTTTCGACATCTTCAGGCGAGAAGAGGAACAACCGGTCGGTGAGCCCGAATGCCTGCGTCAGGTAAGCTTCCGGCGCCAATTCGCGGTCGAAAGCGAGGGCGAAGGGAAGCTCCCGGCGACGCAACCAAGGCACGATACGGTTGAGATCGACGCGCGGGAACCAGAGCGGTATAATGGGAATGATTTTCTTTTTGCGCGTTATCGCCGACAATTGCTCGGGAAAGGCAAGAAGCTGGAAGTGTTCCAACGGGACTACTTCTTCTTTCCGGCCATACGCTTGGAGGCCTTCAACGGGTTGACGGCCTTCTTGACGACGGTGACCTCTTTCTTGATGTGGGTCGCCATCAGGCAGATCTGGCCATCCTCCCAGTGGAACGCCGGCTCAGCGTACTTGAAGCAGACCTTGGCGCCGCCTTCTTCGCGGATACGCTCACAGCCTTCGCACTGGTCGACGATGGGCAGACGGGCGACCATCGTGTTGATATTGGCGCGTTTTTCGGTGCTCATCGGATCCTCCATGATGCACAAATATAGCGGGGTGATTAAACAGAAAAAGGGGCCGTTGTCAATAAAATGTTTCTGAGAAGAACTTGCCATGCGTCGAAAAGCGGCTAGGGTAAGGGCAGTTACCGCTTTTGGAGGCATCATGTCAACCCGCAACAAACCGGCACGCGCGACCACCGTAGTACACGGGATCCACGGTCACCATGCAACGACGCTCGACCTCGTTCCCCCCATCCACCTCACCTCGACCTTCGTTTTCAAGAACGCCGATCACGGCGCCGGCTGTTTCGCCGGGACCGACGAAGGGTATATCTACACACGGCTCGGCAATCCGACGCTCGACCTGCTGGGCGAGAAGATCGCGTCGATAGAGGGCGCCGAGGCGGGGCTCACCGCCGCATCGGGAATGGCGGCGGTCGCAGCGGTCGCGATGACCTTCTGCCGCCCCGGCGACAACTTCGTCGCCTGTAACTCGCTCTACGGCGGCACCTTTGCGATGTTCAACCGCCACATGCGTGACTTCGGCGTCGAACCGCGGCTCCTTTCGCCGGCCGACTGTCGCGATGGGGAGCGCCTCTTCGCCGCGACCGACGCGAAAACCCGCTTCCTTTTCATAGAAACCCCCGCCAACCCGACGCTCGATGTGTTCGATATCGCCCTGTGGGCCCGCGCCGCCAAGAAACGGGGCGTGCCGCTGGTGGTCGACAATACCTTCCCCACCCCCTGGCTGTCGCGGCCGCTGGAACTCGGCGCCGACATCGTCCTTCATTCAGGAACAAAATATCTTTCAGGCCACGGAGACATCATCGGCGGCATGCTCGCCGGTTCGAAAGAGCTGATGACGCGGATAAAAAAGGACTACCTCAACAACTTTGGCCCGACCATGAGCCCCTTTACCGCGTGGCTCTTCCTGCGCGGCATCAAGACGCTCGCCGTCCGGATGGAGAAACACTGCGACAACGCCGAGAAGATAGCGGCGTTCCTTGAAAAACACCCGAAGGTCTCGAAGATATGGTATCCGGGCCTTGCCTCGCACCCCGACCACGCCATCGCGAAGAAACAGATGGCACGGTTCGGCGCGATGATCGCCTTCGAGGTGAAGGGGGGGGTCGACGCCGGGAAAAAGCTGATGGACAATGTCCAGCTCTGCACCCTCGCAGTTTCGCTCGGCGATTGCGAAACGCTCATCCAGCATCCCGCATCGATGACCCACGCGAGCTATCCCCGCGAAGAGCGCTTGAAGGCGGGGATCACCGACGGCCTCATCCGTCTTTCGGTCGGCATTGAGGATGCCGACGATATCATCGCCGACCTCGACGAAACGATGAGGCTTCTGTAGCCTATTTGCGCTTTTTTCTCATTTCAGTTATATTTTCTCGTCGCTGAACGATCATTAACGGGAGGAACCCATGAAACACGTTCTGTTCGTTTTCGCTTTCGCGCTTCTGACCATCGCCGCGTGCGGCGGCACCGAATCGACCGGCGCCGACACCAACGTCACCATCGATCAGATCGTCGGCATCTGGCAGATCGATGCGATCGACGTGCTCAAGGACACCTGCGAATTCCCCGATATGGACACGCAGGGCGAGGTCGGTACCTATAACTATCTTGAAAAGGCCGACGAGACCCATGTGAACACCTACAACTGTGATACCGACGCAACCTGTGCGGCCAAAAGCGATATGCAGACCTTCGCCTACAGCAAAGGCAAAATGACCATCCCCGGCGAACAGAGCGATATCCTTTCAACGGAAGGTTGTCGCGCCTATATCGACATCCCGACCTCATACACCATTCTTTCCAGCCCCACCGCCGCCAGCATGAAGTGGGGCGGCACGGTGAAATTCGAGGGAACCTGTGACACCGTGAAGACCTATCCGGTCGACGGCGCTCCCGGAAAAACACTGGGTGATTATGAGAATTGCCAGATACAGCTCAAGCGGACCCTGAGCAAGCAGTGACCCCTGCGCTCCCGCATCGATTCATTTTAGATTCTTGATCGCGGAGAGTTCCGCTTCCATTTCTTTGAATACATTCTCTTCGGCGACTGCACCCGCCTTGAGCGCCTCATCGAGCGCGGCGTTCATGATGCCGAAGGCCGCCAACAACTCCTTGTTCTTCTTCTTGACCGCGCCGCTCCGACCATCGTTCCAGCCGTTGTATGCCTGCTGGAGGTCCATCATGAGCGTGTTGATCGCCACCAATTTCGCCTTATGTTTTTTATAGGTGTCATCCTTCCATTTCTGGTCCATTTTCTGGTAGTGTTTCTGATTCCATTTTTGTTTGTAGTAAAGGACCAACTTCTGAACGATGCCGTTGTAGCGGGTCACACGACGATCCAGTTCGGTGATGAGCCGCTGCGCGACCCCGAACTCGGCCGAGCCGTGGTTCGCTTTAAGATCCTTCATCTCCTTGATGGTCCGTTCGAATTCGGCATGATTCTGGCGATACTGCTGTTCAATGAACCACGCGTCATTGTGGAAAAGCTTCGCTTCGGTCGAATCCTCGTACGCGGTGAGCATCAGCACCGGCAGATATACCGATAAGAAAAGGAAAAGAGATCTCATGTCGCCTCCGTATCGTTCTTCTCATGCAACGCGAGTCCTTCGCGAACATAGGCTTCTATCTCGTCGATATGACTTTTGAACAATTCGTAGAGAGCGCCGTCAAGTTTGCCTTTCTGGACATCGTCCTCGATGATGCGCAGAGCCGTTTCGCGCGGTATCGCCTTTTTATAGGAGCGGTCCGAGGCGGTCAACGCATCATAAATGTCGGTGATGGCGAGTATCCGCTCGATGATGCCGAGCTCTCGCTCTTTTTTGCCGTGCGGATAGCCGGTGCCATCGAGCTTCTCATGATGATTGAGGACATATTCGGGAACCTTGGAAAGCTCCCACGGCCACTTCATCGCCTTCATGATCTCCCAGCTCTGGACAACATGCTGTTCCATCGCCACCCGCTCCTCGACCGTCAAATTACCGCGAGCGATGGAAAGATAGCGGTGTTCCGGGTCGGTGAGCAACGGCAGTTCTTCGTCGCCGAAACGAAAGTGCTGTTCATGCACTTTTTCGAGCAGAAGCCGATCGCTGTCGGAAAGGGGGGCGGGAGTATTGAGGGCATCGAGCCGCGCAAGAAATTGGTCGATCAACGCGATGTGTTCCGCTCGATCTCCCTTGCCCGACAGTTGTTCGTTCTCCAAACGCGACCTGATGTAGCGGGCGCGCCACCGGACCCGTTCATAGTCGACCGGATAAAGTTTGCCCACTTTGGTCAGTATCTGTTCGCGGACGCCGACCTTGCCGAAATCGTGGAGCATCGAAGCGATCTCGGCCGCCTTGCGCTCGTCCTCGTCGAACTGCTTGCCGCCCGTCGATGCCAGCAGATCCATCGTCTTAAGGGTCATTCTCGAAACGCGGACCGAATGACCTTTGGTCGCCGGGTCGCGCTGTTCGATGGCCTTGGTGGAGGAGACGATGAGCGAGTTGAAGAGGTTCGATATCTCTTCGTAGAGGCGGTTATTCTCGACGGTGACCGCCGACAACGACGCGAGCGACAGCAACAGCAGTTCGTCATATTTCGAGAAGGGGAGATAACCGCTCTGCACCTCGCGTTTATTAAGGAGTTGAACTGCACCGATCACATCGCCGCGCGGCGTTTTCATCGGGACGGTGAGTATCGAGTGGGTGCGATAGCCCAGCATGATGTCGATCTGTTTGTTGAATGCGTAGGGCGCCTCCTCGGGAATGGCATAGGCATCGGGGATATTGAGCGTTTCGCCGGTGGCGCAGACGAATCCGACGAGGCTCCGCCGGTTGAACGGTATCTCGCGCCGTTCGATCTCGACGCGATTGAGCTTGTCGTTCTGAGAACGGACGAAGTATATGCTCTGGCGGTCGCGGCTCATGAGATAAAGTGTCCCCGCCTCGGCACGGGTGGCGCGGCGGCTGAAGGAAAGAATCTTGTCCCAGAGACGCTGGGTCTCTTTTTCGGAGGAAAGATCGACGCCGATGTTGTAGTTGCCGACGATCTCGTCCATGAGGTTGTTGACCACATCCACCATCTGCGAAAGGATATAAAGAGTATATGCGTTGGTTTTTTCGCCGTCTATCGTAAAAATGTTCGGCGGTCGGTGCTCGAAACCGCGGCCGAAGGCGATGAGGACGAGCCAGTCACGGTCGCGGATGAGCGACTTGGCGACCGGCGCTTCCTTTTCGTAGGCCACCACGATGGCTCGTTCGGGACAAACGGCTACGGAGGCCGCGATATCGGCGGCGGCGCGGTAAAGCACTACCTTCGCGCCGTTCACCTCGACGATGAGCAGTTCTTCAGGCAGGAATAATGTGGTCACGATCTTTCACCCCCGCGCCCGAGCGCTTTGATGATCGTTTCGGTCTCCGCGGCCGCATTTTCGCCGGTTCCGGGAACAAAGGCAAATAAATTGTCGATGACCCCCCGTTCAGCGAGGTAGGTCAACACATCGTATATCTCATCAATCGAGAAAAGCATGCGACGCCGTGCGAAGATCCGTGCAATGTGATGGACCGCATCGGACCGACTCTCGAAGTGCAAGCGATTGTCGCGCAGGAATGCGATGGTGCGATCGAGCAGTTCGAACGACGGGAGAAAGACGCGGCAAAGCATCGGAGTCACCCACGGTTCGACCTCTTCGCGGACCAATATCCCATCAAGACGATCGTCGGTACGATAGCCCTGAATGATCGCTTCAAGATAGCGTTGCGCCGCCGAACGGACCTCTTCCGGGGCGTCGAACAACAGCAGGAACAGCGGCGCGAGAGCGAACGCGGCGGTATTGCGATAGTAGGCGAATTCGTGACGCGCGTCGTCGCGGAGCCGGTACCAGTTCTCGCGTCGCCGCGATTCGACGATCTGCCCCGATTCGCGCAATTTTTCGATAAGACGCGGCACATTGAGGTCGGGATGTTGAAGCGCCGGGGCGAGCCGATATATCCCGCTTTTCTTGAGGAGAGCCGCGAGATGCTCCATCCGACGGGCGAGCGCCGGAGCGAAAAGTTCGTCGCCGGTCGAGAAAAACGAGGCGAACAGCCCCGAGAAGCTGACATGGCCGCCCCGTTCGATACGGTAGGCGACATCGAGCGGAAAGTCATCGGTGATATTGCTGGGGAGGTAGAGCGGGGTCCCGAACGACACATAGGCCGGACCGCTCGATGCCCGGAACAGGCCGAAGATCTTCCGCAGGAAACCGCGCCGCTCCGGGTCCTTAGCCCGCGAAACCTCCGCCTGATACTGCTGTACCTCGCGAAGTTTTTCATAGGTGATGGATACCGGAACTATGTAAATACGACGGCCGGTGCGCCTCTTAACATCGGCGAGCATCGACAGGACGCCGGTACGCGGCGCACGGACCTTGCCTGATCGCGTCCGGCCTCCCTCGATGAAGAACTCGATGTGGTATCCCGATTCGACGATCTTGCGCAGGTAGGCGCCGAAGACCTCCTGATAGAGCCGGTCGTCGCGCACACGACGCCGGATAAAGAAGGCGCCGAGCCGCCGCAGGATACCGCCGAGCGGGAAGAAGTTGAGGTTGTCGCCCGCCACCACCAGCGGCACCGCCACCTGTTCGCGGTAAAGCAGGTTGAACATCAGGAGATAGTCGAAATAACTCCGGTGCGACGGCACGAAGACCAGCGTGATGTTCCTTATAGCGGCGAGCCGCCTCAAGTACTGCGCCTCCTCGGGGCGGTACACGATGCGCGAGAAGACCGACGAAAGGAGCCGTCCGATGAGACGCGACACTCCATCGGTGAAGTAGGGGCTGTAACGGGTCGCGATCTCATCGAGGCTCTTTTCGGCCGTCTCACGGTCGGCCTCGTAGCCGAAGTCGAGGTCAAAAAGTGTTTCATTGCGTATCTCGAGCCAGTTGCGCAACGATGCGCCGACGACATTCTTCTTTTCCCCCTTTAGTATCGCGTAGAACTTACGGTAGAGATGCGGGGTGTAGCGCTCCCGGGCGATGGTATGCGCCAATCCGATGCGGAGCGCGAGGCGGCGACGACCGATAATGAATAAGAAAAGCTCCCGGAAGGTGGGCCAAAGATGATAGGTGCCGATAAAGGGAATAAGCCAACTCGCATCCTTCTCTTCCGTTGTTTTCTCGAACACCTCCTTATTCCAAAGCGTTGTGACCGGCACCACCCGTATCTCGCGCGACGGCACTTTAGAGATGAAATCGGCCCAGCCGGGATCATGGGCGAAGAACTCCTGATCCTCCACCGGCAGATACAGTCCCGTTATTTTGTGCGCATACCGACGCGGACGCCCCCCCTTCAACCATTCGATGAAGAGCGTCAGCAGTTCACTGAACCGGAAGAATATGACGGTTCGCGGCCCAAAGGAATGCGAGGGAACGCGGATGCCGCGAGCGATGAAAAACACATTGAGAAGAAACTGTTCAATGAGTGAGGAACGATTCGATATGAAGAAAATGGTCTGCTTCTCATTCGCGATGCGGCGCAACTCCTCTTCGTCGGCCACCTCATAATGGACCGAACGGAGGGAAAGACCGGACAGCAAACGGAAAAGCATGCCGCCGGAGGTGACGAAAAAACGCCGGGCGGTGAAGAAAAAGTGTGGATTGCGCACCCTATGCCCGCCCCGTGATGAGTTTCCGCGCCGTGACCGGGCCGTCGCTCACGCTCACGGCACCCGCCAGCAGTTCGAGCGCCGCGTCGAGCCGTGCGCGGTCACGGTAGTGGATGCGGACGACCGGCTCACCCTTCGCGACCGCGTCACCCACCTTTTTCGGGAAGATCATCCCGACCGCCGGGTCTATGGCGTCCTCCTTGCGGATACGGCCGCCGCCAAGCGCCACCAGCGCCTTTCCCACCGCGCGGGCGCCGACACCGGCAAGGAAGCCGTCGCGGTCGGCCGTCAATTCATGAATATGCGACGCCGACGGCAGAAGCGAGGGATCGTCAAGGACGCGCGGGTCGCCCCCCTGCCGTTCGACCATCCGCCGGAATATCTCCAGCGCCGTCCCGTCCGAAAGTCTTTTGCGCGCCGACTTGATGCCGGCGGCGCGATTTTTCACTTTTCCAAAAGCAAGAAGCAGTTCGGCCGCCTGCCGGAGCGTCAATTCGGTCACCTGTGGGATATCTTCACCGCGCAGGACCGCTATCGATTCCTCTATCTCAAGCGCATGGCCCGCGGCGCGGCCGAGAGGTTCGGACATGTCGGTGATGAGGACCACCATCTTCTTTCCGGCGCGCTCGCCGATATCCTTCATCGTCGCGGCGAGTTTTTTCGCATCGCGCATTTCCTGCATGAAGGCGCCGTCGCCCGTTTTGACATCGAGCAGGAGCCCGTCTATCCCTTCGGCCAGCTTTTTCGACATGATGGAACTCGCGATGAGCGGCACCGATTCGACCGTCCCGGTCACATCGCGCAGGGCATAGAGCCGCCGGTCGAGCGGCGCGATCTCGGCCGTCTGCCCGATCATCGCCACGCCCAGTTCCTGTACCTGCCGTTTGAAGGCATCGAGGTCGAGCCCGACGCGGAAACCCGGTATCGATTCGAGTTTGTCGAGCGTACCGCCGGTGTGGCCCAGCCCGCGGCCCGATATCATCGGCACGCGGAATCCGAGCGCGGCAAGCAGCGGCGCCAGCGGGATCGATATCTTGTCGCCCACCCCGCCGGTCGAATGTTTGTCCACCACCGGGCGGCCGTCGTCGGGAAAGGAGAGTACTTTTCCTGAATGGAGCATCGTCGCGGCCCAGACCGACAGCTCGGCCGGGGTGAGTCCCCGGATGCAGACCGCCATCAGGAGCGCCGACATCTGGTAGTCGGTCAGTTCGTCGCGGAGATAGCCGGTCAGAAAACGGGTGATATCGTCGGCCGAAAGTTCGCGGCCGTCCCGCTTATCCCCTATGATATCGTAGAAAAGACGCACCGTTATCCTCTCCGCGTAACCGTGAACGGGCCATTGTACGGGTGGCGCTCCGCAAAGTCAACAAATCGGCTCTTCCGGGGCCTCTTTGAACGGCCGTTTTCCTTGACTTTAGGGGAAGGGCGGTTACGATGAAACGCTCTTTTTTATCTACGCTTGTAGCGGAGGCATGCGCATGTTCGCAGCGGTTAAGAATTACTTCTCGGAATTCAAGATCATGAAGACGGTCTCGAAGGATTTCTGGATGGTCAACGCTATTCAGTTCTTCGACGGGCTGGCCTACTTCTCGATCATCATCGTCATCTCGCTCTACCTGAACGACAATGTCGGATTCAGCGACATGGAGACCGGTATCTGGCAGGGCGTCTTCTTCATGTTCATCACCGCGTTCATGTTCACGGTCGGCTCCATCTGCGACACGCTGGGCGTGAAACGGACCTACTACATCGCGACGACGCTGCTGATCATCTCGCGTCTCGGGATGGGTATCGCGCCGGAACTGATGACCGGCGAGCCGCTGAAGTACGTTACGATGGGCCTGCTGATCGTCATGGCGCTCGGCACCGCCACCATCGTCACCAACACCAACGCCGCGCTGCGCCACTTCACCACCCCCGAGAACCGCGGCACCGGTTTCAACGTCTACTACCTCATTATGAACATCGGCGCGATGCTCGCCGGCGCGGTGGTCTTCGACGGTTTCCGCACCATGTTCGGCACCGTGAAGGGCAACCTGATGATATTCAACTTCAGCTTCGCGATGACGGTGCTGACCCTCATCTGCGCCGTGCTCATCACCAACAAGCACGCCGAGGATACGGCGGCCGAGAAGGCGGCCGATCCCACCCCGCAGAAGACGCCGCTCCAGATCTTCGCCGAGGTGTGGAAGGAAAGCGCGTTCCAGAAACTCGTCCTTTTCCTCGTGCTGACGCTCGGCGTCCGGCTCGTCTTCACCCACCAGACGATGGTCATGCCGAAGTACTACCTGCGGACGCTCTACAACGATTTCGAACTGGGGCTCGTCAACTCGCTGAACCCCTTCATCATCGTCGTGGGCCTCATCCTCTTCATCCCGATCATCAACAAGTTCGACACGGTGAAACTCATCGTCGTGGGCATGCTGATATCGGCGCTGTCGCTGCTGTTCCTCGCCGTCCCCAACAGCTGGATACTCGCCATCCCCGGCATCGAGAACATGAATCAGGCCTATATCTACATCATCGTCGCGCAGATCTTTGTGTTCGCCGTGGGCGAACTGATCTTCTCGCCGCGTTTCGTGGAGTACACCGCATCGGTCGCGCCGAAGGACAAGGTGGCCTCCTACATGGGGCTGTCGGCCTTGCCGATGTTCATCGCGCGGCCCATCAACGGCTTCGTGTCGGGCATCCTGATCGCCGGGTACTCCTACGAAGGCGTCCGGGCGAAGATAGACACCGGCAATGTGAGCTATATGGATAGCCCCGAGTGGATGTGGATGATCTACTTCTTCCTCGCGGCGATCAGCCCCATAGCGGTCATCCTGCTGCGCAACAGCCTCGCGTCGACAAAGACCGACGAGGAGAAGAAAGACGGCGCCGCGGAAGCGGCACACTAACGGAGGGAGGATACGATGAACAAATACCTGCCCATCATCAAGGACGCCCTCATACTGATGGCTTTCAGTTCGATATTCGCCGTCCTGAGCATCTACGCGGCCGATTGGCTGAAAGGGAGCGGCGTGAAGACCGATCCGATCATCGCGGCGATCATCCAGAACGACATCGACCAGATAAAGAAACTCATCGAGGCCGAGGGCGGCCGGGTCAACAATCTCGACGAACAGGGACGCACCCCGCTGATGTGGGCCGCCTATGTCAACTATAAGAGCGGCGAACTGGTTGCGAAGGATGAAGTGAAACGGCTCGAAGCGACCACGATACTGCTCGAAAAGAACGCCGACAAGGATCTCAAGGACAAGGATGGCTGGACCGCGCTCATGTGGGCGGCGTGGAGCGGCTTCCCGAAGGTGTCCGAGGCGCTCACCGGCGCCGGCGCCGACATCGCGGCCGCCGACAAGAAGGGCAACACGGCGCTTATGATCGCGGCGCTCCGCGGTAACGCATCCGTGGTCAAGCACCTTATCGAAAAAGGGGCCGACAAGACACTCAAGAATACCGACGGGAAGACGGCGGCCGATATGGCACAGGAAATGTCGGGCAAATATCCCGACAAGATGAGTGCCTACAACGAGATACTCTCTTTGGTGAAATAATCCGATGCCCTCACCCCACGGTCTGTTCCCCGGCACCGGCGTCGGCGCGGCCCGCACCCTATGGCTACTCATCGCCCTCAGCTTTGCGATACTGCCGCTCGCCGGTATGTCTCGGCCGCTGTCGGCCGCCTGCGGCGCACTGGCGCTTATCGCAGCCGGGGTTCTTTTCCGCCGCTGGGTTCTCTTTCCCGTCATCGCGGTGATCATCCTTTTCACGGCATGGCTGGGCAACATGGAGGATCTGTACGTCTGGATCCGCGAAATGATCCGGGGGGTGTTCTGGTGAGGCCGGGCAAACTGCTTCAGTTATTGCGGGCCTTCGAGGCTTTTCTGCAGATCGAGTTGACCCGCAAGAAACTTCTTGCGCTGATGTTCCTCCTTTTCCTCCTGCCGCGCGGCGGGATGCTTTTCCTCGTGCTGTTGTTTTTTGCCGCATCGCTCCTTCCCAAAGACGTGCAGGCGCGTCGCACCGGACTCTATCTGGCGCTTCCCTATACGCGGACCGGACTTTTTTTCTGCTCGTATGGAATGGGTGTTCTGTTGATACTCCTCGGAGCGCTCATCAGCGGGACGCTGGCGATAGACGCGGCGTGGACACTGAAGTTGCCCGCGATGCTCATCTTTTTCACCGCTTATTTTTCGATATCACTCATCGGCGCGGTATCGGGACGCGATACGCTGACTCTCCCGGTGATGGCGCTTTTCGTCGAGACCACCGCCGGCGCCGCGCTCGGGATGGATCATCCCTTCCGCGCCTTCAGTCCGTTCTATCAAGAGGAACCATTGTATGCCCTGCTGAACGCGTTGCTCCTTCTCGCGGCGGCATTTACCCACTATTTCGTAGCGGGGAAACGGCTGTGACATTGATCGTCGAAAAGGTATCGAAACGGTTCGGGAAACATATCGGCCTCCATGATGTCTCCTTTATCACGGGCCCCGGAGAGATCGTCGTCATTCTTGGGCCCAACGGCGCCGGGAAAACCACCCTCATGCGTACCGCGAGCGGCGAATGGCCGGCCACCTCCGGCTATATCCGCGTCGACGGCGGTCCGGTATCGGCGCTGGGACGGAGCGCGGTCGCCTCGTCGGGCGATCAGCGCACGGTGTTCAATGGTTTCACCGGTCACGATTACCGACGCATCTGGGAATTGCTCTACCCGCAGTTCGATCACACATTGTTCGACCGTTTCGTCGATCAGTTCAAATGGGATCTTTCGCGACGCATCGATTTCGCGCCGATGGGCGTTCGTTCGGTATTCCTGACGCTCGGTGCGCTCGCCTGTCGGCCGCAACTGTTGCTCATCGATGAGCCGTTCCAGCATATCACGCCGCAGGAAAGCGATATTCTCTGCGATATCCTGCGCAACTTCGCCGATGAGCACCGCTCGACGGTCCTGCTCGCCTCCACCGAACTGTACGAACCCGAATCTCTCATAGACCGCTTCGTCGTACTGCGGAACGGCAGATTACTCTATACTGCGCGGCTCGATACGGCCCGGCGGATCCATCGAATCGTATCGGGAACCGAAGATGTGTCGGATATGCTGACCATCGGACCGATCATCGGAGAGTGGCTCGTCTATACCGATGAACAGATCGGTCGAGAACCGACCATGCGCGAGATCGTGACCGGATACCTCAACGGCGCTCCCGATTAACGGAGATCGACCGGCTCACTCTCGAGCCGCACCCCCCCTTTTTCGAACTGTTCCATGACCGCCGCGATCGCCGCGATCCGACGCAATAAAACAGTAAAATCGGACCACAACCCCGAGCGGGTTCCCGCCTCGTCGTCGTCGCGTGTGCGGTCGAGTATCAGATCGAGGAACATCGGCTCTTCGGGATAGAACTTCAACGATAAGAGGCTGTCGGGGGCAAGCCCCAGAGCGGTGCGCACCGCGGCGAAGGCGGCGGGATAACCGCCCAGTTCGTCGACCAATCCGCGTTCGAGCGCATCGGCGCCGCTCCAGACGCGGCCCTTCGCGTGCTGTTCCAGTTCCTCGGGTTTCTTCTTACGACCGTCAGCGGCGCGCGTCACGAAGGTATCGTAGACCGCATCGAGCGTTTTTTGAAGCATCGCGTTCTGCTCGGCGTCGGGCCTCGTGAGCGACGAAAAGAGACGGGCGTTCTTCCCGAACTGCTCGGCGTCGAAGGTCACCCCTATCTTCTTCCACATCTCGGGGGTGTAGAATTTCCCGATGATGACGCCGATACTGCCGGTGATGGTGGCCGGTTCGGCGATAATGCGATCGGCCGCCATCGAGATATAATAACCGCCCGAAGCGGCGAGCGAACTCATGGTCACGATGAGCGGTTTGTCGGTGTCCTTGACCGCCTTGGCGACCTCGTGCCAGATCGTCTCGGAGGCAACCACCGAACCGCCGGGGGAATCGACCCGCAGAACGATGGCCTGCACCTCGGGATCGGCCGCCGCATCGCGGATCGCCTTGGCCAGCGTATCGGAACCTATCGTGCTACGCCGACCGAACGGATCCTGTTCGCTACGGCCACGCATGATCTCACCTTCGGCGATGACCACCGCGATGGTCGCCGCGGAGTTGAGATCGGGAAATATCGGCTCGTAGCGGCTGAGCGGGGTGCGGCCGGCGCCGGCGCTCTTCTGTTCCATAAGCGCAAGCACCTCGTCGCGGTATTTGACCCCGTCAACGAGCTTTTCGGCGAGCGCCTCGCCGGAAAAAAGAGGCGCCCGGTCGATCAGTTCCCGAACCTTGGCGGGATCGAGTTTCCGCGCCGCGGCGATATCGGCGACGGTCCTATCGAACACCGACTCGAGCAGTCGATGAACCGCTTCTCGATGCGGCCCGGTATATTTCTCCTCGGTGAAGATGTTCCATGCGTTCTTATATTCCTTGCGGGTCGCCCCGATCGGCTCGGCACCGAGCTTGGCGAGTAGGCCCTTCAGGAACACGTTCTCGGCGGCGATGCCCGATATATCGACCATCCCCGACGGCTGCACATATATCTCCTCAAAGGCAGTAGCGAGGTAGTAGGATGCCATCCCGCGCGACAACTCGCCGAACGAATCGGCAAAGGCGACCGTGGGCTTGCCCGACTTTCGGAAGGCGATGACGGCATCGCGGATCTCCTGTATCTGGGCGTAGGAAAGTTCGTGATCGGAAACGCGCACAAGGAGTCCCTTGACATGAGGGTCGCTCGCGGCGTTCTCGAGCTGCGAAACTATGTCGAGCAGTGTCACCTGCGGCCCGATGATCTCCCGCAGAATCCGGTCGCGCGATGCATTTTCCCGGATGTTCTCATCCACCGTGAGGGTCAGCACCGTGTCGCTGGGCTTCAACAGCTCCTGCTTCTTGGCATACGTGACCGCTGCGGTCACACCGCCGGCGACGATCAGGAAGATGAGAAAACCGAACAGCGCAAACATCACGACGAAGAAATGAAAGATTTTCTTGAAAAATTCCATGCCGTCCCCCTACCCGATGATCACCTCGTCGAGCGCTTCGGTGCCGCCGGTCAACGACCGGAGCATCCCGCCCTCCATGAGGTAGGTGTTCTCTATGCCGACAATGCCCCAACCGGGCACGAATATCTTCGGTTCTATCGCAACGGTCATGCCGTTCTCGAACGGGATCGCCTGTTTGGCGGCGATGACCGGAAGCTGATTGACCTCGGTCCCGATGCCATGACCGAGGAATCGAACCTTGGCATCCAACCCCATGAACTGATCCTTCCACGCATGTTCGGCGACCAACGCCGTCGCGTAGTTCCATGCCTCCTCGCCGGTGATGCCGGGGGTGATAAAGGAGACCACCCTACCGAGGAAGCCGCGCAATTCCTCATACATCGTCCCGATCCGTTCCTCCGGCGCGCCGACGAAATAGGTCCGCGTCGAATCGGCATTGTAGCCATGGCGGGTACCGATCAGGTCGACCACGAAGGAACGCTCGATCACCTCGCCCGAGGCGCCCTGCGCGACCGCCGGGGAAAGCCCCTTGCCGCCGATGGGAAAATCGGTGTAGGTCGGTTCAAGCGCCGTGGTGCCGGTGACCACCAGCGACAGCGCCGCCTCCATATTCGCCCCGCGCAACCAGAAGGAACCTTGATGACCCAGTTCCCGCCGCGCATAGGATTCCAGTGCGACCTGCATGTCGATATCGCGCATCCCGGGCCGGTAAAGTGCGCCGATCTGCGCATGGACCGCCCGGTTGATGGCGGCCGCCTTTTCGATGAGCGATTGTTCGACAGGACTTTTGACCATCTTGGTGAGCGCGAGCGACAAAGAGAAGTCCTTGAGCGTCGCGCCCGGCGGAAAGAGTTTTCCTTTGAGAAATTCATATTCAGACACCGTCATCGCGTCGGCCGCGAACCCGATGACAGCACCCGCCTCGGCAAGCCGCGCGGTCAGCGCCGCGCCGTCGAACGGCACGACCATGAGCGGCGATTCGCGCTGTGCCCGGGCAAGGTATTTGCGGACGAAATAGATCGGTTCTCCCGCCGCCGGAATGACGAGCAATCCGCGCTGAACCGAGCCGGTGAAATAGTAGAGATCGCTGTTGGCGGTGAGTATCGCCACCGCGACACCGGCGCTTCTGAGCCGTTCCTGCAAGCGGCCGGCGCGCGACAGCAATTCTTCCTTGGTGAACAGCCTCATCGTTCCCTCTCTTCTTCTCGAACACCGGGGGGATTATAGCGCGGGAAACCGCAATGGCAAAAAAAAGCCCGCGCCTACTTAGGGACAATCGACACCGTTCTTGACGGTAGACAAAAAACGGATAGCATGACCATGAAGAGTTCTTTACGAGGGCGGCCATGAACAAGAAACGGATCACGATCCTCACAACGGCATTAGGTTTGAGCGCTATCGGCGCGCTCTGTTGGCACGCACTGAAAACGGAGTTCGCCGTCACTGAGACACTCCCGCCACAACCGAAATTGACACAACCCATAAAGTTCAGACCGATCATCACTAATTTCAACATGCCGGAACGACCGGTCACCGATGACGTGGTTTTTTCACTCATCGCCGCAGGGAAGACCGACGACGCGATCGCCCGATTTGAAAAAGAAAAACTCGGCATCAATATACTGCAACCTCAAACCGGATATACCCCGTATGTGGTGGCTGCGAAGAACTGCAACGAGAATATGCTTCGTTATCTGGACCGGCGCAATGCCGACATGACCATCGAGGTCTTTTCCGGCAACCCCGTGTTGATCTCGGCCTATCTTAATGCCGCGACGGAAGGTTGTCTGCCGGTGGTCCGCTATTTGGTGGAAGAAAAGAAGGTAGACATCAACGCCACCTCCAAGGTCTGGAAAGAAACGGCGCTCTATAAGGCGGCCGACGGTCACCACACCGAACTCGCCCGCTACCTATTGGAAAAAGGGATCGACCGTTGGGCGTCCAACAACAACGGCCGAACGCCGCTGACGGTCGCCAAAGAAAAAGGGTATGCCGATATCGTCGCGCTCATCGAACAGAACGCACCGTTACGTTAGCCAAAAAAAAGGCCCTCCCGCATGGGGAGGGCCCAGAATACCAGAATGGGATTGAATTACTCTTTCGGGCAGACCTGTGTGGTACCGAGATTGCCGGAAATATCTCCCATCGGCGTCTCTTTCGGATAGTACACCTCAATTTTGGTGCTGTCGAAGTTGAGGGTGCCCGCGCCCGGTGCGGTAGTGTTGGAAGCCGCGGTCACATTGACCGTGCCGCCGAACGAGTAGGCAAGGAGACAGGAGGTGTTGCCGAGCGAATTGAGCAGAACGAGATAGGCGGAACCCTGCTGGCTCGCGTCGGTCGACAACTGGCCGGGAGTGATGGCGTCACTCGGGAAACCCATCTGGACGACCGGGTTAACGATCCCTGTCTGGGTCTGCGACTGCATCATGACGACGACGGAGGCGGGAGTCACCGGGTCGGTGGTGTTGTCGGCATTGGTGTGCATAGCCAGAGAAAGTGTCTGCTGGCCGCCGACGCCGGGAACCGGCTTGCCGCTACCATAAGTACCGCCGAACACGCTGTTCATGACCAGACCAGCCTGATTGCCATTTACCTGATCGCCAAGGCAGGTGTCGGCCGGGGTGCAGGAACCGTCATAGAAAAAGGTGAATGCCGCATTGGCGGTGATGTTGCCGTACGGCGCGACATCGACGGTGAAGCAGGCGTCCATCTCGTCGGGGCATTTCTCGCTGGCGCAGGCGTTGCAGGTCTCGTTGGTACCGCCCGAACCGCATTCGGTGGCGCAATTGTTCGACACGCAGGTCATAACGGCATTATACTGGGCCTGCGCCTCGGTGGTGCCGGACGCAACACAGGCATCGACACACGCCTGATCGGTGCAGTCCGCCGTGCACTGGTTGATCTCGAGGCAGGTCTTACCGGTGGCCGGCGTGTCGCTGTCGGTCACGGGGCTGTCGGTGCCGGCGATGCAACCGGTTTCATCGTAACCGGAACAGTCGGATTTGCATTCGGCGAAACCGCCGGTGTAGCCGCCGCCGGCGATCGTGGTGCAATCCTTCGCATCGCCGTCACAGGCTTCGCCGGTGTCGGTCTTGTCGTTGCCGCAGTTACCGGTGGCCGGGGTGTCGGTGTCGGTGCCCCCATTGTCGGTGGCATTATCCGTACCGCCATTGTCGGTGGTGCCGCCGCTACATTCGGCCGCAGTGCCGTTCATGACACAGGTCTTGCCGATTTCGGCGCAATCATAAGCGGTCCAAGAGCCTCCTTGGCAGGTGAGAGCCAGATCGCCTTCACACTTCATCTCACCGGCGGTCGTGCATTCAGCGCCGACGTCGGTTGACGGATCCTCGTCGCCGCAGGAAACGGCGAACAGGGCCACAAGGATCATAATAGCGAATAAATTCCATTTCATCATCTCGATACCTCCGATACGGTTGTTAAAAGCGAGCCCGTAAACATCGCTGATTCTAAAAGCCATCGCCCATAAAAGTCAAGTTTCCTCGCGGCGTCATCACCATACCGTGAGCGCACACCCGCCCCCGGACGATCCGGTAGGCTTTTTCGTTCCCGCCAAGGTACAGTCGGGATTGCAAACATCGCCCGGACTCAAGTTGCCGTCGTCGCACTGTTCACCGGCCTCCAGAATGCCGTTGCCGCAGACCTCGTTACCGGTAGCCGGCAAGGTGCAGTCGGGGTTGCAACCATCACCCGGGATCAGATTGCCGTCATCGCACTGTTCGCTCCCCTCTTTGGCCCCATCGCCGCAGGTGGTCTGCGCGGGGGTCAGGGTGCAATCGGGCTGACAACCGTCGCCGGGGGTCAGGTTACCATCGTCGCATGCCTCGCCCGCCTCTTTGGTGCCGTTACCGCATACCGCATTGGGATCCTCGTTAAGGCATGCGGCGGAACAACCATCGCCATTCGTAGTATTGCCGTCGTCGCACTCCTCTCCCGTTTCTTTGGTGCCATTACCGCAGACGGCCGTCGCTTCGGTCCGGCATCCTGCGGAACAACCGTCGCCGCTGACCTTATTGCCATCATCGCACTGCTCGCCGGCCTCTACCGTGCCATTGCCGCAAACAGGCGTAACCCCTTCGACTTTGCACCGCGAGGAACAGCCGTCGTTACCGGTGTTGTTGCCGTCGTCGCACTGTTCGAGCCCTTCCTGTATGCCGTTCCCGCAGAGGACGGCGCCATCCGCGCAGTCCGATTCGTTGAAGCCGGAGCAGTTGTCGTTGCAGAGGGCATAGAGATATTTATTGTAGTCGCCGAGCGTCTCGCAGGAGGTCATTTCGGTGTCGCAGAACTCGTTGCCTTCCTTGACCCCGTCACCGCAAAGAGTAGCGGTACAGTAGGAGGTATTGTAGCCGGAACAGTCGTCACTGCAGGGAGCGGTCGATCCCGAAAGGAACTGGCCAAGCGTGCCGCAGTCGGCGGTCATCCCCGACTCACAGACCTCGGGCGGCAGGACATACCCGTCGCCGCAGACCGGGTCGCACACCGAAGTATCCCACCAAGAACATCCGCCGTTGCAGGGGGCGCTGATCCCCGGCTCGTACTTGCTGTCTATCGCGGCGCAATCTTTGGTTTCCCCCTGACTGCACTCATCGTCGCCATCGCCGCAAGTACCGCCGCTCAACAGACCGTGACCGGTGAATTCGGTAAGGGTATCGATAATCCACTGACGATACTGGATGACCCAAGTATCCCACCCATCACGGTCGGCGTAGCAGGTCTGGCCGCCGAACGAGGTGATCCCCGACACGACCATCATCCCGTTCTGGATGGTGAGGAACGGACCGCCCGAATCGCCCTGACAGGTACCCGACGGGTTGCCCACCTCGATGAGTTTTTTAGTGGTGTCGCGAGTAAGCACCCGGGCATTCCCCCAGCGGTGGACGCCCGAATCGTAGGCGCCGGTCTTGGTGATACCATAGCCGACGATGACGCCGGTATCGCCGATCGCATCCTCGGGATAGTCGCGCAGACCGAACATATCGATATCGGTTATCTTCCGGTCAAGTTTGATCATCGCGACATCGTTGTTGACGCTCCAGCCGAGCGCGCCGGTCCACCCCTCATGCGCCTTTACCTGAGAAGCGCCGGCGAGGGTATTCGACATGATGTTCGCGCCGTTCTTTACCTGAATGGAGCTGGGATTGGAAACGGCGTTATAGACGACCACGCCGTTCTCTTTCAGGTAAACGCAGTGTCCCGCGGTCAGCAGGACCTCCGGGTCGATGAGCGAGGCGGTGCAGATCGCCTGCCCTTGCGTGGTATTCATCAGCAGGCCGACCGCCCCTTGATACATTGTGTAGTTGGTTTCCTGTCCGTTGACGATGAAGGGCTGTATCTCCTTATCGCCGTCGAGTTCGAACGGATCGCTGTAGAGATTGGTCAAAAATTCGGGGAGCACCAGCCGGTTCTCGAGGGAGCGGGGGTCATCGGAACCATACAACACACCGCTCAAAGCGATGATGGCCGCCAGAAGGGATCTTTTGCTCATAGGCACCTCCTACTCATTATGTCACCGTTCATTAGACAATCGTCCGTGATTGTAAGTTCCATCCGCCTCAAAATCAAGCACTTTCTACTAGCAAATTGCGCACCGAACAGATTAGAATAGTTATTTCAAGTCGTTATGAACAATCAGGACGAGGGCTTCTTGGCGAGGACACCAAAAAACTTTCCTAATATCAAGGGGCGGCTATAATCGCCCGGTCTCACACAAGGGAGGTTCCCGTGACCAAGACCGCACTCATCACCGGCATTACCGGACAGGACGGCGCCTATCTCGCTGAACTGCTGCTCGACAAAGGCTATACGGTGCACGGCATCAAACGACGTTCGTCGCTGTTCAACACCGACCGCATCGACCACCTCTATCAGGACCGGCACGACAAGGCGGTCAAGTTCTTCCTTCACTACGGCGATCTGACCGACGCGACCAACCTCATCCGCATCATGCAGGAGGTCCAGCCCGATGAGGTCTACAACCTCGCGGCGCAGTCGCATGTCAAGGTGTCGTTCGAGACGCCCGAGTACACCGCCAACAGCGACGCGCTCGGTACGCTACGGCTCCTCGAGGCGATACGGATACTGAAGCTGGACAAGAAAACGCGCTTCTATCAGGCGTCGACCTCGGAACTCTACGGCCTCGTGCAGGAGGTCCCGCAGAAGGAGACCACCCCGTTCTACCCGCGCAGTCCCTATGCCGCCGCCAAACTCTACGGCTACTGGATAACGGTGAACTACCGCGAAGCATACAACCTCTTCGCCTGCAACGGGATTCTGTTCAACCATGAATCGCCGGTGCGCGGCGAGACCTTCGTCACCCGCAAGATCACCCGCGCCGCGGTCCGCATCGCGCTCGGCCTGCAGAAATGCCTTTTCCTCGGCAATCTCGGGGCGAAACGCGACTGGGGCCATGCCAAAGACTATGTTCGCGCCATGCACCTGATGCTCCAGCAGGATACACCCGAGGATTTCGTCATCGCGACGGGCCGCACCGTCGAGGTGCGCGAATTCGTGCGGATGGCTTTCGCCGAACTGGGCGTGACGCTCGCCTTCTCCGGCGAGGGAAAGAACGAGGTGGGACGCATCGAGGCGCTGGATGAGGCGCGGCTGATCGCAACGGCCGGCACGGCGGGGACGCTCAAGAAGGGAGACACGGTGGTCAAGGTCGACGCCGCCTACTTCCGCCCGACCGAGGTCGATCTGCTGGTCGGCGACGCCACCAAGGCGCGGACGAAACTGGGCTGGGCGCCGGAACATACGCTCGAAGAACTGGTCGGAGAGATGACCGCCGCCGACATGGCCGAGGCGCGGCGCGACGAACTTCTGAAGCAGCACCACTACAAGATACGGCCCAATCTCGGGGACTGACGCGATGGAAAAGAACGCAAAGATATATGTCGCGGGGCATGTGGGGCTCGTTGGGAGCGCGCTGTGGCGCGGCCTTGAGAAGAAGGGCTACACCAATCTCGTCGGCCGGACGTTCGCCGAACTCGACCTGCGCGACCGTCATGCGGTCGACGCCTTCTTCGCTGCCGAACGGCCGGAATACCTGCTCCTCGCGGCGGCCCGCGTCGGCGGCATCGTCGCGAACAGCACCTACCGCGCCGATTTCATCTACGACAACCTCGCCATCGAACTGAACCTCGTCGACGCCGCCTATAAACACGGCGTGAAGAAACTGCTCTTCCTCGGTTCGTCGTGCATCTACCCGAAACTGGCCTCCCAGCCGATGACCGAACCGGCGCTCCTCACCGGCGAACTGGAATACACCAACGAACCCTACGCCATCGCGAAGATCGCGGGGATAAAACTCTGCGAATCGTACAATATCCAGCACGGGACCAACTTCATCGCGGTGATGCCGACCAACCTCTACGGACCCGGCGACAACTTCGACCTGCAGACGAGCCATGTCATGCCGGCGATGATACGGAAACTCCACGAGGCGAAACTAAAGGGCGAGAAATCGGTGACGCTCTGGGGGACCGGGAGTCCGAAGCGCGAATTCCTCTATGTTGACGACCTCGCCGACGCCTGCGTCTTCCTGATGGAGAAGGTCAACTTCGCCGATCTCTCCAAGGGGATGAAGGAGGTGCGCAACACCCACATCAACATCGGCACCGGCGAGGACCTCACGATAAAGGAGCTGGCCGAGCTGGTGAAAAAGACGGTCGGGTTCACAGGCGATATCCTCTGGGACACGACCAAGCCCGACGGGACGCCGCGCAAACTGCTCGATGTGTCGAAACTGCACGGCCTTGGATGGAAGCACAAGATGCCGCTCGCCGATGGCATCCGCACCGTCTACGAATGGTACTGCGCCAATAAAGCCTGACGGCAAGAAATTAGTCGGTCAGCGCCGCCCCGATCCTGTCCATGTCATTGAAAAACACCGCCAGATATTCCTCCCCGCGATACGAAGCGGCTCGGCTCACGACTCGATGCCGAAATGCTGCCGCACATTGAGCGCCTTCCAGTTCAACATTGGATGGATGGCTATCCGCCGTTGAAGTTCCTCATCACCGGTAAGTAGCGAAGGAACTATCTTTCCCTGAGAAAGCAACTGCTCCAAGAACTCCCGCTCATTGTCGTTGAGCGGGAACACCATCGCCAACCTCTCGCGACATTCTTTTGTGAGCCGCGCCACAAAAGAACCCATGTCGACCTTTTCCGGTAGCGCGCCGTTCTGCAACAGCGGGACGAGCAGTTGTTCGGTCTCTCTCGGATCGCTCGCGATGTCATCCAGAGAGATCGTGCGCCAATCCTTCCGGTTCATGCCGCCATACACGACAAAAGCGATCCGCAACCGCGCCGGGTCCAGTTCCCTGAGAGCCAGCAACCGGTGGGTATCGAACAGGTCGCGCGCCGTATGACGGACGAACAGCGCCGCCAGTTTTCCGGCGGCCAGTTCATGCAGATCGAGAACCGGTATGCCCCGCGCCGCATAGGGTCCCAGCGGCCGTGAATCGGCGCGACGGACATCCCACAGCGGTTGTCGGAGCATGTAGTTGATGTCGACCTCCACATTACCCGGCTGTCCCGAAGAACCTTGATAGCCGAGCCGCCATTTTCCCCCTCCATGTTCGTCGGGAACCCTTTTAACCGTAAAGCCCTCCCGCGAGAAGACCGCCTGAAACGCGGTATCCATACGCGGCCGGAGCGCCTCCAATTCCTCGCGTGTCATGCCGCCGATCACATTCAGGTCGATATCGACCGAAAGCCGCGGCAGATCGAACACGAACAGATTGAGCGCCGTGCCGCCCTTGAGCGCCACCCTGTCCTTCAGGAACGGATGGGAGAAGATCATGGAGAGCAGGTTCAGAAGATGCGCCACCTTCTCGACCACATCGGCCCGGAATCTCGTTTTGCCTGCGATCGACAGCATTTCCTCCCGTGAAAAGATCATGCCACCTCCTCCCATGACCGGCGGAGGATCTCCTCCGGCACGATGATATTCCATTCGCCGTTCAACTTTCCGCCGTTCCGTTTCGCCCGCTCCCAATACTGCGGTTGGCGCGGCCGCAACTTGAGGAGCGGCGCCAGATGGCGATCCTCCACCATGAGCGCTTCTTTGTGTTGCGTGAGGAAAAAACCCACCTTGGCGGCCGTCGCGCCGTTGTTAAGAAGAAGCGTATAGGCCACGACCGCATCGAGGTCGAAGAACTCCACCGCCTCCAGCGACCGCCAGACCTCTTCCCATCCGCCCGACAAGAGCGGACGATCAAGGACATCCACCAAGGTCCGCTCCAGACCCGTTACCGCAAGATCGACGCCCGCTCGATTCCGGCGCACCACCCCGTTCTGCCCCTCTGCGGCATCCCGCAAAGCCGCCGGCGGCAATACCGGCCGGAACGAATACCCGCGGAATGAGAATTCGCCGCGCAGCCGGGCCGAGAAAAAAGTCACGGTAGAGAAGGTGGAATAGGCGCGACCATGCACCTCAAGGGCCGAGTGATAACCGATAACCGCATCGGGCGCCGCTTTAGCCGCTATGAGGTAGGGATCGACCAGGGCCGCATCGGGCGCCATGCCCGCGGGGACCACCAGATACAGACCACGCCGCACGGGCACGATCCGTCCTTGTTTGCGAAAGTATTGAAGCAATGAATTGCGCGTTCCCTTGTTCTTTGCCGCCGCGCTATCCAACTCCTCCACCGTGAAGACGGCCCTTGTCGTCAGAAATTCTTTCATTGCCGCCGAACTTGACAAAATTAACCAATGCTGACAATTCTATTATCAACTTCAAGCAATATTGTCAAGTTTTTTTCGGAGATAGTAGTTGTTACCGTTTGACCCTGACGGCGGCGATGCAGGCGGCAAGCGCCAGACCGTAGGCCGCCACCCCCGCGAAGAAGGTCACCGATATCCCGAAAAAGAGCGACAGCGCCGTCGCGAGCACCGATGAGACGACGCCCAGCGCCCCGTTGATCCCCCAGAGCCACGGCCCCCACTCTTTTTGTTCCCCTTCCAGCGACGCCATGCCGGTCGGGAACGGCATCCCGAGCACCGTACCGATCGCCGCCATCACCACCGCGCTGTAGCATATCCGTGCCGCGAGCGGCAGCCCCGAAAGATGCGGCAGGATGAACATGTTCGCGCCGCCCGCCGCCGTCACCACCGCGATGAGAATGATGAAGATGTGGAGCGGTTTCAGTTTCCCTTTCAAACGCCCCGCGAGCCAACTGCCGAAGCCGGTGAAGAGGAGTATCGTGCAGAGAACGACGAGCAGGCTGTAGGTCGGGTGGCCGAGGAAGACGGTGAACTTCTGGATGAGCGCGATCTCAATGAGCATGAAGCCGAAGCCGATGGCGGCGAAATAGAGGCTCCACGGGTGGAGGAGCATCTTCGCCCCTTTCCGCTCCATCGCCGAGAGTATCGGCACGATGATGAGCAGGAGCGCAAGCACCGTCACGATGCCGAGGAGGATGACGAGGTTGCGCACCGCGCCGAGGTTGGTGTTGAGCGGCCCCTCTTTCTCGATACCGCGGTATTGCAGGAGCGCCGAGGGCTTGAGCATATTGAAGAAAAAGGGGTTATCATCGGTCGGCGCGGTGAGTTTAAGTGGATATCCGGCGATCATCGCAGCCCGCTTATCGCGGTCGACGATGTGCTGGAAAACCGACTGCCCTTCGTATCCCGCCGCGAGAAGGACCTCGAACTGGTAGCGTTCGCAGGTGGTAAGGAATTTGTTCACCGCATCACCGTCGAACGGACGCATCGACACGATGATCGTACCGGTGCCGAAAATAACATCTTCGCGCTGTTTCCGTTCCTCTTTGGTGAGTTTTGAGAGATCCTCGTCACCCGAGAAGATGGTTGCGGCGAGCATGATGTGCTCGGCCGGGTTCTTCACCCCCATCGCATCGAGCGCTTCGTAGGCAAGCGACGCGAGTCGTAGCAGTTCGCCGGGCCGTTTCTGATAATACCAGCGCGACATCGTCACCACGCCGCGGTCGGAAAGTTTCGACAGGAACGCCTGCCACCCTTCGACGGTATAGAGGCTGTTCTCGGTCAGCACGAAGGCGCCCGACGCGGTCGCCGCCCACGAATCGATGAGCGATGCCTGTATGATGTCGAATTTGAGGTCGGTCCGCTCGATGAAACTGCGCGCCTCGTCGTGGATGAGATGTACATTCGGGATGTCGGCGAAGGGATAGGTGAAATCGCGATAGGGCCCGGTTATCGCTTCGAGTATCCGTTCGTTTATCTCGATCCCCCAGACCTCCTTCTGTTTGAAGTGGAGCGCCGACAGCAGATCGCGGCCGCCACCGACGCCGATGACGGCGACGCGGGCGTCGGGAACTATGAAATGGGCGAGATTGGTGATGTCATACCGGAGATGTTGCAGTTCCTCGACCGGTTTGCCGCGCATCGTGATGATGGTGGCGGCCGCCGCATCGATGATGAGGTTCTTCTGCCCTACTTTGTAGTCGGGCAACTCCTTGTAAAAGGTATTGGAGGTGCCCCAGCCGAAGGCGGTATCTATGAAATTGGAAACGGTGATCCGGGAAAAGGGGGTCCATCCTTCCCATTCGGTCTGGGTCTCGACCGCGACCGCGAGTTGTCCCGTTTCGACCTTCTGCCATTCGATGCGGAAAAAACGTTCGAAGTGGTTGGCCCCGGCCAGAACGACGAATAAGAGACAGAGGACAAGCGTCGGAACGCGCCGGGAGAGAAGATAGGCGGCAAGCGCCGGAAGCGCCGCGATGAGTATGACGAAGCTGACCGCGTCGGTGATGCGGAGAAAAAAGAAAAAGAGCAGTGCCCCCACCGCCGCGCCGGCAAGATCGGCGGCATACAGACCGTTAACGAGCGCTATGAAACGGGTCGACAGTATCGCCGACACCACGACCCCCGAAAAGTAGAAAGGGACGGCGGCAATGGTGTAAATAAAGGCCATCGAATAGATGCCGACGCCGGTCGATCGCGGAACGAACGGTATGGAAAGAAGCGCAAGGAGCGACAGCACCGTCGTGATCGAGAAATAAAGCGAATAGCGAGCGATGCGCCGTTCAAGCTCATTCTCGTCGAGTTCGGTCCAACGCGACACGAACACCTTCGCCGCTCCGGTCGCCATACCGAGCATCGCGACCGATATGGCCATGAATGCGTAATGATACCACATCGTAACGCTAAAGATGCGGGGAAGCGCCGTCTCGAGCGCAAGGGTCGCCAACGCCGTCAGAAAAATGGTAAGGAAAAGCCGCCGTGCCATGAAAACCTCTTTAGAAACAGAATCTTAGACCAAGTCCAACGTTGAAGTCAGGGGCAAGGTCAGGTAGGATATTGAGCAGAAATGCTATCTCGAACAGCACCTCTATCGGGAACGACTTCACCTGATAAAGAATGCCCCCCGGCAGGCGGAGAGCCAAAAGGAACCACCAGTCGTGATCGGTGTGGTAGTAGGCATCATACCGTCGATTGTCGAACATGCCCATCTGCAAGCCACCGCCGACATAAAGCGCCGTATCGCCGGCCGGTATCGGGATAAGATCATAAAAGCGGAAAAGGTAGTCGGCATGGAGCACGATTTTCTGGTGATGGTCCCATCCCCAGCCCCACGCCGCAAGGGCGTCAATACCCTGCGTTTCGTGAAAGAACCAGCGGAACGAGATGCCGGTCGGTTCGCCGAGCAGGAATCCGAGACCGAACTGTTCGGCGCGGGCGCCGGACCATTTCGCGGGAAGCTGTATCGGCGCATCATCTTTTTTCTTCTCTTCGACCGGAGCTTCCTGTGGCGATTCCGGTTGATCTACTGGCTGTTCATTGATCACTTCCCCTTCGGGCGTGACGATGGCGCCTTCCTGCGCCGACAGGGCGCCGGTGCACAGCATCAGCACACCACAGAGCATCAAGAAGCGCGACACCATACCATTCTCCGAATAGATAACCGGCGCGATTATAGAGTGAGCCTCGCAAAAAATAAAGTTATTTCGGGTGTCGATCTGGAAAATCTCCTTTGACGCTAAGAAACCGACTTTATTCCGCTGACAGCCCAGTACAATAATAGTGCATAAATTCTTGACTATCTTTCGCCTTTTGATAATATTCAGCCGTTGATAAACGACGATCCGAGGATCCATGAGACCGCTTCTGCTCTGTATTGCGTGCGCTTTCGCACTCTTCTCCGCTTCACTTTCCGCCAGCCCCACGCAGGAACTTCTCGGCTCGGCCGAAGGAACCAATCCCTTCAGCGGACGCATCCTCCCGCAAGGGCCGGAGACCGCCTATTTCAATCCGGCACTTTTGCTCGACGTGAAAGATTCGTTCACCCTGTCATTCTCCTATTTGTATCAGGGACTTCGCATCGGGCTCTTCGACCGGCCCGCCGGGACCAGCATTCTGGGCGACATGGATGCGAACGGCGGCTTCGGCTCGGGCATTTACGCGGCACAGGTAGTGCGCGACGGACTTCCCGACCGACAACTCCCGTTTAAGGCACAGCCGACCGACAAACTCGCCGGATGGGGTTCCGATAGTCCCGAGGCCCATAGCTACTTCGCGACGGTCGGGGTGGTCACCTCGCTCATCGATCAATGGCTCTCGCTCGGCATCACGATGATCCTGCCGGTCGATGAACTGCAGGGGCAGAGCTCCTTTTTTGTCGACGAACGCGAGGCGAACTTCTCAAATTCACTCCATTTTGAACTCTACGAGGACCGGTTGCAGGGTTTCTCGATATCGCTGGGTCTGGGCGGCCGCGTTTATTGGGAATGGCTCACGGCCGGCATCGGTCTGTCGCTCATCAACAGCACCCAGATAACGGCCTCGACCTATATTCCCGATGCCGCCCGCAACGAGAAAGATATCCTCGCCCGCTCAACCATCGGTCTGCGGGTGATGCCGCATTTCGCCATCGCCGCGCGGCCGTGGGAAAAGCTCCGTATCGCCGCGACGGTCCACCTCCCCTCCCACAACGCGATAGATTCCGATATCGATATGAACTTCTGGCGGATGCAGGGGGCGATGGAGCGGTCGGTCGGCGAGAGTTCTTTCTCCATTATCCACGCCTATTCGCCACTCAATCTATCGCTCGCCTTCGCGCTCGGCCGGTTCGACTTCGACGGGCTGGGACTCACCGCAACGCTCACCGGTTCCTACGAACGGTGGAGCGCCTATGTCAACCGGCAGAATGCCCGGCCGCAGGACAACTATTACTGGGACTACGAACTTGAAACGGTATACGACGAAGGGACCGAGAACGAGGCGACCATTTACGGCGGTTTCGTGAAGGAGACCATCGAAGACCTCGCATGGAGCGACATCTTCAAAGTGTCGGCCGGCGCCGCGATGGATTATGGCCTGAACCGCTGGGGGCTCGATGTCGCCTTCACCCCCACCCCGGTACCGGCACAGACCGGCCGCACCAACTATGTCGACAATCATCGACTCTCCTTCGGCGCCGGATACAGCCGGACGTGGGAAGCGGGCGACTATTCGTTCGATACCGGCATCGGCGCTCAACTTCACTATCTGGTAGAGCGGACGCAGAAGAAAACGGCCGGTGTCGCGGCGACCGCAACAGCTCCCGCGAGCGGGACCGGAAAGGAGGGGAAGGTGGTCGACGAGTTCCCCGAATCGGTCAGCGACTTCGACGGCAGCCACCTCGCCGAATCGGACGGTTTCCAGACCAACAACCCCGGCTATCCGGGCTACAAAAGCGACGGCGTGCTCATCAGCGCCGGTGTCTGGTTCACCTTTTATTTCGACAAGAAGGAAGAAGATACCAAGGATAAAGATACGGAGAACAAAGAATGAAAAAACAGCTGGCCACTTTTTGCGCGCTGAGCGCGACGTTTTTCATCGTTTCGTGCGGCGACGAGTCGACCACGCAGACCGACACGAACAACACCAACGATGAGACGATCATCGATGAGGACACGGCCGGTGTCGACACGATGGTTGAAGTGGACGATGTGGACATGGTGGACACCGTGGACACGACGGCTGACGAAGACATCATCGAACCTTCCGATGATTCTACGGCCTTCCCCGACGAAACGAGCGACGAACTGAACTCCGACGAGGACGAACTGCTCCCCGATGATGTCGATCCGAACTGCGCGCCGGGCGCCTTCCCCGAGGTCTGCGGTTCGTGGGCCCAGCAGATGGTCTTCACCGCCACCGCGAAGGTCGCCGGGTTCGACGCCGCAACCGCCGAGATCCGGACGCTGTTCCGCATGACCCAGCGCCAGCAGGAAGGCCATCTTTGGATCGATTCCAAGATATGCCACATCATCATCGAGAACAAAACGGCGCTCAACCCGATAAACATCCTGATGCCGCAGACCTTCGCCGACGCCCTCATCATGCTCCACAAAGAGGCGGACATCACGCTGGCCGGTGAATATTATCAGCCCACCTACTGGGAACTGCGCTCGATAAAGCAGTCGATACTGCCGACCGATCCGGGAACCTATGAACTGCCGACCGATCCCAACAGCCCTGATGTCGAGGATTGGGACAACGACGGCGAACCGGGTCTTAAGGTGAACGTCAACGCCGGAATTACCAATGGCATCACCCATATTGTCGAGAAATCATCTTCCGAACTTTGGGGACAGGTGAACGGGACCGGCGCAACGCAGACCATTGAGGGGACCGTCTTCTGGACCGACAAGCAGGTGGTCCTCAAGACCGACACCTCTCTATTCAAAGGCGGTGCCCAGAATGTGCTCAAGGAATCGGGTCCGAACATCTGGCGCCAGAAGCGCATCGACCCGTCATGGACCTGCACCGAGATCGTGGCGAATGGCGAAACCCTCTTCCCGCCGCTCTGATAACTTTTTCCGGAAATTTTAGGAGACCTTGACCCGTTCGCGCAGGGCGTGCCCTATCGTCTTGCGGTCGAGATATTCTATCTTCGAGTTCGACGGCATGCCGCGGGCGATGCGGGTGACCGCCACGCCGGTCGGCGCAAGGAGTTCATGCAGATAGTGGACCGTCGCTTCCCCCTCTATCGTGGCGGGAAGGGCGAGTATCACCTCTTCGACGCCGCCCGCCGTGACGCGACGCAGGAGCGCATCGCCGGTCAGGTCTTCGGGGAGCAGTCCTTCCAGCGGCGCGATGAGGCCGCCGAGCAGATGAAAAGTGCCGTCGAATTCGCCGGTGCGGTCGATCCCGATGAGATCGGAGAAACTTTCGACCACGCAGATGACCCGCCGGTCGCGGGCGCAGTTGGCGCACGGCTTTCCTTTTTCTATGAACCAGCCGCATTCGACGCACGATGAAGCGCCGCCCAGTATCGTGGAAAGTTCGGCCACGGCATGCTGTGCGTCGGGATCCTGCAGAAGCGAGAACGCTATCCGCTCCGCAAGTCTCTGTGAGACGCCGGGAAGATGCCGGAGCGTCTCCACCAGACGCCGGACGATACCGTAATCCATCAGAACATACCGGGCATGCCGGCGCCTGCCTTGCCGAGGAGCTTTGACATCCGTGTCTCCTTCTCGCGCCGCGCCGTATCGAGCGCACTGTTGACCGCGATGAGGACGAGGTCCTGCACCATCTCGCGGTCGCCGCTTTTCATCAGTTCGTCGCCGATCACCATACCGCTGAGCGTCATGTCGCCGCCGACGGTCGCCTTGACCGCGCCGCCGCCCGCTTCGGCGGTGAATCGTTCCTGCTTGAATGCCTCTTCGACCTCAAGCATTTTCTTCTGCATCTTCTGCGCCTGTTGCATAAGATTCTGAATGTTCATCCGTTCCTCCGGAAGAGCGAAATATCGTGAGGGGAAGGATAGCGCGGAGCGCGCCGATTGCAAGGATTTCGGCGTTATTCCTGAATGCTGGTGCCGGGCTTGACCTCTTTGGGAAGCCACGTGAAATTATCGATAAGCACCATGGAGTCCAGCACGTTGTCTTTAGTATCCCATATGGCGAGCCGGATCGTTATCTCTTCGCCCGCCACGACATTGCCCTTAGTGACCAACCAGCCGGTACCGCCCTCTTTCGACCCCGTTTCAAACAGTCCGGTTCCCGCCAATTCGCCGGGTCCCAGCGTACAGTACTGGCCGTAATTTTTGAACGGATCGGTATAGCAGTCGAATCCGGTCTGACAACAGACGCGGAACAGTCCCGCCGGCGCAAGGTTGATGCCGACCGGGTTCCCGTTCTCATCCATCGCAAGATTCTTGTCGGCCGGGTTCTGAAGCGCCGGATCGGAACTGGTGTGGGCCGAATCAAGCAATACGACAAAAAAGTCGTTGAATTCGCATACATACTCGGGGAATTCGCGGCTGAAAAAGTATATGTCGAGACTGAAGGCGCGGGCATTCATCGGCACCTTTGCCGTGAGCGTCAACATGATCGGATCGTTCACCGGTTCGGTGCCCGCCTCGCCACCACCACAGCCGGGCGAACTCGGGAACTGACTGCCGTTGGCCTGATACCAATCGGCGGGGGCCGACGAATTCTGCGTTAGGTCCTCCTCGGTCGAGGTGTAGGGATTGCCCGCCGTACCGGAGGAAAGCATCAGAAAACTGCCGCCGGTGTGGGGCGCTATGACATTGCCGAAGCCGGGGAATATCTTGTGCTGTACCGGGAGCGGCGCACCGCTGCCGTCTGCGAGAGAGATCGCCGCAGTGAGCAGACCATACTCTCTGTCGGCCGGTTTCGGGCACAGGTCTATCGATTTTGCCATATCGATCGGATCGGTCGAATCCTGACCGAGGCCGGTATCGCAGGCATCCACTTCGTCGACGGCGCCGTTACAATTATCATCGACGCCGTTGCCCGGGAAATCATAGCCGGACGGACTTGCCAATTCGGGATGCGGACATTCCGATTCGAATTCACAGCAGTCGCCGGTGCAATAGGTGTAGCCGTCCTGATCGTAATCGAAGGTGTTCTCTTCGGTCCCATCTTCCCCGTCGCAGTTCTGATCGATACCGTCGTTGCATATCTCCGGTTTCGGCAGGACCTCGCCGATACAATCTCCCCAATAGCCGCTCGCTCCGCAGGTCGCCGATCCCGCCTTGCATTCGCCGCGACCCTTCGAGCCGCTCGGCCCATGATAGCATTCGTCCGTTTCTCCCGGCGCACACTGCGCCATATCGACATCGGGGAGATCGACCTGATCTTCGTCGGTAGCGGCGGGGTTATCCGTGCTCGTATCGTTACCCGTCGCGTCATCGTTCTGCGCGGCGTTATCGGTACCCGCAATGTTGTCGACGACCGGATCGTCATCTCCCGCCGGCGTGCAGGAAACGATATACAGCACCGACAAGGCAAAGAAAAAGCACCGTACGGCACGATTCATGGCACCACCTCGTTTTTTCTATTCGTCAACGGACCAAGTATATCCGGGCCATTTTATTTTGCAAGCACATTCCTTTGTCCTTCGCGTGGCCGGATCGCGTAGCGTTCGAGCATCTTGTAGAGCGCCATGCGCGATATCCCCGCCGTGCGGGCCGCTTGCTGGATGTTGTCGTCGCTTTTTGCCAGCAGCGCCCGGAGGTATTCCAACGAGAATTCGGCGAGCACCCGTTCCTTTTCTTCCAGATAGGAGGGTAGCGGCCCTTCGGGCGAAAAACGCGGCATCCCGTCGTGGAGCGCGGGCGACACGGTCGGGGCGATCGGTCCCGGCGCCGCCTCGCGGATCTCCTGCGGCAGGTGTTCGGTCCGGATCAGGGGACCGTCGGCCATGATGACCGCCTGCTGGATAAAGTTGTTGAGTTGCCGCATGTTGCCCGGGTAATCGTAGCGGATCAGCAGTTCCATCGCCTCCTTGTCGACGCCGTGAACCGCCGTGTTGAACCGCTCGTTGGCCTGCTTGACGAAGTTCTCGACAATGAACGGGATGTCTTCGCGGTATTCGCGCAGGGCCGGCAGCCACACCGGGACCACATGGAGCCGGTAGTAGATATCGAGCCGGAAGGTCCCCGCGGCGGTCATCTCTTCGAGGTTGCGCCCCGTCGCGGCGATGACACGAACATTCACGCGGTGCGGCGGCTTGTTGGAGCCGACCGGCCGGATCTCGCCCGACTGGAGCGTCCGGAGTATTTTTACCTGCAGGAGGACCGGCAGATCGCCGATCTCGTCGAGAAATATCGTCCCGCCGTCGGCCTTCTCGAACTCGCCCAGCTTGTCGGCGTAGGCGCCGGTAAAGGCCCCCTTGACATGGCCGAACATTTCGCTTTCGAGCAGGTCGGCCGGTATCGCGGCGCAGTTTATCGTCACGAACGGCTTGTCCTTGCGCGGGCTGTTGAAGTGGATCGCGTGGGCCACCAGTTCCTTGCCGGTGCCGCTTTCGCCGCGCAGTATGACCGTCGCGTCGGTCTTCGACGCCTTCTCTATCTTCTTTTCGACCTCCTTCCACTTGTCGGTGCGGCCGAAGATCATGATGGCGTCGCCGCGCCGCGCCGTTTCCCGGTACAGCTGGGCGCGCCGGATGAACATCGTCGCCGTCTGGGCGATCGACTGCAGTTTCTCGGCATCGGCCACCGCGAACCGGTTCTTGCGCTGGGACTCTATCGCGATGACGCCGATACAACGCCCCTGAAAGGCGATCGGGACGATGAGCGACGACTTGATCCCCTGAAAGATCGGGTAATAGTTTGGATCGGCATCGGTGTCGTTGCAGATGTAATAGCGGTTGGTGCGGTGGACGATGGCGGTTATGGAGCGCTCTTTGGTCGAGAACTTCTCCGGAATGACCGATATCGCCTTGCCGATGACGGCGCGCGGCTCGATGTTGAACTCGCCCGTTTTTTCGTCGAGGAGCAGTATCGTGCCGATCTTCGCCCCGAGTTTGCGCAGAGACAACTGGAGCAGGTTCTGGAGCAACTGGTTGAGTTCTATCTCGTTGAGCCAGTCCTCCTCGCGCTTTTCGGCGTCGGTGAGCCGCCAGAGCATGTCCGACTCCTCTCCCGCCTGTACCCGGACATAGCGTTCGGAGAGTATCGACCAGAACTGCGGCACGAGATCCTCGGCCATGACCGCGAAGGTGGCGCGGTCCTCCTCGGTGGTGAACTCGATGAACAGCATCGCCGTCACCCCCTCCTCGAAAGCGCGGCGGTCGTAGAAATAGGATCCTCCTTCGCGCAGAATAGGGGCCGAAAAGACAACGCTCTGGGCATACGGGGCGGAACCGGTCTCAGTCTCGGCCGCCGCTATCGCCTCGAAACGCCGCCGAACCGTTTGTTCAAGGCGCCGCCCGCGCGGGAGGAAAATCCTGAACTCGTCTTCATAGCGGTCCCATATGGCCACGCCGAGGAACAGGCGCGGAAACAGTTCGCGCAAGGAGCGGTCGAGCGAGACAACCAGTTGCGGTATCGTTCCGGCGCCGACCAACGCGCCGAGGATACGAACCAGATGCCGGTAGACAAGCGACGGGTCATGGGTCGGTGCCATTCGGGACCCCCGAAGTGTAACTTTAGTTGACAACCTAAAGGAGATTCAGAACGGTGTCAACTTTTTTGTACGGCCGCCCGCTTGAGGATGAGAGAACCGCCCGTAATTATGAGAAATAATCCCGGCCAGAAAAGCGGCGAAAGTTGTTCGCCGAGCAGGAGCACCGCCAGCAGGGTGGCAAGCGCCGGCTTCACGACGAAGACCACCGACGCGGCGAGCGGTCCCAGTTGGCGGATCGTCTTGACGAAGGTGATGTAGCCGATGCCGCTGACCACGACGCCCAGATAGATGAAGGCGGTCAGTCGCGCCGGGTCGCCCGTTATCTCGACGGGCGGCAGAAGTCCGATACCCATGATCAGGAGGAACAGCGTCGACAGCGCCAGTCCGAACGAGAACGAGACGATGTTCACCGGCATCGAGCCGATCCGGTGGACCACTTTTTTGTTGACGATGGTGTAGAGGGCGAAGGATGCCGAAGCGATGAGCGCGTAGAGGGCGCCGATGTCGAACGAGAGGCCGCGGTCGAACATCACCAGCACGATGCCGCCCACCCCCGCGACGATGCCGCCGGCGCGCCGCCACGAGAACTCCTCGTTCTTGGCGATGAGCGAAAAGAGGTAGACGAAGACGGGGTTGGAGCAGATGAGCGTCGCCGCGGTCGCCGCGGTCGAATATTTCACCGCTATCTGGAGCATCGACATCGCGAAAAAGGTGTTGAGAAAGCCGAGAAAGGCGAGCGTCGCGATGTCGCGCCGCGTGATGCAGGTCAGTTCGTGAAGCCGCCGTCGCGCCACGAGAAAGAGGAACAGGAAGACGAGCCCGATGAAAAAGCGGTGAAAGGTGAGCTGAAAGGGGTCGATGAAGGGCATCAGCGGCTTGCTGACCACCTCCATCGAGGAGAAGATAACCAAGGTGACCAGAAAGTAGATCATACCGCCTCCGCGTGTCGCGTCACCTTACCGGGAATCGGGGGCGCTGGCAAGAAAACCGGCCGACATCGTTGACGCAGAAGAGACGGCGCGCTATACTGCCCCCGGTTTGAACGAGGCGCTGATGCGTATATTGATCGGTATCATATTCTCTTTTTTGTGCATCGGCTGTTTCTCCACTTCCAACGCGGGGCCCGATAGCGGAACCATGCCCGACGACGGCACGGTCATTGTCGGTGACAGGGATCAGGAAAAAGAGGAAAACGACCTGATCGACATGCCGGACGAAGAATTGCCCGATGAGACAACGATATCCGACGAATTACTGGTCGACAACGATACGCCGCCGCCCGCCGTCGAGGTGTTCTTCGACGACGCCGTCCGCGCGACGATACTCGCCGAACTCGGCCGTGCACAGAGCTCGGTACGTTTCGTCACCTATACGTTCCGCGACGAAGCGGTGATGACGGCGCTCAACACGCTGGCCGCTCAAGGGGTCGACGTGGCGGGCATCGCCGGATCGCCCATCGAGGCGGGCACCCCGCACTATCCTCTCGTTGCCTACGAAGACACCGGCGAGGGCATCGTTCATGAGAAATTCTTCGTCATCGACGGATCGACCGCCCTCATCACCTCGGCCAACATCGCCTATCAGGATATCCGGAACTTTTTGGTGGTCATCCGCGACGATATCCCGCTGGCCAACGAACTTATCTGGGAATATCAGGAACTGGCCGCCTTCCGGCGCGGTGCCGCCAAGGTGCGTCACTGCGATCCGTACTGCCCCCTCAAGCACGGCAAGCTGGTGATCACCCCCGCCTCCTGCAACGATATCGCCGCACTGCTGAACGGACTGTCCGACGATGCGGAGGGATGGCTGGCCATGTACACCCTGACCGACGACGCCCCAATGTTCGACGAACTGATCGGCGCCGTCGACCGCGGATTTTCCCTGCATGCGACGCTGGACGACTGGTCGACCGCCAGCACCCCGGCCAACCAGTATGCTTTCGACCAACTTGACGGAGCGGGGGCCGCTGTCGCCTACTATGACGGCTCGATGGTGTTCCATCACAAATTCTTCGTCACCGACGATATCCTTGAGTTCGGTTCGATGAACTGGACCTATTCGGGTTGCGCCAAGAATGATGAACTCTATTTCATCACCGACGAGCCGCCTCTTATAGAACCTTTTCTTGACTATGCGAGCTCTTTATAAGATATAATACGGGATCTTGGGGGAAGGAGGATCCATCATGGCCGTGCTTGCCGGACCGTTCCGACCGCCGGTGTTCGACGACGCCGAAAAGACTCATATCGCGCTCATTCTTCACTACTTTTTGCTCGGCGGCCTATTGTTGTCGGGCATCGGAGCGCCGGTACTTTTCTTCATCCGCGCCAACCCGCTCGATCTGCTTGCCTGTCTGCTGGCCGCGATCAACAACCTGATCCTTCTCCAGCTCCTGCGCCGAGGCTTGGTGCGGACCGTCGGCTATCTGTCGCTGTTCGCTTTCTGGGCGCTCAACACTCTTTTCCCGTTCTTACAGGAAGGACTGCTCGCCACGCCGCTCTACGGATACTTCGTCCTGATACCGTTCGCCGGGTTCCTGCTCGGCTGGCGCGCCGGGTTCCTGATGACCGTCATCTGTATCGTTTCGGGCTATGCCATCGCGCTGGCCCAGATATTCGGTCTTATCTCCGCGACCGTGGAACCCTTCGACCCGCTCTTTCACTGGACCTCGGCGACCATTTTCCTCCTCCTCTCTTTTCTCACGCAATACCACATCGATAAAACGCTGCGCCGGATAACCAGCGAACAGAAAAAAGAACTGGCGATGCGACGCGCCACCGAAGCGGCGCTCCGTGAAAGCGAGGCGCGCAACACGGCATTTCTGCACGCCAATCCCGATATCATGTTCCTCTTTTCGCCCGACGGTATATTCCTTGACGGGCAGGCGAGCAACGAACATCGTCTACTCATGCCGCGCGAACAGTTCCTCGGTCGTTCGATCGAACAGATCCTGCCCGACTATCTCGCAAAGACGACCCGTGAAAGGATCCTGCGGATACGGGAAACGGGACAACCTGAACTGTACGAGTACCAACTGGAACTGGAGGGAGCGACCCGCTATTTCGAGACCCGCATGGTGCCGTGCGGCGCAAATATCCTCGCCATCGTGCGCGACGCCACCGACCGCAAAATCGCCGAGGAGGAGCGCCGCCGCATCGAACAGCGCCTGTTGCAGAATGAACGTCTGCACGCCATCGGCACGCTCGCGGGGGGCATCGCCCACGACTTCAACAATATTCTTGCCGGTATTCTCGGGTACGCCGATCTTATCGTGCGGCGCGCCGGATCCGATTCGCCGTTCACGCAACCGGCGCAGAACATCCGCGCCGCCGCCGAACGGGCCGCCGAACTGGTCAAACAGATACTCAGTTTCTCGCGGCAGACGACCGAAGAGGTGCGCCCCATCCAACTGCAATACACCGTCCGCGAGTCGCTTTCGCTCCTGCGCGAACTGATACCGCCCGCCATCGCCATCGTCGAGGAGACCGACCCCTTCTGCCGTTCGGTCATGATAGACGCCACCCATGCCCACCAGCTCGTCACCAACCTCGTGGTGAACGCTTTTCAGGCGATGCAGGCGCGCGGCACCGGAACGATACGGATAACGCTCCACTGCACGCCGCCTGCGGAGAATGCCTCCGACGCCACCGTGACCCTTACAGTGGCCGACGACGGCCCCGGCATCGCCCCTGAGCATCTTGAAAAGATATTCGATCCCTTCTTCACGACCAAGGCCCCCGGCGAAGGAACGGGACTCGGCCTTTCCATCATTAAAGGACTCGTGACACGCTACGACGGCACGATACGGGTTGAAAGCGCGGTCGGACAGGGAACTCGCTTCATCATCGAACTGCCGGTCGCGACGCTCCCCTTCCGCGAAAAGCCGTTGGAACGGCAACTGTTCGCCCATCTCGCGGGAACCGGCCGATTGCTGTTCCTCGATGACGAGGAGATACTGGTGCGGCTCGGCAGTGAAACGCTCACGGCGCTCGGCTATCTGGTCCGTACCGAGACCGACCCGCTCCGGGCGCTCAAGCTGTTCCGCGAGAACCCCGACGGCATAGACCTCGTGATCACCGATCTCATGATGCCCGGGCTCGACGGCATCGAACTGATAGAACGGATGCGCGAACTGCGGCCGCAACTGCCGGCGATCCTCTGCAGCGGCACCCACAACACTCGTACCGCCGCCTTCGCGAAACTCGGGCGAAGCACCTATATCGGCAAACCGATGGAACTCGACCGGCTCGCCGGTGAGGTCAAACGGCTCCTTTCCCGCGCCGCGGGGACCCCGGAGCATTCGTCGTGACGCCGTTCTTCCGGCCGCTGATCGTTGCCCTTTTCTTCCTTGCGACCATGACCGTTCATGCCGCGACAACGATGCAGACCGGGCTCGATGTGCTCGAAGCGCGCGGGTTCGACAGCCTCGCCGGGAAACGGGTGGCGCTCGTGGTCAATCACACCGCCCGCGACGCCGCGGGGAAGCATCTCATCGATCTGCTCCTCGACGGCAAAAAGGCGACGCTCGTCCGCATCTTCACCCCCGAACACGGCCTGACGGGGCTCGCCGATGAGGCGGTCGCCGACGATACCTATCGCGATATCCCGGTCACCTCGTTATATGGTAAAGAGAAAAAGCCGAAGCCTGAACTCCTCGCCGACAGCGACCTCATCATCTTCGACATGCAGGATGTCGGCGCCCGCTACTACACCTATCCGGCGACGCTCGCCTATACGCTGGAATCGGCAAAGGCGGCGGGGAAGAAGGTGATCGTACTCGACCGCCCCAACCCGACCGGCGGCGACATTGTCGCGGGTTTCGTGCCGCCCGCCGAACTGACCGGCAAATTCACGAGCCTCTATGCCATACCGACCCGTCACGGGATGACCATCGGCGAGCTGGCGCGCCTGTTCAACGATCATTTCGGCATCGGCGCGGCGCTTGAAGTGGTGAGTATGATCGGGTGGGAACGGACGATGCTCTGGCAGGACACCGGCCTGCCGTGGGTCCCGCCGTCACCCAACCTGAGGAACCCCGACGCGGCGCTCATCTACGCCGGGATGGGGTGGATAGAGACGACCAACCTGTCGGTCGGCCGCGGCACCGAAGCACCTTTCTTCACCTACGGCGCGCCCTTCATCGACGGGGCGAAACTCGCCGCCGCGCTGAAAAAACAGCTCCCCGCCGGGGTGACCGCGACGCCGATCACCTTCACCCCGACCGATAAAATCCACCGCCATTTCGGCAAGGAATGCGGCGGCATCCGGCTGACGATCGCCGACATCAAAAAGCTCGACACCTTCCGGCTCGGATTGATAGTACTTAAAACGCTTTTCGCCATCGCGCCCGAATTCGACCCGACCACCGACTTCGCCCTCAGCATGGGCAAAGCGGGCATCGATCGGCGGTTGAAAAAGGGAGAGGCGGTCAAGAAGATACTCGCCGAAGCGAACGCCGACTGCGAAAAATTCAAAGAGATACGGAAGAAATATCTGCTGTACTAGACCCGTCTCAGGACGGTGCTACCCCACGACAGGCCGATGCCAAAGCCACAGATGAAGAAGGTTTTACGGCTCTTGTCGTGCAGTTCTTTTTCAAGGATGAGGGGGATGGAACTCGACACGGTGTTCCCATAATCGCGGCAGTCCCACGGCATCTTCTCGGGGTCGATGCCGGTATAGTCGCAGAGCACTTTGTGCATGAAACGGCTCGCCTGATGCATGACCCAGCGGTCGATCTGCTCCTGTTTGAGCCCGTTCTTCTCCAGCGTCTGACGGACATTTTCGGGGACGAATTTTGCGACGAACTTCACGACCGCCGAGCCGTTCATGTAGAGCCAGCCGTCGACCAGTTTGATGTCGCGCCATTTCTCGCTGTTGTTACCGAAGACATATTTACCCGGCGTCAGTACCGGGTCGTCGGTGATATAGGTGGCCGTCGCGCCGTCGCCGAAGAGGAGCGAGGTGTTCTTGTCCTCCGGGTTGACGCATTTGGTGTAGGGATCGGCGGTGATGAGCAGTCCCCGCGTCATCCCGTTCTCCTTCATGAAGCCGGTGATGACCGACAGACCGTACATGAAGCCGGAACAGCCGAGCGGGATGTCGAACGAAGCGCAGGTGTAGGGAAGGCCGATCTTCTCGTGCAGTATCGTCCCGGCGTGCGGCATCCGGACATCGGGATTCTGCGTGACCAACACCAGCACCTCTATCTTCGAGCGGTCGATGTCGATCTTGGAGGCAAGATGCTGGAACGCCTTGAAGCCCATGTCGGTCGCATCCTCGTCCGCGTCGCGGAAGGAGTGGCGATCCACACCGATCTTGTCATGCAGGAACGCATCGTCGATGCCGTACTTTTCCTTCTTGTCGTGATTGGGTTCCCGGCCCGCCGGGATATAAACACCGATTTCCTTGATACCGAGCATTGTTAGACCTCTTTTCTGTACTCAGAGTCCAAAAAACGACCGGAAACCGATGCCACCCTATAACGAAAAAAGCATTTGTCAAGAAAGCTGACTTAATAAAAATCGTTATCTAACAAAATTGAACTCGAGTGTGCACTTTCAGGAAACACCCCGTCGTCGTCGCCGGCAAGAATTCTTTTGATTTTTCGAGATATCCCATTAGCATGCCCCGTTCCGTTACGGTTAACCTTTTACACGGAGTCGCCCATGAACCCTCCCGAATCGATCATCATCAAGGACACCACCGCCAACCCGGCGCCGCTCGGCCTTCTCGCGTTCGGCATGACCACGATCCTCCTCAACCTCCACAACGCCGGGCTGTTCGGTATGAACACCGTCATCCTCGCGATGGGGATCTTCGTCGGCGGCATGGCGCAGGTCATCGTCGGGAAGATGGAATGGAAAAAGAACAACACCTTCGGCACGGTCGCCTTCACCGCCTACGGCTTTTTTTGGATAACGCTTGTCGGCATCATCCTCATGCCCAAGTTCGGCATGGGCGACGCTCCCGATGCCATCTCGATGGCGTCGTTCCTGATCGTGTGGGGGGTATTCTCGACCTTCATGTTCATCGGCACCTTCCGGCTGAGTAAAGCGCTACAGGTGGTCTTCGGATCGCTTGTGATATTGTTCTTCCTCTTGGCGATCGGCAAACTGACCGGCGACCCGACCATCGAGATGATTGCGGGCATCGAAGGGATATTCTGCGGCGCGTCGGCCTTCTACACGGCGATGGCGCAGATACTCAACGAGATCTACGGTACCGTCGTGATGCCGCTCGGCCCGGTCAAGAAGTAGCCCTCTATGTTCCCGTAAAAAAAACGGGGCGGCCACAGCCGCCCCGGAAGGATATCGTCGCAATGACGCGGGCTATCAGAACCCGTGTTCGGCGAGTTTTTTGAGCCGTTCCCAGCGATCCTTGAGGTCTTCGCGGAGGAGTTGATGCAGTTTCTTCGCTTCGTCGGGGAACTGTTTCTCGAGCGTCTTGAAGCGGACCTCGTTGTTGATGATCTCGGTGACATCCTTCGAAGGTTCCTTCATGTCGAGTTGGAAGCAGTTCTTCCCCTCTTTTTTGAGCGTCGGGTTATAGCGGTAGAGCGGCCACAGGCCGGTCTCGACCGCGAGTTTCATCTCTTTCTGCGAGTGGGTCATGTCGATGCCGTGGTTGATGCAGGGGCTGTAGGCGATGACGATCGAGGGACCGTCGTACTGTTCCGCTTCGAGCATCGCCTTAAGCGTCTGGTTCTGGTTCGAGCCCATCGCGACCGAGGCGACATAGATGTATCCGTAAGTCATCGAGATGAGGCCGAGATCCTTCTTACGCATCTTCTTGCCGGTCGCGGCGAATTTCGCCACCTGCCCGAAGTGCGAGGCCTTCGACGCCTGCCCGCCGGTATTCGAATAGACCTCGGTATCGAGCACGAGCACATTGATATCCTCGCCCGATGCAAGGACATGGTCGAGCCCGCCGTAGCCGATGTCGTAGGCCCAGCCGTCGCCGCCGATGACCCAGACCGACTTCTTGACGAAGTAGTCGGCCATCTCGAGCAGTTCGTCGACCCGCGGATCGTCGCAGGGATCGCGGCGCAGGGAATCTTCGAGTTTCGGCGCCAGTTCACGGCTCTTTTCGGCGTTCTTTTTGTTGGCTATCCATTCGGCGAAGAGCGCCTTGCTTTCGGCCGAAAGTTCGCAACCGCAGGTGCAATCGGCGCCCTCCTTACAGCCGCAGTCGCAATCGTCATCGCAGTCGCACTTGAGTTCGAGCAGTTGCTTCATGAGCATCTCGATGCGGTCGCGTTTCTGGCGGATGGCCAGCGCCATCCCGTAGCCGTGTTCGGCGTTGTCCTCGAACAGCGAGTTGGCCCATGCCGGACCATGACCGTTCTTATTGGTGCAGTAGGGTATCGTCGGGGCGGTGCCGCCGTAGATCGACGAACAGCCGGTCGCGTTGGATACGACCATCCGGTCGCCGAACAACTGGGTGAGCAGTTTCACATACGGGGTCTCGCCACAGCCGGCGCAGGCGCCCGAGAATTCGAAGAGCGGCTGGCGGTACTGCGAACCGGTCACCGAGTCAGGCTTCATGACGGTGTCGCGGACCGGGACATGGATGGAAAAGTCGTTGTTGGCCGCCTCGACCTCGGCGATCTCGTCGAAGAAGACCATGTCGAGCGCTTTTTTCGGCGCGGGGCAGACATCGGCGCAGTTGCCGCAGCCCTGACAGTCCATCGGGTAGACCTGCATGCGGTATTCGAGCCCCTCGAAGGCCTTGCCCTTGGGCTTGATGGTCTCGAAACTCTGCGGGGCGGCCGCCTTCTCCTCGGCGGTCACCAGCACCGGCCGTATCGCGGCGTGAGGACAAACGAACGAGCACTGGTTGCAGGTGATGCAGTTGCCGGCGTGCCATTTGGGCAGTTTTATCGCGACGCCGCGCTTCTCGAACTTGGTGGTCGCGGTCGGGAACGAACCGTCGGCGTTGAAACACGACGAGGGGAGACGATCACCCTTCATCTTGGCGATGTCGCCGATGACCGTTTCGACGAACCACTGTTCCTGCTCATCGCCGTAGGGCTCATGGACCTTCTTGATGTCGATCTCCACATCGGGGGCGTCGGCCCACTTTTTCGCGTCGTATTTGAATTCGTGGAGCGCCGCGGAGGCCTTATCGATCGCCTCGTGGTTCATCTTGACGACCTTCTCGCCCTTCCGGCCGTAGGTCTTTTCGACCGCTTTTTTGAGGAGCGCGATCGCCTTGTCGAAGGGCAGGACGCCGGCCAGTTTGAAGAAGGCGGTCTGCATGACCATGTTGATGCGGCCGCCGAGCCCGACCTCTTCGGCGATCTTGACCGCGTCGATGACGTAGAACTTCGCGTTCTTCTTCGCGATATCGCGTTTGAGCGCCGCCGGAAGTTTCTCCTCCAGTTCCTCCTTCGACCACGAGGTGTTCAGCACGAAGGTGCCGTTCGCCTTCAGCCCTTCGGCGAGGTCATAGAGATACACGTAGGCCTGACGGTGACAGGCGATATAGTCGGCGTCGGTCAGCAGGTAGGTCGACCGGATCGGCATCTTGCCGAAGCGAAGGTGCGACACGGTCACGCCGCCCGACTTTTTCGAATCGTACTGGAAATAGCCCTGCGCGAACAAGTCGGTATTGTCGCCGATGATCTTGATGGCATCCTTGTTGGCGCCGACGGTGCCGTCGGAACCGAAGCCCCAGAACTTCGCCTGCGTGGTGCCGGCCGGGACGGTGTCGAGCGGCTCGTAGGGGATCGAGGTGAACGACACGTCGTCGGTGATGCCCACGGTGAAGTTATGCTTGGGCGAACGGCCCTTGAGGTTGTCGAAGACCGCCTTGACCATGCCGGGGGTGAATTCCTTGGAGGAGAGGCCGTAACGACCGCCGACCACCGTGATATCCTCGCCCTGTTCGTAGAGCGCGGTGACCACGTCCTTGTAGAGCGGCTCGCCCTCGGCGCCCGGCTCCTTGGTGCGGTCGAGGACCGCGATCGCCTTGACGGTGCGCGGCAGCGCCTGCAGGAAGTGTTCCACCGAGAAGGGACGGTAGAGGCGCACTTTCACCACGCCCACCTTTTCGCCCTTTTCCATCAGGTGGCAGATCGTCTCGTCGATCGTCTCACAGCCGGAACCCATCGCGATGATGATCCGTTCCGCCTCGGGATGGCCGACATAGTCGAACAGTTTATAGCGGCGGCCGGTGATCGCAAAGACCTTCTCCATCTCCTCGATGACGATCTGCGGCACCGCATCGTAGTACGGATTGCAGGTCTCGCGGGCTTGGAAGAAGATGTCGGGGTTCTGCGCGGTCCCTTTGAGGATCGGCTGTTCGGGACGGAGGGCGCGGTCTTTGAAGGCGGCGATCGCCTCGCGATCGACGACCCGTTTGATGTCCTCGTAGTCGATCATCGCGATCTTGTTCACTTCGTGGCTGGTGCGGAAGCCGTCGAAAAAGTGGATGAAGGGAAGACTCGACCGGATGGCCGCTAGGTGGGCGACCAGTCCGAGGTCCTGCGCCTCCTGCACCGAATTGGACGACAACAGACAGCAGCCGGTCTGACGGCAGGCCATGACATCGCTGTGGTCGCCGAAGATCGACAGGGCGTGGGTCGCGACGGTGCGCGCCGAGACATGGAACACGCCGGGAAGCAGTTCGGCCGCTACTTTATAGAGGTTGGGGATCATCAGCAGGAGTCCCTGCGACGCGGTGTAGGTGGTGGTCAGCGATCCGGCCGAGAGCGATCCGTGGACCGCGCCCGAGGCGCCGCCTTCCGACTGGAGTTCGGCCACGATCACCTTCTCGCCGAAGATGTTCTCGCGCCCGTAGGCCGACCATTCGTCGGCGTATTCGCCCATGTTGGAGCTGGGGGTGATGGGGTAGATGGCCGCCACTTCGGTGAGCGCGTAGCTCGCGTGGGTCGCCGCCATGTTGCCGTCGATGGCCTTCATGATCTTTTGTGACATTTATTCCTCCTCATAAGGAAAAATTGTGTATACGGCGCCTCATATCACGAAGCCCGATTGTTTGCAAATTTTTAGGAACTGCGGGGCGCTACCTCAAGAAAAATTGCAACTTGTGCCTCCTCTGATATAATGCGCCGTTCTTTGGAAAACAACCCCGGGAGGATACGACATGAAAGGTTTTTATTTTGTTACGCTTATCGCGGCCGCTCTTCTTTTTGCGGCCTGCGGTGAAGATGGGGTCGCCGGCAAGACTTCTCTGATCAAGACCAGCGATGAGCCGGCGGGCGAGAACTGCCTGCAGGGCGGCATCCGGATCGAGGCCGGTATCGATATGAACAGCAACGGCGCCCTCGACCCCGACGAGGTCAAGGACCTGCGCTTCTTCTGCCACGGCGAAGGCGACGCGGGCTGTACCATCACCGATAACGAGGACGGCACCAAGACCATCGCCTGCGGCGGCGACGCCAGTATCACGGTGAGCGACGGCGACGGCACCGGCGACTGCACCATCACCGATAACGGCAACGGCACCCAGACCATCGAGTGCGGCGGGGTCGAGGTCACCGTGAAAGATGTCGGCGATGGCGGCGGCCATGACAGCCTCGTGGTCATCGACGACGACTCGAGCGGCACCTGCCCGAACGGCGGCCAGAAGGTGACGGTCGGCATAGATATGAACGACAACGGCACGCTCGATACCGACGAGATAACCACCACCAAGTACATCTGCGACGGCGTTGACGGCAACGATTCGCTGACCACCGTCGACCCGGTCGAACCGGGCGCCGACTGCGCGGCGGGCGGCTATGAGATAAAGAACGGCGTTGACGGCAACGGCAACGGCACGCTCGATCCGGGCGAGGTCGTTTCCGATACCTTCGTCTGCAACGGCGCCAACGGGCACAGCGCGATGACCGAGACCACCACCCTCGCGGCGGGCGAAGAGGGCTGCGTTGCGGGCGGTCACCTGTTCAAGAACGGGGTGGACGCCAACGATAACGGCGCGCTCGACGACGGCGAATACGAAGAGGTCGTGGTCTGCAACGGCGAAAAGGGCGATCCCGGCGAGGATGGCGTCTGCGCCGGCAACCATGCCCCGGTGATCGAAGAGGTCGTCCTTGAGGAAACGGCCGACGGCATCTACCGCGCCGGCGTCACCTATACCCTCACCGTTACGGCGACCGACGCCGACGGCGATACGATCGATATCAAGATCGTCGGCATGGGCGCCGAGATCGTTCCGGGCGCCGCCGCAGGAGAGTTCGAAATGACCCCGGTCATGGCGGGCCAGAAGATCAACTTCGCGGTCGTCGCGTCGGACGGCTGTCAGATCACCATGGACGAATTCACTATCGATGAAGTGACCTACGATCCCGAACCGCCGACGCTGGGCGACCCCACCATCTACTTCAATTCGGTCCTCGGTAACAGCGTGGTAGCCAGTTGGGAAAAGGCATGGGACAACTACTCCGATTCGGAGGATCTCGAATATCGGGTCGTCTACTCGCTGGACGGCGATGAGATAGACACCATCGAAAAGATCATGGCGGGCGGAGGTACTCTCGCCGCCGACTGGACCTTTGATATCGGCGAACAGCTCATCGACGGCCTCACCGACGCAGCCCTCTACTGGGTCGCGGTGGTCGTGCGCGATGAGCACCACAATACGACCCTCTATAATCTGGCGAGCATCATGACCCCCGATGTGACCGCTCCCGCCGGCGACGCCGACATCTCCTTCAGCGCAGTGACCAGTTATTCCCTGACGGTGTCGTGGAGTCCGGCGACCGATAATGCGAGCCCGGCCGACCGCATCACCTACAAGGTCGTCTGGAGTACCGATGAGGCCCTCATCGACACCGAAGTCGAGGTCGCCGATATGTCGGGCCCCGGCGTACTGTTCGACGGAGAGGCCGATGTGACCAGCCAAGAACTCCTCTATCTCGACGCCGACACGACCTATTACTTCAATGTGCTGGCCCGCGATGAGGCAGGCAACTTCCTTATGTACGGCGTAGAGTCCGTAACGACCCTTGCCGATTCTCCGCTCGCCACGGTCAAGAACCTTAAAGTAACGGGCGGCGATGCGTTGGCGGTCCTTACGTGGGAAGATCCGGGCGATCCGCGTATAGATCATATCGAGATCATGTGGACCCCCGACGACCCGGCCGTTCCGGTCAGCGCCGCCGTTTCCGATGGGTATGTGATCGTCCCTGATCTGGATAACGACACCGAATATACCTTCACCATCACCTCGTACGACGGTGCGGACGAGCCCTCGCTCGACCTGACCGCGACCGTCACCCCGAAACATCCCGGCATGCTGTACGTCATAACGGGCGCCGGCGGCAGCACCCCGGTCCGGCTTTACGCGGTCGATGCTTCGACCGCCGAGGCGACCCTTATCGGCGACACCGGTCTGCACGGAAGCGGTGGGCTGGCCATTCATCCGACGACCGGCAAAGCCTATATCGTGACCACTAGTTCGGGCACCGACGGCTCGCCGGAACTCTATGAACTCAGCCTTGAGGATGCATCGGTCGATTTCATCGGCGAGGTAGGAGCGGATTTTGCGCAGGTGCCCGATCTTGCCTTCGGGCCGGACGGCACGCTCTACGGATGGACCGAAAGCAGCGACGACCTGTTCACCATTGACCTCACGACCGGCGAAGGAACACTCATCCCGGATGAGGGAGAGAACACCTGGGCGACCGGCATCGCGTTCGACCTGAGCGGCAAAATGTTCCTGAAGCAAGGCAACGAGATGCTTGATCTGAACCCCGTCACCGGATTGGACACCTATATCGCCGACATCACCGGCATCGCAGTGCAGGAAAGCGACGGCGACTGGGTCTACGAGGGGCACAACGGGCTCGATGTCGGCGCGAATGGGTACTTCTATACCATCGTCCGCAACGGCAACTCGTGGAGCACCTCCCCCACTACGACCTATCTCTACGCCGTCTCTCCGAACGGATTCCACGCCATAGAGATCGGCGACATGGAGATCAACCTCATTTCAGCGGTTGAGTTCGCCCGCGTTATCGATGATCAACAATTCTCCGGCATCAAACGGAATGTGCCGCAGATGCTTCTGACCGACTGGGAGGTCTGCTACGCCGACACCTACGCCGACAGCGGCACCCTGATGACCGACATCCTTGCCGATTGCGACGGCGCGAACCTTATGCTCGCCTGCCGCAAGGTTGATTCGCCGCTCCTCACCCTTGCCGCGTGGGCGCCGCGCGCCGATGCTCTTTTCAATACCGGAGATAACCAAACGACCACTCATAACGCTAACGGCGCATCTTGGTATTTTTACAACGAAATGTCATGGGGTTTTGCTCCTGAGGACGCGGGAGTCAACAAAAACAGTTGCGATTACGACGACGGAGGTTTAGGACAACAGGATGTCCGCTTGTGCTGGCATGTCTGGGGCAACGAACTCTCCGGCGGATACCGGTGCGGCGAACTGAACGCCGATGACGGGATGCCGGATGGCAACGATCAGTGGGAACGGGTCATCCTGCAGGTTGATTGATCTGATATCTATTGGGGGAGCGAAAGCTCCCCTTTCTTGAACTCGCTGACGAACTTCACGACATCGGCGATAGGCAGTTCCTTCTTCTCGCCGGTGCGGCGGATCTTCAATTCGACAACGCCCTTTTCGAGCGACTTGCCGCCGATGATGACCTGTACCGGGTAGCCGATGAGGTCGGCGTCGTTGAACTTGAACCCGGCCCGCTCGTCGCGGTCGTCGATGACCGTTTCCACTCCCGCCGCCATGAGTTCGGCGTAGATCGTTTCCCCCGCCTTGACGACCTCATCCTTATTCATCTGGAGCGGCAGGACCACCACCTCGTAGGGCGCTATTGCCATCGGCCAGATGATGCCGTGCTCGTCGTGGTTCTGTTCTATCGCCGCCGACATGGTCCGGCCGACGCCGATGCCGTAACAGCCCATGACGGCCGGTTTCTCGGCGCCCGCCGCGTCGATGAAGGTGCACTTCATCTTCTCGCTGTATTTCGTCCCGAGGAAGAAGACCTGTCCCACCTCGATGCCGCGGAATTCTTCGAGCACACCGTCGCACTTCGGGCACGATTCGCCCTTCTTCGTTTTGATGAAGTCGCCGATGAGATCGGGGGTGAAGTCACGGCCGCAGTTGACATTGACGATGTGGTGGTCGCTCTTGCAGGCGCCGGTCGCCGCGTTCACGATGCCGGTCACCGTGTGGTCGGCGACCATCTTTATTTTTTTCTTCATGTCGACCGGTCCCGCGAAGCCGACCGCCGCGCCGGTGACCTCTTCGATCACCGCATCGGGGGCCAACTCGACCTTGTTGGCGCGGAGGTGCGCCTGTATCTTCGCCTCGTTGACCTCGCGGTCGCCCCGCACCATCACGAGTACCGGCTCGTCGTCGACCAGATAGATCATCGACTTGATGAACCGCTCGATCGGTAGTTTCAGGAACGCCGCGACCTCTTCGACCGACTTTTTATCGGGGGTGAGTATCGTCTCCAGCGCTTTGAACTGCGCCGGATCGACCTTTGTCTCCCCTATCTTCGTCCGCGCCTTCTCCTCGTTGGCGGCGTAATCGCATTTCGAACACGACAGTATCATGTCCTCGCCCGATTCGGCGAGCACTTGGAATTCGTGGCTCTTGTCGCCGCCGATGGCTCCCGTCGCCGCGTCGACCGCCTTGAATTTGAGCCCGCACCGCGTGAAGATCGCCGTATAGGCCTCGTACATGAGCCGGTAGGTCTTGAGCGCCGCCTCTTCGTCCACATCGAACGAATAGCCGTCCTTCATCGTGAATTCCCTGCCGCGCATGAGCCCGAAGCGGGGCCGTATCTCGTCGCGGAACTTGGTCTGTATCTGGTAGAGGTTCCACGGCAGCTGCTTGTAGGATTTCAGGTTGCGCCGCGCCATGTCGGTGATGACCTCCTCGTGGGTCGGCCCGAGGCAGAAGTCGCCCCCCTTGCGGTCCTTGAAGCGGAGCAGTTCGGGACCGTAGTAGCCCCAGCGGCCGCTCTCCTGCCACAGTTCGGCCGGCTGAACCACCGGCATCTCGATCTCCTGACAGCCGCGCTTGTTGAGTTCATCGCGCAGGATGTTCTCTATCTTGCGGAGGCTCTTGAGGGCGAGCGGCAGGTAGTTGTAGATGCCGCTGGCCAGTTTCTGGATCATCCCGGCGCGGTAGAGGAGGATGTGGCTCGCGATCTGCGCCTCTTTCGGCACTTCCTTGAGGGTCTGTACGAACAGTTGCGTTGCTCTCATAATGATGTACCCGTTCCGTGAAAGGACAAAAACAGCGGTTACTGTACCGCGAAAACGGGAAAAAGCAATGTTCAGTTGGTGGTGTAGATGCCCGAGGTGATGGCGCCGGCGCCGACGCCGGTGACCACGACATACTGCGCGCCGCCGTTCGACACCTCGAGGGTGACCGCCGCGTTGGCGATGATGAACTTAGTGCTCGTGCCGTGCGTATAAGCCTTCGCGTTGGCGAAGATGAAGCCGTTCCCGACGCGCGGGGTGAGCGCATCGAGCACCGACTGCGCCGGCGAGGTGACATAGATGCCGGTCGTTCCGACGATCGCGTTATGGTCCTTGCCGTTGGCCGGGAACAGCCAGTCGACCCACTCCTGCGAAGTGGATGAGGCGAGCCCGTGATGCGACAGGTGCGCCGTGTCGATGCTTCCCAACGGCGCTAGTTCCGCGCCCCCCGGTGTCAGGGTGAGCCCGGCGCTGTGCGACGCGATGAAACCTTCCACCTTGATGTCGCGTCCCTGCGTGTCGCCGGCGAAGATATACCGGAAGTCGCCCCAGACGATGACCCCGCCGAGACTGCGCGCGTTCTCCTGATCGGTCTCGCCGTAACCGATGGTGATGCCGTTATTCTCGGCCGAGAGCGCGCCGCCCGACTGGGCGACCCAGCCGCTGGCGTGGGTGAAGTAGAGTTTCGCGCCGTTCCCCAGCGGGAGGTACGACAGGCCACCCGCCGCGTCGTCGTCCGCGGTGGAAAGATCGCCTTTGAGCAGGCCCGGACAGTCGGAGGTCGGATAGCGACTGCTCGCGTTGCCGCACGGCATCTCGGCCGCGCCGGTGCAGAGCGTCACCACCTGCGCCGCGAGTTCCCCCTGCGACAGCGTGCAGAACTGGTTGAAATCCTCGACCCCCGGCATGTCGGAACCGATATCGTAGAACCCGCGATGGACGATCCCCTTGCGCACCTCCAGATGCTGATTCGCCCCGGCGCCGTAAAGATTGTCGAAGCCGCCGATATGGTCGTTATGGTAGTGGGTGATAATGCCCCAGTCGATGGCCGCCTCCCCCGTCCGCCGCGTCACCGCCTCGAGCAATTGCGGCCCGTGGCCGTCGTTGGCGGTGTCGACGAGCACCGTCGTCCCGTCGGGGCCGACGATGAGTATCGCCTCTCCCATGTTCATCCCCGGCAGATAAATCTGCTCGATGATGAGCTCGCCCGCCGGTATCACATCGTCGGGCTGGGCGGTGTCGTCGTCTATGATCGTTTGATCGGTCGGATCGGTCGGATCAGACTGATCTTCGTCGGGTTGTTCCGTTTCGGTCGCGTCATCCGGCTGTGTAGTGGGATCGCCCGCCGCAGTATCGTCATCGGCGACGGCGGTATCGTTCCCCGTATCGTCGGCGACCGTTTGATCGGTCGTAATTTCGTCGGTGTCGGCCATGTTTTCCTCTTCCACACTGCATGAAACGAACAGCAGGATAAATGCCGAAAAGAGAACTGACATGAGGGTTCGCATAACCTTCCTCCAAACTCGGTGTGTAGCGATAGTACCCTAAATAGTGTTTTTTTCCACTTTTTTCATCCGCCGACTTGCTATGCGTCGATCGCTTCTTTATACTGCCCTCAATATGATCGTGGAGGCACTCATGCGCCAGCTTCTGTTCGCGGCTCTGTTCTTTGCGTTGTTCGCCGGTTCCTGTTCGAAGAAGATGGAATTCCTTCAGGACTACGCGATCCAGAACGCCGCCGAGAACGACGAGGATGCGGGCGACCCGGCGCAATGAGTCATACCCGGCGCGGCTATATCTTCCTGTTCATCGCGATGTTCCTGTGGGGGATCCACGGACCGGCGGGCCACTTCCTCGCCACGCGCGGGGTCGATATGCTGTGGGTCGCATCGGCCCGAGTGCTGATGGGAACGGTCATCTTCGGGGTGTTCCTCCTCATCACCGGCAAGTTCACGATGGACTGGCGCGAACGGTGGCGCACCGTCGCGGCGCTCTCGTTCGTGGGACTTTTTCTCAACACCGTCACTTTCCACCTCGCCCTCAATACGATATCGGGAACGCTGGTGATGATCATCGAGAATCTTTCGCCGGTGTTCGTCTTCTTCCTCTCCTTTGCCCTTGCCGGGGTGCGGCCGACGTGGCGCGAGATCATCGCCCTGATCCTGTCGCTGCTCGGGATGCTGCTGATCGTCTACGGCAAGGACTCGTTCGATTTCGGCGGCGGCGATGTCACCGTCGGCATCATCTGGGCGGTCGGCGCCGGGATAACCTTCGGCTGGTATGTCTACTTCTCGGCCGATCTGGTCGTTCCGCTGCGCGACGATCCGGTGAAGGTCGTGCAGTTCCTTTTCAAGATATTCGTCATATCGACGGTGCTCATGCTGCCGTTCCTTTTCCGTGATTGTCCCAAACCGCAGAAGGCCGACGAATGGTTCTGGCTGGTCGAGATGGGGCTCTTCCAGTCGGGCGGCGCCTACTTGTGTTGGAACTACGCTCTGCGCGATGTGCCGGTCAACACCGCGTCGGTCCTCTTCCTCCTGACCATCCTCTTCACCGCGATCAACGAACTGCTCTTCCTCAACCTCGCCCTCAACGCCTATATCGTCATCGGCGGCATTCTTATCATCGCGTCGGGACGGCTCATCACCCGGAACGGTTAGGAAATCGCCACCCTCCTCTTCTATTCCTTGCACAAAAATATGTTTATTGTCCTTGTGCATTCGGCCTGTTACCTGACTCATTGCAATACGGTTACTCTTTTTTCGTCATTTTTTGCAAAAAAAAGAATCTTTTTTAATGCAACTGGCATCTTAGTGGATAATTCGGTGAAACTGGCCACCTGTTTCGGGCAAACTGGCCACCCCTTGGAAGAGGTCAGCTGGACAGCAAAT